>CAZNJE010000029.1:0-58777 GCA_964573295.1 uncultured bacterium | reverse complement strand
CTTGCCTGAATGAGAATTGCCGAGAAATTCAGCCTTCCTGGCGTGGGAACTTCAGTCTAGGTCACGCTCAGTTCCCAACGAATACTGGCCCCTCAGAAGTCTTGGCCTTAGCGTATCCGCGTACCCGGCATCCCAGTGGGCAAGGAGGTCGTCTTGCTTTGCCAGGTGCATCTTGTTCGGACCCGTTCGGATCAGATACCCGCGCTCGAAGAGTCCCTTGAGAATTCGCCCCACACTCCCCAAAGCAATGCCGGCTTGGGACGCGAGGGCGCGTTGCGTGTCATGAACTGCCTCCGGCCGCTTCAGGAGAACGAAGATGAGCTTGTGAGGCCGGACACGGTAGGCAGGCTCCTCCCCGCCAGGTGAGCCGGGCGCGGAGGACATCACCACGACGACCCTCACGTGGAGCGTCGGTCTCCACCAACTTCCAGCAACCGAAGCCTGAAGTCGCCTCCATGCAGGCCAGGGCGAGTTCCCGGTAGTCTGTGGTTCGCGGCATTGGACGGCCTCCCAGCGGACCCAAGCGGCCCTCCGTGTCCGAGAAGATAGCACGTTCATTATCCGCCGCCTGCGCGCCGACAGCTCGGCGGAGGCCTGATCGCCGCCCACGCCCAGGCCGGTTCCGTACGGCTCCTCGAGTGATGCGGGAGATACACCCGCGGGGTGCCGATGGGCTGGAGGAGATGAATGGGGAGGTTTCCATGGTGCCGAAGGGCTGGGGTTCATGTCTGGAACGTGGCCGCGTTCCGCTGATCATGCTTCTGTGCGCCCTGACCGGCTGCGGCGGCGACGGATCGGTCGAACCAGATGCACCTGCCGAAGCGGCAAGTCCGCCGGTCTATCTGACGGTGGCCGGGCACATCGAAGACGTACCGGCCTACGCGCAGTGCGACCTCTATGGCCAGTGCCGGGGACACTTGCTGGTCTTCGCCGAAGCGCTGACCGCCTTTCCGGAGGTGGCCTTCAACCTGCAGATCGAGTATGAGTTCTTCGTCGGGCTCTCGCGCTGCGAGGACGCCTCCGGACAGCAGGAGACCCACGGCCAGAATGTCATCGACTACCTCGTGACCCGCCACGGCTTCGAGATCGATCCGCACCAGGAAGGAGGCGTCGAGGAGGGGCAGGACAACTACGCCGACATCCGCTATCTGGCCGGAACGTTGGTTTCCTCGGTGAGCGAAGTGGTGGGAGGACTGCTCTGGGATGATCCCGCGCAGTTCGCGCGCCTGGCCCAGGGCGAGCCGGGCTGGATCTACCCATCCTTTGTCTGGCGCCCGCAGATCTTGACGCTGGCGGTCAGTCGGGATCATCACCACGGCGATTTCAGCCGCGACGACGTCGCCTGCGGGATCTGGCGGCCCGCTGGCGCCCACGAGAACTTCTGGGTCCACGATGCGCAGGGTCCGCTGGTCTACGTCGGGCCCGGCGAGCACACCAACTGGGGAGCGCAGAGCCTGAACCTCTCCTCCGTGGAGTATGTGACCTATCTGGTCGAGAACCTTCAACAGGGCAATCTCGATCGGACCCGCATGTACACCGCCACCATCACGGTGCCGCAGAGCATCATCTTTGAGCCGGCCAATCACGCAGATCTGCTCGCCATCCTGGAGCAGCTCGATCCCTTCGTGCAGGCCGGTCAGGCCGTCTATGTGACCTACTCCGAAGCGGTGGCGATCTGGGAGTCGCAGTACGCCGGGGCGCCGAACATCTTCCATCGCAGGGAGGCGCTCCGCGACCTTCCCCCGATGCATCCCGACCAGGGCAGGTGATCCAGATCCACTGGGTACCGAAAACTCGAATGTCTCGAAACGACCCGACGCCCCGACGCTCCTTGGACACGTCCTCGAGAACTTCATTGCGATGGAGCTTAGAAAGCAGTTGGGCGGGACCGATTCGCGGGCCAAGGGCTGCTGCCGAGTGCTATACTGAAGGGGTACTCACCGCTGCTAGGGTCGGCGGTGGAGAGATTCATTTGACCTCAACGGATCGGGCGTCGGGATGGCGTGGGATCACAATTTAGGGGTCGGATGCGTCAACCGACCGATCCAAGATGGACTCGTAGCCTGCTGGGGGTGTAGGAGGGAGCTTGAGTCGGCTACGGGTCTTCAGCCCAGTCCATTGGCGACCGCAGTGACGACATCGAGTGCACGCTCGAAGTTGAACGCTTGAAAATCGTTATTCCGTAGCACGGGTCGGAGCCGGGTATTGACCTGCTTGCTCAAGAGCAAGAGGCGTTCGGGACTGAGGTCAACCGGCGGATTGCCAGGAACGGCGAGCTTGCGGCGAACGAGCGCGACCAACGGCTCGTCGGTCAAATCCAGTTTTTTGAGCTCTGCCGCGTGATAGATGTCGTAGAAGTCGCGTATGGCTGCCTCACGTCGGGACAGCGCCGCGCGCAGTTTCTCCGCCAACGCTTCCTCAAGTGAGATGCAGGGAAGTGAGAATCCGTCCAGCATCTCGGTCCCACTGACCGGATCCTGCAGCAATGTGCGTGCAGTGCCGGCAACCACTGGTCTGAGGAGGGGCTCGCGCAGGCTAACCTCGAGCTGAATGCTCCCCGATTGCCCAGTGACCGAGGAGACGTATCCAATGGACCCGACATATTGTCTGCAGTTGTTGTTGAAGTTGAATCCGGCCAGCGGTTTGACCACGGCGAATTCTCCCAGACCATCCACCAAACATGACAAACACTCCTTTGCGCTGGCAATGGCAGCCCTCCGTTGGGCACGTCCAGAGTTCACAGCCAGGGGGATACTGAAGTCCAAATCCTCACTGAGGCGGTAGAATCCCGCATGGACTTTGGCCAGACAGGTACCGCCCTTGAAGACCAGATTGCTGCAGTCGCTGCCTGCGAGGTACATCAGCAGGACAGTGCAGAAGTAGTCCTTTTCAATCAGCAGCGGTGGGAACCCTGTCCGGGCGGCAGTGAAGTTGATGGCTTCGCGGAACAGAGGAACATCGCGATGCAGGCTCGGTGGCGAGGCGCTAACCATTCCGGATCACCCCCCAGCGCGAATCGAATGCGCCTCGGCCCGAGCGGCCTGGAACCAAGGGGATCTTGCTGGCCGAAGATCTGATTGCCCGCTCCAGTCTCTTCAGCAGCAATGGGCGTGCGGAAAGGTCTTGGAGAATTGCGCCCATGCGACGAAGGGTGCCCTGATTCCCGTACCGGAGAGCAACTCGCACGAGTTCCTCGGCCGTCACGCGCCCCTCCCCCACATCGCCACGAATCCACTCGAAGGCGCGCGGCAGACTGTCGAAGCGTGACCAATCGTAGACGGCGTCCATGAGCGTTCGCGCACGTGAGGCATAGATCAGGTCGGTCCCTTCGGACGTCGTTATGGTCTTGGTATCCCCGAGTCGAGATGGCGAGACCTTCATCAGGACCAATGACACTTGGCCGACCTTCCGGTCACCCGAGATTTTGTCGTTGTAGGCGTAGACCCGTGCCGGAATCTGCTCGTCGTAGCCGTAGCGTTGAAAGGCGTTGGGGCCGGTGATCTGGTACTTGGCGCCCTTATCGCGCATGATGGTCGCCAGGGCGTCTGCTTCGTCGGGTGTCCATTGGCCACCCAAAGGTAGCCTGGGGGGCACAAGATAGAGCCCACGCCGAACCTGGGCAATGAGCCCCCGACCGGCCATCCTGGTCAAGAGCGCTTGCTCCTGCCGGACCGTGATCTGCAGCGGTCCGCGCAGATCCCCGCTCCGCAGCAGTCTGAGCCCACGCATTTGAGCGTAGGCAAACAAAGCCGCTTCCAGCTTCCCGAGTCCTGTTCGCATGGAGTTATTGTATTTATCTCAAATCTCTTGTCAAGAGATTAGCGGAAAATAGAATAACAATCGCAATGGCGACTAAAGCTCATAAAAGAAAAGCGTTACAGGGTCCAAGTGCTGAAGATGTCATGGTATTGTCAGAGGAGGATCATCTAACGCCCAGCTTGGCGCCCTCAACCGCCTGCCCAGCTGCTCCAAGAGTGGAGGAGTCTCGCGTTGCAGGCTCGGTGGCGAAGCGCTAACCACTCCGGACATGACCTGCACTCGCGGGCCGGGTTGGACTCACGCCTCCTCGCCCTGCCAGCCGGACTGCACACGGTTCGGTGTGGCTCGAGCGAGGAGGCACATCGAGGGCTGCTCTGCCGACAGTACCCCGGATCGGAACCGGCCTCAGAATCCCTTGCGCACCATCAGCCGGGCGAAGTCGGCCATTCGTGCCGAGTACCCCCACTCGTTGTCGTACCACGCCAGGACCTTCACCACCCGGTCCCGCAGCACGATCGTGCTCTCGGCATCCACGATCGAGGAATGCGGATCGCCGATGATATCGCGCGAGACGAGCGCCTCGTCCGTGACGCGCAGGATGCCCCGCAGGCGCTCTTGCTCCGCAGCCGATCGCAGCGCGCCATTGATCTGCTCGGCGGTCACCGGCTTCTTCACCGTCGCCACGATGTCGGTGATCGATCCATCCGGGACCGGCACGCGCAAGGCCATGCCGTCCATGCGGCCCTCGAGCTCGGGGATCACATGGGCGGTGGCCCGGGTGGCCCCGGTCGTGGTGGGCACGATCGAGACGCCGGCGGCCCGCCCGCGCCGCCGCTTGCGGGTGGGGATGTCGGTGAGCGACTGGCTGGAGGTGTAGGCGTGGACGGTGGTGATCATGAGGTGCTCGATACCGAACTCCTCCTGAAGGACCTTGGCCACCGGCGCCAGCGAGTTTGTGGTGCAGGAGGCATTCGAGACGACATGATGCTGCTTCGGATCGTAGTCATCGTGATTGACGCCCAGGACGAACATCCCGTCGGCGTCCTCGGAGGGCGCCGAGATGATGACCTTCTTTGCGCCGCCCTCTAGGTGCCCGGCGGCCTCCTTGCGCTTACGGAAGACGCCGCTGCACTCGAGCACGATGTCAACTCCCACCTCACCCCACGGAATCCGGGCCGGCTCCTTTTCGGAGAAGAAGCGGATCTTCTGATCCCCAACGAAAATGGCGCCCTCGTCATTGCTGGTCTTCGGTGGATACCATCCGTGGACCGAATCGTATTTAAGCAGATAGGTCAGATCCCCGATGTCGGCCAGATCGTTGATCCCCACGATCTCCACGTCCTCTTTCTTGATGAGCTGCTTGAGCACGCAGCGACCGATCCGTCCAAAGCCGTTGATTCCGATTCGAGCCGTGGCCATGTTCATCCTCCTCCCCGGTCTCCCCGGGGCAGTCGTTTGAGGGTAATCGTGTCAGGGTGCCCGCCCGGCCTCCGGTACGGACGTGCCTTCGCAACTTCGCAGCCACCTCTCATCAATCGATCTTCGATCGAATTGGGATGCCACCCGGGGACCATCCGCGACCGCGAGCCACGCGCATAGTATCTGCATTCGTACCGCCTGGGACATCCGGGCCTCCCCCAAGTTCCCCAAGTTTCCCAAGTTCCCCGAACTCTCCGAGTTCCCCGAGTTCCCCGGTCATATCACCTGCCGCGCCTGGGACGCTGCATCCGTCTGTCAGGACGCCGCCGGCGTCCACTCGGAGCAGAGTCTGCGAACCTGACTCGCCAGGTAGAGGAGACTCGTGGGGGGGGACTCGTTGGGGGACCCGTTGGGGGACCCGCCGGGGGACCCGCCGGGAACCCGTTGGGGCCCCGTTGGGGACCCGTTGGGGACCTGTTGGGGGACTTCGATTCAAGGAGGCCGGTCAGGCTAGCGGCGCGGATCGGGAAGATCCGGGTGGCAGCGGTGATCCCGTTGTCCATCCTACCGACCCGTCGGTGCGGATCTCCCCATCAGGAGTCCGGCCGCCTCGGGGAACCGGCGACAGGCCGCCAGTGCGACGATTCTCCCACGGCGCGCCCCTTCGGTCGCCCGCAACCGCATAGCGGCCTCGAAGGCCCGCAGGGCTGCGCTCGCCCCGTCGGGTCGCCCGTCGGGCCGCCCGTCGCCGGCATGAAGCAGGCGCCATCCCTCGGCAACGAGACGATCGGCCGCTTCGGCGATGCGGCGTAGCGTCTCGATCTCGGTGCCGCAGCGAGGACAGGTGGCTTCTTCCTCGATGCGGCGCCGGCAGGTGGGACAGCGAAGATCCAGTCCGCCGGCGGCGCTCACGCATCCACCTCCAGGTAGAAGAGCAGGTCCTCGATCTCGGTGGTGAGCTTCTCGATGCGCTCGCCGTCCCCGGCCTCGATCGCCCGCTTCATGTTCGTCATCAGCTGATCGGCGTCGGCGCGATCTACCTCGTCCATCTCAGGCCGCAGGTCGGCCAGGCGCTTGATCAGATGGCGCGCGGCCTGCCGCTCGGCCAGCCCACCTCCGTCCGGCTGGGCGGATGCTTGCGCCGATGCTCCCGCCGGCGGCCACGCGGAGGCTTCCGCCGATGCTTCCGCCGGCGGCCAGGCAGAGGCTTCCGCCGATGCTTCCGCCGGCGGCCAGGCAGAGGCTCCCGCCGATGCTCCCGCCGGCGGCGCCGCGGAGGCCGGCCCGGGCTCGGTCGTATCGAGCAGATCGGCCTCTTCGTCAAAGAGCGCCGAGACCGCGGCGCGGGCCTGTTCGATCTCTTCGGGACTCAACTTGGCCAGCGCGTTCTCGATCCTGACGTCCTTGCTGAGACCGGTGCTCTTCTCCGTGGCCGTGACGCGCAGGATCCCGTCCAGGTCGAGCGCCATGTGAATCAGCACCTCGTTGCCGGCGGGCACCGGCGCCAGGCCCCGGATGAAGAAACGGCCGATCAGCAAATTCTCGCGGGCATCCGGATGTTCGCCTTGAAAGATCTGCACATCGACCCCTTGTTGCTCATCGACCACCGTGGCGAAGAGTTCGGCCTTGCTGACCGGCAAGGGCGTTCCCGCCGTGATGACCGGCACGAATCGATGCTCGCTAAGCTCGCCGTCCACCTCCCCGAGAGCCGAGGTACCAAACGTGTAGGGCGTGATGTCGATCAGCACCTTGCGCTGGTCCTCGCCCATCAGGCGCGCCGCCATGACGCCCGCACCGTAGGCCACGGCCAGTTCGGGGTGCACGTCGCGCCGGGGGCGGCGGCCAAAGATGTCCTCGAGCACATCCTGAACCGCCGGCATCCGCGTCGCGCCGCCCACCAGGATGATCTCCTCGATCGCGCCGGGCAGCATTTCGGCACCCGCGAGGGCCTGGTGCACCGCCGTGCGCATGCGCCGCAGGAGCGGCTCGATGAGACGGTCCAGGTCCATCCGGCTGAGCTGAGCGTCGAGATGGAGCTCGGCCCCATCGGCCGACCGCAGGTTGGTGGCGGCGATGCCGGCGTAGGGCTGGTCGGTCAGGTGGATCTTGGCGCGCTCGGCCAGCTCGTGGATGCGATACTCGGCCTCTCGGGTGAGCTCCCCGGCGTAGGCGGCCTCGGGCAGGTCCTGGCCGCGCAGGCGGTCGCGAACCCATCCGGCGATCAAGGCATCGATATCGTCCCCACCCAGGTGGTTGTCACCGTGGCTGGTCAAAACCTCGATCACATCATCCTCGACCCTCACGATCGAGACATCGAACGTGCCGCCGCCGAGATCGAACGCCAGGACCGTGCGGGCATCCTGATTCGCGCCGCTCTCGTAGGCCAGGCAGGCGGCGGTGGGTTCATTGACGATGCGCACCACATCCAGGCCGGCGATGCGGCCGGCATCGCGGGTGGCCTGGCGCTGAGCGTCGGAGGCCTGGGCCGGCACGGTGATGACCGCCCGCTCGACCGGTTCCCCAAGCCGGCGTTCGGCGCGCGCTTTCAGCTCGCGCAGGATGATCGCCGCGATCTCCTGGGGGGCAAAGGCCTTCTCCCCCAGGGTGATCTTCTCCTCGCTGCCCAGCCGCCGTTTGACCGAACGCACGGTCCGGTCTGGATAGAGCGCGTACTGGTTGCGCGCCTGGGCGCCGACCAGGAGCTGGCCCCCCGGATCGAATCCCACGTAGGAAGGCAGAATGGGCTGCCCGTCCTCTTCCACGACCTCGACCCGTCCCCCGGTCCAGATCGCCACCTCGCTGTTGGTCGTTCCAAAGTCGATCCCGATGATCGGTGTCTCGCTCACGGTACCTCCCCCGCCGGGGGCGCTGAGCGCCCGGCCATCTCAGTCCGCGCCGCAGATCCGCCCTCGGCCGCCACGATGACATCGGCAAGCTGGAGCAGTCCGTCGCCGGTACGATATCCCTGTCTCAATATGCTGGTCACCGTGCCCGGAACCCCTTGGTCACTTCGGCCCGAGGCGCGCATCGTCCGGGCATCGAACGCCTCGCCCACTGCCGCGACCGGTACCACGTTCAGGCGCCGCAGGGCATCATCGGCTTCGGCCAGCACCAGGCGCACGGCATGCGTACTCTTTTCGATCCGCTTGCGCGCCGGCCCGAGCCACGGCCAGTTCGGCAGAGCGCTGCCGGCGGCGACCTCGCAGGCATGCTGCAGGCTCTCGCGCACGCGCACGAGCTCGGTGAGCACCTCGGCCCGGGCCTCGCGCCGGGCGGCCGGCACCAGGCCCTTCAGATGCTCGGCAACGCCGGCCAGCTCGCTCTCCCGGACGGCCACGGCCTCGGTCAGCGCCTCGGCCGAGGTCTCGGCCGCGCGGGCCGCCCCATGCGCGGCCCGCCCCTGCATGCGCACCTCCTGCTTGAGCGCGGCGAGCTCGGCGTGGAGCGAGTAGAGGTCGGGCGGATCCGGGCGGGGCGCGGGTGGCTGAGCCGGCTCGCAAGGGCCCGGCGCCTCAGCCTCGGGGGCCGGCCGGGCGGCCGGCTCGGCGGCAGACTCGGCGGCAGACTCGGCGGCAGACTCGGCGGCAGGCTGGGCGGCCGGCTCAGATGTGGCCGGCACATTGCGCGGTGGAGCGGCGGGGCCGGCGGCGGGGCCGGCGGCGGCCGGTTCGGGAGCCTCGCGCAACCACGACTCGAACTCGGCCAGAACTGCCTCGCGCCAGTCGCACTGGGCTGTATAGGTCTCACGCTCCTGGTCGATCATCGCCACTCTCCCTCATCCCACGGCGCCCTAGACCCCGGCATCGGCATGCCCGGCATCGAATCGAGCAAGTCCTCGAGCAGGCTGAGCTCGTCGTCATCCAGATCGACCTGCTCCTCGGCCGCCTCCGCCTCGGCGGCCTGCTCGGCCACCTGCGCGCGGGCGGCCTCGAGCCAGCGGTCGATGCCGATCGGCTTCGGCGCACCGGCGCCGCCGGGCACCAGGCCCGAGAGCGGACCGGTCAACTCCACCGGCGGAAGCCCGAAGAGCATCAAGCGGGCTCGCGCCTCCTCGTCCCGCACGCGCTGATAGGCCTCGTGGATCCTATGGAAGCGTTTGGGATCGCGATCGGGCGGGTAGGCGCGCGCCGCCCGCAGGTAGGCCCGGCGGATCTGTTCGCTGGTGGCTGACTCCGCCACTCCCAGCGTCAGGTACGGACAGGGCAACGTTGTCTCCTTTCCTCGGCATGCGCAACCTGCTAGAAGAAGCTCGGCTGATCCGGCGGCGCCTCTCTCGGCTTGGGTGGCCGCCCGCGCCTGCGCTGCCGGGACGGCTCCGGCCGGCCGCTCGGTCTCGGGGAGGCGGGCGACCGCGACCGACCGCCCGGCTTCGCGCGCCCGCTGCGCGCCGCGCGCGGATCCTTCGAGCTGTGCAGAAGGGGCGTGCGGCGCACGAGCCGGTCCTTCGCGGGATTGCCTTCGGTCTCGACGATCTGATCGACGATGTGATCCGGAAGCGGCCGCTTCGCGCTGTGATCGAGGTCCACGCGGACCCGCTCGGCCATCGTTTCGATCATACTCAAGAACTCGCGGTTGCCCTGCTGCGAAGCAACTTGCCACGCCAGGCGCACGCAGCGCAGGATACGCCGCCGGCGCTTCTCGAGCCACCGAGCGGAGATGACGATCGCCTGCGACCGAAGCACGAGGGCCCGGTAACAGAGGAAGATGGGCCACAACCGGTCCCGGCGACGAATGCCGTTGGCCGTCATCGCGTTGGCAAGCTCGAAGGACGCCGGGGCGGCGAGGCTGGGGTCGAGACGCAGGATATGTTCGAGACAGTCCCGCAGGGCCTCCGAGGCCATCGTCGTCTGGATAAGACTCGCCACCAACGCATCGAGGAACATGACCGTCTGGGCGCCCCAGATCGGGTCGCGAACGCGGGTCAGCCGGTGGAAGTCGGCCGCCATCAAGTCGGCGTCCTCGCTCTGGGACTCCACGGTCGTGATCACCTTGTGGGCCTCGGGCACTTGCCGCTCGAGGCATACCCTCGCGATCGTGGCCACGAGCAGCGGATGCCCGATGCTCAGCACCTGTGCGAGCGCCGCATCCGGATCTCCGGTGCGCATCTCCAAGATTGCGGCCAGGACGCGGCGCAGAACCTGCGTGAAGGCGTCGGCCTCCCCGGCCGGCGCTTCGAAGGCTGCCAGGTTCTCGACCGCTTCGCGCGCCCGCCGCTCCCGGCCCGCCCGCAGGTGCCGGACGATGTCGTCGGCGGCGATGAAGGCGCGCAACGTTTCGACCTCGGGCCGGCCGCCGGCGACACGGTCGAGCTGGCGGAAATAGCCGGCCGCCTTCTGGAACACACCCCGCGCCCGGCAGGAATCCACCAGCGCCCGCAGGGGACGCTCCTCCTCCGGGAAGGCCCGGTGCCAGCGCTCCATGACCTTCTCGGCCGGACGATGGCCGAAGCGGCTCGCGGTCTTGTGCCAGTTCTGGAACGTCGACCGCAGGGGCTTCGCCTTCACGCTCCGGTCCCACCAAGCTTCGGCTTCTCGGAATCCCTGCTTCCCGCGGCCGCCGCCGAAGACCGGCCCCGGGGCCGACCCCTCGCCGAGCAGGCGAGCGATGCGGTCGCAGACCAACGCCCTCTCGCAGGGCGTCAGCTGCCCGCCCTGCGTCTCGAAGAACGCCTCCCAGTCATCGGGCTCATCAAACCCCATCGAGGCCATGAAGGTCAGAACCGCCGCCCGCCCGCCGAGCGGCAGCTGACCATCCTCGATCATGTAGAGCGGCTGCTGCTTGCCGGCGTGGGCCACGTAGCCGGCTCCCAGTTGCCGCTGGAGCGCCGGCCGCTCGGCCATATCCGCCTGCTCCTTGGGCAGCCGGGCAAGCGCCCGCACGACATCCTTCCACTGCCGCTGCGCGATTAGGCCATCGATCTCCGAAAGCCGGGCCTTGAGCCCATCGCCCGACATCGCGGCCGCGACCAGATGCCCGCCGCAACCTTCGGGGGCACGTCCCGCATTGAGGTCGCGGAGAATCGCCGCGAGTGGCGCAACCGCACCCTGCGGGCTCACGCGCGCCAGGGCCTGTTCGGCCGCCTCGGTCCGGCCGGCATAATGGTCGGCCACGGCCTGGACGAACAGGCGCCAGTCGACCAGCGGTGAGCGGCGCCCGACGGCGCGCTTCATCTCCCGCACCAGGCCGGGGGCCTCGGGCGACGCGGCTTCCACGGCCGCCCAGGCGCGGTGGATCGCGTGGGCTTGCTGCTTCAGAACGTGGGTGTCGGGCAAGTGAGGATGCGTGGCCAAGCAGCGGACATCGTCGAGGACGCTTCGCAGACCACCGCCGACGACCACGCGAATCTCGGTGCTGTCTTCATAGTCCGCCAGCAGGGTCGCCGACGATCCGAGCAACTCGAGCCGGACCCGAAACCCATCCGAGAAATACACCAGCCACTCGGGATGATCCGCCTCGATCCGGGCGAAGGTCTGCACCGCTTTGGCGCGATGACCACGGTCGAGCAGCTCGGTCACATGCCGGGTATAGGTGTCGGCGATGAGGACGAGTTCCTTCCGGCCGATGCCGTCCTCTTCTCCCAGAAGGCGCGCCAGCCCGACCGCGCGGCGGGTCCGGCCCGCCGCCAGGGCCATTTCGAGTTCGGCCCGCTGCGCGGGGATCGACCGCTTCCGAGCCTCCGGCGCCGCGCCCGGGGTGCCGTGTCCGCCGCGGGGGCGCTGCTTGCCCCGCTTCTTGCGCTTCTTCGACGTCTTCGGCTTCTTCGGCTTCTTCTGCTTGCCCATGCTGCCGGCGCCTCTTCAGGAAATCGCTTGAATCCAAGACTGCAAGCCACTACCAATGCGGATGTTATGGGGGCGCGCCCGGCAATCGCATTCCTTCCCACCCACAGGACACGCCCCTCCCATGTCGTACCAGTAGACGAGATTCGGTGCCCAAAACTCAAGGGCATTTCGCACCGATTTTTGTGAGCGACCCGGGCTCCCACTGCGGACCCGAGGGCCGACCCGGCGGCGCGCAGCGCGGCACCCGCACGTGCCGCAACCATGCGCTATCCGAACCTTCCACGGATGTAGTCTTGGGTGGCGGGATGCTCGGGGTTCTGAAACAGGCGGTCGGTGGCCCCGGTCTCGATCAAGCGGCCTTCGTAGAAGAAGGCGGTGAGGTCACTGACGCGCGAAGCCTGCTGCATGTTGTGGGTGACGATCACGATCGTGTAGCTCTCGCGCAGGTCGCCGATCAAATCTTCGATGGCGGCGGTGGCCCGCGGATCCAGGGCCGAGCAGGGTTCGTCCATCAGAAGCACCTCAGGTCCGACGGCAATGGCCCGGGCAATGCACAGGCGCTGCTGCTGTCCGCCAGAGAGGCCGAGCGCGGACTCATCGAGCCGGTCCTTGACCTCTTCCCACAGCGCCGCTCGACGCAGGGCCCATTCCACCAGTCCGTCGAGCTCGGCTCGCGATAGGCGCATGTGCATGCGCACGCCGAAGGCCACGTTGTCATAGACCGACTTGGGAAACGGATTGGGCTTCTGAAAGACGATTCCCACCCGGCGCCGCAGCTCCACGACATCGGTCTGGGACGCCAGCACGTCCAGGCCATCCACTTCCAGGAGGCCGGATGCGCCCGCGCCCGGAATCGCATCGTTCATCCGGTTCATCCATCGCAGGAAGGTGCTCTTGCCACATCCGCTGGGCCCGATCAAGGCCGACACGCGCTGCCGCGGCAGCGAAACCGTGACGTCTCGCAATGCCGTCACCGTGCCGTACCAGGCATGGAACTTCTGGATGCACAACGCCGGCGGACCCGTGTTCGGCTGCATGAGAGTTCCTCCTGCCCGGTCCCGATGAGAGGCCGCCTCAACGCAGCGGGCGGCCGAGCTTGTGGCGAATGATGGCGGCCGCGGCGTTGAAACAGAACAGGACCGAGAGCAAGACGAGAATGCCACTGGCGGCAAGCTCGTGAAACTCGGCCTGGGGTCGCTGGACCCAGTTGAAGATCTGGAGCGGCATCGCCGTGAAGTCATCCATCAGATTCCCCGGAGCGTTGGAGATGAACACGATGCCGGCGATCATCAGAATCGGCGCCGCCTCCCCAATGGCCCGGCTCATGGCAAGGATCGCCCCGGTCAGAATGCCCGGCAATGCCGCCGGCAAGGTCACTCCCCGCACGACCTGCCAGCGGGTGGCCCCCAGGCCGAAGGCGGCCTCGCGCAGCGAGGCCGGCACCGCCCGCAGCGCTTCCTGCGAAGCGATGATGACGATGGGAAGAATCACCAACATCAAGGTGAGGGCGCCGGCCAGAACGCCGCGGCCGAAAGGAACTCGGAAGTAATACCAGCGATGCTCTTCGATGCGGCCGGCCACATCCGTGCGCCGCAACGTGCGAGCGGCCAGGTCGGGATCGGTCGGCCAAGGATCGCTCCCGTCAATGACATACAGCTCCACCGGCTTGAAGTCGGCCGTCAGGGCCGGCATGTGCTGTTCCGGAGCGACCGGCCGCGCGTCCGGGTTCTCGACCGGAACCAGCAGCACCTGGCCGGCCTCGCTGTAGAACTGGTCGTAGTAGCGCACCCCCCACTCGAGTACCGGCTGAGCCTGTCCCCCCGATAGCTGGAACAAGGAAACGAAGACGGTCAGTCCCAAGATGCCATAGACGACCGAAGGCACGCCCGCCAGATTGGTGATGTTGGCCTGAATCCCATCGAAGAGGTGTCCCATCATCCGGTTCCTCGGCCGAAACTCCTCGAGCAGGATCGCGGTACCCACCCCCATCGGTAGCGCGAAGAGAGCCACCAGCAGCAACAGCCACACGGTGCCCCAGATCGCGGGAGCCATGCCCGCCTGGTCGGCCTGCGGGCTCGGCGGCTGGGTCAGCAGGGCCGGCGTGAATCGGCTCGAGCCTTGAACGATGATGACGATCAGAAAAACGACCAGCAGCGCAACCGAGACGCCGGCCAAAGCCAGGCACGCTCGCCGGAAGACCTTCGCCTGGCGCCGGCGTCGCGCGATCGATCGTTGGACCCGCTCCCTCTGGTCTCCGGTGAGAATCTCCGGCATCCGGTTGTCGCTGGGCGCACTCATTCATAGACCTCGCGGAATCGCTTGCGGATGATCGCTCCCCCCAGCGTCAATCCGAGCGTGATGATGAAGAGCATCGCGGCCACCGCGTACATGGAGAAGTACTCGACGCCGAAATTCGAAACATCGCCCAGCGCCATCTGCACCATGAAGCCGGTCATCGTCTGGATCTCCTGACGGACGTCCAGAGTGAGCTTCGGTGTGCTGCCGGCGGCCAACGCCACGATCATGGTTTCGCCCACCGCGCGAGCCGCCGCCAGCAGGATGGCCGAGACAATCCCCGAGAGCGCGGCGGGAAAGACGACCTTGATCACATCGTAGTCCGTGCCACCCAGTCCACGCACCCCCTCGCGCAGATCCGCGGGAACCGCGCGCAGGGCATCTTCGGCCAGTGAGCTGATGATCGGCAGAATCAGAATGCCGACCGCCATGCCGGCGGCCAGGGCATTGTAGGAACCGAAGCCTTCGTGCATCATCTTGAGTCCGGGCGTGAGGAAGACCAGAGCAAGGTATCCGTAGACGACCGTGGGGATGCCTGCCAGCACCTCCAGCGCGGGCTTGACCACGGCTCGTACCGCGGGATGGGCGAACTCGCTCAGGTAGATCGCGGTCGCCAGCCCCATGGGGACCGCGACCAGCAGCGCGATCCCGGCCACCAGCAAGGTCCCGCACGCAAGCGGCCAGATGCCGAAGTGCTTCTCTGACCCCAGGAGTGGATTCCAGCGCGTCTCGCCGAAGAACTCTCCGAGACTGACCTCATCCTGTGCGAAGAATCCAGCTGTCTCGGTCCCCAGCACGACCAAGATACCCACGGTCACCAGCACGGAGAATACAGTGGCCCCCACCAGCATGCCCACGATCCCGCTCTCACGAGCGCGACGGCCCAGGCCAAAGGCTCCGTGCCGGCGTGTTGCGAGAGCGTCCGCTCGTCCCCGCGGGGATGAGCCCACCCCGGCCGGCCCGAGCGTGGATGGCTCCGCGTCAGAGATCGACACCTCCCGCATCGAGCTCATCGAGCCCCCACGAGGTTGTCACGCTGGTAGATGAGACGCAGTCCGCCCTCACGCTTCTTCAGATCGGGCGTGAGATAGGTCGTGCCCACCGATCTCTGGCGCAGAAAGTCACGGGCCCGATCAGCGATTTCCTCGGGAATGGCGACGTACTGCACCTGCGTGGCGAACTCGGACGCGTGGTCCGCATAGAACTGCACGAACGTGCGCACTTCGGGTCGGCTGAGCGAGTGGGCGTTGACATAGATGAACAACGGCCGGCTCAAAGGCGCATACGCCCCGCCGATGACGTGCTCGGGCTCGGGCAGGATCGCCTGGCCGGTGGCGGGATTGACGATGGGTACCGCCTTCAGCTTGTCCCTGTTCTCGTAGTAGTAGGAGGCGCCGAAGTAGCCGATCGAATACCGGTCTCCCGCGATGCCCGTTACGAGCACGTTATCGTCCTCGCTGGTCGACATGTCGGGACGCAGACTGCCCCCCTTCGGGACCACGACTTCCTTGAAATAGTCGAAGGTTCCCGAATCGGTGCCTGGCGAGTAGACCTTGATGGGCACCTGGGGCCACGCCGGATTCAGATCGCTCCATCGCACCTCCTGATTGCCTTCCAGGCTGCCTTCCAGGTAGATCGTCTGGAGATCCTCGACCCGCAACTGTGTCACCCAGTCGTTCGCCTGGTTGACGACCACGGACAATCCGTCGAGCGCGACCGGGAGTTCGATGAAGGCGATGCCATTCGCGCGCGCGGCCTCGAACTCGGCGGGCTTGATCGGCCGCGAAGCATCCGAGATGTCGGTCTCGCCCTTGACGAATCGCTTGAAGCCGCCCCCGGTGCCGGAGATGGCCACGGTGACATTGACATTGGGGTAGGTCTCGCGGAACGCCGCCGCGGCGGCCTCGGTGATCGGGTAGACGGTGCTCGATCCATCCACCACGACCTTGCCCCGCAGAGCCGACGCCTGCGCATGGACGTCGCCATTCAGGCAGAAAGCACTCACCACCGCCCCGACCGCCAGAAGCCGAACGGCGGTCGAGGACAGGCCGTGCAGTGCAACTCTATGAATCCTCTTCATGGGTCACTCCTCGCTTTCAGGGGTAGAAGATATGCCTTGGACCGGTGCCTACGGGCGCCTCTCTCATCGTTGGAAGCTCCCGGCCCCGATCGGACCAATCACGAACCGTGCGTCTCCAGCCATTGGTCGATCCGCGCGCGGAGCTCGTCGCGGGCCCTGCGGAAGGCCGTCAGTCGTTTCGCCCGTGAGCCGGTGGCCGCGGCCGGATCGGGAATCGGCCAGTAGAGCCGCTGGCTCACGCCGGGGAAGATCGGACACTGGGCTTCAGCCCGCGAACAAACCGTGATCAGATGCCCGAAGTGCATCCGTCCCAGAAATGGGCCGAGCCCCTTGGGCGACTGCCCGCGAATATCGATCCCGATCTCGTCCATGACCTCGAAGGTCAGGTCCGGGATCGGCTTGGGATTGAGCCCGCCGCTGTAGACCTCGAAGCGGTCTCCGGCCCGGTGCCGCAACAGCGCCTCGGCCATCTGACTGCGGCACGAATTGCCCGTGCACAGAAACAACACCCGCGCTTTCGACTCTCGCGGAGACGGCGCCTGCGAGTTCTGCAACGCGACCTGGCGGCGGGCCCGATCCGCACGGGCCTCTTCATGATCGACCGCGTGGGCCTTCACCCAGGCCAGCGCGGCCTGGGCGCATGCGGAAGCCTCCCCCGCCCGCGCCCAGCTGTAGTAGTGCCACCGGCCCTGCTTGCGCTGGGTGAGGAGGCCCGCCTCGGCCAGGATGCTCACATGTTTCGACACGGTCGCCGGAGCGAGTTCGAGAATCTCGGTCAGGTGACTGAGGCACAGCGCGCTGCCCTCCAGGCACACCAGAATCCGGAGCCGGCTCGGATCGGCGAGCGCCTTGGCGATAAGGACGAGTTCGTTCATGGCGCTGATTCTACAATTCGTTGAATGACGAAGCACGTTAGGTTCTGGTTAGATTCACGCGGCAGCGGTTTCTGAGGATCGAGCGGGCAGGCGCAGGAGCGGGCGAGCGCCCGGCGGGGCCGCCGCCGGGCGGGGCCGCCGCCGGGCGCCACGGGTCTAGCGGCCGCCGGCGCCGGCCTTCCCCGCCATGGCGACCATACCGGCCAGGGTTTGATCGAGCATGGTCCCGGCCTCATTCAGCATCGGGTTGCCGAAGCCAGCCAGTGCCTGGGATGGCGGCACATAGGCCACCACCGTCTTGCCCGCGGCGTTCTCGTAGATGTTCACCCTCACCGGCAGCACGACACCGGCGCCGGGTTCGATCTCAAACAGCTTCTTGCCCAGGCTGGGATTGCCCACGAAGATCGACTCGGACTTCACCTTCAGTCCGGTCATCTCCAGGATCTTACCCTGGTGCAGTTCCCCCATCACCATCATGCCGTTCTCGGCCACCATCTTCTTCAATGTACCGAGCACTTCGTCCACCGAGCCCTGGGGCACCACCTGCCTGGCGACCTCGGCGGCAGCCGCCGCGCCGGCCCCCACGAGCAGGGAAGAAAGGACGAGCACCACGGCCAGCATACCGGTCACAGCGATACGATTCGTTTGCGATTTCATGACTCACTCTCCTGTGTTCTTGGTTCTCTTCCGTAGCGTCCGCGACCGGACGCTCGCGTCATCGCCCCGTGAGTGCCGAGCGGGCCCGGTCCATTACACGCTTTCTCGTCGGAAGCGGGCCAGCGTCCGGCCCCGGCATCGCGCCCGTCCGCCGGTGCACCGGCACGGTGTAAGGGCACGGTGTAAGGGCACGGTGTAAGGTTGGTCGCATCCGATGCACTCATGGCCAAACAGCATCGCGTTTGAGCGAGTCGGCCCCACCCGGGGGGCGCTTGCACCTTGTCCACCAATCCAGGAGTGCAATCACCATGAAGAAGCTTCTCAACGAACAGATCCTTCTGGGCGCAGCGGTCGTGGGTGTGGCCGGCATCGCACCCAACCTCTTCCCCCTCGCCCAGGGCGGGTTCGCGAAGATGTCGACGCTCGCAACGAGTGTTCTCTTGCCGTCCCTGGCCGTGCTCGTGGGCCTGATCGCGTGGTCGGTCCTTCGCGGCCACCGCACCCTGGTCCGTCGCATCTGGGTGGGCGCGGCGGCGGGAGTCGTCGCGACCATCGGCCTGGAGATCGTGCGGATCACCAGCTTCCGGCTCGGCGGCATGCCCGGCGATCTGCCCCGGCTGATGGGCGTCCTGCTCACCGACCGCTTCATGTACGGGCCTTCGCTTCTCTCCGATGTGCTGGGCTGGGCATACCACTTCTGGAACGGGGCGGTCTTCGCCATGGTCTTCGTGGTGCCGCTGGGCCGGCGGCCGCTTGGCTGGTTCATCGGCTACGGCATCCTGATCGGCGTGGGCTTGCTGGCCAGTCCGGTGGTCACCTCGATGGGCATCGGTCCCTTCGGCGCGAAGATGCCATCGATGCCTCTCACTGTCATCGCGGCCCATATCGTGTATGGTTCGATGGTGGGGGCGTTCTATCGTCGCTGGAGCCTCCCTGCCCGAGCGGCGGTGCCGGTGAGCCAACCATCGAAGCCGATGGCCCGCCGTCCCGCACCGATCACGACCAGCCCGGAGGAGAATCCATGCGCTTGATCTCATTCCTGACGGCAGGCCTCGTCATGACCGCGATCCATCCGGATCCGGCCACCGCCCAGCGGCCCGAACCGGCGGTGTTCGGCGTCTTCGAGGGCGACACGATGTACACGGTGCTGCCGCCGGACGCGATTCCGGCGATTCGCGAGCCCGAATGGCTCCGAGGCGCAGCGGCCGGCGCCCAGATGGCGCCCGAGGAGCCGGTGATCGGCGTGTCGATCGGCAACGATGCCGTCTGCTGGTCGACCTGGCATCTCGATCGACACGAGATCGTCAACGACCATGCCGGCGGCCGCGCCATCGCCGCCACATGGTGACCGCTGTGCCACACGGGCGTGGTCTACGCCCGCAGCCTCGGAGACAGCACCCTGACGCTGATCGTGTCGGGAAAGCTGTGGCGCAACAGTCTCATCATGATGGACGAAGAGACACAGACTCTGTGGAGCCACGTCAGCGGGGAGGCCCTGTCGGGCCCGCTGGCGGGCCGCCGGCTGGAGAGCCTCCCCTCGGTGCAGACGACGTGGAAGCAGTGGGTGGCCGCTCATCCGGACACCCGCGTGCTGAAGAAGCCCGAGGAGATCCGCTCGTCGCGTTACGCGGACTACATGGAGGACCCCGAGCGGGCCGGCATCTTCCGCACTCTCTGGCTGCGGGAGGTCATGCCGGCCAAGACGCTCGTGCACGGGATCGCCAGGGGAGCCGACGCAATCGCCATCGCCGATTCCAGCCTGGCGCCCGGAGCGTCCCGGGATGTCACGATCGGTGATGCGACCGTGACCTTCTTCCGTGGCCCGGATGGAGGTGTGCGTGCCCGCGATCGGCACGGTGAGGAGATCCTGGTGCGGACGGCCTTCTGGTTCGCCTGGAGTGCCTTCTATCCACACACCGGCGTTGCCCCTTAGCGGCAGCGTCCGAACGTGTCCCTGAATCTCAGCGGTCCGGAGTCTCAGCGGCCCGGAGTGTCGCCACCGCCGGTCCGCCGTCCCCGCGGAGACGCGCTCGTGCCGCCGGCGGATTCGCCGGCCGAATCCCCACAAACGGTTCGCAAAACGTCTTCCTCCAGACGAGCCACGATGGCGTCATCCTCTGACGTGGTCCCCAGCACGCGACGCGCGGCAGTACCGATCTGCCGAATCTGGCGGACGTAGTTGCGGCAATGGTGACACATCATCAGGTGCAAGCGGAACTCGATTCGCTTCAGGAAGCCTGCTTGCGCAATCTCTTCGGTGGCCGCCAGGCGCGATACCTCGTTGCACTTCAGCATTGTGTGATCACCCCTTCAAGCCACGCTTCTCCAGACACTCGCGCAGACGGTTGCGGACCCTGAAAAGCAACACCCCAACGTTTGTGTCACTGACCTCCAGGACATTACAGATCTCTTTGGTCGTCAGCCCTTCGACCTCCCGTAGCACGAAGGCGAGGCGCTGGCGCTCCGGAACCTGATCGAGGCAGGCGGCCAAATGCGCTCGAATCTCCGCGTCCAGCGCGGCCCGGTCGGCGGCCCGCGGCGGCCGCGTCCACGTCCCGTCCGGGGCGAAGCGATGCTCCATGACATCGTCGATATCGTAGGCCTCACTCTCGCGCTTCACCGCACGCCAGGTCTCCGACAGCTTCCGGTAGAGGATGCCAAACAGCCAGGTTCTGACATGGGCACGCCCCTCGAATCGCCCGACGGTCTGGATAAACGTCAGAAACACCGATTGCGTCACGTCCTGGGCCCGCTGCTCATCCAAGCCCGCCCCGCGGGCCGCTCGCAGGATCTGAGGAAGATAGGCCTTGGTCACGGTTTCGATGGCCCGTGCATCGCCCGCGCGCAGGCGCGCCACGAATGAAGGATCGGTCAACTTCGGGAGGTCTTCAGGTTCGCTCACGGGCTCCATCCCTGGTTCGCGCCCGGCCGTCTGCGACCGACTTTGGCAGCCGGCCGGCCAGCACGATCACCGATCGATCGCTTGGGTCAAGGTCGAGGTCGAGAAGATCTGTTCCAAAACACACTTCCCATGGGAACGCCCGGTTGGCCCCTCATCGCCGCGGGCGGTGTGGCCCCGGCGGCGGCCCGCGCACGGCGGTGCAGTCTACAGATCGATACCTAGCTCACCCCACTTCGCCAGAATGGCTTCCTTGTCGATGAACCCCTCGTGGCGAAAGAGCTCTTCGCCGGAGGCGTCGAAGAAGACCTGGGTCGGTATGACACGAACCGAGTACAGCTGGGCGGCGGCTCGGTTCTCGCGCACGTCGATGACCTCGACGATCATGCGTCCCTCGTATTCCTTGGCCAACTCCTCGAGAATCGGGGCCATCATTTTACAGGGAATGCATTTGTCAGATCCGAGGTCGACCAAGCGCGGCAGCGCGCGCTGCGCGTCGCGGGCCGGGTTGCCTGTCACGGCCGCGTTACCTGTCCCGGCCGCGTTGCTCGGCTCGTGCCGATCGCTCGCCGCGTCGGCGCCGCCCCGTACGGCGGGATCCTGCGCCGAGTTGTTTACCCCGGCGGCTCCCTGAGACAGCTCTGCCTGCTCCGGCCCCACGGCTCCGCGCGCCGGTTGATCCCCACCACCCTCCTTGAGGAACACCGCGGCTGCGAACACGGCCAGCACGCCCAGTACGATTGCAATCCGTAGTCCCTTGCTCATGAATCCTCCTCGTCCGGATCCTCGCCGCCGCGCGGCGAGCCACGCTCCGATGCGGACCTCGCCCCGGACGTTGAATCGGCATCCGCCGCGGGGTCACCCGACGTGGCCGGATCACCCGATGTGGCCGTGTCGCCCGATGTGGCCGGGTCACCCGACGTGGCCGGATCGCCCGACGTGGCCGGGTCGCCCGATGTGGCCGGCGTGGCCGGCGCCCCGGGTGCCCCGTGACCGAGCGAATCGAGCGCGGCGGCCAGCTCCTCGCGCAGCAGATCCGTCACCCACACGTAATCCTCGGAGACCTCCCAGATGGCCGCGACCTCTCGAGCGGCGACTTCCTCACCGCCCACTTGCCGCGACAAGATCAGCGCCGGGCCGTCCCCGAGCCCGTAGGTCTCGACCAGATCCGCGTGGGCCCAATCCTCATAGTCCACCGCCAGGAATCGCAACCGCCCGCTCGCATGCTCCCCGGCAAACTCGTCGGCGATCAGGTCGCGGATGTAGGTCTCCATCGAGAGGCAGATCTCACACCGAAACGTTCGATGGAAGTAGTAGGCGACCAGGACCCGTGTAGTGTCCGCGGGGGGGGCCGCAGCGGAGATCCGGCCATGGCTATCCGGGCTCGCCGCCTCTGGCGTCGTGGCCCGGCTGGACGCCAAGCCGGCCGCCGTGACGACCGCAACCGCCACCAGCAGCAGGCCTCGCGCAAGTCCCCGCCCCGGTCGGCGGATGCTCATGCCTCGCTCCCCGCGCTTTCGAGCAGGCCGCGGATGTCCTCGGCCGAGAGCACCTTCCCACTCGCCTTGACCTCACCGTCGATGACCAGTCCCGGGGTCACCATGACACCGTATTTCATGATGTCCTGGATCTGAGTGACCTTCTCGATCTCGCACGGCACGCCGAGCTGATGGACGGCCATCTGCGCGTTCTTGGACAGCTGCTCGCACTTCGGGCAACCGGTTCCCAAAATCTCGATCTTGTGCATCAAAGGATCCTCCTCTTGGAATCGGAGTTTTGCGGGAACGCCGGAACCGGATCGCTAGGATCCGTACAGCGCCCCGAAGATCAGACCGCTGATCGTGGCCATCACCACGACCAGGATGACGAAAACAATGGTCTTCTTCGCACCCATCACGCTGCGGATGACCAGCATGTTGGGCAAGGAAAGCGCCGGCCACCGCGGCAAAGAGGTTGACCCCCAGCGAGTTGCCCCCGACCGCGCGCCGCGGATCCAGTGCGAGGGAATCAGTCCCTCCTCCCCGGGGCGGCCCAGGAGCGCGTCGGCGATCAGGGCGCCGACGAAGAGAAGCGCCTTCCACTGGGTTCGCCAGAGCATCGCTCTGTCTTCCATCCTTTGCCCGGACGCCCGAGCGCTTGGCGGCGGATGTCACCGTGCGCCGAAGCAGCTCCACGTCATTGGCAAGTGGCACAAGTCGCCAAATCGTTGCCCCACGATGACGGGGGTTCCCGTCTTAGTCAATCGAGTGATCCAGATAGCTGAGGTGGTCCCTGGCGGAGGCCTCGAGGACCGATTCCACGCATCCGAAGAAGTTCAAGATGCAGGGTACACGCAGCGAATAGTAGACGTGGGTCCCACGTTTCTCATGGACCAGGATCCCCACCTCCTTGAGCATGGCCAGATGCTTCGACACCGTGGAGACGTCGGCCCCCACCAGCTTCGTCAGCTCGGCCACACATTTCTCCTGACCGTTGAGCGCCTCGACGATCAGAAGCCGGCTCGGGTGAGCCAGCGCCTTCAGGACGCGCGCCCGCGCGGCCAGGTGGGCCGCCCGCTCGGATCTCATGTCGTATTTCCTTCCCGCGCCGAATCCGTCGGTCCGGCCGGCTCGTGACGGTCCGGCCGCCCCGTGGTGCTCCGGCCGGCTCGTGACGGTCCGGCCGGCTACCCAACGGCTCGCACCCGCGGCTCCCGCCAGGGCCTCCAAAACACACGCAGGGTGTGCCTGAGGGCAACCTGGCCGCGGGCTCCAGACGCGCCGGGTCTCTGCCAGACAACTTGCATATTTTGGATTTTAGCCAAACAGCCAAGAGATATCAAGGCCTGGACTCCACCGAGTCAACCGCGGCGACTTCGATGAGATCGAGTTCGTACCCGCACGCCGATCGAAACTGCTCTTGCACTGTTCGCGATCGCTCGGCATCGAGCCGATTCCCGGCTTTGACGCGGACCGCGCCGTGGGGAAGGATGCTCGGTCCCTTCGTGATCCGCAGGCCCGCTTCCTCACACCGCCGCCGCGCCTCGGTGATCAACTCTCCCTGACGCGGGTGCCGGCTCCAGACGATCCGCCACCGCGTCTCGTCGCGAAGTCGACCGATGAGATCGGCGTGGCGGCGGCCGATGACCGGTGTCAGGAACTGGAGCTCGAGATACTTGCCGGCCCGATCCGTCTTGACGCTCTGCCTGAAGATCGTCACGCCCTCGGTCTGAAACGTCTTGGCAATCCAGTCGATCGCCTCCTGTTGACTGAGCAGAGGCTCGCCGTCGCATGCCGGCCCGCCGGGTAGCGGCATCTCCTCCCCGCCCGCCGGGGTCGGTGTCCCGGCCTGATCCGCCGCCAGCGGCCCTTCGGCATGCCCCACCCCCGGCGGCGCTCCGGCCGCTCCCGCCGGCAACGGATCCTCGGCCTGGCCGCCGAGGGAGCCGGGATCCAGCACGAGTTCCAGGCCCGTCTCGCAGCGGAAGCTCTCGCGCAGGCTCTCGAGCGTCTCGCCGCTCAGCGACCCCGACAGCGTCACCACCACCCACTGGCGGTCGGGGTGGTAGGCGATCTTCGAGCCCACCACGGCCTCCTCGCCCAGCAAGCGGCCCAACAGCGGCTGGAGATAGGAGGTGTCGGGGTTTTCGTTCAACTCCACCTGCCAGCCGGTCTCCTGCGCGAAGACCTCAAACGCCTCCCGAAACCGTTCCCGCGCGATGGTGGGAAAGCGAAAGCTCAAGCGGGCCACCTTCTGGTCCACCCGGGCGCCGGTCTTGTAGCAGCCCGACTCGAGTGGGAAGCGCTCCCGGGCCAGGGCCAGCATCTGGT
Organism: uncultured bacterium; assembly: GCA_964573295.1. Taxonomy (GTDB): domain Bacteria; phylum Eisenbacteria; class RBG-16-71-46; order CAIMUX01; family WJJG01; genus CAYQJL01. The sequence goes on along the minus strand of CAZNJE010000029.1, from coordinate 34,202 downwards.
TGACCTCCATGTGCTCGGGCGGCGCGGTCTCTTCGGCCTCGACGGCCCGGAACAGGTACAAGCGGTGGCGATCGCAAGCGAAGTGCGCCGAATCGCTCAGGCGGCGCATCATCTCGAGCTCCTCCGCGGCCCCGATCGGATCCGGCCGGCCCGAGATTTGCAGAAGCTCCTTCGCCGTCCAGGGGCCGGGGGCCGAAGAAGCGAGCAAGTGGGCCGAAAGCTCTGCGAGGTCGGCCCCGGGCACGGCCGAAGGAAACTGCTTCGGGGCGCTTCCCGGATGTCCCGGACGCCCCGGATGTCCCGAATGTCCCGGACGCCCCAGGCGCGCCGAACGTCCCGGCGATCCCCCGCCACGGGGCTCGATGAGAAAGGACGCCCCGTTCGCCGGCACATGGACCTGCCGGCGCGCCGCGATCTGTGCCTTCCGGCCGAAGGTGCCCAGGACCCGCGGATCCCCATGGACCAGAAAGACCTGCTTGGGGGCCAGGTGGTCGATGAGCGCAAGCAACTGGTTCTGATCGGCATGGGCCGAGAGCCCGAAGGTCCCCAGCTGGCAGCGCAGGGCCACGTCCCGGCCCCCGATCGGCCAGGTGCGTACATCCTCGGGCTGCGGGCCTTCGGCCAATTCGGGCCCGGCGGCCGATTCGGCGCTGCGGAAGAGCTCCTGCAGCTTGCGCCCGGGGGACTCCTCGTCCTGATATCCGGTGATGGCGATGTAGGCGCCGGGATCGGCGGCCAGATGCTGGGCGTAGAAGGCGCTGGGACCGCCGCTCAGCATGCCCGAGCTCGTGACAATGCAGAACGGTCCGTCCTGTTGCATCAGGACCCGGCGCTCCTCGGGATCGGTCACCGCGCGCACCGGCTCCCGGAAGAAGACATCCTCGCCGCGCCAGATCCGCTTCGCGAGCGGCTCGCGCAGAAAGTTCGGAAACTGCCGGTAGATGCGGCACACCTCGCGCACCATACCGTCGACATAGATCGGAAACGGCGGAAGCTGGCCGCGGTTGATCGCGCTGCGCAGGATCAGGATCACCTCCTGGGCCCGGCCCACGGCGAAGGAAGGCAGCAGCATCCGCGCGCCCCGTTCGACCTGCTCCCGGATCGAGTCGATCAGACGCGCCTCCTCGACCTTGCGGTTGGCGTGCAGGCGGTCGCCGTAGGTCGATTCCAGGATGCAGGCGTGCGGACGCAGGCGCGGCGCTGCAAGACCGGCGACCGTGCGCTGCGGGTCCTGTGACAGGTCGCCGCTGTAGAACACCGAACCGTCGCGGGAGGCCAGATGGGCGCTCGCCGCGCCCAGGATATGGCCGGCCGGGTAGAAGACGAGCTCCACGCCCTCGGTGATCGCGACCGGGTCGTGGAATCCAACCGGCACGGCGCGCTCGAGCATGCGTTCGACCTGACGGCGGTCGAAGGTGGGGATTTCCTCTTCCTGCGCCATGATCTTCAGGCTGTCGTAGAGCAGGACGCGGATCAGCGCCAGGGTCGGGGGCGTCAGGTAGAGACGCGCGGCGGGAAAGGCCTCGCTCAGCACCGGCAGGCTGCCCGAGTGATCCATGTGGGCGTGCGAGAGCACGATGGCGTCGACCCCGCCGGCATCCTGCACCGTGCTCAGGTCCGGAAGGCTGTCGCCCTTCATCCGCATGCCGCAGTCGAGCAGGATCCGCCGCTCTCCCAGGGTGACCAAGATGCAGCTTGCGCCGACCTCTCCGGCTCCACCGCAGAAATGCACCTTCACAACGCCCGCTCCTCTTGCTTTCATTCTCCGCCAGGGCGGCTCCCAAGTCCCACCCCGCCGCCGCTGTCGCCGGCGCGGGGTGCCAAAACAGCTTCGTCGCCACGGCCGCCGCCAAAGCCGCACGGGCGAGGATAGCAGCCCGCGCCGGCTCATATCCAGGCCCACAGGCGCAGGCTCTCGCGACGGCATGACGGGCCGATGACCTCGCGGCCACGCCGCGTGCGGCGGGGGGTGCCTCCCGGGTCCTACGCCCCGACTACCCTTGGCGACCGGCCCCGGCATCGTGTTATTCTCCGTTGTCCGCGACCGCTGGTTCACCGCCTGGCGGCGCGGCCGGGACCTCCACCAGAGGAGAAATGACGCGATGACCGACACGCAGCCGGGACCCCTGATCGTGCAGGGGGACCATACCGTCCTGCTGGAGGTGGACCATCCCCAGTATGCGCGCGCGAGAGACCAACTCGCCCGCTTCGCTGAACTCGTCAAATCACCCGAGCACATCCACACCTACCGCGTGACGCCCCTGTCGGTCTGGAATGCCCGCGCCGCGGGTTTGTCTCCCGAAGAAATCACCGCCATCCTGACGCGGTTCGCCCGCTACCCGGTCCCCGGCCATGTCGCGACCCGAATCCAGGACTTCGCCTCCCGCTACGGCCGGTTGCGTATCACGCGCGACGAGCGCGGATTGCTCCTGACGGCCGATGAAGCGCACCTGTCGGAGAGCATCGGGCGCAACCACGAGGTCGCCCCGTACCTGCGCGAGCGCCTCGCACCAACCGTCCATCGCATCGAAGTCGTTGCCCGCGGACACCTGAAACAGGCTCTGGTCAAGATCGGCTTCCCCGCGGAGGATCGGGCCGGCTACACAACCGGCGAGCCCTTGCCCCTGCGGCTGCGAACCAGCACCGAAGGCCAGCACGCACCCAACGCGGGTCCGCCGTCCTCGGCGCGCCCGGCCGAGCACGCACCCAACGCGGGTCCGCCGTCCTCGGCGCGCCCGGCCGAGCGCCAGGCTGACGGCCCGGCCAACCACCCGGCCGAACACCCGGCCGGCCTCCCTCCCGGCACAGAGGAGGTCTTCCGACTGCGCCCCTATCAGGCCGACGCCGCCGCGGCCTTTTACGCCGGCGGGTCCGACCGCGGGGGCTCGGGGGTCATCGTCCTGCCCTGTGGCGCGGGCAAGACGATCGTCGGCCTGGCCTGTATGGCCAAGGTGCAGACCAACACGCTGATCCTCACGACCAGCGTCACGGCGATCGACCAGTGGCGCCGCGAGCTGTTGGAGAAGACGACGCTGCGCGAGCATCAGATCGGCGCCTACCATGGCCGGCGCAAGGACGTGCGGCCCGTGACCCTGGCCACCTACAACATCATGACCTACCGCAAGTCGGCCGACGCCCCGTTTCCGCACCTCGACCTCTTCGACAGCAGCCCGTGGGGACTCATCATCTATGACGAGGTGCATCTGTTGCCGGCGCCGGTCTTTCAGATCACCGCTTCGCTCCAGGCACGGCGCCGGCTGGGCCTGACGGCCACGCTGGTGCGCGAAGACGGACGCGAGGAGGATGTGTTCGCCCTGATTGGGCCGAAGAAAACCGACGTGCCCTGGAGAACGATCGAGCGCCAGGGGTGGATCGCGCAGGCGTGCTGCACGGAAGTTCGGGTCGAGTTGCCCGAGCCGATGAAGATGACCTACGCGCTGGCCGACGCCCGGCACCGATTTCGGATCGCGGCCGAGAATCCCCGCAAGCAAGCGATCGTACGCGAACTGATCGCGGCCCATCCGGATGAGGCAGTCCTGATCTTCGGTACCTACGTCGAGCACATCCGGTCCCTGGCCGGCGAGCTGGGCGTGCCCGTGTTGACCGGATCGACGCCCCAGGCGCGTCGTGACGAGCTCTACGGGCGATTCCGCGAGGGGCGCGTGCGGGTGCTGGCTGTCTCGCGGGTCGGTAACTTCGCGGTCGATCTGCCCGATGCCGCGGTCGCGATTCAGGTGGCCGGTACCTTTGGATCCCGGCAGGAGGAGGCGCAACGCCTGGGGCGCATCCTGCGCCCGAAACCCGGCCGCAATCGCGCGCACTTCTACACCCTGGTCTCGCGCGATACGGTCGAACAGGAGTTCGCGCTCAAGCGCCAGCTATTCCTCTGCGAGCAGGGCTACGAGTACGCCATCCGGGATGAGCAACACGTGGAGGTCTGACGCGGTGCAGACGATGGACTTCGACTGGCGCGTGCTCCTGCGACACAACGCCACCTGGGATGCTTTGCCGCGCGGGGCGCGCGAGGCCTTCCTGGGCGATCTGAAACCTTCGCCGTTCCCGCTCGATGCCCTCGGGGCGCACCGCCACGCGCTCGAGAAAGCCGGCTACGTCGAGCGGACGGCCAAGAAGAGATTCGGTCGCTTGCCGGCCCGCTTTGCCCCGATGCGTGAGATGCTGCGCACGCTGCGGACGTACCCGGTGCCCGAGAAGGACGTCTCGCCTGGGGGCAGCGGCTATATCGCGAGTCAGTTTGACCACGCCGAGTGTCTGGCCTTTCGCACGCACAGCCGTCGGACGTTCCCGCTGCGTGATCTGACCTCCTTCGACCCCATCGGGTGGACCGAGGCGTTCCTGGCGTCCGACGACGAGCGGGCCTGGGAACGTGACCACGGTCTGGGCCAGCGCCCCGGCACCCGCCGCGTCGGCAAGACCAAGACCTACTTCGCGTCGCCGGAGATCTTCGAACTCACCAAATCGATCTGGCGCTGGCTCAGTCGCTCGCCCGCGCCCCGCACCCTGCAATCGCTTCTGGATGAGTTCCAGCAACATTCGCTCGCGCACCTGGCCGGTGCCTTGCAGGGTGGCGTCCGCTATCTGATCCTGTTTCCCTCGGTCGATCCCAAAACGCTGCGGCTGCGATTCGGTCTGCTGCCCCGCGTCCTGCGCTGGGCGCAGCGCGAACCGGCATCCCTGCCCGCGCCGGTGCAGGTCACCGAGTCGTTCCACGGCCCCTTCCTGCTCGCCGATCTAATCCAACTGCTCATCCTGTGCCAGGCCGATCCGCAGCGATTGAGGACCGACGACGGTTGCATCTACAAACGCACGCAGCAGGCCATCCTGGATCGCACGATGCCGGTCCCCCCCGAGATCCTCGGCCCGGCTTCCTTTGCCACCGATGACCGTGTCATTTTCGCCCAGATGATGCTGATGGAAATGGGCCTGGCGCGAGTGGACCATACCCGGGCACGCGGCGGCCATCTGCGGGCGACCCAGCGCGCCAAGACCTGGCTCGCGCTCGACGGCAAAGACCAGCTCAAGTCGGTGTTCGACACGGTTCGCGAAGGTGCCTGGCAACCCCCATTGGACCGGGACGAGCCCCCCGTGGATGCGGGCGTCGCGCGCGAGGACCTCTCGAACGAGGACCTCTCGAACGAGGACCTCTCGGATGGGGACCTCCTGGATGGGGACCTCCTGGACGAGGACTTCCACGACGTGGACCTCCTGGACGAGGACGATGGCTTCCGGAGTGGATGCGGCCGCATCACGGCGCATAATGAGGAGCAGCTGCGATACGCCGGGCCTAGCCTGCTGCCACCGGTCTCCCTCGAGATGCTCCAGGCCGCACTGGATCCGGCCCGGGGGACAGACTTCCTGCCCGTGGATGCCTATCTCGACTTCGCCGCAGAAGTCTCCTTCCCCGTCACGCGTGATCGCGAGAAAGGCGCCGTTCTTGCGGACGCCTTCGATTGGCCCGGAAGTTACTACCCTCGGAGCAAAGACCAGCTTATCGAGGAGTGGAAACAGATTTTGGCGAAGCTTCTCTTTCGGCTCTTGCTTCCCCTGGGAGCCATCGAAGTCGCTCCCCTGGAGGATGATCAGATCGCCTTTCGGATCACCGGCATGGGCGAGTACTTCCTGCGATGGGCATCCGACTTCGACTATGGCGTGCTCAAGCGGGCCGAGATCGTCGTCCAACCCAACTTCGAGATCGTCTTTCTCACGCCGTCGCCGCTCGCCGCGGCCAGGATCGGCCTCTTCGCCGAACCGACCGGCTCCCGGGGCAACTCCGTGAGCAGCGGTCAGACCGGCACGCTCTACAAGATCACGCACGCCTCGATTCTGTCCGCCGCCGCGGTCGGTGCGACCAGCCGCGAGATCCTCACCATCCTGCGCGATCTCTCCTCGAAGCCGGTGCCGAAGAATGTTGAAACGGAGATCGAGGGATGGTTCGCCCGGTGCCGGCGGGTCCGGGTCGCCAAGACGGTCATCATCGAATGCCCCGACGAAGACACGGCCCGGCGTGTATTGGTTTCCGGCAAGTCGCTCGTGCGCCCGCTGGGAGCCAAGTTTGTCGAGTTGCGCGATGCGACCACGAAGGCGCAGCTCGTGCGCCGATTGCGCAAGGACGGCATCTTCGTCTCGCCGTGATCCGCACGCCTCATCGCCAGGCTGACGCGTTCTTCGGTCGGCTGTGCCTGTCGCTGCATCCGCTACAGGATCCATTTGCGCCGGATGTTCCACAGGCTGACCATGAACAGGCCGGCGCAGAACAGGCCCAGGACCACCAGATCCACCCCCAGCGGCAGAGCGTGGTCTCCGTGGACGGCGCCGTGGAGCGCATCGGCGCCATAGGTGAGCGGCAGCCCGTAGGAGAGAGGTTGCAGAAACCCCGGCAAGCTGGCGATCGGGAAGAAAAGCCCGCAGAGGAAGAGCATCGGAAAGCGGAAGAAATTCGAGAAGGTCTGGGCCTCGAAGACCTCGCTCACGGCCACGGCGATCGTCAGTCCGAGGAAGGTCGAGGAGACGGCGATCAGCACGACGGCCGGAATGAAGACCGGCCACTGGACCGAGGAGAGATCCGCCAGCAAGGCGGCCAGGATGACCGGAACGCAGGCGTTGAGCGTGCCGAAGAGGATCGCGCCGCTGGTTTTGGCGAGCATCAGCAGCTCCAGCGGAATGGGCGCCAGCAGCAACCGCTCGAACGAGCGGCTCTTCTTCTCGAACGTCACCGTCACCGCCAGCATCGAGGTCGTCCCAAAGAGCACCGACACGGCCACCACCCCCGGCAACAGGTCTGGGATGCTGCCCAGGCCGGCGCCGGACTTGACGAAGAACATCGCCGTCCAGGCCAGCGGAAAGATCAGGCCCCAGCTCACGTTCGGGGGCTTGAGATAGTAGGTGCGCATGTCCTTGAGCAGGATGCTGCGAAAGGCGATCCATCGTTTCACCGGCCGCCCCCCTTTTCCGTTCGCAGGGCGGTGGCCTCGATGCCGGTCAGGCGCACGAAGACATCCTCGAGCGAGGGTCGCATGCGCCGGGCTTCGGTAACATCACAGCCGTCCTCTTCCAGCGCGCGGATCAAGGGCCCGACCGGTACCGGCCCCCGGGAGGATTCGACCCTGAGCCGCCCCGGTCCCGGCTGGGCGAACTCGAGCTCGGAGAATCCCGCCCTCAGCTTGCCGGGCAGATCCGCAGGGAGCTCGGTGCACACGATCTCGACCCGATGCTTCTCCTGCTCGGGCTGAAGGAAATGCTCGACCGCATCGAGCGCGACCAGGCGCCCGGCGACAATGAACGCCACCCGGTCGCACAGGCGCTCGGCTTCTTCGATGTAATGGGTGGTCAGGAAGATCGTCGTTCCCTGCTCGTGCAGATCCGCAATCAGCCGGCGCAGATCCCGGGCTCCGGTGACATCGATCCCGGTGGTGGGTTCGTCGAGGAAGAGGATGCGGGGGCGGTGGATGATTCCCGCGGCGATCGTCAGCCGCCGCTTCATCCCCTTCGAGTATCCGCCGAACCTGCGATCGGCCGCCGAGGCGAGGCCGAAGCTCGCGAGCAAGTCGCGCGCCCGGCGGCGCCCCTCGCGCGAATCCACGCCGTAGAGCGCGGCGCAGAAGCAGAGATTCTCGAACCCGGTCAGCTCGGGATACAGGTTGCTCTCGTCGGGCACGACACCGATCAGATGCTGGGCCGCCCGGGGATTGCGGGAGCAGTCAATGCCGGCAATGCGGATCTTCCCCGCGTCGGGCCGCGCCAGGCCGGTGAGCATATGGATGGTCGTGGATTTGCCGGCGCCGTTCGGCCCCAGGAAGCCGAACAGTTCCCCCTGCTCGACCGAGAAGCTGACGCCCGCGACCGCCTCGACCTCTTCGAATCGCTTGGTCAGCTCGTGGGCCGCACAGGCTTCGGTCATGGGACGATCTCTCCACACCCAGGCGGCTCCGGCATGGCGGGAGGACGCCTGCGCGTCCTCCCGTGACAGCCTTTCCGAGTCGGTCTTCTTGCGCTGAATACCGCTACCGCGAACGCCTTCGTCCACGGTGCCGGTCCACTAATGATGCGGACAGGCCGACGAACCCGGGCAACCCTTCTTGCCGGGAGCATCCTTTTTACCTGGGCAGTCCTTCTTTCCCGGGCAACCCTTCTTGCCCGCGCCGTGCTTGTCGCACTCGCCGCAGGAATCGCACTTGCCATCCTGGTCGGCGTCCTTGAAGCTCTCGCAGTCCTCGTGGCACTGCCCCTTCTCGCACGGCTTGCCGTCTTTGCAGTTCTCGCACGTGCACGCATCCGGCCCGCCGGGGCAGTCCCCGCCGGGATGGCCCGAGCCTCCGCACACGTAGGCGATCGCGGCCGACGCCGTCTGCGCCGTAGCGCTCTCGGGCGAGGAGTATAACCATGCTCCCAGTCCAATCAACACCAAACATCCGGCAACCCATGTGATGCGCTTCATGCCTTCCCCCTCATGATCTCGTGATTGAGAACCGAATCGGGCCAGCGCAGGAACGGCCCAAGGCCACCCTGGAACGTACCTGGGACCCACCCACAACCAACACAAGCATCCGCACGTCTCTAGAACCCGGCGTCCGGAACGGCCGCATCGGCCTGCGTGCCCCCAGCGGGCGAGTCGCATCCGGTCACCCCGGCCCTTATGCATCCCGGCCGGCTGCGCAGGAGCTTGAAGAAGGCCCCCTGCTGGACCGAATCGAGCACCGCCTTCTCGGCCAGGATTTGTTCGATGACCAGGGCCTGCACACGGCCCTGGCCCTCGAGGATGGCTGCTCGCTCATCCGCAATGGCCTGCGAGTCTGGATCCTCCGCCTGGAGCAGATCGAGGAGCCGGCTCCGGTGCGCGTCGATCTCGCAGCGGATCGGCCAGGTGCGCTCCTGAAACTGCGTGGTCAGATTCGTCAGCACATTGCGCTGTCCCTCGCCGGCATCCAGGTAGGTGTGCAGGCGACGGCACCCGACCTCAGCCGGACACGCATGGTCGCCGCAGAGGCCACCACCGCGCAGGCACCACACCGCCAGCAGAGCGAGGTTCATACCCAGTGAGAGCGCGAGCAGCAGAGGAATGATCCTGCGCCACATGGTCAGGGTCCCTCCCACTCGCCCTGCTGCACGGCCAGATAGCACTCCGCCAGGGAGCCGTTGGGCGCATCGAGCAGATACTCGAAGGCGTGGCCGTCCAGCCCGTCGGCGCCGGAGAGGCCGCTGCCGCTCGTCAGCCCGTCGGTGCCGGAGAAGCCGCTGCCGCTCGTCAGCCCGTCGGTGCCGGAGAGGCCGGCGTCACGCGCCAGCCAATCCCCCGCCACACCGCCCAGGATCGCGCCCACCACGGCGAGGCCCACCGACGCCCAGCGCAGGGAGGCCGTCGCCGCGCGCCACCATCCGATGGGATTCCAGTCGGTCGCGGTGGCCGGCTCAGCCAGATCAGCCGGCTGACGCCGGGCTGCCCAAATCCCTTCCTGGCGGGCAGCCTCGATCACCCGCCGCGACAGCCCCGCCGGGACCGCTGGATCCGCCATGGGCGCCAGCCTCGCGGCCAGTTCGTCATGGGCGGCCAATGCCTCCCGGCACGACCGGCAGGAGCGCAGATGCGCGCGCACGGCGTCCCAGCGCTCCGCGTCGAGCTCGCCCGCGGCGAACACCGCGGCCAGGGCTTTCACCTTCCGGCACTCAAGCGCGGGGCTTCCTCTCGTGCTTCTCGTTCTCACCGCGTTTCCATCCTCCATTCTTTTCAAACGAACGAGCGAGCCCGATCCCCCTCGCAAAAGGGTGCGCTCTTCCGCGGATTCCTCCCACCGGCCGGGGCGTCCAGGCAGCCGGCGGCCAGATCCCGTCCCCTGCTTCTCTTTCCTCCGGGCCAAGCGCCGCCAGCGGCCGGACGCGGGCACGCGCGAGCAGCCGGGCGAGGGGCTCGGGTGATGGCCCGCCCAAGAGATCCGCGATCAGGATCTGACCGGCCCGGTTGGTGCTCATGTATTGACCTGCTCGTTGCTGCTGCGGGTCGAGTCCAGCCCGGTCGCGTGGCACCAGCGGGAGAGTCCCTCGCCGAAGGTGGGCTCATGGCGCAGTTCGCAGGTGATGTAGGGCAAGTCACCGGCGCTGATCACCCACTGGCTTCCGCGCCCGTCCTCGAAATCCAGGAGGAGGTCCCTGCGGTTGGGAGCCGCCCTAGCTGGGATATGCAGATCAAGCAGATTGCCCGCTCGGACAGGCCGCGTGACCGATCACGCCAGTGGGCCGATCACGCCGCAGACCGATCACGCCCTGGACCTGTCGGCCGGGGCCCACGCGTAAAGATCACATACAGGCAGGGCATCAGAAAGAGCGCCACCACGATCTCCATCAGCAGGCCGCCCACGGCGCCCACCGCCATGGGCTGCAACATGTCCCCACCCTGCTCGATGGCCAGTGCCAGCGGCAGAAAGCCCACCAGCGTACACGTCGTGGTCATGACGCGCGGCCGCAGGCGGATCTTGGCGGCCTGAACGACGGCCGCGTGCGGCGTGAGGCCATCAGAGACCTGCGCATCACGGGCGAAGGTGAGCAACAGAACGCCGTCATTGACGGTCGCGGCCACCACCACCAGGACGCCGATGATCACCGTCGCCCCCAGCGGCAGTCCGGTCGCCAGCATGATGAAGACGATCCCCGCCAGGCAGACCGGCATGCTCCCCAGGATCAACGCGGGTAGCTTGAGGCTATTGAACTGCACCGCCAGGACGATGAAGGCGAAGAAGATCGCGAAGGCCAGAACGGCCAGCAATGTGCGCGTCATTTCGGCCATCATCCGCGCCTGGCCGCCGTAGACGATCTCATAGCCGGGGGGCAGATCCTGTTGCGCCATCGCGTCCTGCAATTCGCTCAGCGCATCGCCCACGCTCACGCCCAGCGCATCTCCCCGCACGATGGCCTGCTTGACCTGGTCCTCGCGCACGATCTCGACGGGCCCTACCGCCGCGGCCACCTCGGCCACGTCACCGATCCGCAGGTAGCCGCCCGAACCGCCGCGCACAGGCAGCGCCTCGATATCCTCCCGCGTCGTCACCCGGCTGTCGGGCACGATGACACGGATGTTGTAGTACTCGTCGCCTTCGCGGTAGCGCGTGGCCACCGCCCCGCCGACCAGCGCGCGAAGCGTCTCGCCGATCTCCTGGGCCGAGACATCCAGATCCGCGGCGCGCTTGCGATCGATGCGCACCTGGTACTCGGGTTTGGTCAGATCCATCGAGACGTAGACGTTCGTGAAATGTTCGAGCTGGTTCATCGTGGCCGCCGTCCGGCGCGCCAGGTCGTTGAGCTCTACCAGATCTGGCCCCTTGAGCTGAACCTCGATGTCCGCATCGCCCATCTTGCGGATGCCCTTGACCTTCATCTGCGTGACCATCGCCCGGCCGCCGGGCACCGGTACGCCCGCCACGATCGGCCGCAGGCGCTGGATATACTCTTGCGTGCTCATCTTGCGCTGGTCGCGCGGGACGAGTTGGATGTTGAGCTCCCCCTCGTTGGCGATTTCATAGGTATAGAGTCCCCAGACGCGGCCGCCGGTCAAGGTGAAGGCGCTTTCGATCAACTCGTCGCCGGCGATTCGCTGCTCGATCTGGCTCAGAATGTGATCGGTCTCGGCCACCGCCGCCCCGGTGGGCAGCTTGACCTTGACCATGATGCGCCCGTCGTCCATCTGCGGCAGGAACTCGCTGCCGAGACCGCCGGCGCCGGCAATCGCCAGCAGAAGGATCAGCAGGAATCCGCCGACCACCCATCCGCGCCGGTACAGGACGGTCTCGAGGAAGCGGCCATAGCCCTCGGTCACACGTGCGAAGAATCGCTCGAAGCGGGTCGCCCCCTGCCTAGCGCCGTGGTCCCTGCGGCTGAGAATCGTCGCCGAGACCATCGGTGTCAGGGTCAACGCCACCGCCAGGCTGATGACCACGATCCCGCTGATCACCAGGATCAGTTCTCGGAAGAGCAGGCTGGTCAGACCCGGCACGAGCAAGAACGGCACGAAGAGCGCCAGGAACGAAAGCGTGGCGGCCAGGATGGCCGGACCGATCTCGCCGGTGGCCTTGATCGCCACGGAGCCGATCTCCTGGCGCCTCTCGATCCAACGCCAGCGCGTGATGTTCTCGATGACGACGATCGAGTTATCGAGCAACACACCGATCGCGATCACCAGTCCGCCCAGGGAGAAGATGTTGATCGAAAAGCCCGCCAGCTTCATCAGGGCGAAGTTCAGGATCAAGGTCGCCGGCAGGGCCAGCATCATCACCAGCACTTGGCGCCACGATCCCAAAAACAGGTAAACGATCAGGATCACCAGCAACGCCGCCTCGAGCGCCGCGTTGCGCACGCCGCTCAGCGCCGCGTTGACGTAATCGGCCTGGTTCTCGACCATCCCAAGGCGCACGCCCGCCGGCAGCCTCGCCTCCAGTTCCCGCATACGGGCAGCGACCGCCTCGGCCACCGCGACGGTATTGGCATCGGCCTGCTTGAGCACACTCAGCTTGACACAGGGCTTGCCATCCAAGCGCGTGATGACGCGCGCCTCCTCACTCCCGTCGACGACCTCGGCAACATCCTCCAGACGCAGCACAGCCGAACCGCTGCGTGCGAGGACGACCTGACGGATATCCGCCAGGCTGCGATACTCACCCACCGTCCGCGCGATGATCTCGCGGGCCCCCGCCGTGACACGGCCGCCGAACTGTTCGACATTCTCCTCGCGCAGGCGCCGCAGGACATCCGGCAGCATCAAGCCGTGCTTCTCGAGGGCCTCGGCATCCAGCAACACGCGAATCTCACGCTTGAGCCCGCCGACGATCTCGGTGCCCGCCACGCCGGGCACGGCCAGGAGGCGATCTTGGAGCCACTCATCCACCCAGGTGCGCAGTTCGATCAGGTCCCACTGATCGCTGCTCACCGTCATCTGCACGACCGGAAGCTGAGAGGGATCGGCCTTCAGGACGACGGGAGGATCCATGTCGTCGGGAAGCTCACGGGCAACGCGGCCCATGGCGGCGATCGCATCCTGGTAGGCCACATCGACATCGACGCCGTACTTGAAGTGGGCCTGGAGGGTGTACATGCCCTCGATGCAGGAAGATTCAAGGTAGTCGAGGTTATCGACCGTAGCCATCTGACGCTCGACCGGATCGGCGATGTTCTTCTCCACCTCTTCCGGCGTAGCCCCTCGCCACCAGATGTGCACCTTGATCATCGGGTAGGTGATACTCGGCAGGTAGTCGACCGGCAGATACCACAGGCCGTAGAGGCCCACGACCACCAGCGCGAGGGTGATGGCGCTGGTCGCAACACGTCGTTGGACAGCGAAATGGGTCAGTTTCATCGCGTCTTCGCCCCGGGCTCATCCGGCCCATCCGGTCCCCCAGCCCCAGCCGGCCCCGCCGGCCGGCCTCCCGGCCCCGACCCGCCGGAGGCACCGGGCTCGGGCATCACCCGCACGGCGGCGCCGTCTTTGAGACGCTCCTGCCCCGTTACGACAACCTTCTCGCCCGCGGCCAGCCCGCTCACGATCTGCACGCGCGCCCGCTCCTCGATGCCCGTGCGCACCGGCCGCCGCTGCGCCTTGCCTTCCTGCACGACGAAGACGACGGCCTGCCCTTTGGATCCGGTCATGAGCGCGGCGTCCGGAACGATGACCGCATCTCCGACCGTCGTCAGGGGCAGGCGCAGGCGGGCGAACATCCCGGGCAGCAGATCGACGGCTCCGGCCACCTCGACCTCGAAGGTGCGTGTACGCGTGCGCTCATCGAGGCGCGGATATACGCGGGCAATCCGGCCCCGCAGCGGCACGCCGGGGTAGGCATCGAGGGTGACCGCCACCTCCAAGCCCTCTCGCACCCGCGGGGCGTATCTCTCCGCCACGGCCGCACTGACCACCAGGCTGGCCGGATCGTACAGCTCGACCAGCGGTGTACGCGGCCCGACGAATCCGCCCTCCTTGACCCACACCTGTGAAACAACGCCGTCCCAGGGAGCACTGAGCAAATAGTCCCCCGCGGCTTCCTCGGCCTTGATCAACTGTGCCCGCACGCGTTCGTAGTCGGCCCGGACCCGGTCGAGATCCTCGACCGGCAACGCGTCGCTCTCGACGAGCTCCCGCGTGCGTCGCAGATTGTCCTCCTCCTTGCGCACCTCTTCGCGCAGCGACGCCATCAACGCATCGACCCCTTCCGTGCGACCGATCGCGACCAGACGCTCGCCGGCCTTCACGTGATCTCCTTCGCGCACATGCAGGCTGCGAATGGGCCCCTCGGCCGGCGAGGCCAGTTGCGCCTGGCGGTAGGGTTCGACCGAACCGGTCAGTTCCACGGTTTCGGAGATGGAGGCCGTCAGCGCGCCGACCACTCGGACCATCGGCGGCGGCTTGGCGCCTCCGCCCGGCCCCGCGGGCGCACCGCCGCGCCAGAACAGCAATGCGGCGGCCGCAACGACAGCCAGCAGCGACAGGATCAGGACACTCCGCTTCATGACGGCTCTCCCATGAAAGGCGCACCCCCGGTGGCCAGCCGCAACAGAGCCTGCGCCGTGCGCAACTCGGCCAGCACGCGGAAGTAGTTGGTCTGTGATTCCAGCAGGGCGGCCTGGGCATCCAGGACATCGACGATCGCGCCCTTGCCCAGTTCGTACTTCTGGCGCTCGATGCGCAGGCCTTCGTGAGCCTGATCGATCGCCCGGGCGAGGGCCGCGGTCCGTTCGCGCGTGGAGGCCAGGTTGTGCAATGCGCTCTCGACCTCGAGCCTGATCTGCAGATCGAAGTGTCGCAACCGCTGCTGGTCGGCGGCCAGTCGCGCGCGCTCTTCGCGGACCCGGGCTGCGATTTGGCCGCCCTCGAAGAGCGGCATCTCCAGGGCGAGACCGACGCGGCCGGTGTCGTCCAGCTCATCGCCGGCACCGGTCCAATCCCCTACGGCCCAGCGCCCGCCATAGGAACCCTGCAGGTAGATCGAGGGCCAGTGACCGGCGCGGGCGGCATCCACGCGGTGCGCCTGCGCTTCGAGGGCGGCGCGCGCCGCTTGGTAGTCGGCGCGCCCCACCCGGGCCGCCGTCAAGACGGCCGGCAGGTCCGCCAACTCGGGCAGCCCTTCTTCGAGCGGTGCGTCCAACTCACCGCGCAGCGTCAGCTCATCCACTTCCCCGGCCACGCCCAGCAGATTGGCCAGGGTGCGGCGTTCGATGGCCAGGGCGCTGCGTTCGCGCGCCAGCCGCTGATCGACGTCCGCCAGGCGAACCTCCGTGCGCAACCGGTCGACGCCGGCGGCCTTGTGCGCCGTGATCAGGGCATCGACCCTGCGCAGATGTTCTTCCATCGTGCGCCGGGCGAAGGCCAGCGACTCGACGACCTCTTCCTGGGCGAGAATGCTATAGAACAGGGCGGACACATCGAGGATCAACTCCTCGCGGGTGCGCGCCAGCCGGTAACCGGCCGCCTGTTCGAGGCGTTCGGCCGCCCGGAGCTGATGGTGCAGGCGACCGCCCGTGATGACCGCCATGCTGAAGACCAGATCGCCTGAGATGATATCCCTGCTGAGCACTGCCGGATCGCCCGGCTCTTTCACCGGCAAGAGACGCTGCTCGTCCACATGGTGGTTGTAGGCGCCGACGATGCCGAATCTGGGCTGCCTTGCTCCAGCGGACTGATCCCGTCGCGCCCGCGCCGCCGCGACATCCCAGGCCGTGGCGGCCAACTCTGGATTGCCGGCCAAGGCGATTTCGATCACCCGCTCCAGGTCCAGCGCCTCGCCGGCCGCCAACGGCCTGGCCGGCGCGCTCGAGCCCCCCCCCGTCACGGCCGGCGCCCCGGGCGTGCCCTGCGCGTGCGGTGCGGGCGAACCCAGGACCGAGTGTTCCTGTCCCGGCGCGCCGGGCGGCGGCCCATCCACGTGGGTCCCTTCATAGGGATCGGTGGGCTGCATCAGGGCGCACCCCGCCAGAACGCCCCCCACCAGGATCAATCCCAGAAGCGCGGATCCCTTGCGGGCGAATTCCGTGAACATGGATTCCGTGAGAGCGGATTTCCGGAGAGCGGCGCACTCCGCCAGCGGCGTTCGCGCATCCCGGCAGTCCATCGGCGACCTCCTTGGCGACCTCCTTAGAATTCAAACGAACGGGGCCGTCTCATCCCCCTCGAAAAGACAGTCTCGTGCGGCCCCATCACTCCTCCATCAGGTGGCGTAGCGGCGAGCGCAGGCGGGCCCGTGAGCGCGACAGGAGCCGCTCGACGCCCTTGGCCGAGGTCCCCAGGACCTCTCCCATTTCGGCCGCGCTACTACCCATGAAGTAGCGCAGAACCACGGCCATCCGATCACGGGGCGGCAGGCCATCGAGCGCCCGTCGCACCGCCTCTTCACGCTCCGTCCGCAGGACGCGCTCGGCCGGGGTCGCTGCCGCATCCGGGACCTCGGGCAGCGAATTCATGAGCACCGGCCGCCTCTTGCGGGCATGATCCAGGCACAGGCGCGAGAGAATGCGGTAGAAGTAGGTCCGAAAGGCGGCACTGGCCCGGTAACGCCCGGCGGCGCCCAGCAGGCGCAGGAATGCCTCCTGCACCATGTCCTGTGCGTCACCGGCGTCGCCCAGGAAGCGATACGCCAGGCGCCAGGCCCCTTCCTGGTGGCGGGTCACCAGTTCCTCGAGGGCCGTGAGATCGCCGTCACGGACGGCCTCCATCAACTGCTCGTCGTTGAGACCGTCTTTCATAGGATCCACAGCCACGCCCGTGCGAGGGGTAGATCAGCCACCATTCGCTGGATCGAGGGCGTTATGTGGGCGGAGACGGCGTTTCTCATTTGGCCATCTATTCCATGAAACGCGCCGTTACGTCAACAGCGGAGCGTCCGGCGACGGCGCCGTGTGGCAGCCTCCCTCTTCGAGATGGACCCGATGCGTACCGACGCGGGCCGCCTCCGGGCTGTGGGTCACCATGACCACCGTCCGCCCTTCCCGAGCGTTCATCTCCTCGAGGATTCCAAGGATCTCAGCCGCCAGGGCGGGATCGAGATTGCCGGTCGGCTCATCGGCCAAGATGACTTCCGGATCGTTGCCCAAGGCACGCGCCAAGGCCACGCGCTGCTGTTGTCCCACGGATAGCTCACGCGGCAGGTGATCCTTGCGATCGGCCAGACCGAGCCGCTCGAGCAACTGTGCTGACCGCCGGCGGTGAGCGGAATCGCCGTTGGTGCGCCCGTGACCGTCGCCGTCGCCGTCGCCGTTGCCCGATGACCCGAGCGACATCGGCACCATCACATTCTCTTGGGCGGAGAGATACGGAATGAGGTTGAAGCTCTGAAGCACGAAACCGACCCTCTGATTGCGATAGGCGGCCAGGCGCCGCTCGTCGAAATCCCCAAGGTCGGCACCCTGAAACAGGACCCGCCCGGAGGTCGGCCGGATCAACCCACCCAGGGTCAGAAGCAGTGTCGTCTTCCCCGATCCGGAAGGACCGGTCATGGTGACGAAGCTGCCCGCTTCGATGGTCAGCGAGACGCTTCGCAGGGCATGGACCACCCCACGCCGGCTGGCGTAGGCCTTTCCGACCTCGTCAAGAACGAACATGCTTCTAGACCTCCTGCAGAATCGAAGCCGGATCGAGGCGCGTGGCCCGGTAGGTGGGATACCAGCTACCGAGCATGGCGATCAGCACTGCGATGACCAGCGACCAGGCGAAATAGATCGGAACCGGCTCGACGTTGAGTCCGGCCAATTCCGGCCCCAGGATCCAGGCCGAGAGGGTACCCAGGAGGTAGCCGGCCAGTCCGCCGAGAACGCCGAGGATGAGTGCTTTGGCGAAGAAGAGGCGGTAGATGCTTCCGCGCGTCGAGCCAAGGGTGAGCAGGGTTCCGATCTCACGCTTGCGCTCCTCGACGTTGGCCCACATGTAGTTGGCGATCGAGATCGCCCCGACGAGCGAAATGATCACGAGGAGAATGAGCGAGATCTTCGCCATCAGACGGTTCGTCTCGATCTGCGTATCCACGATTTGCCCGATGGTGGTGATGCGCGTGTCCGGCAGGATGTTGCGCAGGTTACCGAGGAGCCCATCGGAGATGGCCGAACAGCAGCCCATGATCTCGATGGCGCTCACCTGCGGACCGATCCCCAAGGCCTCCTGCACCACGTGGAGATGCGCGAAGATCCGATTGTCATCGATCGTACCGGTCTCGGGCAAGATGCGCAGGGTCACAAACTCCCGTTGCGCAATCGTGACCGTCGCGCCTTCGGTCAAACCCAGGCGCTGTGCCGCAACGCTGCCGGCGAGCACATCGGTGGGAGCCAGCGTGTCGATCGCCTTGCGCTGCAGCCGCTCGTCCACGAGGGAGCGATCCGCGTTCACCTCGGGGTTTGGGCCGCAGGCCGCCGCCAACTCCGCCCCGACCAGTCCCGCGCTCTGCCAGATTGGTTTCGAGGCAAGCTCATTGGCCGGCAGGATGCCGGTGAGAATGATCGGAACCGTGCCAACCGTCACCCGCCGCGTCAGTTTCGGTGAGAGGTTGTCCACGCCCGGGAGCATCGAGGTGGCAAGCCGCTCCACATACTCCTCGGGGAATGTCGGCGCATCGATATCGGCGGTGTAGTAGTCGTCCACCGAGGCGGCCTGCGGCAACACCATGATGTTCGCACCCAGATTGTCGAGCTTGATCGCGACGGCGCGTTCCGACACGGAGGCCACCGATTTGATGCCCACGATCACGGCAATGCCCAAGGTGATGGCAAGCAAGCCCGAGGCCATGCGCGACTTCCGCAGCCACAGCTCCTTCCACAGGACGGTCCGCAGTTTCATGACAGAGCCTCCTACAGCTTCTTCGGAGGCGCACAGGAGGACTTGCCGCCTTGCACGGTCGATGGGCAACACCCGCCGGCCCTGCGCAGGGAGGCCCTTACCAGGCTGGCAACATCGATGACGCCGCCGTAGCTCTCCGTGATCTGACCCTGCGCGTTGATCACCACGGTGACCGGCTCCTGCGCGGCGCGGTCGATGGAGAGCTGAGCCAAGAACTCCGCTTCCCGGGGATCATCCATAGCGACCTCGATCGTTACGCAGCGATCCCGTCTCTGCAGGCAAGCGGCGGCGCAGGAGTCGATCACCGCTTCCCGCACGGGCATGCCCGCACGGCTGGCATTGATGAAGGCGGCCTTTCCGGCTTGGAGCACCGCGAGGACCTCGGCCTTCTTCGGAGACGGTACCAAGGCCACGAGCTTCTCGGCGGTGGCCTGGGCCATCAGCATCCCACCGGCGAGCATCCCGTTGGGCGCCGCAACCAGCACCAACGGCACCGGTGCGCTGGCCACGCGAAACTTGGCAACCAGGCCGGCATTGGCCGCATCGGACCGGTCAAACTCGATCAGAATGGATTCATCCACCTGCTCCATCGCCTCCGCGACCAGGCCGCGGGCCTGATCCACACCGGTGGCTCGCTGGTCGGTGACCAGGATAAAGGCGACCTTCCCCTCCCGCGCGGCCGAATCCAGGTCTTGCTCCACCGAGGCTGAGGCGAACGTAAGCGTCAGGCCCATGACAAGACACCCAGTCGCGACGATCCGTAGCAGTTTCATGATTCCCTCCTTTTCGAGCGGCAAGCGGATCTGTCCGGGCAACACCCGCCGGAAGCCTTGACTCTGGCTGCCTGATTGCGATCGGCTTCCAACTCCGGCACTTCGCCGAGACAATCTCCCAGACAGGCCAGAAGCTTCCGGTGCAGCGGCGATCGGGCCTCACGGAGCCGGTAGAAACACCACAATCCATCCTTCTGCATCTCCACGAGCCCCGCCTGGCGCAGGTAGTTGAGATGATGAGAGACCTTCGCCTGCGGCAGTCGCAAAATGCTGATGATGTCGCTCACGCAGAGCTCGCCGTCATGAAGCAGGACGAGTATGCGCAGGCGGGTCCGGTCGGCGAAGGCCCGGAACATCTTCTCGGTACGACTGGCGGTTTCTGTTTGGCCCATCATTGGCCGCCCACTGCCTCCCCTGGATCGCGCTCCGACTTGGCCCACGTGTGGCCCGTCGCCACTATAATCATGTAGGTGATTATAGTGGCTGGCGGCGCTCTTGGCAACCCCTAACATCGCCCCGGGTAAATGGCCGCCCCGACCCCCATCCACGGGCCGCAACCTAGGAGGCCACGGAGTGGACAATCCGGAGTACGAAGGTCCCCAGGTGGGGAATCGGGAATTCGATCACACGCTCGGTCTCAGACGGCTCGATCGCGGGCAGTTCGCCCGCGGAGGGCTCTCCCTCGGGCCGTTCGGCGGCCGGCGAGCCGGCTTCAAGCAGGTCCGCCTCGACGTGGACCTTCACTCCGTCCACCTCGAAGCAGCGGAAGCGTTCGGGCACGTCGGGTGCGGCCATCCGACCGGACAGCATCTTGAAGGCCCGTCATCACCCCACGATGACGAAGAATTGTCCCACCGAAAGCACGCCGCCACAGTGCAGAACGTGCTCTTGCAGATCTCGTTCGATGCGGATGGCGAGATCGCTCACGATTCCTCCTCCCGGGTCGAATCCGCGGGGGCGGCGAGAAGGCCGAGCTGTTCGCGCACGACGCGCTCGATCGCCGCCTCAGTGCCCTTGGCAAAACCGCGCCGGCTCCAGGCAACTCTGCGCTGCGGCGTCACCAGCACGAACGCCGGAATCTCGTCATGGCCATACCGCCGCATGATCTCCCCGCGGCTATCGAGCAGCACGGTAAAGCTCAATCTTCGTGCCAGCACCCATGGGCGCACCCGCGACTGGGTCCGGCCATCGTCCTGCGAGATCCCCAGAACGGTCAATCCGCTGTCGGCATACGCCTCGTGCAAGCGCTGCATCTCGGTCATCACCGAATGCATGTTGCTGCAGCAACTCGACCAGAAGGTGAGCAGGACCGGACCACGTTCCAGGCATGTGTCAAGGCCTACCGGCGTCCCCGACAGATCGCGCAGCGTGAACTCGGGCGCCACGGAGCCCTGCTCATCCGCCGTGCACTCGGGTGGGCAGTGCCAAGCACAGACCAGGATCGTGGCGATCAAGATCTTCGCGGCAAACACCTGTCGCGGTCGCGAACATCGAGAGCAGTGCACGCCCCGAAGCCATCGAGACCCGATCGCACCTCGTGCATTCCAAAGGGCCGCGCTGGCTGTCGCGAGCGAGTGGTCGCGCGAGTTGCCCTGGCGCGTCTTCATCGTCGCAGACGAATCCATCCGCCTCTTCCTCGGACCGTCCACCCAGGCGTGCGGCTGCTCCCTCAACGCACACCATCCCGCGTCACCGTGGCGCCTTGCAGGGTGACGGCATTGACATGCTCACGCATTTCACGAAGGAAGGCGGCCGCCGAGCGTATCAGTACCAGGGCAAGGGCCACATCGAAGGCCGTATAGGCGAGTCGGGCGCCTATGCCTAGAAGGCTGCTGGCATACATGAGCACCCCACTGAGCATCAGCAGCATCAGCAAGAGTGAAAGGCTGCGCAGGCCTTGCCAACGGCGGTACCCGTTGCGTCCGCCGCGGGCCCGGATGCGACGCAACTCGAGCAACCACGCCAGAGCGCCCAGGATCATCACGACCAGGCCGATGCCGAAATGATGGGCGTCCAAGGATTCCCGGCTGGGCAGGAGGTAGTTGGCCAGATCGGGCTTCCAGAGCGAGGACGCCAACAAGGCCCCCACGCCGGCCGCCAAGAGCAAGGGGCTCCACTGAAACCACCGGGGCAGGCCGTCCGGCGCGAATAGCCGGCGCAGCAAGACCGCACCCACGAAGCCGGCCAGAATCAGACAGGTTCCAAGGAAGAGAATGTAGACGGCGGATTTCGCATGCGTCTCGCGCCAGGCTCCCACGGCCGCTTCCGCGGGACCGATCCCGAACAACTCGGTCTGCATCTGCGGCCCGGCATCACCGCCCACGTCGAAGGGAAACCGCGGAATCGAGGCGAAGAAGAAGTCGGCGTCGGGATGGTGGCAATCGGTGCAACCGCCGGTGCCGAGCGCGGCCTGCGCCGGATAAACATCATGATTGTACGTGTGGACGTTGCCGTAGGGGGAAGCCTCCCAGGACTCCTTCTCCAAAACGCGATAGTCGCTCCCGGACCTGTAGACCCGATTGTTCATGACCCACACGACCCGCTTTCCGTCCATCGGAAAGCCGTCGGCATGCAGAGCCCTGGTGACCGCCCCGATCAGGGCGTCGATCTCCTCGGTTCGATTCACCTCGATCACGCCGTCGGCGTCATCGTCGCTGATCTCGTCCAATTCCGGATAGCTGGACGGATCCTTGCGATAGGCCGCCCACATTCGGTACGCCTGGCTCATGGTGGGCTGGGCAAGACCGGCCAAACCGTCAACCTCGATCGCCGGCCACGCGGAATGAATGCGATTCACCGGACGGATCAGACCGTTGTACCTGGCCAACTCCGGGCGGAAGCGATCCGTCGGCTTGTCCGCATAGCCCATCATCTCCAGATCGCCGTAATGGTTCCAATACGCCATGTCCGCTCCGTAGAACGTCCACAGGTGTTTGCCCTTCGTTGGAACCCGCGGCCCCGGGTTGAAGACGTCGCTGGCTACGAAGCGCGCCGTCTGCACCATGCGTTCCGGGATGTGGCAGGCCTGGCAGGCCATGCGCTCCAGGTGCAGGGGCGGCAAGCCCACATGCTTCATGATCGGCGCCCCGAAGGACCCATCGGTGTGACAATCGGCGCAGGCACGGCAGGTGTTGTCGAGGTCATCGCGCACATGATTGCCGGGATCATCCCCCTTGCCGATCTGATGCTCCTCGCGCCCGTGGATGCGCGGGTCCTCAGCAGAACTCCCGCCCGGGTGACAGTCGACACAACGCATCCCGGCACGCAGGTGCACATCGGTCCGCGGGCTGAAGTTGGCCCCGCGCTTCTTCCACCCCGGCTTGGCATGGCAGTGCAAACAGGTCTCGTTGCGCGGCTGGGTGATCATGGGCAGGTCGACCGTTCCGTCGGGAAGGAAAGGGCCGCTGTCGTACTGCACCTGCACGGCCTGCCCGCTCTTCACCGATCCGGTCACGCGCGCCAGGCCCGAACCGGCGGTGGCCGCCCAGCGGAAGTTGAGCGCCGCGATCTGCCGGCGCCGCTCCGCCATGGCGTAATCGGCAAGGTGGCAGAGCAGACAGTCGGCTTCCAGTACTCCGGTTTCGCCCCAGCGGGCGCGATAGTAATCGCCGTCGAAATCATTCTCGCCCGCGGGCGTGAAACCGCTGGACGGATCGGCCATGCGCCGATCGTAGCGCTGGCCATCACGATCAAACTCCAGCGGTCCGCCGCCGGGATGGCATCCACCGCAGCTCACCACAAAGTCGAACGATGTCATATCGATCTCGTGGGAGCCGCTATTCTGCTTGCCCGCCAACTGGCGGTACAGGGGAGCCGGGCTTCACCAGGTTCCGCCGTAGTTGCCCGGCGAGGTCACCCATGCGCAGCGGGCCGCCTGGACCGGTGTGGGTGCCTCACCCTTGCCTTGGGTAAAGTGGTACCCTCGGGTGATCTTGTCATAGTCATGGCACGCACCGCAGGTTTGCCTGGGAGAGTAGGGCTGATCGGCGTTGCTCCCGTCGATCGGGTTGATGATCTCACCGGCCTCATTCCGCAGGGGAAACGGCGGACAGACACCGGGGCGGAATTGCGCTGTTCCATCCTCCGCGGACGCGGCCGCACCGCGGACATCGGCGAGACCATCCGCGCGGGCATCCGCGCGGGCATCCGCGCGGGCAAGCGGAATCACTCCCCGACTGGCCGGGATGATCCCGCACAACACGAACAGGATCGGGAGCCACCCACCGCTCCAGGACTTGGCAGCCGTGCCTTCCTTCCACACCATCGCGCACCTCCCTAGGCAGTGTAGATCAGGTAGAGTCCTCCGAGGATGACCAGAATCCCGCACGCCTGGCGCAAGCGCATCGCACCGCGCGAATTCTCCGTCCAGTGCAAGTAGCGCTGCACCCGTTCGGCCGAGGCCCCGGCCACGATGATCACCGAGCAGTGGCCGACGCCGAAGACGAACAACAAGAGCGCGCCGTAGAACCAGCTATCGGCGGCCACCTTGAAGGTCACCGCCAGCATCGGCGCCATGTAGGCGAAGGTGCACGGCCCGACGCCGATCCCGAAGATGAGCCCGAGGATGAAGGCGGCGCCGAGTCCGCGGCGGCGGGAGCCGGCCGGGCCGCCCCCCGACCAGGGCAGCGGAATGACGCCCAGAAAGTGAAGACCGAGCAGGAAGAAGATCAGCGCGATGACGTAGTTTCCATAGGCCCCCACATCACCCAGCATGCGTCCCAAGGTCGCCGTGATGACGCCGATGGCCCCGATCGTCACCAGGATTCCCACCGAGAAGACCGTCGAGATCGTCAGCGCGCGCCGCGCCGAGGCGGCTCCGGCTTGCCCGATGTAGGCCACGATCAGCGGAATGCTCGAGAGGTGGCAGGGGCTCAGGACGATGCTGAGGATACCCCAGGCGAATGCGCTGCCGACGGCGATCCAGGCCGAGCCTTCGATCGCGTGGGTCAGTGTGGTGAAGAGCTGCTCCACAAGCTACCTCCGTAGAGAATACCGGCCGCCAGATGGCGCCTCCAGTCGTTCCAGCATCGAAGCCCGGATCCTGTCGCCACGCGATCGAAGCCGAGGTCCTGCCGTCTAGGAATCGAAGCCCGGATCCTGCCGCGCCGAAGTCGCGTCCCGGATCCTGCCATCTAGAGATCGAAACCGAGGTCTTGCCATTTGCTCAGAATGGCGGCCTTGTCCATGAAGCCCTCTTGACGAAAGAGCTCCCTGCCTGAGCCGTCGAAGAAAACCGAGGTAGGGATGACCCGCACCGAGTAGAGGCTTGCCGCGGCGCGGTTATCGCGCACGTCGATCTCCTCGATGATCATCCGCTCGCCATACTCCTTGTGCAGCTCCTCGAGGATCGGCGCCATCATTTTACAAGGAATGCATTTATCGGACCCGAGTTTGACAAAGCGCGGCAGGGCGGCCTGGTCCTGGGACGCCATTCCGGCCGGCGATTCGGGTGATGCGGGCGACTGAAGCGATGCCTCCCCCGCTCCGGGCGACTCGAGCGGCATGGCCCGTCCGGTCCGCGCGTCGTCAGCCTGTACGGACCCCGCGACGGGCCGGGCCTCCGGCGGCCCGGTCGCGGCCGAGCCGCTCCGGCCGCCTTCCTTCAGGACGATCGCGATCGCGAAGAGCGCGACGGCGACCACGACGATGCCGATTCTGATACCTTTGCTCATACTTGCCCCCGTGTGGATGCCCAACGTTTCATGGTGCGAACGGGCCCGCCCGATGAGGAGACCTACTGCCCCGCCTCTTCCGGCTGTCCCGCGGCCTCGGCGAGAAGTCCCTGGATGTCATCGACGGACGGAACCTTGCCGGTCGACTTGACGTCGCCGTCGATCACCAATCCAGGCGTCATCATGACCCCGAACTTCATGATCTCCTCAATCTGCGTGACCTTCTCGAAATCGCAGGCCATGCCGAGCCGCTGTGCGGCCGCCTGCACGTTCTGTGCGAGCTGCTCGCACTTCGGGCAGCCCGTTCCCAAGATCTGGATCTTGTGCATGATTCCTCCCTGCCGGATACGTTCGTTCCCGGCGCTAGAATCCGAAAAGCGCTCCCTAGGATCCGAAGAGCGCCCCGAAGATGAGACCGCTGATCGTGGACATCACCACGACCAGGGCAACAAAGACGACTGTCTTCTTCGTGCCCATCACGCTTCGTATCACCAGCATGTTGGGCAAGGACAGGGCCGGGCCGGCCAGCAACAACGCCAGCGCCGGGCCTTTGCCCATACCGTTTCCAATCAGGCCTTGCAGGATCGGCACCTCGGTCAAGGTGGCGAAGTACATGAAGGCCCCCGCAATGGCCGCGAACAGATTCGCGCCCAGGGAATTGCCTCCCACCGCGCGGCTGACCCACTCCGAGGGAATCAGCCCCTGCTCCCCCGGTCGGCCGAGCAGAGCGCCGGCGATGAGAACACCGAAGAACAGCAGCGGCAGGATCTGCTTCGCAAATCCCCAGGAAGCGCCGAACCAATCGCCCAACTCGCCCCGCGAAGTGCTGGTCCAGGCTGAGAGGGCGATGACCGCCGCCGTGAAGGCCAGCATCGGGTGCTGCGGAAAGAGCAGCGCCAGGGCCGCTGTCGGCAAGGCCGTGATGAGCGCCTGGTAGAAGCGCAGGCCGAACCAGGCAACCAGCATGACGCCCAGGCCGGCCGCGAAAATCGAGGTCAGGATCCACTTGGCGGAGAAGATCGCCTGCCAGAGACCGCTCTCGGTCGCCGGCTTGCCCCAGTTGGCGAAGACCAGCACGCCGACCATGCTGGCAAAATACAGCGCGTTCTTCCAGAGCGGCCGGGTGGCTTCAGGCTCGGGCAACTCAGCGGCCGCGACCGCCTTGGCCTCCTCCTCGCGTCGGAAAATCAGGTGCATCAGAAGACCGATGATGACGCTGAACAGGATCGCGCCGATAGCCCGCGCCGCGCCAAGCTCTATCCCGAGAATACGAGCCGTCAGCACGATCGCCAGAACGTTGATGGCAGGTCCGGAGTAGAGAAACGCCGTCGCCGGCCCGAGCCCGGCACCCATGCGATGGATCCCCGCGAAGAGCGGCAGCACCGTACATGAGCACACCGCCAGGATCGTGCCGCTCACCGAGGCGACGCCATAGGCCAGGACCTTGTTGGCCCGTGCGCCCAGGTATTTCATCACGGAGGCCTGGCTGATGAAGACCGCGATGGCCCCGGCGATGAAGAAGGCCGGAATCAAGCAAAGCAGCACATGTTCACGTGCATACCACCGAATCAGGTGAAGCGACTCCAGGATGGCCCGGTCGAATCGCGACTGGCCGACTGGAAGGTAGAAGCAGGCAAGCAAGACGCCTACGATCAGAAGCAGCGCCTTCCACTGATTACGCCAGAACATGGACGCCCTCCCTGATCAGGCCCGCCCGACGCCGGCCGCCTCTCACGCATAGCCCCCGATGTCCACGCACCCCCACGCTCTTCAAGACACCCTCCTTAACCCTTATCTTTCGTCCACTCCAAACCGTTTATTCTGTCATTTTGCCAACACGCCAAATGACTTCAAGGTTCCGATCTCCCTCCCAAAAACGAATTGGCGAATCGGCAATTGGAGCGTCGCGTGTACGAGGTGCGACCCCCAAGCGGAATCCGCTTGCCAGCCGCGTCGCCCCTTCGAGATCCCCCCTTCCACGTGCTTTGAACCATCAATCCCCTCAAGTTCAGGGTATCCAAGCACATGGAGCGTCAGCGGAGGCCACCCTCGCAGACGCGGGAGGGCTTTCTGAAGACTCACGTAGGGGCCAGCAGGCCGGCAGAGTTCTTCATTCTGCCCACCGATATATAGTCGTCATGATCGTACGGAACGAGCACCATCTGAGGCGTATTCTCACGAGCTTCTCCGACGACTGTCATCGCTGGAGGTCTTCGGGAGGGATCCATCCTCAGTAGACTCCACATCGCATTGTCAACAGCATGACATGCAAAGCCTCCATTGGATCGTTCGAATGTAACCGCGACGGAAGCCGGCGAAGCGGTCCCACCCTGTAAGCCACTGCAAAATAATCACCTATATCCGAGCCTGCCTGTTCGCAGGCGGACTCCGCGACTCCGGACGGGCAGCTTGCCCCGTCGGGCACTCACTCCATCTCGCGCAGCCGCCGGCGCGCGGTGCGGGCCGAGAGATCCGCGACCCGGCGCCAGGCGGTGAGCGAGGCCGCTCGCAGGCTCAAGCGCCCCCGGCCACGCTCCCAGGTTCCCACGGTGACGGCCGAGACCCCCAGCAGACGGGCAAACTCGGCCTGGGTCATCGAGAACCTGCCCCGGAGCGTCCGCACCTGCCGAGCCGTCGGCGCAACAGGGGTTTGGCTACGGCTACGGCTCCTGCTCGTGCTCCGGCTCCGGCTCCCGCTCGTGCTCCGGCTCCGGCTCGTGCTCCGGCTCCGGCTCGTGCTCCGGCTCCGGCTCCCGCTCCCGCTCGTGCTCCGGCTTGTCTTCTTCGCACGACTCGCCGTGTCGGTGCGCTTGGCGGATGGGGCCCCCTCCACCGCGCCCTCGTCCTCGATCTCGACGCCGAAGACATCCGCCAATCGATCCGGCGACAGACGCTTTCCCCGGCCCGAGCCGGCCTTCTCCGGGGCTCGCCCTCCAACCCCGTCCCCCATCCGCTTCCCTTTTCCGATCCGGCCGACCCCGGCTGTGACGAGCTCCTCCTGGTCAACGCCGCGCAGCAGGAAGAGCAGGTCGGGCTTCTCATCCAGCCGCGCGCCCACGCCGTAGAGCACCGCGGCCACGTGCTTGCACATCGTGGCCCAGTCCGGGCAACTGCAGCTCATGGCGATCTCCCCGGGAAGGGGAAAGAGACCCTTGTGACGGTCGGTGATGACGCCCATGACATTCTCCGACAGCTTCCCCGCCAGAAGCTCCAGCAGGGATCCGATCTCCCCGGCGCACTGCTCCTTGACCTGGGACCACTTCTTCGGGGGCAGTTTCTTGAAATCGATCTTGACCGTGTAGAGCGCCGAGCCGCTGACCAGTCCGCTGACAACCCCTGGCTTGATCTCGAGATGACAGACCGAACCGTTGCGCACATAGGTGCGCCCCCGCGGCAGCCGATTGGCGTAGTCGCTGAAGCCCTCGAGATGGCTGCACCAGGAGGCACCCCAGAAGGTGCGGGCAATCACCCGGCCGGCGATCTCGACCGGCTGGACATCCATCCCTTTCTTGCGCATCGATGCGAGCTTGCGCTGCGCCCGATCGCGCCTGACATGCACCGGCACATACGGCCGCCAACTGAATCCGCGCATCCTCTGAGCACCCTCCTTTGTCGCGAGGCCCGGCCCGCATTCACGGGCCCGATCCCCTACACCTGCGCCCGGTCGACATCCAGCGCCACGATCCGCAGCAGTTCGCGGTCGTCCAGCTCGGTAAGCACTGCCGCGCCGTCGGCTTTCAAGATGCTGCCGGCGAGATTGGTCTTCTCCTCGATGAGAAGATCGATTCGCTCCTCGACCGTACCCCGGCACACGAACTTGTGCACGAGCACATTACGCTTCTGACCAATTCGAAAGGCGCGATCGGTGGCCTGGTTTTCCACGGCCGGGTTCCACCAGCGGTCGAAATGGATCACGTGCGACGCCGAGGTCAAGTTCAGTCCGGTACCGCCCGCCTTCAGCGATAGCACGAAGAAGGGCGGCCCATCCTCGGACTGGAACGCGTCGACGAGCGCCTTGCGCTTGCGGACCGGCACGCCGCCGTGCAGGACGAGCCCCGCCCGCCCGAAGAAGGTCGCCAGATAGCCGGCCAGCGGGTCGGTCATCTCACGGAACTGAGTGAAGACCAAGACCTTCTCCTGGCGCGAGGCAATTTCCTCGCACAGCGCGCGTAGGCGGTCGAACTTGCCGCTCTCGCGAGGTTCGTAACCACCGTCCCCCAGGAACTGACTGGGATGATTGCAGATTTGCTTGAAGCGCAGAAGCGCGCTCAGGATCAGGCCGCGGCGATGGATGCCTTCGGTGGTCTGCAATGCGGCGGCGAGCTGGCGGACCTCGCGCTCATAGAGCGCGGCCTGCCGGCGCGAAAGGCCGCAGAAGGCCTTCAGCTCGCTCTTCTCGGGCAGGTCGGCAATGATCGTCCGGTCGGTCTTCAAGCGGCGGAGAATGTAGGGTTGCACCAGATTGCGAAGGGGCGCGTAGCGGTCGGTCTCACTCTTCTCGAGCCGCTTGACGAACTCTTTGAATCTCGCCGCCGAGCCCAGGAGCCCGGGGCAGAGGAAGTCGAAGAGCGACCACAGGTCGCCCAGGCGATTCTCGACCGGTGTGCCGGTCAGAGCGATTCGCGCATCACAGGCCAGCCTTTTGACTGCCTTGGTTTGACGCGCCGCGGGATTCTTGATCGCCTGGGCTTCATCCAGGATGACCAGGTGCCAGTGCATCCGCGCCAACCAGTCCTGCCGCATCACCATCCCGTAGGTGGTCATCACCAGGTCGACGCCCCGCAGCGCCCCTTCGGGGTCCGCACCCATCTGGTCCAGTTCGGCCGGCGTGGCTTCCGAACCGTGAACGAAGCGCATCTCGAGCGACGGAGCGAAGCGTTCGATCTCGCTCTTCCAGTTCCCGAGCAGTGACGCCGGCATGACGAGCAGGGAAGGTCGCCTATCCTCGCCCTTCTTGATCGACAGAAGCAAGGCGAGCACCTGGATGGTCTTGCCCAGACCCATATCGTCGGCCAGGCACGCGCCCAGGCCGAGATTCGTGAGAAACCACAGCCACTTGTGCCCGGCCTCTTGATAGGGACGCAGCCGCCCGCGCAGCGCGCGTCCGGGGCGGATGCCCTCGATAGCATCCGGGTCCTTCAGTCGTGCCAACACCTCCCCGAACCAGTTTCCCGCGGTGACCGATGACCAATCTTTGCTCTCCTCCGCCTCGTCCGACTCGGCCGTCAGGTCGCCGGAGGCGCCGGCCAGCAGTCGCATGCCCTCGGCGAAGCTGAGGCCGGCGCCTTTCGCCGCGGCCTCGAGCGTCTTCCAGTGAGCAAGGGCCTCGGCCAGCTTGGTCTGATCCACCTCGACCCAGCGTCCCCCGATGCGGATGAGACCATCGCCCGAGGCGCTGATCGCCCGCCATTCTTCTTCGGTGAACTCCTCGCCCTCCAGCGCCAGGGACAGTTTGAAGTCGAGGATCGCATCCTTATCCAAGCGGTTGACCTTCTTATCGCCGATCGTGACCTTGACCTGTGGCCGCGGGCGCTGCCGCCACCAATCGGGCAGGCGCAGAACGACTCCGCTTTCCTCGAGCAAGGGCGCGGCTTGGAGGAACCGGTAGGCTTCGTCCGCATCCCACCTGAGCGGGTGGAATAGATCGCCCGAATCGAGCAGCTCCTTGATCCAGGAACTCCGCTGGGATGCTTCGTGGACCGGGGCCAAGAGGGTCATGAGGGCCTTGCGATCCCTGGCCCCGGCGCTTCGCTCGAGGGCCTGGCCGAGCGGCACGTATTGAATCCGCCCCATCGACGAGAGCCGGGGCGCGTAGGTCGCCAGAAACGCGAACGGGCATTCGGGGTCTTCCTTGTTCTCGGCCAGATGAAAACAGACGCGGCCCACCTGATGCCAGATCGGCGCGTGCCGCTTCAGGTAGCCGGCCAATCCGCCGCCGGCAGCGCTCACCGCTTCCAGGAGCCAATCGTCCAGCTCGCGCCAGATGCGCTCGAGCGTCTCGGCCTGGAGGTATTCGGCGCCCTGCATCGGCGGCGCGGTCAGCAGCAGGGTCCCCAGCTCGGCGGCCGAGGGGGGATCGGCTGGGGCCAGGGCCTGGCCCTCGGGCGTGCGGCAACGCTCCGTGAGATAGCGACCGGCGAAGTCGCGCCAGTAGGCCAGTGAGCGCGAGGGGGGCAACTCCGGCCGCGTGGCGGCCAGCGCAAAGAGCCCCGCCGACGGCGAGGCGGCGAATCCCCGGACGACCCGCTTGTGCCAGCCCTCACGGGGGCGCGCGGCCGCGTCTTCAGCCTTCGCGGCATTCGCGTCTTTCGCCGCATTCGCGTCCTTCGCGGCGCCATCCTGGCACCTCAGAACCAGCCGGCCGTTGGGGCTGACGGCAATATGATAGTCATTTGCATCCACGCGGCCGGCTCTCCCCTGCAGCGGGTCTCATCCTTCGCAGTGTCAACCTCGCTGTTTGTAGACCATCGGGCGTTTGACACGCTGCGCAGCATAGCAAAAGCCCTGCCGTATCAGAACTGATCAGATGTCCGCGGGGAGCCAGGCGGTCCCTGGTGGCCCCGGTGGCCCCGGTGGCCCCGGTGGCCCCGGTGGCCCCGGTGGCCCCGGTGGCCGATGCCATCTTCGATCGCCTGCTCCGCTTCAACGGACCGTCCCGGACGAGATGATCCTTGCCTCGAGCGGCTAGTTGGAAGCAACATGGCTGATGATGGCCCTCCCGCAGGGCTTTCACCCCGTCTGCCCGCGCCCATGCCGGGTCTATGCCGGGCGTATGCCGGGGCATGCCGGGCTCGCCGGGCTCGCCGGGCCCATGCCGTGACCATGCAGGGCGCATGCCGGGCGCATGCAAGGTTATCCAAACTCCCTTCGGGGCGTGCGAAAACGCCCCCTCGGAAGCTGATTGCTGGCGTTGGGCGAGGAGGACCGAATCAACCCCCCCCTCCCCCGAACAAGGAGCCGGAGGATGATTCCGGAAAGCGGAGACCGATGATGCGCGGCACGAAGACGCACGCCTGCGGAGACCGATGATGCGCGGCACGAAGACGCACGCCTACCGGGCAGCCGTGGCGGTTGCATTCGGTTTGATCGGATTCGGCGTCAATATTCCTGGTTGTGCCAGAGGCCTGGGTTGGCGCAGCAGCAACTTGCCAGCTCATGAAGTATGCGGCTCCCGAATTCAATTGAACAGAACCTGCGGATCGTGGTAGCATCCCTAGTCTTCCTGGCAAATGTAACTAACGGCAATGCTAGAAGTTAGGGAAGCGGCCTGCTCACAAGGGAGGCGGAGGAGTGAAGAAGTCAAACGAGAGGAACTGCGTCCTATCCCGATTGACGAAGAAAGAACTCGAGGAGGTGAAGCCCATCTCTCGCAGACAGATTGAGCAGGCTCTGGAAAAGGGGCGAGCTCAGCGACTGAAGGTCGAAGCCCTTGTCCGAAGGGCACCCATCGATTCCCGGATTCGGTTTCGGTGAACCTCTTCGGTAGTGTGGTCTCCTATGCCCCGTCAGACAATTGAACTACATCCGTTCTCAGAGTCCCTTGTCACGCAGTTTCTGGATCATAGCTATCCTGCCAAGTACCTGTATAGTTACCTCACGAATCTGAAGGCGTGTTCAGTCATGGTCGAGCCTCACTATGTGGACCGGCACTACCTAGCTGACTACCAAACCTACTACTCACGGTCGTTCACACCTCACAAGTCACATTGCGCGAGGCTGCACTTCTTCTCCATCCCACCATCTCGACTCGATTCAGTCCTTGCCCCGGCCTATGAGGGGAACAGGAAGCGTCAATCCGCAGAAAGACACCTCACGAAGGCCTACCTCGGATTCGTAGTTGCTCGTCCGCTTCCTGGCGCCAGAGTCGGCCGCACGATTCTACAACGCTATCCAGGCGGTTGCGGTCGCCGCATCGAGGTTGTCCGCCCGTATGTCGTCAATGTCGCCGGGCTCCAGCTCGAGCTCCATGGGCTTGCCTATCAAGAACAGGATCAGGGAGCAGCTGTCTGTGCGTCGACTGCCCTCTGGTCGGCCCTCCAACGGGTGGCCTACGTATCGGGCAACCGCACTCCAACGCCCTCTGCCGTGACACGAGCGGCAGGGAGCCCTCTGCCCGCCAGCTACGGACTCACAGATGTTCAGATGGCCGACGCTTTGGCGGCCTTGGACTACACAGCTGACAGTTTCGAGCCTGCGGAGAATCGCGCGCTCTTCCGTGCTCAGCTGGTAACCTGTCTTGAGTCACAACTGCCGGTGGTTCTATTCTTGAGTAGGGACCAAGAAACGGGTGCGGGCAAGCTCCCAGTCGGACACGCCGTGACCATCACAGGCTTCCGTGTGCCCCGTAATGTTGTCGGCGTGCCGACTTCTCTGCCCGACGTAGCTCCCCTCCCTCTTCGGGCCGGCTCACTTCGAACGATCTATGTCCACGATGACAATCTGGGATCCCATGCTCACTACGAATTGCTCGACGTCGATGAACGAGACGACCGCGGGAACCCGCGCATGAAGCTGTACCGCGGGAGAACCAACAGGCCCAATCCTGCATGGTGGAAGCCAGACTACTGGAACGTCGAAGGTGCTCTGGTTCCGAAGTATAATAAGATGCGCTTGCCGATTGACCAGCTCTATCACGTCCTGATCGAGTTCAGGGACTTGTGCTTCACAGTCTACAGAGGCGTGGACCTTCACTTCGGTGTGCGATTAGTCTCCGGTGTTGCATACAAGCATCGGCTGTTCGGCCACCGCTTCCCGAAGGCAGACCTCAAAGGTTTCCTCTTCTCCCTTGACCTTCCGAGGCATGTGGGATGTCTCTCAGCCTACACGGGTAATGCGCATCTCTGCGACCTGCTGATGGACGCTACCGAAGTTTGTCGGATAGATCCACGCATTCTCGGTACTCGACAGTGCAATGTTCATCTCACGCCACCATGTTGAATCCTGGGATTCTAT
>CAZNJE010000028.1:0-61595 GCA_964573295.1 uncultured bacterium | reverse complement strand
AAGCCCCCGACTAGGAATCGCCCATCGACTGGAATTGGCTACGAGTCTTCTCGTCGATCTCGAGTGCCTCATAGCCCTCGGGTGGGAGGCTGACCCTGCGCAGGAAATCCATCAGCCTGGGCATGAGGGAATCGCAGGGAGCACAGGCCTCTGTGCCCATGCAATTGGATTGCTCGTCCGGGTCCGATACTAGATCGAAGCAGTAGCTCTCGCCCGAGCCCAGGTCGTGCATGAGCTTGTGCTCGCGAGTAAGCAGTGCCAGGAACTCGTAGGACTGGCTGAAGACCGGCAGGATCGTATCCGGCGGGGCACCGGTCATCATCGGCATGAGGCTCGTGCCGGTGGCTTGCCGGGACTTCTGCTGTCCGAAGACCTCCATCAGGGTGGGCAACAGGTCGATGTGCCGCACAAGATCGGGAATCCGCTCCCCCTGCGGCTGTGATGGCCAGGACATGATGAGGGGTACGTGAATCAGCTCATCATAGAGGAACTCCGACCGCTGGAAGATCTGTCCATGCTCCAGGAAGGCATTGCCGTGCTCGGAGGTGACGATGACCAAGGTCGATTCCCGCAACCCCCTGGCTTCCAAAGCGTTGATCAGACGGTCCAGGTGGTGGTCGACATACCGGATGGCGCCGTCGTAGAGATCCACGATTTCCTGTAGGTGGTCCTCGCCCAGAGCGTTCGGATCCGATGGAAGCTGCTTCAGCACCGGCCAAGTGCCGGCCCAGAAATCTTCTAGATCCTGACTCGGCCCGTGCGGGGTTCGGAACAGGAACCGAAATGGGCGCGGCGGCATGAATGGGTGATGGGTGTCCATCATGTGCACGTAGAGAAAGAAGGGATCCCCCTTCACGCGGTCGAGCTCCGCGATGGCGCGATCGATCACCAACTCGGCTCGCGGGATGGGCATCCAGGGCACGCGATTGGGTTCCTCGGCCAGGCCCAGCCGGAGCAGGTAGCGGTAAGCAATCAGGTCCAGGTATCCGAAACGGAACTCCTCCAGACGATCGAATCCCTGCGCTAATCCCCACTCCCGTTTGACATACGGGTTGCTGGCCAGACAGGTGGTCTTGAGGCCGGCATCGCGCAAGCGCTCGGCCAGTGTCTCGATCTCCTTCGGCAGCACGCTGGCGCGGTTCTTCGTGTGCCGCACCGTATGCATGGACGGATAGAGCGACGTGAACATCGACCCCAGGCTGAGCTCAGCGTGGCTCCCCTGGGCAAAGCAGCGCTCGAAGACCATCGATTGGGCCGCAAGGCTGTCGAGCGACGGCGAGGTGTGCCGCCGATATCCGTAGCAGGAAAGGTGGTCGGCTCGCAGCGCGTCGATCGTGACGAAAAGAACGTTCTGAACCGGGTCGTCGCTCGGGCGGCTCCGGTTCACCTCCCGGGGCGGGCGACCGCTGCCCTCGTACCTCGAGCTGTAGTCCTGATAGGCCGTGATGGGCACCAATGACCCAATCACCAGCAGCAGGACAATCAGGTGGAATGAGGAAATCCGCCCGCTGGGGGTTCCAACCAGACTGATCAGCATCGGCCGCATGAGGTGTGGCGTGAGCTTCAGTGTGGCCAGCGCCGCGAGAAGGATCAATACCGGGTAGATGACGGCGTAGGAGACCGGGAAGAGCAATGCGATGAGTTCATGCCGGATCAGGGGGGCGGTGAAGATCACGACGCCGAGCGAGAGTGCCCCCATCGCATAGAAGGAGGCAATCACCACGGTGCGACGTTCCATCGAGCGAAGGGAGAGAATCACGCACAGAGGCAGGCCGGAGACGAGGCCGGCCAAGAGGCCGATGCCAAGGTAGAGGACGGCCACTTCCGCCCAGGTCAGACCCAGGAGGTGAAACGATCCCCAGAACCGGGCCAGCGGCTCGATCAGGCCCAGGGCGCCTACGGCAAGGCCCGATAGGATCATCATCAACAGACTCGAGCCGAATCCACGACCCTTCATGTGGCAATCCTCCAAGCCGGCATCCCGGTAACAGACACCAGCTTCGATCCTAGGAGCGCTTCTTCAGAGGTGTCAAGGGACACAGCCGCGCCATCCTCGCACACTTAGGGGGGGAATTCCAGATCGGACGCTGGCTCGCAGGGCGAGGGGTCAGGCAAGGGATCAGGTGATGGGCTCGGGTGAGGCGGCGTGGTGGCAGGCTCGGGTGGGGGGCGTGGTGGCAGGCTCGGGTGGGAGGCGCGGTGGCAGGCTCGGGTGGGAGGCGTGGTGGCAGGCTCGGGTGAGCGCAAAAGGCGCCCTCGTGAACCCTAACCTCCGCATCGCGCCTCGAGATAGCGCTCGATCAAACCCTCGTAGGCCCCCGCAATCTCAGTGGTGACCGGTCCTGGTGCGGCCAGGATCGTGTCCTCGATCTTGCGAATCGGCATGACCCGGGAGACGGTGCTGCACAGGAACGCCTCGTCGGCCGAGCAGAAATCGTCCCACCAGAGGCGGTCCCGCTTCACTGGTATTCCCATCGATGCCGCGAGTTCCTGCACCTTGCGCCAGGTGATCCCGGCAAGGATGTTTTCGGGCGCCGGCGTCCAGAGTTCGCGGCCGCGGACACAGAAGTAGCTCGAGCTCCCGCCCTCGGTGACATACCGCCGTCCAGCCTCTTCGCGGAACATGACCGCCTCGTACCCGCCGCGGGCGTAGGCGTGGTTCTTCGCACGCACATTGGCCAGCAGGCCCAGCGTCTTGTGCCGGCACAGGCCGTGACGTTCATCCGGATACGCATAGACCTCCACACCCCGCTCCCAGCTCTCGGCCGGGATCTCGCGCAGGGGGAAGGCCAGCATGTAGAAGACCGGGCAGGGAGGCTCCGGTGGATAGCGATGGTCGCGATGCAGATCCACCCCGCGAGAGAGCGACATGTAGATCTCGCCCGTCTCGATGAGGTTGTGTGCGATCAAGTATCGCGCTGCGGTGAGTAGATCCTCTGCCGTATACGGGATGACCATGCCGAGATCCTCGGCACTTCGAACCATGCGACCGACATGTTCGTCGAAGAAGAGCGGCTCGCCGCGACGCACCAGGAGGATCTCGAACAGACCGTCGGCGAAGGT
Organism: uncultured bacterium; assembly: GCA_964573295.1. Taxonomy (GTDB): domain Bacteria; phylum Eisenbacteria; class RBG-16-71-46; order CAIMUX01; family WJJG01; genus CAYQJL01. The sequence continues at coordinate 58,532 of CAZNJE010000028.1, read as the reverse complement.
GAGCGCCCGGTCGGTCAGACGGATGGCCGGCTCGGTTTCGGGCACGTATTGACCGTTCAGGAAGGCCCAGCGAGGTCCGGGTGGTTCAAGTGCGTTCATGGGTGGTCCCTCGAATCCCTTCGGGCCCTTCATGTCTCGTTTCATTATCCAGCGTCTAGAGATGCCCGAGCGTCACAACGTACGCCGCCCAGGTGAACGGGTGCCGGTAGCCGCGCGGTCCGCGCAGCTGCTCCCGGCGAGCCTCGTTCAGCGCACGGACAGCCCACTCGTTCTGACCGGCCCACTGTTCGATGAACCGCTCCATCAGCAGATAAGCATCGTCGTCACGAACGTGCCACAACGTTTCGATGACGATCTCCACCCCCGCGTCCAGACAAGCATCTCCCAAGCTGGGGGCCTGGCGGTCGTGCATCGTGTAGGCCGCCCCGGTCGCGCATCCGGAGAGCGTGACCAGCTGGCACCGGCGTAGGTCCAGGGAGCGGATGTCCAGCACACCGAGCTGCATCTGGTCGGGCCGATGGGCGCCGGGCGGAGGAGCAACCGGCAGGAAGGTTACGTAGGGCACCTCCGGGTCCCGCACGAAATGGGCCGCAGCATAGAAGAAAGACGCCCCGGGCCAGGATGCCAAGATGGCCGCTTTGGTGGCGGCCTCCTGCTGGAGCGTCAAGGCTTCGGGGAAGTGCTTGCCGATCTGGGCCGCTTCGGCCCTGGTACCGGTGAGCCTACGCAGATTCGGATACCTGCGCAGGTGGGATGCGGCCAGCGCGGGATCGCTGACCACCATGCCCCGCGAGCCCACCATGGGCGGCGTCTCGAAACGAGAACTCCGCAGATAGGCTACGTCCGTGTCCGCCAGCAACGGGCGGTACGGGAGACCCGGTTTTGGAGGATCATCGGTGGGCGGCTCAGGAGGCCATGCCAGATTGAGGGCTTCGAAGGGTAGTTGCTCGAGCAGGCCGTCAGCCGTGATGAGAAGGAGGGGACGTACTTGGGTCGCCCCGTTGCCGAGCCCTTCAGGAAGCAGGTCCTTGCGCAAGCGGCCCAGCCGCAGCGCCAGCGAATCTCCCGGCGGAGCATCGGCTGTGGCCGGATCCCGGGACAGCAGTCGAATCGCAACGTCAAGCTCCGCGCGAAGTCCCTCGGGAGAGAGCGCCAGGGTGTCCCGGTGGATCCCTCCTTCTCCGGCTGTCCACCGCACAACGCCGGCGGGCAGCGACGCAAACAGCAGATGGTGGGCACGCTGCGACTGCAGGAAGCGAAAGAAGGTCTCCAGCTCTTCGGTCGGGGGGCGTTCGAGTCCCGTTCGAAGCGCCTCGAGAGGATCCCGGGGCACGGGCGCGAAGGGAGAGCGATCCGCGATTCCATCGTCTCGAGCCCCGGCGCCCAGCAGCGAGGGCAATTCGTTCCAGGCGACCTCGAGCAGATAGGACGGGCCGGGCGCCTCCCCCACGTAGTCGTGTAGGGCCCACCGCAGATCCTCGGCTGACTCGAGGAACATGTAGCCCTCTTCGCTGGCATCGATCTCGCGCAGGTAACCACCCAACCTGGCCAGCCCCCGATCGAGGAAGCTGTGGGCCTGCTTGCGATCTTGCTCGGCGAGGGCCAGGTGCGCCTGGCAGGCGTCGTGGAAGATCCACTCGCGGCGCAGCAGCGCCTCACCCGGCTCACCGAGCGCTTGGGCTTGCTGAACGAAATCCCGAAGCGTTCGTTCGGCAGCCTGATCGTTACCGAGAGTCCAGAGCGTTCGAGCAAGCAAGCTCGTGAAGCGCGCCCTCGTGCCGGGCAGCGAGCGCGCCAGGGCTTGTACAAGTCCCTTGCCGATGACAGGCAACGCCTCGGTCGGGCGGCCGGCAGCGAGCAGTCCCTCGGCGCGCGCGTACATGAGACGCGGGTAGTTCATTCGGAAGGTGGGCGCCTCGGTCGCCTGCTCCAGTTGCTCGTAGAGGATCTCGGCCTCCGCCACCATCCCCAGGGCACTCAGGTAGCGGGCTTCCATCTCCTGGAGGTGCAGATCGTAGCTGCGGCGCTGCAGGGGACGCGGCGCTTCTTCGAGTGAACGCTGCAAGACGTGCGCGTGTTCGAGCAGGCGGCCGACCACGTCCCAGAACCCCAGCTCGGCGTGGAAGTACATCGCATCCAGCACGAGGGGCAGCTCCAGATAGCCTCCCCGGAACAGGCGGCAGACCTCCTGGGCGGAGCGGTGATGATTGGCGGCCAGTGCCAGGCGCCCCTGGCCCGCGTAGAATCGGGCCCAATGCGAGTGGACGTCGGCCGCCTGCTCGGGGAGCCGGTGTTGTTGCCCGATGGCAAGGGCACGCTCCCAGACGGCCGCCATCGAATCGACCTCAGCCTGCTCTCGATACCGTTCCCCCAACATCGTCAGCAGGCGGGCCTCCATGATGGGCATGGCCTGGCCCCGGCTGATCCGCAGCGCGTCCCGAATGAACGCCTCTTCCTCGGTGTCACGGCCCAGCGCCGCGGCGAACTCGGCGCTGGCAACCTGACACCAGATGACCCCAGCCCAATAGCCCGCCGCTCGAAAAGCCCGGGCGTGTTCGTCAAGCCGCAGGATCTTCTCGGCCACGAGCAGCTCGGGATCCAGATACAGAGCGTTCAGACGATCTTCGCGATGCAGTAGGGCAAGGGCGTCCTCGGGTGGGAGCCGATCCCAGTACGCATGCTCGCTCTGATAGTTGGTACAGCCGTAGGTGACGGCCAGCTGGCGCGTGAGACGCCCCAGATGGGGCTCGAGCTGCCGCCAGGACGACTGAAAGCCGTCGGGGGACCGGCGATCGAGAGCGCGACGCAAGATCGTGCGAGCGTCCAAGACTGCCGTGATGCCCTGTTCCGAGCAGAAACGGGTAAAATCGGTCTCGTCGTCATGGGCCAGATGAACCCGCATCTCATCCGGCAGGCCGGGCACCAACAGGGCGAGGTCTTCTTCGGGGGGTACACCACACGACGACAAACAGAGCGCACATACACCCAACGTACACACACCGAACTTCACGAGGACAAGCCAAACGGTGTTGAGCCACCGGGGTGCTGTTCGTGTGCGCAACGGTTCGAACTCCCCTCGATCGGATCCATCCACCCATCATGCGTTGGCGCACCTGGGCACCAGCACATCGGAGAGCATAGAGGGCCCGGCCGTGCTTGACCAGCACAGCCTGCTCGCGCGTGGCCGCGCCTGGCCGGGACTCACTGCTACCTGCTCATCAGACCCGTGATGCGGCGATGCCGCCATGCAGCCATGCCGTGATGCCGTGATGCCGCCATGCAGCCATGCAGCCGTGCAGCCGTGCAGTCGTGCAGTCGTGCCGCGATACCGAAATGCCGCGATGCCGCCATCGCGCTATGCCGCGACGCCGGTCGCTGCGACTTGCGCCGCGCATGCCGCAACCCTAATGTACCGGTGGAGGCGAACACGTGAGCAAGGAAAGCTACGGAAGCAACGAAAGCTACCCCGAGGATCGGAAACTGGTTGATGAGGTCCTGTCCGGATCCGAAGAGGCCTGGCACCGGCTCGTTCTCACCTACTCCGGACTGATCCAATCGGTACTGCGCAAGTATCTCTTCGATACTGACCGTGTTCGAACCGTCTACGTCCACGTTCTGGAAGGGCTCTACCGGGGAAAGCTTACCTCCTACGAAGGCCGAGCCTCCCTCGCTACCTGGCTCGTCTTGGTGGCCCGCAACGCCGCGCTCGACCATCTGCGTCACCAGATCGGCCGCCGCGAGCTACCCGTCGGGCTCCGCGAACTCGACGCCCGTGATCAGGAGATCTACCGCCTCTACTATGTTGAAGGGCTGAGTTTCGACGCAGTGCGCCATTGGGTGGCGGGAGCGAATCAGCCCCCGATCGCACCGGATCAGCTCGCCGGGGCCTTGCGGCGCATCGACGCCCGGCTGTCGAGCCGGGTTCTCAGACGCATCGCGTACGACCTGCACGCGCCCTCGGTGGGCGCCTCGTCGGGCAAGCTCCTCGAGTTCCTGGAGGCGTATCGCAGTGAGCAGCGCCGGCGGCGCCGGGAACTCACGCCCGAGCATGATCTGATGGAGCGTGAGGCCCAAGCACTGGCGGCCGAGATGCGACAACGACTATCCGAATTGCCCGCCGAGGAGCGCCAGATTCTTGAACTTCGTTACGATAAGGGTTTTACCGCTGTCCAGATCGCCGAGACTTTGGGGCTGCCTGGCCCCCGCCGCGCGTATACGCTGATCGAGAAGGCACTGCGGAGAATGCGTCGGCTGATGGGGACCGCTCCGTAGGGGATTCCACGGGGAATCGGCGAGGGGACGTCGTCCAACCCGGATAGGGCCACGTCTGAGCACGCTCGGAGGGGCGCCGGCCACGTGCGGGTGGCTGGCGACGGTCCTGAGCGCCCTGCCCGGGCCGGGTGGCTGCCGCCGGTCTTGGGTGCCCTGTTTGAGCCGGTGGCAAGCGACCTGTGCGTGCCGGCTTCGGTTAGGACTGGCGTACGAGGAGCACGACGCGTTGAACGAGAAACATCTGTCAGAAGAAATGCTGGCAGCCATGGCCGAGGGACACGGCCTCGCCGCCGAGGAGCAGGCTGCCCGTGAACATCTGGCCCGGTGCCGGAGTTGCCATGCCGCCTACGCCGATGCGGTACGCTTTCGCGCCCAATGGCTTGCGAATCCGGGCCGGTTTCGAGCCGTCGAGGGAAGTGTCGACGAAGGTCTGGCGGTGAGGGTGAAACAGCCCGGACGCGCGGCCATACCCGAACCGGTCGGGGTCCCCATCCGCCGGCGTCTCCCGCTGCTGCTCAGACCCCTACCGGCCGCCCTGGCGGGTGCCGTGCTTCTGGGCCTGCTATCGATCCTTGTGGTGTCGTCTCCATTCTGGAATCAGACGAATCCAGGCTTGCGCGATTCGATTGCCGCGATCGAGCCGATGTTGGCCACGTCCCTGGACCGCGGGCTGGTACTGCCCGGTACGCCCGACGCCCAGGCCTCCTTCTCTCTGGACACGCCTGGCTCCAGATCCGGCCCCGGCTCCGGTTCTGGCCCCGGTTCTGGCTCCGGTTCTGGCTCCGGTTCTGGCTCGAGTTCTGGCTTTAGTCCCGGCTCAACGCCGGAAGGAGGAGCCTCAGCCGGATCGCCTCCTACCTACCGCAACGCAGCAGGCGCTGAGGGATCGGCCGCTCGCGCCGTGGAGACGCTGGCTCAGCGATACCAGGATGGCGACCGGTCGGCGGAAACAGCCTATTGGCTCATCACGGGCTACCTGGTAACGGGACAGATTCAATCGGCCCGGGTGATCGCGGCCGAAGCCCGTCGTCTGCACCCCGACGACCCGCGGCTGAGGGTCGCCCAGGGCGTTCTGGCCTACCGGGAGAGCAATCTCCCGCTGGCGATCGATCTCTTCGAGGAGGCGCTCTTCCTCGATCCGCGGCAACCGGAGGCCATGTTCAATCGCGGCATGGTCCGCCTGGAAATGGGAGATCTCGAGGGCGCGCGGCAAGATCTCCACACGGTTGCACTTCGCGAGGCGGATCAAGCGTTGGGTCGCAGGGCTTCGTGGGAGCTCGAGGCCATCGGTCGCACCGAGAGTCGGTAGGTCGAACCGGTCGCGTACCGGATGGCGTGCCGGTCGGCATCTCAGATGGCGTGTCGGATGGCGCGCCGGATGGCGTCCCAGATGGCGTGCCGGTCGCCGGGCCGGTCGCCGCCGTGCCGGTCGGCGTGCCGGATGGGCTCTGCTGGGTGACACGTAGTGTATACTTATGCCGGAGGAGGTAGCCATGCAGCTCCGGCATATTCGACATTTTCGGCATAATCGGCATGCACGACACACATTGCCTACACAATACACACCGCATCTTGACCACGGGCGGCATGTGGGGCATCGACCGCATGTGAGCCATCCACGGTCAATGCGCGAAACCGGCCCCTGGTCGCACCGTGTCGGGGTACCGCGAATCTCTGTACTCGGGATCGCGGCCATCCTTACCTTCGTGGCGCTTCTCCTGGCTGGAACCTCAGGTGAGCCGGCTGCCGATCCAGCATCGCCCATGCGGATGTGCGCGGAGTGGGAGCCGGCCTTCGGCACCTTGATCCGCTGGCCGCTGGGCATCCCCTCCTCGCTGGTTGTCGAGCTGGCGGCCGACGACAGCCTCTACGTGCTGGTCGAGAGCAGCGGTCAGGAGAACCAGGCGACCAGTACCTTCCAGGCATGGGACGTCAACCTGGATCATGTCCGGTTCATCCGCGCCAACACCTACTCGCACTGGACGCGCGATTGGGGCCCGCACAGTGTCTTCGACGGGGATGGACTCTACGGAATCACCGACCCCGAGTTCGATGGCTACCCGTGGGTGGCAGGCTGCTTCATGGAGTCCGGACCTGGAACGTGCGACAAGCCCGCCGGGTTCGCCAGTCTAACCACGATCGCCGAGTCGGCTGCCATTTCCACGCCGCCTGCCGTCAGCGCGCCGGCTGCCGTCAGCGCGCCCGCTGCCGTCAGCGTCCCACCTGGCGTCACCGCGAGTGGCACGCATCCGGCGGACGGGGATCGCTTCGGACGCGGCTACGAAGAGGACGATGCCGTCAATGCCGTCTTGGCGGGCGAGTTCGCTTGTCCTCTGCACGAGATGCCGGCTTTCTGTACGGGCGGCAACATCATGACCGACGGGCACGGCATCGCTTTCTCCACTCGTCGGATGGTGAATGAGAATGCCTATCAATGGACCGAATCCGAATTCCGCGCGCTTTCCGAGAGCTACCTGGGGATCACCGATTATCGGTTCTTGGACGATCCGGAGGTCCACGGCATTCAGCACATCGACTGCTATGCGAAGTTGCTCGACGAGGAGACCGTCCTGGTCAAGCAAGTCGTTCCCAGTCATCCGGAGTACGAGTGCGTCGAGCGCCTGGCGAGCCAGATCGCGGCGCAACCGAACTGCTATGGGCGTCCGTACGAGGTCGTCCGGATCTACTGCGGCAACTATGACACGAACCGCGCCGCGGCCTACACCAACTCCCTGATCCTCAATCAAAAGGTACTGGTGCCGCTCTTCGGTATCTCCTCCGACGCGGGAGCGCTGGCTACCTACAGCGAGGCCATGCCCGGATATCAGGTGATCGGTATTCCCTACGGCGCTTGGTACGACTACGACGCTCTGCACTGCCGGACGATGGGCATTTTCGACCGGCACATGCTACGCATTCTTCACCGTCGCACCGATGCCGAGGTCCCCCAACAAGGCGAGTACGAAATCCATGCCATGATCGACGATCGTAGCGAGGCAGGGCTCATCGCCGACGACCTGCGTGTTTACTGGCAGATCGAGGGCGCGCCGGATTGGGAGTCGATCCCGCTGACCGAGGTAGGGGCGGATTCGTTCATGGCGGCGATTCCATGGCAGCCGGCCGGTACCACCGTCACCTACTACTTGACGGCCGGCGATGCGACCGGTCGGTTCGAGACCCTTCCGCGCACCGCGCCCGACGGGTACTACCGGTTCACGGTGGTCGACAATCCGGCCCACGTGCCGGACGACTCGAACGAGTCGAACGAGTCGGGTGAGCGGGGCGAGCCGGGCGAGTCGCTTCAGCCGCGACTCGTGCTTCAGCCATCGGTCGGCTCCGGACCGGCGCGACTTCACCTGGAGTCTCCCGTGGCCGGCCCGGTCGCGGTGGAGGTCTTCGATCTGTTGGGACGCAGGGTGCGCACGGTCGCTCGTGAACAGCGCCCGGCGGGATCCTATACGTGGCAGTGGGATGGTCGTGACGAAGCCGGGCAACCCTGTCCAGGGGGCGTGTACCTGATCAAGGCCAGCGCCCCCCAGGGCACCGCGACCGTGCGGTTTCTGAAGCTGCGCTAATCGGCGGACAGCATTCGGCGGACAGCATTCGGCCGACCGGATTCGGCCGACCGGATTCGGCCGACCGGATCAGCGCGCGGCCTCGACTCCGCCGCGGGGTGTCCGTCTCACGTGCTCGGACTCGACTCCGCCGCGGGAAGTCAGTCTCCCGCGCTCGAAATCGGTTCACAGCACTCAGGGCCGGTCTCCGCCAATCAGGTTGCCGAGGCCACCCAGGACCGAGCCTTCCCCCTTGCGGCGGCCACCTGCTCGGGGGGCATTGGCCAGAATCCGGTCAGCCAGGCGCGAGAACGGCAGGCTCTGCAGCCACACGCGGCCGCTGCCCCGCAGGTTGACCAGGAAGAGCCCTTCTCCGCCGAAGAGCATCGACTTCAGATTCCCGGCCCGTTGGATATCGTAGTCGATCCCCGGCGTGAAACCCACCAGGCAACCGGTATCGACCCGCAACGCCTCCCCCTTCAGCTCGCGCTCGACGATTGTCCCGCCCGCGTGCAGGAAGGCCATGCCGTCTCCGCGCAAGCGCTGCAGGATGAACCCTTCGCCGCCGAAGAGCCCGGCGCCGAAACGCCGGTGCAGTGCAATACTCACCTGGGTCCCGAGCGCGGCGCAAAGAAAAGCGTCCTTCTGACAGATGATCTCGCCCCCGAGCTGCGCCATGTCCAGCGGGATGATCTTGCCGGGATAGGGCGCGGCGAAGGTGACGTGGGACTTCCCCTCCCCCAGATTGGTGAAATGGGTCAAGAAAATCGACTCACCGGTCAGGGCACGTTTTCCGACATCGACCAGCTTGCCGAACAGGCCCTGATTGAGCTGGGAGCCATCTCCCATCTTGGCCTGAAAGTCGATTCCCGGCTCCATGTAGTTCATCGCGCCGGCCTCGGCGATGACCGTCTCGCCACGGTCCAGTTCGACCTCCACCATCTGCATATCGTCGCCGTAGATTCGGTAGTCGACTTCATGCGAGTGCATCGTCTCATCTCCTGGTTTGCCTGTGGATAGGATGCCGGCGCATCGGTGTGCCGTTTGGGATCGTGGAAAGATGGCACACTTGTGCAAGGCACGCAACCGTCCCTCTGCGCGCGCGCGGCCGTGTCACGGTTCGGCCTCGGCTAGCGTCCGGCACCCGAGCGTGCCCGGAGTCTACGAATCACCTCCCGATCGGTCGGAAACGCCAGCGGCACGGGAATCGCATTCAGCGGGAAGAGGGCCGCCCGGTCGGCGTCGTCACCCGCGCGCAAGTGCCCGCTCAGGGCGCGGACCAGAAACCAGGTCCCCACGGATTGCTCGAGCGGACGGTGGAAGTTCGAGAGGACGGCGAATGGCTCACGCACCTCGACGTCCAGGCCGGTCTCCTCACGCATCTCCCGCGCAGCGGCCGTCTGGATGTCCTCGTCGTATTCCAGGTACCCGCAGGGAATGCACCATTGCCCGGCGTAGGTGCTCCTGCGCCGCACCAGCAGGATGTGGGTCGCCGCTTCCGGCTGGACGAGTTCGCCCGGCGCGGGCAGGTCCGCCGAAGCCGACAGGAGCACACCGGCCACCACGGCGATGGGGTTCAGGTACTGGATGAATCCGCAGCCCGGGCACACCGGCCGCCGGCTGCTTGGATCCCTGTGCAGCGCCGTGCCGCATACCGGGCAGTAGCGGAACTGCGGCGGCTCGCACGGTTCGAGGGGAGCCGTCATGTCCGCCATCCAGTCGTTGGCCTACAAGGCCCAGTGAATGAGCCGCGTCGCGTGGGGGTGGCAAAGATCTTCATGATGAGGCATCACCCGAACCGCGAATCCGATCCGGCCACTGCGGCGAAGCGGCAGATCACTCTTGAAGAGATACACATGCTGATCGGCCTCGCCTTCGCAACGCAGAGCCATCGTCTCCGGATCGCGAATCTGCCCATCGGAGCCGACCCGACCGAAGTAGGCCTGCACGACCACGTCATCCGGCGTCAGGTTCCCAAGGTCGACCTGCGCCCAGACGCTGAGTGATCCGCCCACCCGGGCATCCTCGGCTCCGCTCGAATGCACGCTGCGAATGCGCACCTTGTGCCACTCGGTAGCCACGCGCTGCTGCCACTGCCCCAGCGTCACGGCGCGCTCGCAACCGTTCTCCGTGAGTCGCTTGTGACGCTCCGCGCAGGTCATGTAGTAATTCGTCACGTAGTCGCACACCATGCGGTTCGTGTTGAACACCGGGCACAGGGTCCGCATCGCGGCCTTCATCTTGGTGGTCCAATCACGGGGGACGTTATCGACACTCCGCCGGTAGAAGAGCGGGATGATGTCGTTCTCAAGCAAGTCGTAGAGCGCACGCGACTCCACCATGTCCTGGTACGCTTCGTCGCTGTACTCCTCACCGTGACCGATCGCCCACCCCACCTCGCGTGTGTAGGCTTCGTCCCACCAACCGTCGAGGATACTCAAATTGAGCGCACCGTTGGCATTGGCCTTCATACCGCTCGTGCCGCTGGCCTCGCGCGGGCGCCGGGGCGTATTGAGCCAGATGTCGCAGCCTTGTACCAGATAACGGGCGATCACCATATCGTAGTTTTCCAGGAAGACCAGCCGGCGCCGTACGCGCTCATCTCGCATGTGCCGCACGAGTTCGCTGATCAAGTCCTTGCCGCGCTGGTCCTGCGGATGGGCCTTTCCGGCATAGATGATCTGCACCGGGCGTTCGGTGTTCGAAAGAATCCCGACCAGACGCTCAAATTCGCTAAAAAGCAATGTTGCCCGCTTGTACGGAGCGAATCGACGGGCAAACCCGATTGTCAGTGCTTGCGGATCGAGCACCTCCCCGGCCCGGTTGACGTCCTGCTCCGAGGCTCCCCGGCGTATGAGCTGCTTCGCCAGGCGCTTGCGAGCGAAGGCTACGAGCCGCTCGCGCCGGCGTTCGTGCGTCCGCCACAGTTCCTCGTCGGGGATGTCCGCCACCGATTCCCAGACCGTTTGGTCGGAAGGATCCTCGGTCCAGCTCGGCCCGAGATAGCGGTCGAACAGCGATGCGATGTCGAAGGAGATCCACGAGCGGGAGTGGATGCCGTTGGTGATGTGCCCGATGGGCACTTCCTCGAGCGGCGTACTTGGCCACAGATGCTGGAACATCTTGCGCGATACGACCCCGTGCAGCTTCGAGACCCCGTTGACCCGGTTCGAGAGACGGATCGCAAGAACCGCCATGCTGAACTCGTTCTTGTTCGAATCGCAACCAAGCTCGAGCAGGCTCTCGATGGGAACCCCCAGCTGCTGCGCATAGGGTTTGAGATAGACCTCAACCAGCTTCGCGGGGAAGACGTCGATACCGGCCGGCACCGGCGTATGCGTCGTGAACGTGTTGCCGGATTCCGCGCTGGTGCGGGCGGCCTCGAAGTCGACCTTGTGGGTTTCCATGATGGCGCGAATGCGCTCAATGCCCAGGAACGCCGAGTGGCCTTCGTTCATGTGGCAGACCGTCGGTGCGATGCCCATGGCCGCCAGCGCGCGCATCCCGCCCACGCCCAGCAAGAGCTCCTGGCGGATACGCATCTCCTTGTCGCCGCCGTAGAGCTCGTCGGAGATGTCCTGGTCTAGCGGATCGTTTGGCTCGATGTTGGTGTCGAGCAGGTACAAGGGAATTCGTCCGACCTGCGCCCGCCAGACCTGGGCCGCGACCTGCCGGTCGGCCATCTCGACCAGAATGCGCAGCGGGGAGCCATCCTTGCGATTGACGATCGAGACCGGCATCGTGGGGAAGTCATTGAGCGGATAGCGTTCGTGCTGCCATCCATCGGTTGTCAGATACTGCTGGAAGTAGCCCTTCTGGTAGAGCAGTCCGACGCCGACCAGGGGGACACCGAGCTCGGAGGCCGACTTCAGGTGATCGCCGGCAAGCATGCCCAATCCGCCCGAGTAGACCGGCAAGCACTCGGTGATGCCGAACTCGGCGGAGAAGTACGCCACGGTGCATCCGTCGCAATCCGCGCCCATCTCGGCAGACCAGGCATCGCGGTTCAGGTGCTGATGGAGCTCACCCAGAATTCGGTTCAGGTGCACGTGAAAGCCCTCGTCATCAGCGAGTTCTTCCAGCCGTGACTGGTCCACCTCACCCAGGAGACGAACCGGATTGTGCTCCACCTCTTCCCACAGTTTCTTGTCGATGCGCCTGAACAGCTCGATGGTGTCGTGATCCCAGGTCCAGCGCAGGTTGAATGCAATCTCCATCAGTGGGTTGAGACGATCGGGCAGTGCCGGGGCTACATGAAAACGATGAACACGCATGCGGACGACTCCTTTTCGCAAACGACGGAAATCCTTTCCATCCAGGAGAGGCTACTCCACTCCAGTGAGCGGGTCAAAGGGCGCAATTCTTTAGAGTTTCGTGCTTTGAGCCTATTGCCTCGTCCGGGGGCCCTGGATAGACTCCTGTTGTCCAACCTAGCTTTAAGGAGGAATCATGAAACGGTTCTGGTGGATGTTTGTGGTCGCGATCCCCGCGCTTCTCCTGCTTGGGAATCTGCACTGTGACGACGACGATCCCTCCCAACCAGCCTCCGACCACACGGCGCCCGCCCAGATCACGAGCTTGGACGTGGAGACCGGGAGCGCGACGGACAGCAGCCTCACGCTGAGCTGGATCGCGCCGGGTGACGACGCAAACACCGGCCAAGCAGCCCGTTATGACCTGCGCTGGTCCACCGGAAACCTCGACGAAGACGCCGAATGGGAGGCCGCGACGCCGGTCACCGGGCTTCCCTCTCCGCAGCCCGCCGGCAGCATCGAGACGATCACCGTCACCGGCCTGGCGCCGGATACGACGTACGCCTTCGCCTTGGTGGCCGAGGACGAAGCGGGTAACCGCTCGCCGCGCTCGAACGTCGCCACCGGCACCACGTCAATGTCCACGTATTCGGTGATCGTCCGGCCCGACGGCACTGGAGACTTCACGACTGTTCAGGCGGCCATTGACGGCACCGGCGACGGCGCCACCATCTTCGTGGATGCCGGCGTCTATGAGGAGGGCCTGATCATCGAAAGCAAGTCGCTGACGTTGGTCGGAGCCGGCCCGGTGGACTGCCGGATCGTGCACAACACCCCGAGCGGCGGCCCCGCACGGGTGTTGTTCATCGACGCGTGTCCCCAGGTGACGATCAGGGGCATCCATTTCATCGAGCACACGACGGACTGCCAGCAGGGGGTCGCGGTGCGACAGAGCACGCTCGCGATGAATGAGTGTATCCTGGACTCATGCGGCCTGCGGGCCGAGTCGAGCCGGATCGATCTGCGCAGGTGCACCATCTATGGGGATTGGGAAGCGATGTGCGACGAGATTCACGATGGCCTCATCTACCTGATCGACAGTGAGGCTGCGATCACCGAGACCATCGTCATGCTCGGGGCCGAGGGCGGCATCGAGTGTGTGGGCACCTCGGTCGCCGGCGTGCAATGCTCGGACGTGTGGCAGAACCCCGACAGCGAGCGTAACTACCTCGGTTGCGACGATCCGACGGGCACACAGGGAAACATCAGCCACGATCCCCAATTCGTCGATGGCCCCGGCGGCAACTTCCACCTGCTACCCACCTCCCCCTGCGTGACCGGAGGGTCGTTCGGCTGTGGTCGCATGGGTGCTCTCGGCGTAGCTCGCTAACGGCTGGCCGTGTGGGGGGAAGTCTCCTGGTGCGCATCTCGCGCCAGGGGCGCTGCGCGCACCGTATCGAGCATGGCCTCCAGCGCCCGAGTCATTTCACCGTAGCCGTGTGCATTGGGCCACAGATCGTCATGAGCATAGTCCGACCGAAGGTAGTGATCGTCACCCGCCAGCAGGGCAAAGACATCGAAGCAGGTCCACCCCTTCGCCAGGCATAGCTCCTGCAACCGGCGGTTGGCCGCACGAATCCGGCCCACATAGCCTCCAGCGATGGAGTCCTCGTCTTCGGGAATGGGCGCGATCGTCGCCAAAATGGGTTGGATACCGCTTTCCACGGCCAGCTCGGCCATGACACGGATCTCGTGCATCATCCAGTCGACCCGGACCGCTGCCTCGACGGGCGGCAGCATCAGGACCGCCGCCGGCTGGAGATCGATCACGTCCTGCGCGTAACGAAGCAGCAACTGATCGAGGGTCTGATTGGCGATCGAACGATTCACGACCAGATCGCCGCGAAGGATCTCCAAGGCCGACCACTCGTGACCCAGATCGCTGCCGTAGACGATGAGTGCCCGGCCCGGTTCGTAGGTGTTCGACTCGAGAATCTGGAGATTGCGCTCGCGGTAGTAGCCGAGGTTCGCCGGATCGCGGGCGGCCTGAAGAGCCGTCTCGTAGCGGGCACGGTAGGACTGCGCCTTCATGAAGGATCCCACCGAAAGGACGACCGACACCAGTGCCAGCACACCGATCGCCAGCGTCACGGGGGTCAGCCCCAGGGGCAACTTGAGTTTGCGTTTTGGTCTGACCTCGCTGGAGCTTTCGGCATCGTCCTTTTCTTTCGACGCGCGTCCCTCACCCTCATCGAGGTTGACGTTCTCCGCTCCGGCTTCGAGATCTTCGTCGGCCATGCCCATTCCCTCTGGTGGTCCGGTTCGATCCCCTAGGACAGGAACCGGCGGACTGCCCCGCTGGGGCGGCCCGTTTGTCACTGCTCGCGCGCTGGCTGCCTGTCTGCGGGTGCTCGTGTTACGGCCTTCCGCCTCCTCTTCCCTATCGGCGTCCCGCCGACCGAACTTCGCCGCGGCACGCTAGCCCATTCCGTCCGCCGCCTGGCTCTTCTGGCGTGGTCCCGCTTGTGGTAGCTTCTCACGAGGGGCGATCAGACCAGTCGCGGGGATGAGGCCTATATAATGTGGACGATCTCGATGGATCAAGATCAGGGCGATGGGCGGCTGCAGCCGATGCGGGCCGCCGAGACCCTGCTGGACCAAGCCAGCCATCTCGTGAAGGCGCAAGGCGTTGCCGGTGCCAACCGTAGGGCGGTGGACCTTCTTCACAGCCCGCAACGGATCCGCGGTCAAGGGGGAGAGCTGCTCGGTTTCCGGGGACGCGCGGTGCGCCGGCAGCTCCGCTCCCCGGGCCATGGCTTCGACCGGTTGGATGGTGAAAGGCGGAAATCGGCCACCTTGTCAGCGGCTGCACCGGCGGCCGTCGATCGACGGGCACTCGGCCGGGGATTCTCGGCGTCGACGGTCCAATCGAAGGTCCAATCGGCATGAGAAGACCACGCGGCATGCGCATCGGCGTCACGTCCGATCTGCACTACGGGATGTCACCGCAGATCAACCGCGCGATTCATCGTTTCATCGAAGAGACGCTGACTCCCGCGGAGCTGGACCTGCTGGTCATCGCAGGCGATGTGGCCGAGTCCCAGGAGCTCCCGGCCTCTCGGATCGGCTCCCGGCACGCGGAGGTGCTGGAACGGATTCGTGACGCCGTCGCCGCCCCACTGGCCTTCTGCGCCGGCAACCACGACATCTGGTCCACCGATCCGGACATCGACTCCTGGCATATCTACCGCGACCGGCTTGCCCGGGTCGCCGGCCAGGCGGGCGTCACCTATCTCGAAACCGACAACCTCTCGCTGCCCGAGCTGACGGTGGTCGGCTGTTACGGCCATTTCGACTTCAGCCTACGGATCCCGGACTTGGTCATCGCCGGGGAAACCGTGACCATGGCGCACTACCAGCGTCAGACCCCGCCCGGGCGTGAGGAGCCGGTGTGGATGGATGGCCAGCGCATTCATTGGGACCACTCGGATGAGGAGGCCTGCGCACGGATCTGCCGCCTCGCTGGCCGGCGCATGGAACCAGCGATCACGCGCGGCAAGCCGGTCCTCTTCGTCTCGCACACCGTCCCCCGTCACGAGGTCAATGGGCATTTCGACAGCAACGACACCGTCAGCCTGTTCCTCAATGCATTTAGCGGAACAAGCCGCCTCGAGGGCGTCGTTCGGAGGGCGGCCGATCAGGGCGTGCCGGTTACGGCTGTCTCGGGGCATACGCACCGGCGGGTCCCCATGCAGACGATCAACGGGGTGAACTACTTGAATGCCGGCGGCGAGTACGCTCACCCCCACCTGGAGATTCTGAACTGGACCAATGCCGACACTGTAAGAATTGATTCATGAGGGAATTACGTTTCGCGCACGGTCTTCTGGTGCAGGGGGACAACCTCGCCTGGATGCGGAGCCTGCCCGAGGGCGTGGTCGATCTGGTGGTGACCGATCCGCCTTTTTGCACTGGTCGGGCGCGCCGCTCCCCGAAGGGGCCCCAGGATCCCCAGCTGCAGTCAATACGCACCCTGGAAGGCCGGTTCGATGACGAGTGGACGGATCCGGAGAACTACCGGGCTTTCCTACGCCTGCGATTGGAGCAGATCCATCGCATCTTGACCCCCACGGGATCTCTCGTGCTGCACCTCGACTACCGCGCTGTTCACTGGGCGCGTTTCGAACTCGATGCGATCTTCGGCCCGAAGCAGTTCCTCAACGAGATCATCTGGCACTACACCGGGGGCGGACGCGCACGCCGATACTTCTCCCGGAAGCACGATAGCTTGCTCTGGTACGCAAAAGGACGGCGCTGGACCTTTCACATCGATCAAGTCCGCCAGCCGTACAAGCCCACCAGTGGCTACGCACGCAGCGGGATCGTCAGCCGGGCGGGCAAGCGATACCATCCCCATCCCGACGGAACGCCCGTAGACGATGTCTGGGAGATCCCGATCATCAATCCGCTCGCGAAGGAACGCACCGGCTACCCCACCCAGAAGCCCGAGACGTTGCTGGACAGGTTGATCCGGGCGCTTTCCTCCCCGGGCGAGCTGGTCTGCGATCCCTTCTGCGGCAGCGGGACCACACCAGTCGTTGCCCAGCGGCTCGGGCGGCGCTGGTGGGCATGCGACCAAGACGGCGATGCCATCGGTCTCACGCGCAAGCGGCTGGCCGAGCTGGGTGAAGAACCCGAAAGCCCGGCTTGACGCTGACCGATCCGGCACCCTAGCCTCACGACGCTGACGGATGTCGCCGATGGTTCGAGGAGGCGGGCCGCCCCTCACGAAGGCTTGCTCGGGCGCCGCCGCCTGATCCGATGCGAGCATGGTCCGGGTTTGGCGAGCATGATCTGGGTTTGAGGAAGAAACGATGGAAGTCGGGATCCTGACAGGCATCATTGTGGCAACACTGATCCTGTTCGTCACACGCCTGGTCTCCATCGAGGTTACCTGTCTCTTCATCCTCGTGGCCCTCACCCTCACGGGGATTCTCACACCCGAAGAAGCGCTCTCCGGCTTCTCCAGCCAGGCCACCGTGACCGTTGCGGCGATGTTCGTCCTGAGTGCGGGCCTCGCCCGCACGGGCGTCGTGCAACACCTGGTCGACATCCTGACCAATCACGGTTCGCGGCGGCTTGGCCCACTGCTGCTGCAGATCGGTGTCCTGGTTGCCATCGCCTCGGCCTTCGCGAACAACACGCCGGTGGTGGTCATCATGGTGCCGGTCATTCTGGGGTACTGCCGCAACTGCCACTTCGCTTCGAGCAAGGTGTTCCTGCCTTTGAGCTACTTCGCCATCTTGGGGGGAACGACCACCCTGATCGGGACGAGCACCAATATCCTGATCGACGATCTGTACCGCAAATCGGGTGGTCCCGGGTTCGGGATCTTCGATTTCACGAGCTTCGGGGTGGTCTATCTTCTCGTGGGCCTCGTGGCCACGGTCTTGCTCGCCATCAAGGTGATCCCGGTACGTTCATCGCTCGCGAGCCTGCTCACCAGCGAACGGCCTGCCAAGTTCGTCACCGAGCTGGTCATCAAGACCGACACGCCCCTGATCGGCAAGACGGTCGGAGAGGTTTTCGCCGGCAACGAAGACATCCGTCTACTCGAACTCATTCGGGGCGAAGAGATCATTCTCAGCATGCGCGCCAGGGACATGGTGCTGGAACCGAATGACGCCCTCATCGTCGAAGGTGGCCCCAGCGACATCCACAAGCTGCTCCAGAACCTAGATGGTGTCGAGCTGGCCTCGGTGGTCGAGGATGAACAGCGGGTGCCCATGCGCACTGTCCAGCTGCGCCTGGTCGAAGCGGTGGTTCTGCCCGAGTCCTCGTTCGTCGGAAGGCACGTGAAGTCGCTCGAGCTCAACCGACTCTACGGCGTGAAGGTGATGGCGGTCCAGCGTCATGGGAAGCAGCACCGGTACCAAATTCGCGCCATGCGGTTGACCGAGGGGGACGTCCTGCTCCTTCAATCCGATGAGCATGGTCTGGCCGCCTTGCGCGAGACCGGCGACGTGCTGATCGTCGAGGGAATCGACCAGACCGTGCACCGATCCGGAAAGATGCCCCTGGCAGTCGGGATTCTGGCGATCGTTGTCATACTGGCATCCGTCTTTCACCTGCCGCTGGCGACCGTCGCCCTGGCCGGCGCCGGGCTCATGCTGATCACGCGCGTCTTGCGGATGGATGAAGCGGTACGCTCGATCGATGTCTCGACACTATTGCTCCTGGCCGGAACCATCCCACTCGGCCTGGCCATGAACAAGACCGGCCTGGCGCCGGCCATCGTCAACAATCTCATGGACTTGATCGGCGATTCCAGCCCGCGCGTGATCATGTCATCGATCTACCTGATCACCGCCGTGTTCACGTCCTTCCTCTCGAACAACGCCACCGCCGTGCTGCTCACACCACTGGTCGTCGATTTGGCCGCCCGGATGGGTGTTGATCCCCGTCCACTCCTGATGGCGATCGCTTTCGGAGCAAGCGCTTGCTTCTCGACACCGATTGGCTACCAGACCAACGCGATCGTCATGGGGCCGGGGGGCTACGCCTTCAGCGACTACTTGCGTATCGGTCTACCGTTGACCCTCGTCATGTGGATCACGGCCACCATCCTGCTGCCGGTGTTCTGGCCATTCTAGCGTTCGGCCCATTCTAGGGTTCACCGCGGGTTGCCACCTCCTGCGCGTGTTCGGCCAAGCCGATGACGCCGCACGCCACGCGCGCGCCGGCGGCCCCACTGGGCTGAGTCACGTAGTCATCAGCCTGGGCGTGAACCACGACGGCGCGCCCGATGATCGAATGCGGCCCGCTCAATCTCAGGACCTCGTCGACCCGCTCCATTGAGACCGCGCCATCCTCGTCCGCCACGACATTGCCGAGATCGCCCACATGTCGCTCGGCACTCCAGGGCGCCCCATGAGGGTTACCGTAGGGAGCGTAATGGCCTCCCGCCGAGGTTGCGTCCACCGCGGTACAGTCGCCGAACTGGTGAATGTGGAATCCATGCTCGCCGGGAGACAGGTTCTCAATCTCCGCGACGATCCGTACCGCATTCCCTTCCTGGATGAAGAGCACGATGCCGCTGGCATCGTAGCCCTCGGTCGGGTAGAGCTGGGCCACGGCGGCAACCTCTATGGGATCATGCCAGGTTCCCTCCGCGGTCTGATCTGCCTTTTCGCCGCCTCGGGGCCGGATCTTGCTACGGTGAGCACTGCGCTCACCGCTCTGAGTCGCTTCCACCCTGCTCTGAGTCCGCTCCTCCTTGCTCTGTGCCGACTCCTCGCTGCTCTGCGCGAGTGCCTCGCTGCCCATCGAGGAAACCATCATCATCGCACCTGCGCCCGGTGCAAGCGGGACCGCAATCAGGATCGCCAGGAGGTGCCGGGCATCCCGCTTGCGGCTTCTGCTCGCTCTTCGGTCGCGTTCGCAACTCGATCTCTGCACCCAAGGACCCGGCTGTCCAACATGGGCCCGGTGTGTTCGGCATCGATCCACGGATTTCATGTCGATCCTCCTTCTACACAGGGGTTTCGAGCGGGATGCGGCTACCGGAACGGATCCCGGCGCCGCGACCGGTCGCAAGCTTCACCCATCAGGGCGGTCGCGCAACCTCGCCCCGGCCATCAGCCAACCACGCTGAGTCAGACACCCTCAGCCAACCACGTTGGTCCTCTCGAGACTCTCCGGTGGCTGTGGGTCCCCAGCCTGGGGGGCGAAGAGCAACGGCAATTGGGGCGAACGCGTGCCGCCGTGGGGTCCGCCCCGGTGGGGGCATGGGTGAGGCGACCATTGCGTCTTCGCCCGGATTCGGACGAGACTAGAAGCTAGGCGCCTCACTATCGACCCGGACCGGTGCTTGGCACCTGGTCCATCAAGGAAAGGAAGGCTTCATGCTCAGAAGCGCATCGCATCTCAAGGATTACGTTCTTCATGCCAAGGACGGTGAGATCGGTCGCTGTAAGGATTTCCTCTTCGACGATGAATACTGGACCGTTCGCTACATGGTGGCCGATACGGGCAAGTGGCTGCCGAAGAGGCGCGTGATCATCTCTCCGGTGACCCTCGGAGACCCCGACTGGCAGTCGAAACGCCTGCCGGTGGAATTGACGAAGCGCCAGATCGAGGACGGACCACATCTCGACGCCGATGCGCCGGTCTCTCGCCAGCGGGAAATCGAGTACTCCCGCTACTTCGGATGGGCGTACTACTGGACCGGCATTGGCGTGTGGGGCATGCATGCCCGGCCGAAGCTTCTTGCCGAGGAACAGAAGAGAAGCGCCGAATCAGCCGATGAGGAAGAGATCGTCGACAGTCACCTACGCTCGACCGAGGAGGTGATCGGCTACCACATCCAGGCCACCGACGGGGAAATCGGTCACGTCGAGGACTTCATCATCGACGACGACACCTGGACGATCCGTTACTTGGTCATCGATACCCGCAACTGGCTTCCCGGTCGCAAGGTGCTCATACCGCCTTCCTGGTCGGTCAAGATCGACTGGGGCCAACGCCTGGTTTCGATCGATCTCACGCAAGGTCAGATCGAGCGCAGTCCAGAGTATGACCCGTCCATTCCGGTCAACCGGGAGTACGAGGCACGGCTCTACGATTTCTACGGCCGGCCGCTCTACTGGAGCTGACGCAGTTGAGCCAGCGCTGAGCTACCGCTGCACCAGGGATGAGCCACAGCCGGACGGGTGATCCGCGGCGGTGGTTGCACGGAAGATGGTCATCTCGTAGGCTGATTCAACATTGAACTTGCCGGGATCGCATGGTCAAGCAGGAGGTCCATTGACATGCGGCCAGTCTGGGTCTTGCCAGCAGTCTGCCTTCTTGGCCCATTTGCGGGGTGCTCCCAAGAAGCCGAGCTCACGTTCATGACCGGTGGTGCGCCACACGAGTTCCTTTTCTACGAAGATCTCTGCAGGGATTTCGAGAAACAGAGCGGCATACCGATCACGCTCATTCGATCGGCGACGCAGACCGAACAGCGTAAGCAGCAGATCATGGTCGGTCTGCGGGGACATGAGCCGGACCCGGACGTCTTTCTGATGGACATCGCCTGGATCGGTCAGCTGGCTTCCTCCGGATGGCTGGAGCCCTTGAATGAACACGGTCTGGATGGGTCGGCCTTCTTTCCCAATATCATCGACCTTGCGGACCGCCATGACGGCGATCTGATTGGTTTGCCTTTCTTCGTCGATGCGGGTCTTCTCTACTACCGCAAGGACCTCTTGCGCAAGCACGGCTATGACGGTCCACCCGAGACCTGGGGGCAGCTCCTGGAAATGGCACGCACCGTGCAAGCCGCCGAGCGCCGGACCGACCCGGACTTCTACGGCTTTGCCTGGCAGGGAGCGCAGTACGAGGGGCTCGTATGCAATGCACTCGAGTTCTTCGCCTCGGCCGGAGGCGGCTTCGTGGACGAGAATGACCAACCGGTCCTGGATACGCCGGCCAACCTGCGCGCTCTGCGTTTCATGCGCGACCTGATCCACGAACATGCCGTCTCGCCTCCCAACACCTACACCGAGATGAAAGAGGAGGAGGTCCGGCGCCTGTTCCACAATGGCCAGGCCCTCTTCGAGCGCAACTGGCCGTATGCGCAAGGACGGCACGCCACCGAGGCCTCGCCCGTGCGAGGCCGCTTCGCGGTCGCACCCCTACCCCACTTCGAGGGTCACCACAGCGCCGCTGCTCTGGGTGGGTACCACGTGGCCATTTCGCGCCATGCCGACCGTAAGGCCGACGCGGTGGCCTTCGTCCGGTACCTGACCTCCTACGAGGTTCAGAAGCGCATGGTCTTTGAGATCACGCACAATCCGGGCCGCACCGACGTTTACCGTGATCCTGCCGTCAAAGATACTCCGACGGCCGCTTTGGAGGAGGTCTTCTATCAGGCGCTGCCCCGGCCCACGGTCCCCTATTACCCCCGCTTGTCGCAGACACTCCAGAAACATCTGAACGCCGCACTGTCCGGCCGCACAACTCCCGAGCAGGCGCTCTCGGAGGCTCAGGCCGAGCTGGAGCAGCTGGTGGCCGAGTATGCGCGCTAGGCGCGCCAGGTTTGCAAGCATCCGGCGCCCGGGTCCGGAGGCAAAGACCGCCTATCTCTTGCTGCTGCCGCTGCTGACCCTGGTGGGTGTCTTTGTGCTCTACCCCGTTGCCGGGGGCTGCTGGACCAGCCTGTTCCGTGATGTGAGCTTCCTGCCCACCCGATTCGTCGGCCTCGGGAACTACGCCGATCTCCTGGCGCGCGACGAGTTCTGGAAGGCCGTTCGCTTCACCGGCCTCTTCACGATCGTCGCCGTGGCCCTCGAAGCGGTGCTGGGCCTGCTGTTCGCCTTGCTGCTCCATGAGCGCTTCGGTGGCCGCAACGCGCTCCGTGCCGTCGTCCTGATTCCGTGGGTCATCCCAACCATCGTCTCCGCCCGCATCTGGCAATCGATCTTCGACTATACCTACGGATTGCTGAATCTGGTCATGACGAGCAGTGGGCTGTCGGTCGAGCGGATCAACTGGCTGGGTACGACGACCTCGGCCTTCGGCGCGATCGTGGTCGCCGAAGTGTGGAAGACGACGCCCTTCATGGTCATCATCCTGCTAGCGGGGTTGCAAGCCGTGCCGGGTGAGCTCTACCAGCAGGCTCGAATCGACGGCGCATCGATGATGCGGCGGTTCTGGCGTATCACGCTGCCGCTCTTGAAGCCGGTTCTGCTGATCGCGCTGATCTTCCGAACCATCGACTCGTTGCGCCTGTTCGATCTGGTCTATGTCCTGACCGGTGGCGGACCGGGGGGAAGCACCAAGACGCTTTCCCTGCTAGGCTTCGAGTACTACGCGGCCGACAGCTTCGGCCGCGGCGCCAGTGTTTCGGTGGTGACCTTTCTACTCGTCTTCACGATCACCTTGGCCTACATCAAGCTGGGCCGTTTTGCCGAGTCGATCCGGCGCTAGGAGGGTCTGAATGCGCTGGCCGCCCAGAAACACACAGAAGCGCCGCTTGTGGATCATTGGTTCGCTCGCGCTGGTCCTGTTCGTCCTCATGCCGTTCTTGTGGATGTTGCTCGTCTCGTTGGTCTCACGGCCGGATGCGTTGGCCACCGGTAAGGCCACGCTCACCGGGCGCCACTACCTCAACGTCCTGCGGGATCCGTCGCTGAACTTCATGAGCTACATGCGCAACAGCCTGATCGTCTCGATCGTCACCGCCGTGATCGTGACTATCGTGGCGACCTTGGCCGGCTACGCAGTCTCGCGACTCGAGTTCCCCGGTCGGCTGCTGTTGCCCTTGGGCGTGCTGGCAGTGTCGATGTTCCCGCCCATCAGCATCGTAGGGCACCTCTACCGGTTCTTCACGGATCTCGGCTGGCTCAACACTCACGCGGCCCTGGTACTGCCCTACTGCGCCCTGTGGCTTCCTCTGGCGGTGTGGATCACGACGAGCTACCTGGCGCAGATTCCGCGGGACCTGGATCGCGCTGCCCGGGTCGATGGAGCCGGACGCCTCACGATCATCGGGCGGGTTCTTCTGCCCATTGCGCTTCCGGGCATCTTCTCGTCGTTCCTGCTCGTGGCCATCGCCAGCTTCAACGAGTTCTTGCTGACATTGATGTTGACCCAAGATCCTTCCGCGCAAACGCTTCCGGTGGGAATCGCGATGTTCGAAGGTCTGCACGGCGAGATTCCGTGGGGGGACTTGATGGCCGCCTCAGCGCTCGCCACACTTCCGCTCGTGGTCTTGACGATCTTCTTTCAGCGGTACATCGTTCAGGGACTCATGGGCGGCGCCGTAAAGGGCTGACCGGGGCCTGACCGAGGCCTGACCGGGACCTGACGGAGGCCTGACCGAGGGCCGACCGGGGGCTGACCAGGGCCTGGCCGGGCGGAAGGTTCGGATCATATCGCCGTGATTGTCGAGGGCATGAGGGATGCGACCATTTGCAATCCAGATAGAAGGCCTTACGAAAACCTTCCGCAGCATGCGCGGCCGCGTAGAGGTGCTAACCGGAGTGGATCTCGATGTCGAGCCCGGAGAGTTCTTCGTGCTTCTCGGTCCGAGCGGGTGCGGTAAGAGCACCCTGCTCAATCTGATCGCCGGCCTGGAGTATCCTACCCAGGGCCGCATCCATCTCGGTGACCGCACCGTCGCCGACGCGCGCCAGGGGATCTTCCTGGATCCGTTCCGCCGGCAAATCGCAATGGTGTTTCAGAGCTATGCCCTCTACCCACACATGACGGTCGAGCAGAACATCGCCTTCCCGCTCACCAACCAGAAACCTCGCCCCTCCCGAAAAGAGATCGCCGAACGTGTGCGGCGGACCGCCGAGCGTCTGCGGATCGGCTCGTTGCTGGACCGCAAGCCGGCCGAACTCTCCGGCGGGCAACGTCAGCGAGTGGCCATCGGACGGGCCCTCGTCCGCGAACCGCGCGTGCTGCTGATGGATGAGCCGCTGTCGAATCTGGATGCCCGTTTGCGGTTGGAGATGCGCGCCCAGCTGAAGGAGCTGCAACGCTCCCTCGGCATCACGACTGTCTATGTGACCCATGATCAGATCGAGGCCATGACTCTCGGAGACCGAATGGCGGTTCTTCACGGAGGCACCATCCAGCAGTGCGGTCCGCCCACGGAGATCTACGATCGTCCTGCCAATATCTTCGTGGCTCGCTTCGTCGGATCGCCTCCCATGAACCTGCTCCGAGGCCGGCTGATCGCATCTCCGGGGACCGGCATCCCTTCCCGGTTCGAGGCACCGGGACTGAAACTCGACCTGGCCCGGCTATCCCACCCTTCAGAACCAGTCTCACCGTCCAGCGCTCTCGGCCCCCTCCCACGGCCTGCGCATCCCACACCCGTCTTCCTCGGCATCCGTCCGGAACACATCCGTGTACTCGCGCCCGAGCGAGGCGAGATTCCGCCCGAGGGAGGGGAGATTCCGCCCGAGCGAGGCAAGATTCGGGGGAAGGTCCGCGTTGTGGAGAACTTGGGAACTGGCTTTCTCCTGCACGTGGATATCGGTAAACAGGACTTGCTGGTGCTGGCGGACTGTGATCCCGGGGAGGCCCCGGTCGGCTTGAACCTAGACCTGGAACGAATTCACCTCTTTCCGGACCAGGCAGCGGAGAGGAACCTGGAGGCGGACTGAGCCCGTCGTCTGAGGAAGGGGGGCGGGGCCCGGCCGGTCGGGTGGTCAGCGAGAGAGCATTCGGGTGCGATCTCTTATCGAACCGGCCGGGCACGCGTTGCGGCATTGCGCCGCTTCCTCAGGAAACGTGAGTCGGGGCCAGGGCAGGCGCCCTGTGTGCGTCACGGAGGAACTCCCGTTTCCCTCTCGAGGATCCGATGCGCCATGGCTTGTGGCGTCCATGACAGGCGCATCGTGCGGGAGGAGCCGGCCGGGCACAATCGGGATCCCTGCGGTTCCCTGCCTCGGGAGTTCCCCCACCCAAATTCTTCCCGAACCCTCGACGGGGACATACCCTGATTGCCCGCGCGGCGAACCTCTGCAAAGTAAGAAGACGACAAAGGCCGTGCGGTGGATCTGGGTGATGGGCGCGCACATGACGAAGCCATCCACCTTGAGTCCCCACCGCCACACGCCCCAGTGCCAGAAGGAGGTTGGTATGCAAGCGAGACTTCGAAAAGTCTACTGTCCGAGCGTGCTGCTGGTGATTGCGTTGGCAATCACGATAGGCGTCGCTTGCACGCAGGAAGGGGAGGCCTATGGCGACGCCAAGAGCATCAGCTTCGCCGAGAACTTGTGGGAGGCCATGCAGGGCTATCAGGATTGGCCGCTCGCCTCGGACGTCTATCCCGGGACCTCGCCTCACGGGCAGTTTCTTCGTATGTACTACAACTACGTCCACGTTGGTGATGAGGCTTATCACGTCATCGTGAAGGACAACTTCGGTGGCGAGGGTGCCTCGATTCAGACCGTATCCAACCGCCCCGAGGATTTCCTCATGGCCGTCACGGTGATGGTCCAGCGCGACGAACACTACAATCTGCAGGGCCCCGACTGGTTCTATGTCAAGTACCAGGCCGACGGCACACTCGACACGAATGAGCAGGGCGTGCCGCTCGCGGGCCTGGTCGGCAAGGACTCGGACACCGGGTGCATGCCCTGTCATGCCAAGGCCGAGGGAGGAGATCAGCTCTTCATGAATGACTCCTAGGTCCGGAGAGATCCGGAGTCCGACGAGTAGCGGGACGGCCACCCGGCCATGTGAACCGCCACACCAGACAGGCCGCACGCGGAACGACGAGTGCGAGCATCACCGGGCGGCCGATTCCCGTCGGGCCTCGATCTGTTGCAAGGTGACCTGGCGCGCCGTCGCAAACGCACGGATTCCTTCATCCTCCAGACTCCGGCCGACGTCCGACACGTCGATGTCGGCCGCCGGCATCTGGTCGAGGCAATAGCGCGCCTGGTCAAGGTTCTCCTCCAGACGTCGCGCGGGCTTGCCCCGCTCACGATAGGAATCGAGTGTAGCCGGGCGCATCGCTACGATTGTGTCGGCCCCCACCAGCGCATCAACATACTTGTGCTCGTCGTACCGGGCAGACTTGGGCCCCGTGCTCGCCCACACCAGACGCTGGGGGTTGCCCCCCGCACGGGCCGGCCGGCGGAAGGGTTCCTCGCCGAAGATGCGCTTGTGAAGCATATGACTCTGCCGGGCGACGGCAATGCCGACACTCCCTTCGAGCTTGCCGGCCAGCTCAGTCCGATCGGGGTTCTGTCCGATCCCTTCACGGATCATGGCATCGATTCGCCGGTCGATCCTGCCAACCAAAACGCTGGCGGCACCGGTGATTCCCCGGATCGCCTCGCTCCGCTGCAAGCGTGCCTGCAGGCCGCTCACGTACGCTTCGGCAGCTTGTTCGTAGCGATCGGGATCGAAGATCAGCGTTGCGTTCGTGTTGACTCCTTCGGCGGTGAGATGACGAATCGCGAGCAGGCCGGCATCGGTCGCGGGAACCTTGATCATGAGATTCGGCCGCTTCACGCGCGTCCACAGATCGAGACCGTCGGCGGTCGTCGCGTCGCTGTCATGTGTCAGCTGCGGATTCACCGCCAGGCACACATAGCCATCCCGCCCATCGCTTCGCGTGTGGATCGGTTCCAGTAGGTCGGCTGCCGCTTGCGCGTCTTCGACCACCAGCCGGCGGTAGATCTCCTCGGCCGGCAGATCCAGAGCTGCCAGGCCGTCCATGGCAGCTCCATAGGCCTCGCGATCGGCCAACGCCTGCTGGAACAGGCTCGCATTCGTCGTCACGCCGGTGATGCCATCTTCGGTCAACAGTCGCTGAAACTCGCCATCCTCCAGCATCCCGCGGTGCCAGTAATCCAGCCAGATATTCTGGCCCAGCTTGCGAAGCTCCTGCAGAGCATTCTTCTTCATACGGTCAACTCCTGTGATCGTGCAACCTTCTGGAAGATTGCGTCTTGTCCTCGGCTGTTCCCGTCCCCCTCACCCGCCGATGGCACGCCCGGGCGCCGGCCTCTCAAGGCGGCGACGCCGCGTCGCTAAACTCCTCCTGCGCCTTCATCGGTTTCAAGGTGACGCGGGTCCGGGGGAGATGCTCGGGGAATGTCGCCTGCAGATAGGCGATCAGCTTCTCGCGCACATGACAGCGCAAGTTCCAGGCCGTCCCCGAGTCGGCCGCACTCACCAGGATACGCACTTCCATCGTCCTTGCGTCCGCACCCGTGACCTGGACATTGAAGACCCGCTGGTCCCAGTCCGGAGCATCTCGGACGATCTTTTCCAACGCCGTTCGCAGCCTGTCGATCGGCAGTGTGTAGTCGACATACGCGAAGACCGTTCCGATGATGTGCGCATCCGTCCGCGTCCAGTTCTGGAACGGCTTCTCGATGAAGTAGGTGATCGGCAAGACCAGGCGCCGCTGATCCCAGATCCGAATCACCACATAGGTCAACGTGATCTCCTCGATCCGGCCCCACTCACCCTCGGCGATCACGACGTCGTCGATTCGAATCGGCTGGGTGAGTGCGATCTGCAGCCCCGCAAACAGGCTGCCGACAGTCCGCTGGGCCGCCATTCCGAGAATGATGCCCAGCACGCCCGCCGAAGCCAGAAGGCTCACGCCCACTTCCTTGACGGGGTCGAAGGTCATCAACATGACGGCCACGGTGAGCACGACGATGACGGCTCCCACGAGGCGCTGGATGACGTGAATCTTCGTTTGAATCTGGCGCGCACGCAGGTTGTCCTCGGCATCAATCGCATAGCGCTGGTTGATGAGACTCGTGAAGATCGCCAGGACACCGATGAGAATGCCGGAAGCGGCGGCAATGATCCACAAGGTGGTGATGTGCAACAAGGCCGAGCGGAGCGATTCCGACGCCGGCAAGTAGGGAACGGCCAGGGACAGGCACAGCCCGGGTAGGAACCAGTGGACTGCGCGGTGGAGCACATCCACCCGGACCTGGCGCCCGCCAAACAGACCGGATTCACGGCTCAACCAACGACGCAGCACTGCCATGACGATTCGCGCCAAGGCCAAGCCAAGCACGATGGCACCGGCCGCAATCGCCAGATTGATCCCCACCGCCTTCAACGATTGAAGGCTCAGCGAGGTCCATTCCGACAGCGTTTCCCATACCATGGTCTGTCCTTACCCACCCTCTCCGTCGGGCACCAACTTCAGAGCGCTGCGGTCCGGCGCCGCGGCCCGGCAGCATGAGCCGGTACCGGGCGAGCATGTCTTCGACAACTACTGGTCCGCTCCGCTCAGATCGAGGAACTCTTCCTCACCAATGACCTTGACATCCTCGTCGCGGGCCTTCTCCATCTTGGTGTCACCCGGATCGGCGCCGGTCACGAGCAGATCGGTATTCCCTGATACGCTGCCGGTCGCCTTGCCGCCTTGTTCGAGTACCGCCTCCTTCGCCTCATCCCGGGACATCGCATCGAGACCGCCGGTGAAGACGACGACCTTCCCGGCGAGGGCGCCCTCTTCCCGCGAGAACGGCGGATCGAGGCCCTGCTTCTGCAGCTTGCGAACGAGCTTGCGGTTCTGTTTGTTATCGAACCAACCAGCGATGGCCTGCGCCCTGGTCGGTCCCATGCCTTCCTGCTCGAGCAGGTCTTCCTCCGAGGCCTCCGCCAGCGCCTCGATCGACCCGAAGGCGGCCGCCAGATCGCCGGCGAACGCCCGTCCCACATGGGGGATGCCCAGACCGTAGATCAAACGAGGCAAGGTGGCCCTCGTCCGAGCCTTCTCGATCGACTGAACCACCTTCTCCGCCCGTTTGGGTCCCATTCGTTCGAGTTTCTCGAGGTCTGTGCTCTTCAGACTGAATAGCTCGCTCAGATCCGCCACCAATCCCGCTTCCAGGAGTTGATGCACAACCTTCTCGCCCAGACCGTCGATGTCGAGCGCTTTGGACGAAGCAAAATGCAACAGGCTCTGCTCGATCCGCGCAGGGCACGAGGGATTGGTGCACCGGGCGATCGCATCGCCCTCGGGCCTGACGACGTCGCCATGGCACACCGGGCACTTCTTGGGCAACCGATACGTGCTGCGCTTCCCGCCCTTGCGTTTCGTCACCTTCACGACGTGGGGAATGACATCCCCAGCCCGTTCGACCAACACGGTGTCGCCCTCGGCGACATCCAGCCGATCGATCTCATCCTGATTGTGCAGCGAGACATGACTCACCTTCACGCCGCCAATCGAAATCGGCTCGAGAACCGCCACCGGTGTCAGTGCTCCGGTTCGGCCCACATTGACCTCGATGTCTTTGATACGGCTGGAGTCCCGTGCGGGCGGGAACTTCCACGCCACCGCCCAGCGGGGATTGGCGGCTCGCGCACCAAGGGAGTCGTAGGCCTTCAGCTGGTCGACCTTGAAAACGCAACCATCGATCTCGAAGGGCAGCCCCTGGCGCCGGTCCGCCATGTGCGCCTGCCAGTCAATGGCTTCTTGCTGACCTTCACATCGCCGGGCGTACTGATTGGTTCGCAGACCGAGCTGAGCGAGCAGTTCGAGGCATGCCCAATGGGTCGCCGGCCGCGAACTGGAAGAGGCGGCAATTTCCCAGAAGTAAACCTGCAGGGGACGCTCCGATGTGATCTTTGGATCCAGCTGCCTCAGGCTTCCGGCCGCGGCATTTCGTGGATTGGCGAATGTCTTTTTTCCGGCCTCCTCCTGCCGCTCGTTGAAGTCGCGGAACGCCTCCTTCTCCATGTACACTTCGCCCCGGACGACGAGGTGTCGTGGGCGGGAGGCGTCCTTGGGGTGCCTCAGATTCAACAAGACCTGCGGAATCGTCTTCACGTTCGGGGTGATGTCCTCCCCTTCCCGACCATCTCCGCGCGTGGATCCCGTCTCGAGCCGGCCGTTCTCGTAGATCAGCTCCACGCTCACACCGTCGTACTTCGGCTCTCCCACCAGCGTCACCTTCTCCTCGCCCAGGTCGTCACACATGCGCTCGTAGAAGGACTCGAACCCTTCCCGATCCGGAACCGCCTGCAGGCTCAACATCGGCGTCTCGTGAGTGACAGTCCCGAACTGCTCTTGCGGTTCCCCCCCGGTGCGCTGCGTTGGGCTGTCCAGTGTCACCAGATCCGGGAATCGCTCCTCGATCTTCTCCAACTCGCTCTTGAGCCGGTCGTATGCGGCATCCGAGATCTCCGGATCACTTTTGACGTAGTAGAGGTAATCATGATGGGAGACCTCCTCACGAAGCTCCTTGGCTCGCCTCTTGGCCTCCTTCTTCGTCATCTTTTCGACGCGCTTCTCCTCGGTCGTCCTCTGCCGGGGCATGGTTCCTCCTCAGCCATCCGCACCTACCGCCATCCTGCGCTCCCTATCCCTCTTCGTTAACCTTTCCGCTCCGAGGGCCGGGCTCACGTTCGCCCCAAACGCTTCTTCAGTTCAGTGATCGTGACCGTGTTGAGAACATCCTTCTTGCGCAACCACCCACGCCGGGCAGCGAGCACCCCGGAATCGATGAAGTGGAAGCTCTCGGCCGAGTGGGCGTCGGTGCCCAGCGTGAAGCCGACGCCCGCATCCCGCGCGCGCTTGCAATGAACGTCGGGCAAGTCCAGACGGTCCGGTTGCGCATTGATCTCGATGCGTACGTCGTGATCGATGCACGCCTGGAAAATCTCGTCCAGATCCACTTCCAGCGGCTCGCGCTTCCCAATGATCCGCCCCAGGGGATGACCTAGACAGTGCACCACCCCGCTGCCAATGGCGGTCACGATGCGGCCGGTCATTGCCTTCTTGCTCATGTTGCGGTCGTAGTGGATGCTGGCCACCACCCAGTCGAGACCGGCCAGGGTCTTCTCCTTCAAGTCGAGCTTGCCGCTCTTCAAGATGTCCACCTCGATGCCGGCCAGGAGCCAGAACCGCTCGAGGGAATCGTTCACCTTCCGGATGCGATCCGCGTGCTTGCGAGTGGCGTCGTCATCGAGGCCCTCGGCCATGGTGACGCGCTTGCTGTGGTCGGTGATCGCCAAGTAGTCGAATCCGTACTCCTTGGCGCTCTCCGCCATCTTCTTGATCGTATGCTGGCCATCGCTTGCCGTCGTGTGGCACTGGAAGTCGCCCCGGATGTCGCTACGCTCGATCAGCGTCGGCAGATCGCCCGATCGGGCGGCGTCCACCTCACCCCGATCCTCGCGCAGCTCTGGCGGTATCCACTTCAGGTTGAGTCGTTTGTAGATGCCGGCCTCGTCGTGGCCCGCCAACCGGTGGTCTCCCTTGAAGAGTCCGTATTCGTTGAGCTTCCAATCCCGTTTCTGCGCGATCTTGCGCAGGGCGATGTTGTGAGCCTTCGAGCCCGTGAAGTAAAGCAATGCCGAGCCAAAGGCTTTCGGGTCGAAAAAACGGAAATCGACTTGAAATCCTCCCTCCAGGCGAACGCTGATACGTTCCTCCCCCCGGCTGATCACTCGATCGATGTTGTCGTACTCAAGGATCTGATCTCCGGCTGCCTCTCGGTTCTTGGCCCGGATCAATACATCCAGGTCACCGATCGTCTCCTTGCCGCGGCGCAAACTGCCGGCGACCTCCCACTCATCGATGCCGTCCACCCGGTCGAGGTGCCCTTCCAAGCTCCGCAGATACTCTCGTGCTTCGCTATAGAGGAGGCGTCCGGCCGTTTCCTTGACCGTCGCGATCCCCTCCAGGATCTTCTCCTCGGTCTTGGCGCCCATGCCGTCCAGCCTGCGTATCTCGTGATCCTTGGCTGCCTTCTTGAGATCCTCGAGCGACTCGACGTCCAGTTCCTTGTTGAGTTGCTCGACCTTTCGGGGTCCCAATCCGGGGATGTCCATCAAGGTGGTCAGACCCTCAGGGATCTCTTTCCTGAGCTCTTCGAGACGACTGCACGTACCGCGCTCCAAGATCTCTGTGATCTTCTCGGCCATGCCCTTGCCGATGCTCGGCAGCTCCGAAAGGTCCTTGTCCTCTTTCGCAAGGTCTTCGACGCGCTCGGACAGGTCGCGGATGGACTGCGACGCGCTTTGGTAGGCGCGAATCCGGTACTCATTGGCTCCCTGCAGATCGAGCAGGTCGGCAATCTCGGCCAGCATCTCGGCAATGCGGGCATTTTCCATGACACCTCCTGCCCGTAACGGTAACAGCCCCCGGGATTCTGGCTTACCCGGGACAAGAGCGAACCGATCCTGCGTATTCTCTTGAGCAACCCGTAGGGATTCCCCCCAACGGCGTGACCGTGCTCTGCCCGCTTCATGACGCGAAGCCGCCTCCCCAGAATGGATGCAGCAGCATGGAAGAACTCGCGGCAGGGAATCACTCGACGCATGCAAAGCACTCGAAGTATGGAAACCCCCATGGGCGCATTCGAAGCAGACCGGCGCGCGGGCCGCGCCAACATAGGAACGGTCGTCGGAGTCCAGGCCGGCGTCGTCGAGGTTCATTTCCCCGGCGGCCCGCCCCCCCTCCACGAGCGGCTTCAGGTCCGTGGCTCGCCCGAAGTGGCCCTCGAAGTGATGGCGCACGAAAGCGCGACCGTCGCACAGACGATCGCATTGGCGCCTACTGCCGGTCTTCAAAGAGGCGCCCGGGTGGAAGCCACCGGCGGGCCGATCCGGGTCCCCGTCGGAGACGGATTGCTCGGACGGGTCATGAACGTCTTTGGGGATCCACTCGATCAGAAGGATCCTCCGCCCGCCGAGGAACATCGGCCGATCCGCGCTCATCCCGTTCCCCTGAGCGAGCGCGTCACCAGCACCGACCTGTTCGAGACGGGCATCAAGGCCATCGATCTACTGGCGCCTCTCGAGCGAGGTGGCAAGGCCGGATTGTTCGGCGGTGCGGGCGTCGGCAAGACGGTGCTCATCATGGAGATGATCCACAACATGGCCGCCCATCACGAGGGCGTCAGCATCTTCTGCGGCATCGGCGAGCGCTGCCGCGAGGGCGAAGAACTCTATCGTGAGATGCGAGAGGTCGACGTGCTCGACCAGGCGGTACTGGTCTTCGGACAGATGAACGAACAGCCCGGGGCACGATTCCGGGTGGGGCACAGCGCCCTCACCGCAGCCGAGTACTTCCGGGACGAGCGTCATCAGGATGTCCTCCTGCTCATTGACAACATCTTTCGGTTCGTACAGGCCGGCGCCGAAGTATCCGGGCTCATGGGAGCCCTCCCGTCACGCGTGGGCTATCAACCGACCCTGGCCACTGAACTGGCAGAGCTCGAGGAGCGCATCTGCAGCACGCGCAATGGGGCCATCACCTCGGTCCAGGCCGTCTACGTCCCGGCCGACGACTTCACCGATCCCGCTGCGGTTCACACCTTCGGCCACCTCTCTTCCTCGATCGTGCTATCCCGCGACCGCGCCAGCCAGGGGCTCTATCCGGCTATCAACCCCCTCCAATCCGACTCCAAGATGCTGATGCCTCACGTGGTGGGCGAGCGACACTACCGGGTGGCCCAAGACGTACGCCACGCACTCGCCGAATACGAGCAGCTCAAGGACATCATCGCGATGCTCGGGATGGAGGAACTGTCACAGAAGGACCAGAAAACGGTTCGCCGTGCCCGGCGGATCGAGCGCTTCCTCACCCAACCCTTCTTCACTACCGAGGCATTCACGAATCAGGAAGGCAAGCTCGTTTCACGAGAAGACACCGTCAAGGGGTGCGAGCGCATCCTGAGCGACGAGTTCAGCGACCTGCCCGAAAAGTCGGTTTACATGATCGGCGCAATCGGCGAAGCCGATCGATCCCATTCCGAGGAGGATGGCGAAGAGAACAATGATACTGAAGCTGATGACCGCCAATGAGCTTCTCATCGAGGAGGAGGTGACGCGCTTGGGCGCCGAGGCGCCGGGAGGCAGCTATGTCATCCTGCCACGCCACATCGATATGGCGGCGCTGCAAGTGGCCGGCCTGATCTCTCTGGACCGGGCCGAAGGCGAGACCGAATGGGTGGCGGTGGACGAGGGCGCTGTGGTGAAGCGGGGAGAGACGGTCTGGGTGGCGGTGCGAGACGCCGTGCGGGGGGGCTCACTGGAAGACCTTGAGCGCGCCGTCGAGGAGAAATTCCTCCACGTGGACGAACAGGAGAAGCGCGCCCGCGCGGCGGCGGCTAGATTGGAGGCGGACTTCATCCGCCGCTATCTGGAGATCCAGCAACGTGCCTAGGCCCGCTCCCCGAATGGAGCCCGGGGCCGAGCGCTTCCGCCAGGCCGCCGAGCGCAAGCGTCGGCGAAAATTGCACGCCGCAAGACACAAGGACCACGGCCTGTGGTTCGGGTTGGGGACCTTCGGCATTGTCGGATGGTCCGTGGCCATCCCGACGGTGATCGGCATCGTGGTAGGAATCTGGCTCGATGCCCAACAAGGCCATTCAGGCACCTCCGTTTCCTGGACGCTGACGTTCATGATCATCGGTGTGACCCTGGGCTGCCTGAACGCATGGTTCTGGGTACGCCGAGAACGAGAACAGATCCACCGGGACGAGTCTCCCACAACCGGGCAGGGACCGCCCCCATCGGAAGGCGGAGGAGAAGCCGAACGCATCCAGAACCGTCGGTCGCGGCACCATCGGCCGAATCCCGGCAACCACCCATGACCGCGTCGGCGGTCGCGATGCGTCGACGAGGCAAATCGCACTGGGTCGGTGACGGCAGCCGCGTCGAGCGCATCATGGAGAAAGGAGTACGCAGACCATCATGTCCGTAGTCGGCCAGGTCATTCTGTCACTGATCGCGGGTCTAGCCCTGGGCGCTTTCTACTTCAGCGTCCTATGGTGGATGACCCACCGCCTGCCTCACACCCGTTGGCCAACCGCGCTGACGGTTTTGGCCCTGCTCGTGCGTTTCTCGGTTGCGATCTATGTGGTGGCGCTCCTGGCGATCCACTGGAGCTGGCCGGCGGTCCTGGCGTCATTGGCCGGGTTCATTGCCACTCGAACGATTCTGATCCGCCGCCTGGGGCCCAAGAAGGGCATCCTCGTAGGAAGGCTCTGATCGTCATCGAGTTCGCAAACAACACCCAAAGGGTATGGAATGGAAATCAACCCAGACAACATCGTCATCGTCCAGCTGGGGCCGGTTGTGCTCAATGCGACCCTGGTCTTCACCTGGGTCGTGATGCTCCTGCTGGTGGGGATGGCCCAGCTGGTCACCCGGCGAATCACCTCCCAGCCACCCTATTCGCGCTGGCAGATGATGCTCGAGGCCCTGGTGGGGTACATGCAGGATCAGATCCGGGAAGTGACCAGTGGCAAGACAGCTCGGTACCTCCCCTTCCTGGGCACGCTCTTTCTGTTCATCTCGTTGGCGAACTTCCTGAGTATCGTTCCCGGCTACCATGCCCCGACTGGCTCCCTGTCGACGACCGGCGCGCTGGCGGCATGCGTATTCGTGGCGGTGCCGGCTTATGGCATTGCACGCAACGGCCTCAGAGGGTACCTGGCACACTACGTGAAACCCTCTGCGCTGATGCTGCCCTTCCACGTGATCGGTGAACTATCACGAACGCTCGCGCTGGCCGTGCGTTTGTTCGGCAACGTCATGAGCGGCACGTTGATCGTGGCCGTCTTGCTGACCGTCGTGCCGCTCATCTTCCCGGCGGTGATGCAGGCCCTGGGACTGCTCATTGGACAGATTCACGCCTACATTTTCGCCGTGCTCGCGATGGTCTACATCGCCTCGGCCTCGAGAATACAGGACAACTAGCCACGACGTGACCGGCACCGGGCGCCGTTACCACCGGATGGCCAATCAGGAGAAGGACTCATGGAAAGCGCGGACCTCGTAGCTCTCGGATCGATCATCATCTCCGGACTCACGATCGCGATCGGATCGATCGGTCCGGCCCTCGGCGAGGGGCGTGCGCTCGCTCGGGCGCTCGCCGCCATCGCACAGCAGCCCGACGAATCGAACACGATCACGCGAACCCTCTTCGTGGGGATGGCCATGATCGAGTCCACCGCCATCTACTGCTTCGTGGTGGCGATCATCCTGATCTTCGCCAATCCATTCTGGAGTCACTTCACTCAACAATAGGACGGCTTGCCGTGCAGATTGATTGGTTCACATTTGGAGCCCAGATCGTCAACTTCGTGATCCTGGTGCTGCTCTTGAAGCATTTCCTGTACGACCGCATCGTCGCCGCCATGGACGCGCGCGAA
Source organism: uncultured bacterium (assembly GCA_964573295.1). Lineage (GTDB taxonomy): Bacteria > Eisenbacteria > RBG-16-71-46 > CAIMUX01 > WJJG01 > CAYQJL01. Next base: position 21,797 of record CAZNJE010000028.1, on the reverse strand, counting down.
CGACGCATCGCCGAACATCTCGACGAAGCCCAGGAGAAGGAGAGAGCGGCCGAACGGCGCCAGGCCGAGTTGCGGCGACAGAAGGAGGAGCTCGAGGACGAACGGCAGACGATTCTCAGATCCGCTCGGGAGAAGGCTGAGAAGCAGCATGCGGAAGAATCGCGCCGACTGCGCGATGACATCCAGGCCCAACGACAGCGTTGGGCCCAAAGCCTCGAGCGTGAGCGCGGCGACTTCCTGAGGGCGCTGCGAAGAGAGTCCGGCCGCCAGGTCTGCGCCGTGAGTCGTCACGCACTGCACGAGCTCGCCGACCAGGAACTCCATGCTCGGATCGCTTCCACCTTGATCGAGAGACTCGAGGCTCTCGACGACGGGAAGACGAAGCCCCTCACCAAGGCGGTGCGCGGCAACGAGGGGACACTCCATGTTCGAAGCTCGCACGTTCTTTCGGACGATGTCCGCAAGAAACTCCAGAAGGCGGTCGAAGGGCGCCTCGACATGCAGGTCGAGATCCACGCGACGCAGGACGAGGATCTGCTGTGCGGCCTCGAGTTGTCGGCGGGCGGGCAGCGGTTGGCCTGGAATCTCGATCATCACCTGGATCGACTCGAGCAGCACGTCGTCGGGCTCTTGGATCAGCCGGCCAGGCGCGGTGGCCCTGACGGTGAGGAAGGGGAAGGGGAATCGGACGAGCAAGACGTGCCAAGCGGGCCGCAGAAGAAACGGGAGCAAGACCGATGACGGCCGCAAGCAGCACCAACCTGCGGCATCTAGATGGCGTGCTTGAAGGCGTTCTTGAAGATGTGGCCTCCGCGGTGGGACAAACCCTGCAGAACCAGCCTGCCCGGCTGGACATCGAGGAGGTCGGCACCGTTCTGCACGTGGGGCGCGGCGTTGCCGACGCCGACGGGCTTCCCCACGCAGGCTCCCAGGAGCTGCTTGATTTCGAGGGCGGGTTCCGCGGCATGGCCCTCACACTGAAGCCCAACCGCGTCGGCATTGCCCTCCTGGATGCCTGGGACGAGATCGGGTCCGGATCGATCGTTCGGCGGACGGGCCGCGTCGTGGATGTACCCGTGGGCGATAAGCTGCTGGGGCGCGTCATCGATCCAACCGGACGGCCGCTCGACCGCCAAGGGCCCGTGGAGACCGAGGAACGGCGTCCGATCGAACGATCGGCGCCGGAGATCCTCGATCGCGCGCCCGTCTCGGTTCCCCTACAGACTGGACTGAGGGTCGTGGATGCGCTCATTCCGGTTGGTCGTGGACAGCGGGAACTGATTCTGGGGGATCGTCGTACCGGCAAGACCGCCATCGCGGTCGATGCAATCCTCAATCAGCGGGATACCCAGGTCCGATGCATCTACTGCGCCATCGGCCTGCGCGGCACGGCCGTGGCCCGAGTCGTAGACGATCTGCGATCCCACGGGGCATTCGACACCTGCACGGTCGTCTTCGCGGGTGGCGACGAGCCCCCCGGCCTCAAGTACGTGGCGCCCTACGCGGCGATGAGCATGGCTGAGTACTACATGGATCAGGGCCAAGATGCGTTGGTGGTCTTTGATGATCTCACCCGGCACGCCCGGGCCTACCGGGAGCTCTCCCTGCTTCTGCGTCGTCCGCCGGCTCGTGAAGCCTACCCCGGAGATATCTTCTACGTCCACGCGCGGTTGCTCGAGCGTGCCACCCATCTCCGTGATCGGCACGGTGGCGGATCCGTAACGGCCCTGCCGATCATCGAGACGCAAGCGCAGAACATCTCGGCCTACATCCCCACGAACCTGATCTCGATCACCGATGGGCAGATCTACCTCTCGCCCACACTCCAGCAACGAGGCGTCTTGCCGGCGGTCGATGTCGGCAAATCGGTCTCACGCGTGGGCGGCAAGGCCCAGCTGGACGCATACCGGGCCGTCGCGGGAGATCTCCGGCTGGCGTATTCGCAGTTCGAAGAGCTGGAGTCCTTCGCCCGGTTCGGCACCCGACTCGACGAGGAGACCAAGGCCACGTTGGCGCGGGGCCGCCGGGTGCGGGAAGTGCTCAAGCAACCACAGTATCACCCGCGCACCGTCCCGGAGCAGATCGCCGTCTTGCTGGCCCTCAACGAGGGGCTCTTCGACCCGGTGCCCACCGAGGAGGTGGGTGAGGTCCTGGGCAAGATCCAAGACACGGTTCCCGGGAAGCTCGAAGACCAGAGCCAACGCATTCGGAACGGAGAGAAGCTCTTGGATGAGGACCGCCAGGCATTCCTCGACGCGGCCCGATCGATCCTGAAGAAACGTGGATGAGGTATGTCCATGGAAACCCTCGGCGCACTTCAGCGGCGCATCGAGCGCACGAAGGACCTCCATTCGGTCGTCAAGAGCATGAAGGCCCTCGCCGCCGCCAGCATCCGGCAGTACGAGCACGCGGCCGACGCCGTGGGGGAGTGGGGGCAGGCGATCGATCTGGCCCTTCAGGTTGCGCTGCGGAGCTCGGACGCGAAACTGAAGGATTCCCTGATCCCGCCCGGCCGGGAGACGGCCGCGATCGTGATTGGATCGGATCAGGGGATGTGCGGGCAGTTCAATGACGACATCGCCTCGCTGGCGATCGAGAAGCTGGCTCGCGATCATGAGTCGACGGCCGGGAATCCGAAGGCCGGCGACGGCGGCGGTGGTCCCGCCGATACCGACGATTCCGACGATTCCGACGATACCCGCCCGCGGATCCTGGCGATCGGAGAGCGGGTCGCCGCCCGACTCGAAGATGCCGGCCTGAGGGTGAGCCGCCGCGTCGACGTGCCCCCGCAGGCCGAGGGCATCGCCCGGCAAGCCGGCGAGGCTCTCGTCCAGGCCGAACGATGGCGAACCGAACACGCCATCCAGCGCATTCTCATCTTCCACAACCGGCGTCTCTCGGCCTCCCGTTACCACCCTGAGGACATAACCCTCTGGCCCCTGGACCTGTCTCACTTGCAGGATCTCGCCAATCGTCCGTGGGCTTCTCGCTCGCTACCCATCGTACAGATGAACCGGGATCGGCTCCTTGCGGGTCTGATCCGGCAGTACCTGTTCGTTACGATGTTCCGGGCGCTGGCCGAGTCGGCGGCCAGCGAGCAGGCAAGTCGGTTGACCTCGATGCAGGCCGCTGAGAAAGACATCGAGGATCGCCTAGACGATCTCACCCAGCAGCACAATCAGCAGCGCCAACAGGCGATCACCGGAGAGCTGCTGGACTTGGTCTCCGGGCGGGTGGTCCTGGAAGAGTAGGCACGAGATCCTCGCGTAGCCGCAGTCGCACGGTCCGCAGTCGCCCGGCGTGCGTGGCGCGGCGCCACTGGTACACTACTGCTGCGCCCCTGCTTTCAACGATGTTCGGAGTTCAATCTCCACCCCTCGCAGGGCCTTGGCAATCACACAGGAATCCTTGGCCTGGCGTGCAAACCGCTCGAACTCCTTCTTCGCGAGGTCGGGAACCACCGCATTCACATACAGGCGAATCGAGGGGACCTCGAATCCCTCCTCGCCCCGCTCGAGTGTGACCTCGGCCTCCACATTGACATCACGGGGCGAATTCCCGTGCTGTTCGGCCACCCCGGTGAAGGCCATGGCATAGCATCCGGCGAGAGCGGCGCCGATCAGTTCTTCCGGATTGGTGTTCGGACCCGACTCGAATCGGGATGCGTAATCGTAGCTTCCCTCGAAGACACCGCTCTGCAGGCTGATCGTCCCCTTGCCATCTCGAAGGTTGCCCTGCCACCGGGCAGTCGCCTTGCGCTTGCTCACCTTGGTCTCCTTTGGTTGATGTCCATTCATCATGGTCGGTCATGGGGATGCGTCTTCATGGCCGGCCATGGATGCCCCCCGATCACAGACCTTGTGTGCGCGCCGGGCCACGGGTGGGCCTCGCTCGTCGTCCGCGATGCGTCACACCCAGGATGCCCGCTCTCGTTCCGGTAGCCAATACGAGATGAACCGATTCCCTCTCCCACCGCTCCCGATCCCACGGGTGGGGTGATCCCCCAGTGCCATGCAAGGCCGCCCCCCGTTGTTGCCTGCCTGGACTGGTCTTAGCGTCAGCGTATTGACTGCCCAATCGCGGGAACTGGATCCTCCTTCGAACAAGCGCGGGAGGATCCGACCGGCCGCGCATGAAGGCGCCAATCAAGACGCCCATGAAGGGAATCCCATCATGATTGCAGAGATGATCGTCCTGCCCGACCGCTACGATGCCATCATCAGCGATCTCGACGGCGTCGTCACCCGCTCGGCGACGGTTCACGCGGCGGCCTGGAAGGACGCCTTTGATGAATTCCTGGCAAAGTATTCAGGCAAGACCGGTGAGGCGCAGGATCCGTTCGATCCCCGTCAGGATTACTTGCGCTACGTGGACGGGCGGCCCCGCTACGAGGGTGTCAAAGCCTTCCTGGACGCCCGCGGTATCAAACTGCCCTGGGGTTCGCCGGAGGATCTACCGGATCGTGAGACGATCTACGGGATCGGCAACGACAAGAACCGCAAGTTCAACGAGCGAATTCACCGCGATGGGGTGGAGCGCTACGATAGTTCCGTCGACTTCTTCAACGAGGCCAAGAAACGAGGCATCCATCTCGGCTTGGTCTCGTCAAGCAAGAACGCTCGGGCCCTGCTCGAGGCGGCTCACCTCGATCACCTCTTCGAGGTCATCGTCGATGGTGTCGAAGCCGAACGCCAGAATCTGGCCGGCAAGCCGCAACCCGACACCTTCTTGGAGGCGGCTCGGCGCCTATCGGTCTCGCCTGCCCGTGCTATCGTGATTGAGGATGCCGTCTCGGGCGTAGCGGCGGGCCACCGGGGGGGATTCGGCTGTGTGCTCGGCGTGGCCCGCGATGCCAATCACCAGGACCTTCATGATGGTGGCGCGGATGTCGTCGTCAATGATCTGGGCGACGTGAAGATGACCCATCCCAAGAAGCAGGGCTCCCAGCGGCGGAAAGCCGCTTTGCCGGACGCGATCCGTCTACTGCACTCACTCCCCCAGAAGCTGGGGGATCGCCAGCTGGCGGTCTTCCTCGACTTCGACGGCACCCTTTCGCCGATTGTGGACGATCCCAACCAGGCGAGCCTACCCGAGGCCACGCGCAGGAGCGTGGCGACCATCGCGCAATGCGTTCCCACTGCGGTGGTCAGTGGACGCGACCTTCAAGACGTGAAGCGGCGCGTCGGGCTCGGGAACCTGTGGTACGCCGGCAGCCACGGCTTCGAGATCGAAGGGCCGAAGGGAGAGACCTTCGTCCAGGACGATGCCCAGGCGACCTTGCCGAAGCTCGAGGAGGCTGAGCAGAAACTCCGCAGCCTCGTAGGCCGCGTGGCGGGCGCAGAACTCGAGCGCAAAAGCTACTCTATCGCAATCCATGTCCGCCAGGTCGATCCCGGCCTCATCCCGGTCGTCGCCGCCGAGGTCCGCGCAATCACCGACGAGATTCCGCAACTGCGGGTCTCGCGCGGGCGCAAGGTATTCGACCTCGGGCCCAACATCCCGTGGGACAAGGGACGGGCCGTCCACTGGATTCTCGATGTGCAGCGTCTGGACGAGTCCCGCGCGGTTCCGCTCTACATCGGCGATGACGTCACCGACGAAGACGCCTTCGGGGCGCTCTCGGAGAGGGGACTTGGTATCGCCGTCATGGGTGGCCCTCATGAAACGCATGCCCAATACCTGTTACAGGACCCCTACGCGGTCCGCCAGTTCCTGGATGAATTGCACAAGACCATGACGGAGGCAGATCTTTGTCAATCTGGCATCTGAGCTATGAAGGCTTCGACCCAGAGCAAGAGGGCTTACGCGAAGCGCTCTGCACCCTCGGCAATGGCTACTTCGCCACCCGTGGGGCAGGGGAGGACAGTCGAGCCGACGATGTGCACTATCCCGGCACCTACTTGGCGGGCGGATACAACCGGCGCGAGACTGAAGTCGCTCATCATACGGTCGAAAACGAAGACCTGGTCAACATGCCCAACTGGCTCCCACTCTCTCTCCGGGTAGCGGGAGAAGACTGGATCGAATTCAGCCGGGTCGAGCTTCTGGACTACCACCAGCAACTCGATCTCAAGCGCGGCCTCCTGCGGCGGAGCATTCGCTTCCGCGATCGGAAGGGCCGGGTGTCGCAGTACCGCTCGAGGCGGCTCGTCCACATGGACCGTCCACACTTGGCAGCACTGGAAGTAACCCTGCTTCCGGAAAACTGGTCAGGAACGATTCAGATCCGCTCCGCGCTCGATGGACGTGTCATCAACGACAATGTCGCTCGCTACCGGCCGCTGGAGAGTCGCCACCTCGAACCCTTGGAGGCCCGTGCCATCAACGGAGGCATGCTCCTGCGGGTACGCACGAACCAGTCCCACATCGAAGTCGTCCAGGCTGCCCGGACCCGGGTGGAAGGCGATGGACGCCAGGTACCTCCTCCGGTCACGGTACCCGGTAAAGACGCCTATGTTGCTCAGTTCTTCGACTGCCGGGCAGCCGAAGGCCATCCGATCACGATCGAGAAAACCGTGGCGCTCTACACCTCCCGGGATCCAGCCATCTCCGAATGCGGTCTGGCCGCCGTCAAAGAGCTCGAGCGTGCCGAGCACTTCGAGTCGCTGGCGCGCCGGCATGCCGGTCTCTGGTACCATCTGTGGCAACGCTTCGATCTGACTCTCGACGGACCTGATGAAGAACAAGCCTCCCACACATCGCTGGTTCTCCACCTGCACCTGTTTCACATGCTCCAGACGGCCTCGCCCAACATCATGGGGCTCGATGTTGGCGTCCCGGCTCGCGGACTTCACGGGGAGGCCTACCGCGGTCACATTTTCTGGGACGAGATGTTCATCTTCCCCACGCTCAACCTCCGCATGCCGGAGATAACGCGCGCGCTGCTCGGCTACCGGTACCGAAGGCTCCCCGACGCCCGGGCAGCGGCCCGGCGGGAAGGCTTCAGGGGGGCTCTCTATCCCTGGCAGAGTGGGAGCGACGGCCGCGAAGAGAGCCAGGTGCTTCACCTCAATCCGAAGTCGATGCGCTGGGTACCGGATAACACCCAACTCCAAAGGCACGTCAATGCATCCATCGCCTACAACGTCTGGCAGCACTATCAGGTTACCGATGACCGAGAGTTCTTGAGCTGGGCCGGCGCCGAGATGATTTTGGAGATCGCACGCCTCTTCGCCAGTCTGGCCACATACAATAGCGCCTTCGACTGCTATGAGATTCGCAAGGTCATGGGTCCCGATGAGTACCACGACAAGCTGCCGGATGCCGCGGAACCCGGCCTCGACAACAACGCATACACCAATGTCATGGCCTCGTGGGTTCTCTGCCGCGCGCTGGAACTGCTCAAGATTCTCCCGGCGGAGCGGCTTTCCACGTTGCGTGACATGCTTCGACTCGACGAGAGCGAAAGCGAGGCCTGGGATGAGATCAGCCGCAAGCTGCGTGTGGTGATATCGGAGAAGGGGATCATCAGCCAGTTCGAAGGATACTTCGACCTCCAAGAGTTCGATTGGGACGGTTACCGAAAGAAGTACGGCAACATCCAACGCCTGGACCGCATTCTCGAGGCCGAAGGCGATACGCCCAATGCCTACAAGGTCTCCAAGCAGGCCGACGTACTCATGCTCTTCTATCTATTTTCGGCCGAGGAACTCGAGGAGATCTTCACCCGTCTTGGTATCAAGTGGCACCCGGATATGATCCCCGCCAATGTCAAGTACTACCTGCAACGAACCCCGCATGGCTCCACGCTCAGCCATGTGGTACATGCCTGGGTGTTGGCACGGTCGGATCGTGAACGAGCCTGGAAGCTGTTCAGCGAGGCGCTCGAAGCGGACCTCAGCGACATCCAGGGCGGGACGACGCCGGAGGGGATCCATCTCGGCGCCATGGCAGGCACGGTCGACCTTGTGCAACGCAACTACACGGGACTGGAGACTCGCGGTGATGTTCTCTGGTTCAATCCGGCCCTGCCGCACGGCATCGATCGCCTACGAATGACCTTGCGCTACCGAAAGCACTCCCTCGTCGTGGTGCTGACTCGGGATGAGTTGCGCATCACCGCTCGAGAGATGGGGACCGGGACGATCCGAGTCGCATGTCATCAAGAGGAAGCAGAACTGTGTGCCGGCGACACGGTGGAATTCAATCTGCAGCCGGATAAAGCCAAGAAACAGACGGTCTCGGTGTCAACTCCCTCAGACCGAACGAGGTGATCTGCTTGGAAAGAGGCGAGTGATTAGAAAGGAACAAGCCATGCGAATTGAAGTAGACCAGATCAAGTGCACGGGCGCCGGCATATGCGTCAAGCGCTTACCGAGCATCTTCCGGTTCCAGGAGGGCAGCAAGAAGGCTACCGTCTTGGTCGACAAGGTTCCGGCCGAACTCGAGACCGACTGCCTGGCTGTCGCGGCCGAATGCCCCAGTCAGGCCATTCTCGTTCACGACGTCCGCGGGTAACAGCCGGCACCCAAAGCCGGTTCTTGAAATGCCGGCTCCCTAGCGCGTCTCGAGCCCTAGCGCGTTTCGAGCCACTGAACTGCGGCACGAATCAACATGGGGCTATTCGTGAGGTTGAGCTTGATCTTGAGGTTCTCTCGATAGGTCTCGATTGTCTTGACACTCAAGCACAGCCGCTCGGCGATCTGCCGCGTCGTCAATCCCCGCCCGATCAGCTCGAATACCTCGAGCTCACGATCCGACAGCGTTTCGATGGAGGTCTTGTCCGTGTTCGGCTCTCCTCCCACCATGCGGCTGAGCAGTTGTTCGGACATTTCGGGACTGAGATAGACCCTGCCGGCCATGACCTGCTCGATGGCATCGAAGATACGCTCGGTAGCGGTCTCCTTGTTCACGTAGCCCAGGGCACCCGCTTGAAGCACCCTCTCAGCGTACAGGTTCTCGTCGTGCATCGAGCAGACCATGAGTTTGATCTCGCTATCCAAAGCGCGAATCTGCTTGATCAGCTCAATGCCGCCGACATCCTTGAGCGAGATGTCGATGATGATCAAATCCGGCCGGTCCTTGGCGATTTGATCCAGTGCCTGCCCGGCCCCGTCAGCCTCGCCACAGATTTCGATGCTGGGGCGTTCTCCCAGCAGCTTCGCCAGTCCCCGGCGAACGATCGGATGATCGTCGACGAGTAACACCTTGGTTCGTTTCTGGATATTGGTGGTCATGTTCTCCTCCCCTACCGCCGGTCAACAAGAGCCGAGGATGTCTCCTGGATCGGACAAGACACTGGTCGCGTCACCCGGTCCAGGCCTCTTGTCAGTGCCCGCAGTATAGCCGGTCCTGTACGTCAAACCAAGAGCCGCCATACTGCCGCCCAACGAAAACGTGCGATCTAGGGGACTTAGCGGCATGCTTCCAGCGATTTAAGGGAATCCCCCATGACCTTGGAGCCTCGTACCATAGGCAAGTTCCCGATGACGGCTCTCGACCATTACACGTCCCATGCCCAGGTGGCCATCGGGTCAGACCCCAGACGCTCGGTGGGAGGCCGCCCGGTTGTTCCTCGCGCACACGGCTGCAATCGTAAAAGAGAAGTCACGATTGGAATCTGACGCACTGGCCATTTACTGCAACTCACAGCCGCAGAGGGAACACTCAACGAGGCCAGCCGAGGAGGTCGTCCATGTTCGGGAAACGATACACATTGTTCACGTTGTTCGACTTTGCCGTGCGAGTCGATCTCAGCTGGCTGCTGATCTTTGCGCTCGTTGTCTGGTCGCTGGCCGGCGGCGTGTTCCCGCAGCAGGTCGAGGGACTGAGCGGTTGGCAATATGGACTGATGGGCCTGGTCGCCGCGGCCGGCTTGTTCCTCTCGATCGTTTTCCATGAAATGTCCCATTCCCTGGTGGCCCGCGGCTCGGGCCTTCCCATGAAGGGCATCACGCTGTTCCTGTTTGGCGGGGTGGCGGAGATGTCTGACGAGCCCCCTAACGCAATGGCCGAGCTGAAGATGGCCATCGCCGGCCCCCTGGCCAGCGTCCTTGTCCTGGGCGTCTTCCTTGGGCTGGCCACTCTCGGAACCTCATGGGGATGGTCGCAGCCGGTGACCGTCGTGCTGCGCTGGATCGGCTACATCAATGGTGTGCTGGTCGTCTTCAACATGATTCCCGGCTATCCGCTCGACGGGGGCCGGGTGCTCCGTGCCCTGATCTGGAAGAAGAAGGGCGACCTGCGGGAGGCGACCCACATCGCCTCTCGCGTAGGGGCCGCCTTCGGACTCGTACTTGTGGGCTTGGGCGTGGTCAACTTGCTGCTCATGAATCCCATCGGGGGATTGTGGTGGATCCTGATCGGATTCTTCATCCGTTCGGTCGCCAAGAACAGCTACCAGCAGCTCTTGATTCGTATTGCCTTGCAGGGCGAGGAGGTACGCCGCTTCATGAAGGAATCTCCCGTATCCGTATCGCCGTCCCTTTCGATTGGTGAGTTTGTGGAGGACTACGTCTACCGCCATCACTACAAGCTGTATCCGGTCGTGGATCAGGGGCGTCTGGTCGGTTGCATCACGACCCAAAACGTCAAGGCGATCCCCCGCGAGGAGTGGAGCCGCTATCGGGTTGGAGAGGCGGCGCAACCGTGCGCGGATAGCAATACGATCGCGCCCCAGGCCGATGCGATCAACGCGCTCGAGAAGATGAACCGCAACCAAGCCAGCCGTCTGATCGTGGCCGAGGGTGACAACTTGCTTGGGATGCTGGCGCTGAAGGACCTGTTGCGGTTTCTCTCCGTGAAGCTGGAGCTGCAAGGCAACGCAGAGCTGGCGCGAGGTCTGGCGGCCTAGCTCGCGTCACACCGGATACGGAGTCACACCCGGGACCGACCTCGCAATTCGCCCGACGCCCCGACCGGCTGTTCCCCGATGGCGAGCGGCCTTCTCCACCGACGATACTGTCGCCAAGCTCACGGACAATGAGAATACCCGGTGCACCGTGCACTTTGCGCGAATCACCCGAAGCAGTACACACAGCCTAGATGGAGGAGGCTAGCCCATGGCAGACATCTGCAAGCTCTATCAAACCGATGACTGGAAAACCGAGAAGCACGTGCCGGTGATAGAAGTACCGGCAGAAGTGGAGAAGGGGCAGTACTTCCCGATCACGGTCACCCTTGGGAAGGAGGTCGCTCACCCGAACGAGACCGCTCATCATATTCGCTGGATCAAGGTGTACTTCCATCCCGAGGATGCGCCGTTCCCCTACGAAATCGCCCACACGGCATTCCAGGCACATGGCGAATCCGTGGACGGGCCCGATACGAGCGGGGTCTACACGCATCACGAGGTCCAGCTATCGTTCAAGACCGACAAGCCAGGGACGCTCTTTGCGACCAGTCTCTGCAACATTCACGGCCTGTGGCAGTCGTCAAAGCCTCTGGCCTTGCCGGTGGCCTGATTGTCGCCTTGAAATCAGAACCAGGAGGACACGCATGGCCACTATTGCCGTACTTGTCGATCAGCTATTCGAAGACTCTGAATACACCCGTCCGGCCACCAGCTTCCGCGAGGCCGGTCACGCATTGACCCATATTGGACTCAAGACCGGTGAGACGGTCATTGGAAAGCGCAATCAAGAATCGGTCATGATCGACCTGAACATCGCCGACGCAGATCCAACGGAATACGATGCCCTGTTCATTCCGGGGGGCTATTCACCGGATCGACTTCGGGTCCATGAACCGGTCGTCTCTTTCGTGCGGGAGTTCGTGCAGGCCGACAAGCCGGTCTTCATGATTTGCCACGCACCGCAGCTCTTGATTACGGCCGATGTGCTGAACGGCCGAACGGTGACCGGATACGTATCCATCAAGAAGGACATGGAGAATGCTGGTGCGATCGTCAAAGACCAGCCGGTCGTCCGCGACCGCAACATGATTTCGAGCCGGAACCCGCATGACCTTCCAGAGTTCATAGACGCCGCGCTACGCGTTCTCGGCTGACCCACCAAGACCCCACGCGTCGTCGCGCAAAATGGGCGGACCCAGGCCGCGTTCGGGTCCGCCCTCTTTGTCGCTTGCAATCGTGGTGCTCGCAATCGAAATGGACTCCGGTGTCGCCCGACCTTCCGGCCCACTGCTATTCCACCATCAGGTTATTGTCGACCCAGACTGCACCCCCATCGAAGGCGTTCTCCGTGGCATCCCTGCGCTCTGCCCAGCTGTCCACCGTGCCCGTCAGCGTCGCTACGCCGTTCTCGACCGTGACGGACACATCGTCCCCATCGACGAAGGGGCTCCACCAGAATTCGTTTTCAATGTTCAGCCGAATCTCGCGATCCGACCTGAACGTCACGTAGGGCGCGTAGTCATTCCATGTGTAGTCATACGGATAGTAATCGTCGACATACGGGTCATAGGCAATCCAGGATTCCGGGGAGTCGACCTCGAGACCGTTGCGCACCGCGGCAACCCCGTGGGTCCGGGCGGCAATATCCTCGGCGCGGGCCTTCTCGAAATGGGAGTCGACCGTTCCGGAGAGCGTGGCCGTGCCATTCGTGACATCGATATCGATGTCGTAGCGCTCAAGGTAAGGGTCTCGGGCGACGGCGTTGCCGATATCCCGCGCAACCTCGGTGTCCTCAACCGCTGCAGGTCGCACGCGAATCCGGTTGGTGACGGCCGCTACCCCCCATGTGCGCCGCGCCACTTGCGCCGCTGCCCGCTTGGCTTTCAGATTGTCGACTCGCCCTCGCTAGGTCACGGCACTGCCGGTCACCCCGACGTCGATGTCAAAAGAGTACACCCGCGGGTCATAGACGAGGGCATCCGCGATGGCCTCACGAACCTCCTCCTCGGACTTCACGACGTATTCACGCTCGCGCTGGGTTGCGTCATGAACGGCCGGATCGACGGTGAGATCCTCGGCCTCGACCGCTTCGGATCCAAAGACCCACGCATCACGTTCGGCCCGCCGTTTCTCGGCTGCGCTACCGACCTTGCCGCTCAGCTCGACTTCTCCCGACGACACGTCCACCTCGATCAGGGAATGATCGACCAGTCCGTCCCAGCGTAGGGCCTTCTCGACCTCAGCCCGAATCTCGGCGTCCGTGCGTTCCTCGTCATACGAGATGCTCAGGTCATTCTCGACGGCCATGACTCCCCGGACCCCTTTGGCGACACGCTCCGCCGATGCCCGCTCGTGCCAAGAATCCACCGTCCCGGACAGAGAGACCGTCTTGTCTTGCACTTCGGCAGCGATCTGCCATGATTCGGTCGCCGGATCGCTGACCAATGCGCGTTCGACGTCGGACTCGATCTCCCAATCCATCCGGCCCCAGTAGGGCTTGACATCGATCGTATTGACGACGGATCGTACGCCCTTGACGGTTTCGGCAAGCTGCGCGGCTCGTTCCTTGGCGAGGATGTTGCTGACCCTTCCGCTGAGAGCGGCAATCCCGTTGGTGGTACGAATGTCGATGTCATTGAGCGGCACCGCTTTGTCATGGGCCAACTCGTCCTCGATCGCATCAGTGATCTGTTGATCGGTCAGTGCCGGCTCCGCGCATGCTGGTGCGGCGGCTCCGACAAACGCCAGCAACAGCGTGGCGGCCGCCAAGACGACTGGTCGATGACATATCCAGTTGGCAATGCAGCGAACCTGCATGATGGGACCCCCTTCCCTTGAGTGTCTGGTCTCGTGTCTTGCTTCTGTCTCTGCAAGCAACAGGATCGGGGAGATTCGGATTCGCGTTGGGCTACCGGTTCTCGAATTCGGCCACTTCCCGGATCACCGACACCACGCTGTCGGGATTCAGTGAGATTGAATCGATGCCCGACTCCACCAGAAACCTGGCGAATCCCGGATGGTCACTGGGCGCCTGCCCGCAGATGCCGACCTTGGTTCCCTTCCGGTGGGCGCGCTCGATGAGGTCGGCGATGGATCGTTTGACCGCCGGATGGCGTTCGTCGAAGAGATCCCTGAGGGCGGCCGAGTCCCGGTCGACGCCCAGGATGAGTTGGGTCAGATCGTTGCTGCCGATCGAAAAGCCATCGAAACGTTCGGCAAACTCCTCGGCCAGCACGACGTTCGACGGGATCTCGATCATGACGTAAATCTCGAGGCCCTCCTTGCTTCGCTCGAGTCCGTTCTCTGCCAGAACCTCGAGGACGCGATCGGCTTCTTCAGGCGTGCGGCAGAAAGGGATCATGATAACCACGTTTCGCAGACCGATCTCCTCGCGTACCCGGCGAATGGCTCGGCATTCCAGAGAGAACCCTTCCCGGTATTGCTCGCTGTAGTACCGCGCCGCGCCCCTCAGGCCCAACATCGGATTCTCCTCGTCGGGCTCGAACTGCGTCCCTCCGATCAAATCGGCGTACTCATTCGACTTGAAATCGCTCATTCTCACAATCACGGGCTCGGGATACTGCGAAGCCGCCAGCCGGGCGATGCCGCGCGCGAGGTTGTCGATGAAGTACTCCCCGCGATCGTCATAGGCGCTCGTCAGCTCAGCGATGTCCCGGCGCGCTTGTTCGTCCTCGAGTTCGTCGTAGTGCAACAATGCCATCGGGTGCGCCTTGATCACGTTATTGATGATGAACTCCATGCGCGCCAGGCCTACGCCCTTGGCCGGCAGGCGCCACCAGCGCAAGGCCGCGGCGGGACTGGCGATGTTCATCATGATCCGCGGCCCCACCTGTGGGAGGTCGGAGAGGTCGAGCTCTTCGACCTCAAAGTCGAGCTTCCCTCGGTAAACCTTGCCTCGTTCTCCCTCTGCGCACGACAGCGTCACTTCATCATCGTCAGCAAGCCGCTCGGTCGCGTTCTCGCATCCCACCAGGGCCGGCAGGCCGAGCTCACGACTCACAATGGCGGCATGGCTCGTCCGCCCCCCATGGTCGGTGATGATCCCCGCAGCGCGCTTCATGACGGGCACCCAATCCGGATCGGTCATCTCGGTGACCAGAATGCTGCCTTTCGTGAAACCCTCTGCCTCGTGCGGATTGCTGATGTTCGACACCTTTCCGGCGGCAATCGCCTCCCCAATCGCCAGTCCGGTTACGAGCACCTCGCCTCGTTCCTTGAGCCGGTAGGTGCTGAGTGCCTGTCCGGTGCGCTGCGACTGAACTGTCTCGGGACGGGCTTGCACCATGTAGAGATCGCCCGAGTCCCCGTCCTTGGCCCACTCCATGTCCATCGGCTTCTGGTAATGCTTCTCGACGGCGACCGCCCAGCGCGCAAGGGTGAGGATGTCTTCATCCGTGAGGACAAAGGCGCGTCGCTCCTTCTTGGGCGTATCGATACTCTTGACCGTCTGGCCGTTACCGCGCGCATAAATGATCTTCTTTTGCTTCTCTCCAAGGCTTTTCTCAATGATCGGCACATACCCATCTTCTTCCAGCGGGGGCTTGAAGACGCGGTACTCGTCTGGCGTGATCGCCCCTTGAACCACGTTTTCGCCGAGGCCCCAGGCCGCGTTGATCACCACCACATCCGGAAAACCGGTCTCGGTGTCGATCGAGAACATCACGCCGGCCCCCGCCCGGTCGGCCCGGACCATCTTCTGCACGCCCACCGACAGCGCTACATCAAGATGCTCGAAGCCTTTTTCGGCGCGGTAGGCGATCGCCCGGGCGGTGAACAGGGAGGCGTAGCAGTCCCGGCAGGCATCGAGAAGATCCTCCGCTCCGGCGACATTCAGGTAGGTCTCTTGCTGTCCCGCGAAGCTAGCCTCGGGCAAATCTTCGGCGGTGGCGCTGCTGCGAACGGCGACATCGACATCGCTGGTATCGTAGGTCTCGGACAGCTCCCGGTAGGCTTTCTCGATGGCCGAACGCACTGCTTGTGGAAATTCGGCACGCGAGAAGAGTCGCCGGACCCCACGCGCCACCTTCACGAGATCAGACTCGTCCGGAGCCAGTCCCTCGAGCCGCGAGCGGATCTCCTCCTCCAAGTCGTTGTGCGTCAGGAACTCTCGATAGGCGCGCGCCGTGGTGGCGAAGCCGTTCGGCACCCGCACGCCTTCTTTCTTCAAGGACCGCAGCATCTCACCTAATGATGCATTCTTGCCTCCCACTCGTTGGACATCGTCATTGCTCAGGTCGCCAAGCCAACAAACGTAGCTTTCTTCGCGGCGACGAGACTCCGCCCGTTTCTTCGTAGAGGTCATGGTTGCCTCGCTCCTCTGCATATCTGCTCCGTCTGCTTCCCTGGAAGCATCGCCATGAAGGCCATCGTGTTGCATCGCAAGCGATGCACATTCGGCGTGAACTACATGGACAGCCTACGAAGCACACTCCGGCGCAGAATATCGGGAGCCCTCCCACGCTGCCCTCAGAACGGCTCCCATTTGCCCGCCGGCCTACCCGTTCTAGACTGGCTTGTCCTTTGGGACTGTGCCCACCCGGATGGGACAAGGTGCGTCATGGCAAGAGAGGGAGGGAACACCCATGAGCCTCTGGATGAAGGAACTCAATGACGGACGGGTCCTGCGCATCCACGTCTACGGAAAGCTCGCCAAGCCCGATCTGGATCATCTTGCGGCGCAAATCGGCCGCCTCGTGAAGCGATACGGTCGCATCCGTGTCTTGCTGGAACTGCACGACTTCCAAGGCTGGTCCGCCAGCGCCTTCTGGGAGGAGCTCAAACTGGAGCTGCGCCACTATGGCGAAATTGAGCGGCTCGCCGTCGTTAGCGAACAGAACTGGCTTCCAGACCTTTCGCAGCTCGTCCAGCCATTAGCGGGCAGGGAAAGTCGCCGGTATGACATGGATGAGAAACAAGCCGCTCGTCAATGGGTCTTAGAGGGGATCGCATAGCACCATCGAGCACTCGAAGGGGGATGAGATGACCGAAACCAAGATGGAGTTCATCGAGTTGTTGACCTCGGTACGAACGGTGGGATTCGATGTCGTGGACGCGGACGGCTTGCCCGTCAATGAAGAGATGTTCGCTTCGCTGGAAGCCAATGCGCTCGCCTCGGCCCCGGTTCGCATCCTCTTCCAGTCGCCGCCGGCGACGGAGACGACCCGCACGATCATAGCCGATATTCATGTCGCCGACCAACTCTTCCACGTGGTCGGCGATCCTCGTGAGGTGAACGTACTTCGCACTCACCTGCGCGGTGCGACGCGGCAACGCACCGCACCTTGGGAATAGCCGGCGGGGCGGCTCCAACGGCAGCGAGTAGGGCAGCGACTAGGGCAGTGACTAGCGCGGCTAGTAGCGCAGCAGAGCCGCTACCTTGCCGTCTTCCGGCATCTGCTCCGGTTCGGCCAATAGCACCTGCGCCTGGGTCTTGAGCGCCTCAACCGCCGCCGTGTTGATCAAGTCCTCATCGTATGGATGCTGTTGCG
This sequence comes from uncultured bacterium, assembly GCA_964573295.1. Taxonomy (GTDB): domain Bacteria; phylum Eisenbacteria; class RBG-16-71-46; order CAIMUX01; family WJJG01; genus CAYQJL01. The sequence continues at coordinate 4,496 of CAZNJE010000028.1, read as the reverse complement.
CGTGGACATCTACCTGGGTGGTCGCGGGATCGTATCGTCCCCAGCAGTAGGCGTCGCCTTGAGCCCAGAGCGTATCCACCCTGCCGGCTGTGGCGGCCACCAGGACATCCTTGATGCCACGAGAGGTTCGCTGCCGCGGTCTCATTGTCCGGTAGCGCTCGAGGAGCTCATCACGCCGTTGCTCTTGAAGTGGTTGGATGAGCCTCAGGACCTCCTGATGAAGATCGTTCTCGCTCATCTCGCGGGTATTGACCGGCAGATCCGCCGGCAGCACGTGCGGATAGTGATTCGCCTCCCGGTACAGGGGGAGAAGATATTCCACGCCCGCTAGAATGAGCGGGGCCTGGGAACCGGCCACCCGCCGGGTGACCACATCTTCAACCTCTCGCAGGTACGCCAAGATGCGTTCCTTATCGAGTGAAGCATCCTTGCCGCGCCCATGGCCATGGTAGATGGGACCGGTTTCGCCGGGCATCCCCGCTGTCGCCCGCTCGCCCTCCCCGCCGGTGTGCCATTGCAGCCCCCCATTGTCACCCTCATCGGGTCGGAACTCCTCGATCCCCTTGGGCAGATCGTCGTTCAATGGGATCTGCCGCAGCCCAAGAGCATCAGCTTCGAACAGGTCGACCTCGCGAAGGTCAACCGACAGGAGAAAGAAACGCATCTGATCGCTCAAGAGCGGGAGCAGAGGCTTGATGTGGTAGCTTTTCGAAACCACGGTCAGCTCCGGCACTCTTCGCGGCAGACGGAAGTAGCGCAGTGCATTCGGGCTCTGAAACATGCACAGTCCGTCGGCCTGATACCGCCAAAAGCGCTGATCGTCGATCATCGCGCGGATCGGGGCCAGGAAGTCTTGGACGTGACGAGTTCTCATCCCACCGGCAATGAGGCCGCCGGCGGCCTCCTGGATGCGGTTCTTGAACCGAATCTGGTTCTTCTGCGCTTCCGACCCGGGTCGGCCGGTAGGCATGTAGATCGACAGGCGCGGCCAGCCCGAGTCGCGCAACAAATCGAGAACACCTTCTCGGTTCGGAATTGGATCAATGATGGTCATTGGTCAACCTCCAGATAAGGCGAATTTGCTTCTCAATGGTTTGGTGGTTTGGTGCCCGTGTCAGCCACCCATTGTCTAGAATCTGTCTATCACCCGATGCGTCGTCACCCCACCCGGTCGACTGCCGTTGCGTCGTGGGTCCTTCCGCCAATGCGTTGTGGGGAGACCACCCCATCCCGCGTGTTCTGGACAGACTCTCGGAAAGCTCCCCAGTAGCCCAATGGCAATTGGCTCCAGGCACATGGCTGGGATGCCCATGCGGGTGCCGTTCGCCGGGTGTGTCTCGAGAGAGAAGGAGAGAGAGAGAGAGAGAGAGAGAGAGAGAGAGAGCAGCGTCAAGGTCCTCGCCTGGTGTGACAATGAGTGGGGGGATACGTCTGTGGGGTGGTCGATCTCGCCAAGTCCAAGCCGGGCCGGCGCGGCGCAGGTTCAACGCAACGTGAACGTCAAGAAGCGTCCGTCAGCCTCCATCAGCATCCGGGAGCATCCACCAGCATCCGGGAGCGTCCATGAGCGCCAACCAGCCTCCTCTAACGCTGCTTAGCGCCCAGAGCGGATTTCCTTGAGCAACGCCTGCGCGGGGCCGCTCTTCGGCAGGTAACACCGCGCGCCCGCATCCAGCATCTGCTGTCCGATCTCCTCCATCTCAAACATGGACAGACCGATGATGTCGATCTCACCCATCTCGTTGCGGATGTTGCGGGTGGCGTCGATCCCATTCATTCCCGGCATGGATACGTCCATGAGGATGACATCGGGTTTGAGGGCGCGTGCCTTCTCAAGGGCTTCCTGCCCATCCGACGCTTCACCGATGACCAAGATGTCATCGTGGTGGGCAAGCATCGAAGCAATGCCCTGTCTGACGATCCGGTGATCGTCGACGACGAGGACCCGCTTGCGACCATCGACCGCGCTGGAATCATCTTCCTTCCCCAGGCCAAGATCCGGTTCGATAGCTGCCGCAAAGGTCCGCTTGCTCACCTTGGGTTGCACGGCCAACGGGATCGCAAGGTGGACTTCACACCCACCTCCAGGATGCGATTGGACTCGCAGGTTTCCTCCCAGCAGAGCCGCGCGCTCCGAAATGCCGAACAGCCCCAATCCCTGCGGCGTCTCCGCATCGTTCCCGATCATGCTCGGATCGAATCCGCTTCCATCATCCTTGACCGATAGCAGGGCGCTCGCACGGGTCACCTGGAGATCGACACGCGCCCGGAGCGTGTTGGCGTGCTTGACGACGTTGAAGATCAGCTCACGGGCGGCTTCGAACATGAACAGTTGAAGCGACCGGTCGAGTTCATCCGCCGCCGGGGCGATCTCGGCGTCAATGCGAAGATCGTGGCGGGCCTGCGAAGTCTGCATCAACCAACTCAGCGCGGCCGTCAATCCTCCATGGCGCAGAACGGGCGGCGACAGTTGACGTGTCAAACCACGTGCCGATTGAATCGCCTCCTGCAAGAGCTCGTCGACCTCGCGGCAACCTTCGACCATCTCGGCCATGCCGTCGCCATCCTGAATCCCTTGAAGGCTTCCCAAGCGCATGCGGGCCGCGACCAGAAGCTGCTGGAACTCGTCGTGGATGACGCCGGCAATGCGCGTGCGCTCATCATGTTCGGCCGTGGCGAGCTTCATCGAAAGGTGCTGGAGATGACGAGCCCTGACCGCAGCCTTATGATGGAGGTCTTCGAGATGATGCAGAAGATCCCGAACCTGAAGCTGGCGGAGACGGGTTTCGATCGCGGTCTGCACGACCCCGGCGAGAACTTCGTCCTTGATCGGCTGCTTCAGGAATGTGGTACCCCGCTGCCTCCGTAGCTCTTCGGGCACAACCGAAGTCGCCCCCGATTCCAGCAGAATCACGGGAACGTCCGACCAGTAGGGCTGTGATCGTAGCTCTTTGAGAAGAAGCTCGGCATCCTCGGCATTGAGCTCGGGCACCGATAGGACCACCGGGCCGCTACCGCTGGCCATCCGTTCGACGAGCTCCTGCATGGATCGACACTCGAGGACATCGATTCCTCGATGCTCCAGCACGGTATGGACCGCTCGGCTCGGCCGGCTCGCTTGGATCCTATCAGAGATCAAAAGGACGGCGGGCTCGAGGTGTTTGCCAATGTCGTCATGCATGTAGGGCTCCGAAAAGCGCAGGCTCCGGGATCGATCTCGGAGATCCAATTCTGCTTCCTGTAATGGGATTGTAAACAGATAATGCGCTCAATGCTTGCGGCGAAAGACGAAGAGCGCTTGGGGCGAAGCCCGACCACTTCTATGGGGCCATTCCCCATAGAGCTGCCCCCTGCAGGCTAGGGGCCCCCCCGCCCCGCAGACCGGTACTTTCCCGGGCATCTCCTCCTGCCACTGCCCGACGGCTTGCAGTCATCGGCCCCGCTACGGTCACGCTGAAAGGAGAATGCGATGCCAAGTTCCATCATCGTCACCAGCACCATCAATGCGAGTTTGGACCGCAGTTGCCAGGCGGCCCACGTCACTCCCGAGAAGAAGCTGCGCTGCCATTCGGTTCGTCGGCAGCCGGGCGGAGGCGGAATCAACGTTGCCCGAGTGGTACACGAACTCGGCGGGACCACGCGCGCGGTCTGGGCCGGTGGAGGGGATACGGCCGCGCGACTAGCCCAACTGCTCGAGGAAGCGGGCCTCTCTCACCGGCGAGTGACCCTTGGCGCGACGACCAGGGAGAATATCCATCTGCTCGATGAATCCAGTGGCTCGCAGTATCGCTTGGTGATGCCGGGAGCAGACGTATCGGCCGAGGAAGCCGGCCGGATGCTCGATGCAACGATGGGCGAGGTCAAGAAGGCGCTCGATGAGAACGAAACCTGCTACGTCGTGGCCAGCGGGAGTCTCCCGCCCGGCGTCCCGGACGACTACTATGCTCGCTTGAGCCAAGCGTTGCCGCCGGGATCACGTTTCGTGGTCGATACCAAGGGCGAGCCCTTGCGCCAAGCCTTGGCGGAGGGCACCTATCTGATCAAGCCGAACTTGGCCGAACTCGAGGCTCTGGCCGGCCGTGAGCTCGGCGATGAGAAGGCCATCGAGGCTGCGGCCCGCGAGCTCATCGGCGAGGCCCGGGCCGTGGTGGTGGTCGTCTCCTTGGGACGCGGAGGCGCGCTGCTCGTGACGGAGCGGGCGGCCGAGCGCATGGGAGCACCCTCCGTACGGATCCAGAGCAAGGTGGGCGCGGGTGACAGCATGGTGGGCGGCATCGTTCTGGGGCTGGCCCGCGGCAACGATCTACCCTCCGCCATCCGCTTCGGCATCGCGGCGGGCGCAGCAGCGGTGATGACGCCCGGCACCGAGCTTTGCCGACGCTCGGACGTCGAACGCATCCATGCCGACATGAACTCCACTCACGGGGACTAGTGGCGACTCGTCCTAAAACAAGCGTGAACCCGACCCATGTTTGCCTAGTCCGGACGGGTTAGAC
>CAZNJE010000027.1:60986-61882 GCA_964573295.1 uncultured bacterium | reverse complement strand
CTCCCCGTGCGTCCCAGGCTCTCGATTCCCCGCTCCCCGTGCGTCCCAGGCTCTCGATTCCCCGCTCCCCGTGCGTCCCAGGCTCTCTTGTCCCTGCTGTCTGCCAACCACTGCGCTCTGTCGACGCTGCCACTGCCTAATCACAGCTCAGCTGTCCGAACCCGCTAGAGGAGCCAGACTTCCATCGCCAGGTTCCCCACCCCGGCCAGGAGCCGGGACGGCGGGATCGCTGGAGTCGTCGAGACGGCTCCGACGGCCGGCACAGCTGCAGTCGTCGGAGCGACCGGACCGACCGACACGACTGGAACCATAGGAACGGTCGGACTGACTGACACGCCTCGCGCAACCGTCACGTGCGAGGCGGGCTAGATGGCGTATCACGGTCGTGTGGGTCGTGCCCAACAGCCGGGCGATTTCGCGCAGGCTGGTGCCCTCACAGGCGTTGGCCGCAATGAGTTCGAAAAGTTCTGGCTTGCGGAGCCAGTAAGTGGGCCTGAAAGCGGTGGCGCCGAACTCGCGGTTGCAGTGGCGGCAGAGGTAACGCTGGCGGAGACGACCGTCGCGGCCACGACGTTTGCCGTGCCGAATGAAGTGCCAGTCCATACGGGGTCGATGAAACGGACAATGCGGATTCGGGCAGTGAGGCGGCTGAAAGCCACCGGCTCGGCGGCGCGGGCGCCGACTCGAGCGACTCGACCGACTCGAGCGACTCGACCGACTCGACCGACTCGAGCGACTCGACCTGCGGTGCCGTCTGCGGCCAACCGTGACGGCAGACGCGGAGCCGAAGGCGTCACCCGCAATTGAGTCGGACGCCGCGCAGGATGTGTCGCGCGCCATAGAGCCGCACGCGTGACCCGATGTGCGGCCGGACGCGTGACCGGATGCGCTGCCCG
>CAZNJE010000027.1:53795-60886 GCA_964573295.1 uncultured bacterium | reverse complement strand
ACGCGTGACCGCACGCGTGATCGGACGCGTGACCGGATGCGCTGCCCGACGCGTGACCGCACGCGTGATCGGACGCGTGACCGGATGCGCTGCCCGACGCGTGGCCGGGCAAAGAGTCGAACGTGCCGCCTACTGCCTGGCTAAGTGGTGGGCGTTGGGGATTCATGCCCCAGGGGATAGCAATTCGGATGCCAGCCCCCCAGCGGCGTTGGGATTGCAGCACCCGTCTAACCTGTATCTTCTACCTCTGCAAACGATTACAAAGTCCGCAGCAGGGCTCGGGCCGAACAACCCCAAACCCACCATCCCGATCCCGGGAAGTCCTTATGAGCCGATGCTCTCTCGCACCAAGCTGGCGATGTCCTTGATCACAATCTTCTCGTCGAGGTCGCGGGCCTTGGTCCCATCCAGCAACATCTGGTAACAGAATGCGCACCCAACCGCGATGACATCCGCGCCAACCGTCTGGGCCTCATCCACCCGATGGGTGTAGGTGCGTCCATCCCCCTTGTCGATGTCCATCCAGAAGTGCCCCCCTCCGGCGCCGCAGCAGAAGCTGCGCTCGTGGTGGCTGGCCATCTCACGCAACTTGATCCCCGGAATGGCCCGCAGGACTTCACGCGGCGGATCGAAGATGCCCTGGTAACGGCCTAGGTAGCACGGGTCATGGAACGTGACCGTTTGAGCAGCGGGCTTCTCGAGCTTGATTCGCCCCTCGCGAATCCAGTCCGCGAGAAGCTCCGAATGGTGGACCACTGGCAGCTGAGCACCAAACTGAGGATACTCGTTCTTGAAGACATTGTAGCCATGGGGACAAAGCACGAGCAGATGCCGGAACGTCCGGCTCTTGAGCGCCTCCACGGTGGTCTTGGCCGTCATCTGGAACAGGTTCTCGTCGCCGAGGACGCGGGCAGGATCTCCACAGCATCCCTCGTCCTTGCCCAGGTGCGCAAAGGCGATTCCCGCCGCCCGCATGATCGCCACCATGTCCTCGGCAATCCGATGCTTCTGAGGATCGAAGGTCGTCGCACAGCCAATCCAGAAGAGCACCTCGGTCTCTTCGCCCTCTTTCAAGACCGGAATCTCCAGTTTCTCCACCAGATCCATTCGCTCGGCTTGCGAACCGAATGGATTGCCCTGGGTTTCCATGGTCTTGAGCGCTTTGCCTGCATCGGTGGGCAGGCGCCCCTCCATCATCACCTCCGAGCGACGCAGTTCCACAAAGAGATCCACGTGCTCGATGGCAGCAGGACACACGGTCTGACAGGCGTGACAGGTCCGACAGTGCCAGATGAACTCGGGGTCCTCGAAGACCGTGCCCTCGTGGCCCAGAATCGCACAGGCGGCATCGTTCTCAGCCAGCCCCTGACCCGCGCCCGCTTGCCCCTGGCCCGCACCGGCCTGCCCCTGGCCCGCACTTGTTTGCCCCTCTCCCTCTCCTTCGCTTGCGCCGGCGGAGGCGGACTTGCTCTTCAAGCGCGCGGCGTAGGCGGTCTCGCAGATCTCCTTGATGTCCTCGATCAGGCGCCGTGGGCTGAGCGGTTGGTCCACGCTCCAGGCCGGGCAGATCTCATCGCATCGTCCGCAGTGAATGCAGGCATCCAGGTCCAGACGCTGCTTCCAATTCAGATGGTGTCCCTGGGAAACGCCCAGCGTGAATTCCTCGTCCATGTCGTCGCTGGCGAAGAGTTCCTCGATGTCCACTCTCGTCAGAGCGCCCTTCGGCTCGAGCTTGCGAAGGAACTGGTTGGTGGGAATGCTCAGCATGTGGAAGAACTTGGTATACGGAATCATGGCGATCATGGCGAATGTGCCGAGGGCGTGGATCCACCAGACACCGAAGTGAAGTGCGCGACCGGCGCCCTGACTCATCCCCCCTACCAGCACCGCAAAAGCACTGCCGATGGGCGTGTACGCTCGCCAGGGATCACCCTGGGGATGATGCGCGATGCGCGCCCCCTCGGCCAAGAAGCCCGTCAGGGCCAGGAAAGCCAGAATTCCCAACACCCAAGTGTCGATCGGCTTGGTCTCGGGTAGGAACTTCGGCTTCGAGAGGTAACGGCGCACCGCCGCGATCGCCAGGCCCACGAGGAGGAATCCACCTGCCAGGTCTGCAAGCAACGAGATGACTAGGTAGAAGGTGCCATGGAAGATGTCGATGCCGAAGTCCATGTCGGCCATGACGACCAGGGTAGCGATGAAGAGCATGACGAAGCTGTAGAAAATCATCGAGTGAAATACGGCTGGTAGCGGCCGGTTGCGGGCCTGGTTCTGGAAGAAGGTCTCACGGATCAAGATCCAGAATCGCTTCCCCCAGTCGCCTGCCCGCTCGCCGTCGGGTTTGCCCATCTTCCAGAAACGAATTCGGCGCCGCAGGCCGATCCCGAAGATGACAAAGGCGACCACCATCAGCGCATACATGGCGATATGAGTGAAAAGCCCCATATTCCACATGATTTCGCGCTGGGGCGTGGTGGCAGCCAGACCTTCGGTAACTGCGCTGGAAGCGACAAAGAGCATACTTCCCACCCTTTCCGTAGGCTACGACGACCTCCCCGGCCAGGCGACGGGATGAACCCTTACGCTGACCTCGTCATGCGGAGGCCGCTTCTCTCCAGCAAACCAGCTTTTCTGGAAGAGCTTACGGTAGATTGAAGGAAGATCCCTATTACAAGATCTGATGCACTGAATTACGCCACCACTTCGCTTTCGGCCTCAACTCTGGTCGCCGCGTGACGATCTACGACATCCTCCGCAGCCCTCTCGGCGCTTGCAGCGGCGCCGACGATCATCACGTCGCCCGCGCTGCCACCCGCAGTCACCAGCGGCAGCCATGCCGGCGTGCGCGGTCTATGCGTCGCCCGCGCTGCCACCCGCAGTCACCAGCGGCAGCCATGCCGGCGTGCGCGGTCTATGCGACCTCTGAGCTGCCAACCGTGGTCACACCGGCCGGTGCGCTGGCCTGCGCTGCAACCTCAGTCTGCGCGGCCAGCGCCAATTGATCAATGATGCCCACGAGTTTTGCGAATTCTGGCTTCGAGATATGCGCATCGGCGCCGACACTGCGGCACTTGGCTGCCATCTGATCATTGATGAGCGAAGAGAACATGACAACCGGCAGCTTGACCAAACCGAGTTTCTCTTTCACGTTCCGGCACAGCGCGAGCCCGTCCATGCTGGGCATCTCGATGTCGCTGACCAACACGGCGGTCAGGTCTCCTCCATTGGATCCTGGCTGTTCCTTCGCCATCTTCGCGACGGCTTCATATGCCTCGCGGCCATTCCCATAATCCTCGACCCACGTGTAGCCACCCTGCCGAAGAACGTCCATGAGCATGGTGCGGATCATTGTTGAATCCTCGGCCAGTAGCACACGCACGGTCCCGCGGCGATCGGCCGGCACGTCCTGTATCTGTCGCTCCATCGCCAGGATTTCTTCGCGGAATGATGACGGGAATATGTCGGCTACGATCCGCTCCATGTCCACAATCAGGATTTCCCGTTCGTCGATGTGGAAGGATCCGGTGAACGGCGCACCGCTCTTGGCGATCATTGGCGCCAGCGGATAGACATCCTCCCAGGAAACGCGGTGAATCCGTCGCACACCGTCGGCGACGAACCCGGTTGTGAAACTATTGAATTGTTGAACGAGCACTACCTTCGCATTCTCAGCGGCACTTTCCTCGCCCCCCCCGGATCGCTGCCCCAGGCCACGGCTGGCGCTCCCCATCTCATTGCGGAGATCAAGCAGCGGCAATGTGCTGCCTCGGAAGAGCAGCATGCCTGCCATAGCCGGATGAGCCATCGGGAGCTTGGTGACGCGACTCGGATCGAATTGCTCGATCGCCTGGATCTTGGCGACGTTGACCCCGAATCCTTGATCGCCGAGTAGGAATTCAAGCAGTTCCACCTCGTTCGTACCGCTCTGCAGAAGGATTCCTTGTTCACGTTCGGACGCCCTGTGGTCTTTGCTCATTGGTTCACACTCCTATCCCACCCTTTGGGTGCCGGCGGAACTGCCCGCATCCCCGGGAATCAGGACCTCATCTGTACCGAGGCCTGTTTCCCGAAGGTATCGGCAGATGTCACAAGAAGTTGAAGGCCTATGTGTTCGTGGAGATGCAGATGACCAGTTCACGGTCATTCACGGTCATTCAGGGCGCGATGGAATCGTGGGATGATGGCCGCCTGGTCCGGCGGCGTCGTGGCCAGTGGCTGTCGAGTCTCGGCGGTCGCACAGTTCGGCAGTCGCCCAGCACGCGGCCTAGCGCTCGGAGGTCGCCAGGTGCGCGGCCTAGCGCTCGGAGGTCGCCAGGTGCGCGGCCTAGCGCTCGGAGGTCGCGTCGTTCGGCAGCCACAGCCACCGGTGGCCACGGGGCATTCGGCCCTGTATCCACAAGAACAGTCTTCAGACACCCCTAGCCGGTCTTCAGGCCCCGCAGCGATCTTCAGGCCCCGCAGCGATCTTCAGACCCCGCAGCGATCTTCAGACCCCGCAGCGGTCTTCAGACCCCCTTGCACTGCCACCTAGCGTAAGAAGATAACACGCAAAGTGTTACTGGTCTGCCCGGAGGGCGCAAGAGCTCGGGCGTAGTAAACGCCGGCTGGCGCGGCGGATCCGCGGCTGTCATTGCCATCCCAGCGGATCGTCTGGACTGCGGCGCCGCTTTCCGGCACGGCCAGTGTCCGGACGAGACGGCCCGTACTGGAGAAGACTCCGACACGCCAGGGACCACCAGTCGCCGACGCGCGCTCAGTCGCAGGCCCAAACGCAGGCCCAAACGCAGGTCCAGACGCAGATCCAGACGCAGGTCCAGACGCAGGCCCAGACGCAGGCCCACCATACGCCGCTCCCACGTCGGGAGACACCACGCTCGATCGGTCGAACTGCAAGTGGGCGCTTCCGATAGCGGGATTAGCCCTCAGAGCGAGCATGTCCGGAATTTCGTTGCCAGCATTTTCCTCAGAGAGCACGGAGGAGGTAGTTTGTGGCATGAGCGCAAGCGCCCCTGCCACATTCAATCGCCCTCCTGAGACAGTGATACTCGCGAGCGATTGCACCGGATCGACGCCTTCGAGGATGTACTCCTTCATCTGCAAGACCGCCGCACCAGGCGAGTTGCGGTACTGTATGAGGTATTCCTCGGCAGCGTGCGACCACAGCAAGGCGATGGCCCCCGTCACGTGCGGCGCCGCCATCGAGGTCCCCGACCGGTAGCAGTACGACTCGCCCACACAGGTGGAATAGATGCTCGTCCCCGGTGCTCCAAGATCGATCGTCGAAGCGCCGTAGCCGGCTGTGCCCACCTTGACCCCGTAGTGATTGGTATTGGTCACGCTGATCAGGTAGTCGCTGGGGCAGGCCGTGGGCACATCGCCCACTTCATCTATGTTCCAGTCTTCGTTGGCAGTCGCCCCCACACTCAGGATGCCGACCTCGCCCAGGGTATCGTAGATGCCGCACCATAGCGGGAAGTCCTCGGGGTCACCGAGATCGACGCCAAAAGACGCGTTGGTGGCCACCACGAAAGCGCCCTTGGCCCCTCCGGTCTCGTTGTGGAGTGCTCGCATCTCGAGCACGTAGCCGTAGGCCTCGATCACGACCGCTTCGGTTTCCGACGCCCCGGCCACCGGCATCACAGCCGTCCCCCAACCAACGCCGCAGATACCGACGCCGTTGCTGCCTCGCGCGGCTGCAATCCCGGTAACGTGGGCGCCGTGGCTGCCCGACGGCAACTCGCCCTGGCTCAGGTACGCGTTCCATCCGTCGTAGTCGTCCACGTAGCCATTGCCGTCATCATCGATCCCGTTGTTCGGGATCTCGAGGTGGTTCTTCCAGAAGTGCAGATCCGGATGCGCTAGCTCGGTTCCCGAGTCGATGATCGCCACTACGATCGTGTCGCCCAACGCCGTACGCTGACCGCGCGACATCGCCCACGCCTCGGGGGCGCCGATGTCCACGCCAGGAATACCGCCGGTTTGACCCAGGTTCTCGAGGCTCCACTGTAGGTCGAAGTAGGGATCGTTCGGGTGCACCTCACGCAGGGTCACGCGGTGGTTGAACTGGGCGGCGTGGTCACCGACATCGCCACGGACCGCCGCCAGAGCTTCCTCGGCGCTGAGTGAAGGGCTTTGGTAGCGCACCAGCCAGATGCCCATGCGGGCACTCAGGAGCTTGATGGGAACGAGATCAACGCCGGGAATTCGCGCGCTGACAGCCTGCACCTCCGCACGGCCGTGTTCCACCCCGGGCGCCATGCTGGTGCCAACGCGGGGATCCACATCGAGACTCGCGCTGGGATTGACTTCGGAACTCACTCCGGCGTTCACTCCGGAACTCACTCCGGGACTCACTTCGGGGTTCACTCCGGGACTCACCTGCAACAACATCTCGCCGGGAACTATGTACGTCTCGGAACTCGCGTTCGCGACGGACGACACCGCCAAGATACATAGTGTCAGCACGCAGAGCACACGCATACCGCCTCCGCAACTGACGTCTTGGCCACTCGGCTTCCTAACGGGAGGCCTCGCCGTCATGGGTTTGGTGGCTTCAACCCACCGTCTGACACGGGGTTCCCGCGATTGCGCCCGCGGGCCGGCTTCTATGGGCCGTTGGGCTTCCATGCCCACCCACGGATCCGCACGGCTGTGGCACCCCGAGCTTGCTTTCGATTCGGTCTTAGCTTCGTCGCCTCGATCGCCTCCCCACACGTCCGGTCCCTGGCACCCAACACGAGCACGGCCCAGAAAGAAAACGCTAAAGAAGGGTGATTGGACATTGCGGTCCACGCAGCCCGGGGCTACCGGCTACCTCGGCTCCTAAGCAGCAGTCGAATGCCCGCATCGCCCGACACAGCCTGAGCCGTAAGCAGCCCCGGCCGTCCTTCTGCGCGTGCCGGCCGATCTCGCGTCACACGGCTGGCGAACTTCGGCCTGGCTGGAATCAGCGCGCGGCCTGGCGGCTATTCGCCACGAACGCCTGCCATGTATGCCAAAATCGCGAACACTTGCCACTCTGCATGAAGCTCTGGCTGAAGCTCTGGCTGAAGCTCTGGCTGAAGCTCCGGCTGAAGCTCCGGCTGAAGCTC
>CAZNJE010000027.1:42212-53695 GCA_964573295.1 uncultured bacterium | reverse complement strand
AGCTCCGGCTGAAGCTCCGGCTGAAGCTCTGGCTGAAGCTCCGGCTGAAGCTCCGCCTGAAGCCCTGCAAAAAGCCCTGCCCAAAAGCCCTGCCAAAAGCATTCAGCGCCGTCTGTCAAGCGATCCCATGACACGGCGCGAGATCTGGCATCTTCACTACCGAAAGACTTGCATCCCCGCGCTCACATCCCCGCTCCGATTGCCGCTCGGATTACCGCTCGGCCAATAAGGTGATTGCCCGCCGGGTAAACGATCCTTGGCTGCTGTGGTCATGACCCACGATTCCACGCGTGCGTCGGATCAGGGGGATCGAGCCGACCTCCTGAGTGGGATGCGCGAGTTGCGCACAGGAAGCTGCATGAGGGGCACCCAGACGCGTTGGTACAGCACAAGGAATCGCGCCGCCGGTATCACTGAGACCGCTGATGCCTCCGGCGGTGCTAACGCCGCTGACGCTCCGGCGATGCGAACGCCGCTGACGCCTCTGGCGATGCGAACGCCGCTGACGCTCCGGCGATGCGAACGCCGCTGACGCCTCTGGCGATGCTAACGCCGCTGACGCTCCGGCGATGCTAACGCCGCTGACGCTCCGGCGATGCTAACGCCGCTGACGCCTCTGGCGGCCTATCAAGCCTACCTGACGTAACCGGACTTGAGCGCGGCGCATCGGAGGCACGTCAAGGCAGACAAGAGGACAAGAGGGCAGGGTCAGTTCAATGCTTCGTTGCTTCGTTGCTCGGAATCCTGCGGGCGAACCCAACCATTTGGTGATCGCCCGTGGACCCCGCATTCGTTTGGCCCTAGAGCTTGGCCCACGTACGCAACCTCATTCGGGATCAGCCAATGGAAGACCAAAGTGTCCGCCCGAAAGAGATCGAGCAACTCAGCAAGCAAGATAGGACAACCTCTGCGTCGGATCCCGGCTGACCCTCTGCCCACGATCGCATCTCGCGGTGGGCAAGAGGGGCATTCCGCTCTTGGACAGCCTATCGGGCAGCCTATCGGGCAGTCTATCGGGCAGTCTATCGGGCAGCCTATCGGGCAGCCTATCGGGCAGCCTATCGGAGCGCAGGTGCATCGTAGAGAATGATCTCCAAGGGCACATCCGCTTCGGCCGGTTCCTCCTCATCGCCCCCGATGCCTGCGCGCATCGAGCGTGCGGCATCTTCGAAGTTGCGGATCAGGAGGAGTTGCTCAGTATCCAGCATCAACAATCGATCCTGCTTTGGATTGCCTCTGCAGCGGAGTGCGACCTGCCTACGGAAGTGACCCTCAGGATCGAAGAGATCAATGGTGGCGAAGACGCCCTCGGGCTGATTGCGGTAACTGTGGGCGGTGGCCACCCACAACCATCCGTCCGGCCCCAGGAATAGGCGGCTGATGCAGGGAGCGTAGTCTTCCGCGTGGATCTCGACTTCGGCGCGCCGCCCGTTGACGACGAAAAGCATGCCCCGGCCAACTTTCTCCTTCTCGTCCGGCGTCCGCTTGTAAGGTGAGTACTCGCGCTCGATGATCCGCTCCAGTCCTCCGGCGGCATCGTGAACCTCCACGGCGTAGCGGTCTCGAAAACTCGCTGCGTAGACGCGTCCCTGTGGATCCAACGCCCACAGCCCTCCGCGAGCAATCGAGTAGTTATCTTTCTCGACCCATGCGACATTGGCGAAGTCGGGCTCGGTCTCGCTCTCGAAGATGGCTGCAAGCAGTGTGCCGTCGGTTTCGTAGAAGCGGACGAACTCGCGGCGTTGGAATCGATCTCCCGTGCGCAGCATCCTGGCGCCACCGATCACCAGACGGCCAGCCCGGCAGGCCGCCGAGCTGAGGGAGCTGAATCCCCCGTCTTTCGCCTCCAGATCACGCGGCACGAGCGAACCGGCGGGAACGCCGCTCGAATCAAGCATCACGATCTTGCCTGGGAATCTCTGGATCATCCCGATCAGCCCGTCGGGCATGAGGACCATGCCTCCCAGCTGGGACACCTCCCCGGGCCCTTCGCCCTGGGAACCGATCGAACGAAGGTAGGTGCCATCGGGCTCGAGAACGTGGATTTCCGAGAGTTGGCGGTCGACGAGATAGACCCTGCCGTCGTCATCGGACGTTGCATCGGTCACGACGCCCAGCAGCAGGTCTTCCCTCTCGGCTCCAACGCGCCAGCGCTCTCGGAGCTCCACCGTTACCACGCCTTCGGGAGGCACTGCCGGGTTACGCACGTACACGACGCCGTCGGTCTCGACGACCTCGCCGGCCCGAACAGCAGGCGCCGTACCGAGCGCAGCGAGCATCCCCACCACCACCAAAGGAAAGAAGAACCAGAGTGTCCAAGGGCAATCATCAACACTGAGTGACACCTCTGCTCTTGCCGGCTGCGTCGCCCTCGTAACCTTCCCTTGCAGCGATGCCCTACTCCAGGTACTCACGACAACCCTCCATCCCCGGTCAGTGCCGATGGCAGATGCAGCTGCTCTCTAGCAGCTATAGATGTGTTCTCCAAGGAGACGTGTGAACAGCCCAAAGCGTTCAGCCTCTCACCACACCGCCGATCCAGCGGCCTAGCCGCGCCACCGATCCGGCTACCCTGACGCGCCACCGATCCGGCTACCCTGACGCGCCACCGATCCGGCTACGGCGCGTGTCATGTGTTTGTAGCGCCTATCGATCGCAATTGATCAGAACTGATCGGACTTGATTGGACCTGATCGGATCTCCTCGTTGCAAACCTTCGATGCAAACCTCCGGCCACGATGGGCACGCCAAGGCATCGCCCCATTCAAGACGTGCCCTGCCTGAGCCGAAAAGCGGTGCATAGGAGGTTCCCTGATGAACAGGATCTGTCCCAAGTGCAATTACGAACGTCGGCCTGATGATCTTGGCCCCGAGTTCGAATGCCCTCGCTGCGGCATCGCGTACGACAAACATGACGCCAGCAGAGACTCAAGCACCTGGCCCGGAACTGGGTCACCACAAGCGTTCCCATCCCGTACCGCGCGCCCCGCGCAAAGATTCCCCTATGGACCTGCCGTCTTGGGCCTAGCCGCTCTCTTCGCCCTGCTGGTGATCGGTGTCAAGTTTTACGAGGCCTTCGAAGCTCGTGGCCTACTGGATGCAGGTACCGCAGGCCCCTCCCACGTGCCGGCGATCACCACCGACGCATTCGCTCAGGAGGTCCTCGCTTCCGACGGTGTCGTGCTTGTTGACTTCTGGGCTCCCTGGTGCGGTCCCTGTCGCACGATGGGCAAGACGCTCGAGCAGGTGGGACCCGAATACGACGGACGGCTACATATCGTGAAGCTCAACGTCGATGACCATCGCTCGCTGGCACAACGCTACGGTGTCCGGGCCATCCCCACATTGGTCTTCTTCCGGGGCGGCAAGGAGGTAGGCCGGATCCAAGGTGCCCTGCCGGCGGGACAGCTGCGGCAGCGAATCGAAGGCGTCCTAACCTCCTGACCGTAACAAGCAGTCTGGAGTTGACCTCCCTGTCGTCCACACTTCGTCCTCAGGGTCGCCCGACTCGGATTCGCCTCCCAGGCCCACGACTCACCTTCGCCCTCACGGCCTCATGACTCACGCTTGCCCCCGCAGGCCCACGACTCGCGCTCGCCCTCATAGTCCCACTACTCGAGTTCGTCCACGCAGTGTTTGCTGCGCCCCGGTCAGCCGCCCCGGTCAGCCGCCCCGGTCGGCCGTCCCGGTCGAGCGCCCCGGTCAGCCGCCCCGGTCGGTCGCTGCGGTCGGTCGCTGCGGTCGCCCGATCCCGTCCGCCGATCCGCCGGCCGCACTACGGGACGGTTCTACGAGCTGCCAGACGCTTGCGAATAGAGGACCAGGCTGAGGTCGTCGGGCTTCGAGGGTTTCCCTTCGGTAGGCCTCTCCATTCGCCGACGTCCCCATTCGACGAGATGGCGCGCTGCCTTCCCCAAGGGGCCGCAGCGGCAAGCCTCGATCGTCTCATCGAGGGAGAGATTGTCGAACAAACCATCGCTGGCCAGCAGTACCCTGTCACGCAGGCCCATCGAGATCCAGGGTCCAATCTCGATCCGCATGTCGCGGGAACCCACCGCATTCGAGATCAGATGGCGGTCCTCGTGCGTCAGGGCCTCGCGCTCGCCGATCCAGCCCGCCTCGAGAGCGAATCCCACCGGCGAGTGTGCCGTGGTCTGATACTTGAGCTTCCCGCGTTGGCCGAAGAGCAGTACGGCCGCATCCCCAACGTGAATCGTCCGCACCCGCCCACTGGCCACCACCGCGATGGCAACGACAGCGGCGGCATCACGGTACTCGGACAGTAGGCGCGCGTTCGCCCCCTCAAGGGCGTCAAGTATTCGGCCACGCAAAGCATCGGGACCGCCCGCCAGGTTCTCCGCCTCATCTCCCTCTGTGGGGGTCAGCGAACTCGCAAGCTCCTCGAGCAGGATTCGCGCGGCCTCGGCGGCTTCGGATGATCCGCCCACCCCGTCGACGACGACCAGCACGAGCGCGCCCGGCAACGGGAAGACTGCGAGAGCGTCTTCATTGACGTCCGTGCGGCCAGGAGCAGCCAGCGAAGCGGCGGCGACCTCCCCATCGCCGATCCGCCACCATAGCGGCACAGGCGTCTCCCCGGCGTGAACGAGGAATGGTGCACCGAGCGTCTTGGGAACGGACCGGGGACTCATCCTTTTTCGATCTCTCTCCCGCACCAGGGGCAGTAGCTCCAGAACGAGCGCACAACGCCCCAGCCGCAGGACGGGCAGCGCTCGGAGTGTCCTTCAATCGGCCACCGTTTTCGGATCGCGCGATTGCACCAGGGGCAGTAGCGCATGAAAGGCATGAGATCACCGCGTGGACATCGCCGATTGGTACAACGCGCCGAGTATCGTCGATCGGTGTAGGTGCGTTCGCTCACCGGACCGATGCCAGCCCCGTAGCACCAGGGGCAGTACTTCCAGTCAAGCTTGACGCCCCGTCCACAACGAGGACATTGGGCGGGATACTTGGTCTCGTCCCGGTGCTTCGCGCGGGGAACCTTGCACCACGGGCAGTAACGCATGCTTTCGGCAACTGGTCCTCCGCACTTGCTGCACGCGTACCGGGTCTCGAGCAGCCTGCCATACTGGCGCTGGAACTGGCGCCGCCGGATCTCCTGCCAGTCCTGTGTCTGGCGTTGCTTCTGCGAACGACGCCTCTGCAGGGTTGCATACCGCAGCACCTTGGGACGTATGGCCCGAAACCGTCTCAGCAGAAGGTCCGCGTCGGCATAGCGCTTCTCCGGTCGCAGAGCCAGGGAGCGTTTGAGCAAGTCGATCAAGTCCGGGTGTGCGCGCCCGCGCAGGCGATCATAGCCTTGCGGAGGCCAATCGAAGGGCCACTGCGGCAGTCGGCCCGTGAGCATGCGGTAGAGGAGCAGACCAAGCGAGAAAACGTCGGAGCGGTAGGACGGATGCCCCAAAGCTTGTTCGGGAGACATGTATCCGATCGTACCCGAGCCGGAAGCCTCGGTGCGGCGCAGGGCCATCCGCGCGATTCCGAAGTCGCTTAGCCGCAGTCTTCCCCCCGGAAAGAGGATGAGGTTCTCCGGCTTGATGTCGCAGTGCAGGATACGCTTGCGGTGGGCATGCGCCACCGCTTCGATCGCCATCTGCCCGAGTTCTATCGCCGCGACAAATGACAAGCGGCCTTTCAAGCGATCGGCCAGACTCCTTTCGCCGAGAGGCATCGCGATCACGAAAAGCTTGTCGATGAAACCCGCGTTCTTGATCGGTAGCACGTGATCGTGATCGAGCTGACTCGCCAGGCGGACCTCACGGCGGAACTCGGCCAAGAAGGCCTCGTCAAGCAAGTGAGGATGAGGAATCTTGAGGGCCACCCGGATGCCCTCGATCGTGTCGTAGGCACGGTACACCGAGGCATAGGGCCCTTCGGCCAGCTTGCCTTCAATCCGGTACTTGTCGAGCCGGCGCCCAATGCGCACCTTCTCGGCCACACACGCCTCCCAGGCCTCGCCATGATCCGTACCACCAATGCCGGTGGGGCTTCGCAACCGCCCGCAGGATACCAAGAGTTCTCCAAGAGTTCTCCGTTCACCGGCGGATGTCAAATCTAATGTGTGACCCGCGGTGTGATCCACCCCGCCGCAGGTTGGCGGCCCCACGTTGCCGTCATCGAGTTGTCGGCCCCAACGACGCCGCTGACTGTCGGGCGGACGGCATCGTCTGCCGGATTGCCGGCGCCGGGTTGCTGGTGCCGGGTTGCTGGCGCCGGGTTGCTGGCGCCGGGTTGCTGGCGCCGGGTTGCTGGTGCCGGGTTGCTGGCGCCGGGTTGCTGGCGCCGGTCGATCTCTAAGCCTGGTGCGAGGGGTGCCATGGCACGGGTGGCGAATTCCGCCGGAACACGGGCGGCCCAACCAGCCACAATCTGGGGGGCGGAGTGTTGCGAAACCAGCTTCCCGGCACTGAACACCGGCACCAACGCCGGCATAGAACACCGGCACGGCACTCCGACACCGAACACCAGCACGGGACTCCGACACCGAACACCAGCACGGGACTCCGGCGCTGGCACTGGACAGGACGCGACCCAGTGCGTACCCTGGAGGGTACTGATCGCAGCCCATTGGGGCGCAGGATGCCATCTGTAGGGAGGTTCGCCATGACGCTGCTCAGAAAGCTGTGTGAAGCCTTTGGGGGAAGCGGGTATGAGCATGAAATCGCCGACATCGTCGAGGAGGAATTGAAGCCCCTCTGCGGCCCCGTGAAGCGCGACCCACTCGGCAATGTGATCGGCATCAAGAAGGCCAAAGGCAAGCGTGCGGGACGCCAAACCATCATGATCGCGGCCCACATGGACGAAATCGGCTTTCTGGTGTCCCATATCGACAGCCGCGGATTTCTCCGATTGGTGCCCGTTGGGGGCTTCGACCCGCGCACGATGGTCTCTCAGCGCGTGATGGTCCTGGGCAAGGGAGAGAAGAAGCTCAAGGGACTCTTGTGTGTCTCCGGCAAGCCAATTCACATCCAAACCGCTGAAGAGCGCAAGAAGGAATTGCGCGTCAGCGACTTCTACGTAGACCTCGGCCTCACGGGCGATGAGGTCAAGGAACGGGTCGACATCGGCGATCGCGTCATCTGGGACCGCTCGTTCACGCGAATCGGTCATTGTGTGAACTGCAAAGCGCTGGACGATCGCGTGGGCGTCTACGTCATGATCGAAGCCCTGCGCCGCGTGAAGAAGCACCGGCATGACATCTACGCCGTCGGTACCGTCCAGGAAGAGGTCGGTCTACGTGGCGCGTTCACGTCTTCCTATGTGATTGATCCGGATGTGGGCATCGCCCTCGATGTCACCTTGGCGGTCGACGTTCCGGAGAGCGACGAGGCCAGCTATGTCACGCGTCTCGGAGAGGGCGTCGCGATCAAGATCATGGACTCGGCTTCGATCTCGGATACGCGGCTAGTCCGCGAGTTCCGTGACCTGGCCGAAAAGCACGGTATCGCCCACCAGCTAGAGATCATGCCGCGCGGTGGCACCGACACTGGTCCCATGCAGCGCGCCAAGGGCGGGGCTCGTACGGTGGGGCTTTCGATCCCGCTACGCTACGTGCACTCGGTCAATGAGACAGCGCACACCAAGGACATCGAGGCAGCTATCGAACTCCTAGCGGCCTACCTGAGCCAATAGAGGGCTTTGCCAAGAACGGACTGCACCTGCCGCCGGCCGCCGGTGCCTGCCGGCGGTCTATGCCCACTGCTGGCCTCCGGCCTACTGCTGGCCTCCGGCCTACTACTGGCCTCCGGCCGAAGATTGTACTTCTCGATCCACGCGATGTCCGATGCACAAGACTGTCAGAGACTCGGCCGCTTCAAGGAGATGGAACGAGATGGAAGGGAATGGCGGGCATGGCGGGCATGGCGGGCATGGCGGGAATGGAGGGCATGGAGGGCATGGAGAGAATGGAAGGAATGGAAGGAATGGAGGGGTAAGAGGGTTGGCGTCCCCAACGGGATTTGAACCCGTGTTGCCGCCGTGAAAGGGCGGTGTCCTAGGCCAGGCTAGACGATGGGGACGCATAAAGAGTGCTGATTCTGGCTCAAATGACCAGTCCACGTCAAGGGTCTTCGTACCGGCGCAGACCTATTTTCTTCTCCTTTTGAGACTTCCGTCGGATACCCTCCCGCGGGTAGACGTCTCGTTTCCTGGTCCGTTGCCAGACGTGTCGCTGCTGGCACGCTCGCCACTCGAGGTCATGTCACGAGTCGATTCGCCGCCCGGCGCCTCACTCCGGGCACGCTCGCCGCTCGAGGTCATGCCACGAGTCGAGTCGTCGCCCGGAAGGCTGCCATCACGCTCCCTGTCGGCTCGAACTGGCCGTTCGACCTTCTGCAGCTCACGAGCGCGCTCGATCCGCTCGAGATGGCTTGCCCACAACCGCACCTCCCGTCCCTGCTCCCCAGGGTGGTAGACGGGCCCTCCAGCGGTCAATTCATCGGGCAGGTAATGCTCGTCCACCCACCGCCCAGGAACATCGTGGGGATAGCGGTACTCCCGTCCGTAGCCGAGCTTCTTCATGAGCCCCGTCGGCGCATTGCGCAAATGGAGCGGCACGGGAAGAGATCCGGTCGCGGCCACCTTCTGCTGCACGCGCTGGTAGGCGACCTCGATGCTGTTGCTCTTGGGTGCCAGGGCCATGTAGACGGTGGCTTGGGCTAGAGCCAGTGCCCCCTCGGGAAGACCCAGGAAATGCACGGCCTCTTTTGCCGATAAGCAGAGGTTGAGCGCAGCCGGATCGGCCAATCCGATGTCTTCACTGGCCATGCGCACGAGTCGTCGGGCCACGTAGAGCGGATCCTCGCCGCCCTCGAGCAACCGAGCCAACCAGTAGAGTGCGGCATCCGGATCGCTACCGCGCACGCTCTTGTGCAGCGCCGAGATCAGATTGAAGTGCTCCTCTCCCGCCCGGTCGCCGCGCAACGCGATGCGCTCGCGCAGTTTCCGCAATACACCCACCGTTACGCGACAGACACCGCTGGCATCCGGCCGGGTCAGTGCAGCGAGAGCCTCGAGCGAGTTGTAGAGCTGCCGGGCATCCCCTCCGACCAACCCCACCAGCACCTCCAAGGCGTCTTCTTCGATAACGAGTCCGCTCTCCCCCAGCCCCCGCTCCACATCGGACAAAGCGCGAGCAGCGAGCTCACGCAAGTGTTCGGGCCCCAACTGCTTGAGCGTGAAGACGTGACAGCGCGAAAGCAAGGCGCTGTTGACCTCGAAGGATGGATTCTCGGTGGTCGCGCCGATCAGAACAACGGTGCCCGCCTCGACGTGCGGCAGGAAGGCATCCTGCTGGGCCTTGTTGAACCGGTGTACCTCGTCCACGAACAGCAAGGTCCGCCTGCCCTTCAGACGCCGGGCAGCGGCAGCCTCCTCGGCCGTGCGGCGCACGTCCTTGACGCCGGCCAGTACCGCACTGAAAGAAGCTGAGCGGTAGTCGGGCAGGCCGGCGAGAATCCGTGCCAGCGTGGTCTTCCCCGAGCCCGGCGGCCCCCAGAGGATCATTGACGGAACATCACCCGACTCGGCGGCATTGCGCAGGACGGCGTTTCGCCCTGTCAGGTGTTCCTGGCCCACCACGTCTTCAAGCGTGCGCGGACGCATACGTTCCGCCAGCGGAGCCGGCGGCTGTTCGGCCTCGTCCTCAAAGAGACCCCGGGGGCTTCGCCGCCCCTCTTCCGCATTCATGTCGTCTCCCTTTGCGACGATTCAGTCGCCGTATCCCTCGGGGAACCGCTGCATCCAGCTCCAGGCATCCTTCACGATCTGGTCTAGTTCAGGCTTCTTGGGCATCCACCCCAGCACCTCCCGCGCTCGAGCAGAGGAAGCCACCAGCCGGGCCGGATCGCCGGCCCGGCGAGGGGCGTCCTGGGCGGGTACGGGTTTCCCGGTGACCCGTTCGATCGATTGCAGCACTTCCAGCACCGAATAGCCCGATCCGTTGCCGAGGTTGAAGACGCGCTCACGGCAACGCTCCATGGCACCGATCGCCAGGATGTGCGCCTGCGCCAGATCCTCGACGTGGATGTAGTCGCGAATGCACGTTCCGTCCGGCGTGGGATAGTCGTGCCCGAAGACCGAAAGTGGCCCGCGGGTTTCCGCCGCGGCCGCAAGAGCCAACGGAATCAGGTGCGTCTCTGGATCGTGGTCCTCGCCGTGGCGCTCCGAGGCCCCGGCCGCATTGAAATAGCGTAGCGCGATCGAGCGTATGCCGTGGATCTCTTCGTACCACCGTAGAATGCGTTCACAGATCGCCTTGCTTTCGCCGTAGGGATTCGTGGGGGCGATGGCCGCTTCCTCGGTGATGGGCACCTCAATGGGCTCGCCGTAGGTCGCCGCGGTGGAGGAGAAAATCAACCTTCCGACCCGCGCCTCGGCCATCGCCTCGAGCAAACGGATCACCCCCACCACATTGTTGCCGAAATACTCGCCCGGATCCTCCATCGACTCCCCAACCAGGCTCGAGGCCGAGAAGTGCATGACGCATTCCGCCCCGAACTTGTCCAACTCTGCCGCCACCAAAGCCTGACGGCGAACATCAAGCGTAGCGAATGCCGCACCGTCAGGCACGGCGGATCGGTGACCGCGACTCAGGTTATCCAACACGAGCACCTCATGTCCCTCGCGCAGCAGCATCTCTGCCGTCACGCTACCGATATAACCAGCTCCTCCCGATACCACGACACGCACGTTGCACCTCCTGAGATCAGGACGCCCAGAAGACGCCCCTTCGCCAAATGCCCAATGGTCTCCCATTGTAGGCAAGCCCTGGAACGAAGAAAAGCACGGGGCTCGGCCAGTCGAGAGCGGATCGGTCTCCCCTACGACAGGTCGGCGACTACTGGGCGGACCTATCGAACGTGCGAGGAAGGTCAGACTTCGGCGGTAGGATCAGGTGGGCCGAGGCTCGTCGGCAGCGTCTTGGGGAGCCACGGAAACCCCGGAGGGATCAAATCGGGCAGGACCGGGCAAGACCGGGCAGGACCGAGCAAGACCGGGCAGGACCGAGCAGGACCGAGCAAGACCGGGCAGGACCGAGCAAGACCGGGCAGGACCGAGCAGGACCGAGCAGGACCGGGCAGGACCGAGCAGGACCGAGCAGGAGCCGCGGCATCGACGCAACGCCTCGAGGTAGACCCTCAAGGTCTCAGACAGGACGATTCAGCGGTGGAGCCTCGCGAGTAACCAACCTGATACAAACACAACACGGTTCCTCCCGTGACGAGAGGAACCGTGCAGCCAAGGGGCCAGGCGCTCTTCGATCCAGCCTTCCGAACCGCCCCAGGGAAGGCACGCGTACAGCGGCCTTCCCTGTGGCTCCTTCGCCGGCTGATGACCCCCGGTGAAGCTATCGACTCACTCAAGCGCGTCCGGGCACCAGAAGCGCTACTTCTTCTTCCGGCGGACGGCCTTCTTCTTGGCAGTCTTCTTCTTGGCGACCTTCTTCTTGGCAGTCTTCTTCT
>CAZNJE010000027.1:37413-42112 GCA_964573295.1 uncultured bacterium | reverse complement strand
TCTTCTTGGCAGTCTTCTTCTTGGCGACCTTCTTCTTGGCAGTCTTCTTCTTGGCAGTCTTCTTCTTGGCGACCTTCTTCTTGGTGGCCTTCTTCTTGGCGACCTTCTTCTTGGCGACCTTCTTCTTGGCGGTCTTCTTCTTCGCTACCTTCTTCTTGGCCCCCTTCTTCTTGGTGGCCTTCTTCTTCGCCAATGGCATTGCGGCTTACCCCCCCTTGTTTAGGGTATCCAACGACTCTGGGGCTAGAGACCCTAGGCTCTGGCCCCCTTCTCCACGAGTTCTGCGGCCTTGCTGAGCAAGGCCTTCAAGTCAAAGGGCTTTTTCAAGTAGAGGGCTGTCCCGAGAGACACGCTCCGTTGGTATGTCTCGTCGGTTCCATACGCCGTCATGAGCACAATGCTCGTATCGGGCAGTGCACCGAGACCCTCCAGGAGATCCAGCCCAGACTTGCCCGGAAGCCGATTGTCGAGAAGCAGAAGGTCGAATGCCGCCTCGTTGTCCAACACCTCTTCCGCCTCTTCGGCAGAGCCTGCCGAAGCCACCTCGTAGCCGGCATCGCGAAACGCCTGGGAGAGAGTTCTCACCAGAAGAGCTTCGTCATCGACAATCAGGACCCTTCGCTTCACGGACAAACCTCCATGCTCGACCTGATAGCACGAAGTGTACCAGGACGCCGCCACGAGGACACACTTTCGCAAGTCGCTTTGAGCACACAACTTAGAGATTCATCCATTTGAGCGAAATGGACGAGCCTTCAGCGCAAGCGCAAGAATGCTAGACAGTTGGGAGAATTCGCCTTGTCAACCCATTGTTTTTTCAGGAGATACGCGACATGTCCAGTTATTTGGCATGCCAGAAAACTGGACACCCCAAGGAAGCGGCGACTTGAAGGGAGCGGCGTGCCTGAAGGTGAGCTGAGGGTAGGCATCCCGAAGCTCTACGAGGGTGCAACGCCATTCAGAGATAGAAGAGCATTTGTGAGTGAAGGCGGTACGGTGATGGCGTGCCTCTCCAGCAAGTGCGCATGTTTCAAACCAGGGTTGCCACTGCGGCGAATCCAACGAGGGCGCCACTCTTGGATGAAGGCTCTCCCTCCAACGAATCCAACAACGAATCCAACGAGAGAGCGCGTCTGACGCCCAAGGACACGCCTCTCTCTAAGGATGGGCCGGGGCTGAGAGAACGCTTTGATACTACGAGGATTCCAATCGCGGTTCGACAGGCGTACTTGTCGACGTGGTTTCAGCCGCACCCTCTCCGGTCATATCAGCGCCGTCACGGGCACGGGCGTGGGCAGCAACTGGCCCACCGTGAGAGACACGGCCCTCGTCAGAAACACGGCCCTCGTCAGAAACACGGCCCTCGTTAGAAACACGGCCCTCGTCAGAAACACGGCCATGGTCAGGGACTCGGCCATGGTCAGGGACTCGGCCATGGTCAGACACGTGACGATCGCGTACGGAATCGTTGGCAAGAATTCGTCGACCGATGTCCGATCGATGATCACCCGCGGCGTGGCTGACTGCCGCAATCTGGCCGGCATCGGCGACGCGACCATCGTCTTCCCGGTCGAATTTCATGCGTCGCAAACGATCGTGCAAACCTTGGCGTGACAGTCCCAACAAACGGGCCGTCCGGCTCCGATTGCCCTCACAGCATTGCAGGGCATAGCGGATATAGCCATCGGTCAATTCGCGTAGGCTAGGAAGCGTATCAGGTTCCGTGCGTATGACGAGATGAAAGGCGTTGGGCATGCTTCCGGCGTCCGCACCGCTCCCGGCGTCCGCACCGCTCCCGGCGTCCGCACCGTTCCGGGTGCCCCCACCGTTCCGGGTGCCCCCACCGTTCCGGGTGCCCCCACCGCTTCCGGCATCCGCACCGCTCCGGGCGCCGGCGGCGCTCGCCCGCCCCCTGGAGAAGATCCCTTCTTGCGCAGATGCTCTCCCCTTGAAGTAGCCCTTGTCCTCTGTCCGCTCACGATCAGCCTGCAACATCGAAGCCGGCAAGTGGTGGACTTCGAGATCGGGACCATCCTCGAGCAGCACGATTCGTTCGAGCAGATTCTCCAGCTCGCGCACGTTGCCTGGCCACTGCCACTGACGTAACACGCGGGCTGCGGGATCCGAAATCTGGACGAACTCCTTGCGAAACTTGCGACTGAATCGCCCCAGGAAGGCGTGGGCCAGACTGAGGATGTCGTCGCCCCGATCTCGCAGTGGTGGCATGTGGATGGAGACCACCTTGAGGCGGTAGAAGAGGTCGGCGCGGAAGGCACCGGCACCAATGCGCTCCTCCAGGTTGGCGTTGGTGGCAGCCAAGATCCTTATGTCGACCGAGTAGTCGACATTGCCCCCCACCCGACGGAACGTCTTGTTCTCGATGAATCGCAGCACCTTGGCTTGCACCTGCAGTGGCATGTCCCCGACCTCATCGAGGAGCAAGGTTCCGCCGTCGCACAGTTCAACCAATCCGCGTTTCAGAAAACTCGCGTCGGTATAGGCGCCCCGCTCGTGACCGAACAGCTCATTCTCTAGCAGGTTCTCCTGGAAGCTGGAGCAGTTCACGTCCATCAGCGGCCCGCTGCGTCGAGAGGATTCGAAGTGGATCGCCCGCGCCACCAGCTCCTTGCCGGTCCCGCTCTCACCGGTAATGAGCACGTTGGTAGCATCCGAACGTGTCACCTTGCGCACGAGGTCTTTGACCTCTCGCATCGCCGCGCACCGTCCGATCATCTGCGAACGGGCGTAGTGGGCTCGCTCTCGTTTGCGGTAGACCTTGAGCTGCTTCTCACGATCGAGGACGCGACCCGCGCTGCGGACCGCGTGCATCAGCTCACTGAGCTCGTAGGGTTTCTTCAGGTAGTCTGCGGCCCCTCGGCGCATCGCCTTCACGATGTCCTTAGGCTCGCCGAAAGCCGTCACGATGATGACCTGAACCGAAGGGTCGACCTTGCGCATCTGTGGCAGGATGTCGAGGCCAGAACCGTCCGGCAGCCGAACATCGAGCAAGACCACTTGAGGTCGGGAGGCCTCGAAGACCCGTAGGCCATCGGTGGCCGTGGCTGCCGTCTCGACCGCGTAGCCTTCATCGGTGAGCAACCGCTGTGTGCTGCGCCGCACCAGCGGCTCATCATCGACAACCAGCACCTTGATCGACTTCACCAGAGACCCCTCTTCCCTCGAGAGTGTCGTCAGGCTCCGGAGGCCTCCTCCGGAACCGGGAAGGAGAGGCGGAAAATCGTGCCGCCTTGCGGACGGTTGCGCACATAGATCCGCCCGCCGTGCTCCTTGACGATTTGCAGTGTAATCGACAATCCCAGGCCGGTTCCACCGCTTCCCCGCGTAGTGAAGAACGGATCGTAGATTTTCTCAAGGATCTCTTCAGGAATTCCGGTGCCGGTGTCGGCGATGGCCACCTCGACCGCGCGCCGGCTACGGTAGCGACGCGAGGAGGAGCTGACACGTAGTGAGCCCCCATTCGGCATCGCGTCGATCGCATTGAGGAGGATATTGAGCAGAGCCTGGCGAACGGCATCGAAGTCCAGCGGGATCGCCGGTAGCTTCTCGGCCAGGTCTTCCTTGACCTGGATGTCGAGGTCCGAGCAACGCATCGAGATATGGCTCATGACCTTGTTGATGACGTCGTTGATGTTCGTCGCGGCGAGCTCGGAGATCTTCGGACGAGCGAACTGCAGCAGATCGGTCGTGAATTGCTCGATACGGTCAAGCTCCTTGATGGCGTCCTCGAGTTCCTCGGCAAGGCCCGAATCATCAGGAAGCTTGGTCTGGACGAATTGGATCGTGGTGCGAATCCCGGTCAACGGATTGCGAATCTCGTGCGCCATGACCGCCGAGAGATTGCCGATAGAGCTGAAACGGTCAATGTTCCGCTGAAACTCACGCTCCTCGGCCGACTCGGAGATGTCCTCCAGCAACAACACCCCCCCATCGGTGCGCGTTTCCTTGCCCAGGGGAAACATCCGGCACTCCAAGGTTAGCTCCTTCTCCCCTCGCTGTGCGAAGATCTGCGTAGGAGGTAAGAAGAAGTTGGCCCACACGTCCGCGTCGGGTCCCAAGGGGCCATCGACCGAAAGCCCCAACAAGTCAGAGACGGAACGATCGCCATCGCCACCACCTGCCAGTTCGAGGATCTCCGCCGCTCGCGGATTGGCATAGCGAACCTCGCCACCCCGACCCAGGAGTAGCAGGCCCACGTCCAGACCCGTCAGGCACTCGACGGCCACGGCCGGCTCCAGACCATGCACGGAGGTTGACTTCGGCATCGTACACTCCTCAAGACTACCGTCATCCGACAACCACCTGACGGCCAACCGATGACGACCCCGACAACCACCTGGCGGTCAATCGATGACGCCCCCGACGGCCACCTGACGGTCAATCGATGACGACCCCGACGGCCACCTGACGGCCAACCGATGACGACCCCGACGGCCACCTGACGGCCAACCGATGACGCCCCCGACGGCCACCTGACGGCCAACCGATGACGACCCCGACGGCCACCTGACGGCCGGGGCTCCGACAGGCAACCTGCCAGAATGCCAACTGGAACGTCCCTCGGCCTCGTGGTGGAGCGGTCCGAGGCAAGATGGCCCACCAGACGCCTGACCCAGCGGCCCGAGCTGCGGGACGCAGCGTGCCCACCGAGCGTCGTCAATGCGACTCGACTGGCGACTGC
>CAZNJE010000027.1:35051-37313 GCA_964573295.1 uncultured bacterium | reverse complement strand
CGCCGCGACCCACTCCGCCTCTGCCGCCGCGGCCCACTCCGCCTCTGCCGCCGCGACCCACTCCGCCTCTGCCGCCGCGGCCCACTCCGCCTCTGCCGCCGCGGCCCACTCCGCCTCTGCCGCCGCGGCCCACTCCGCCTCTGCCGCCGCCGTCCACCGAGCAACTGGCAAGGCGCTCAGCATGCGGCACATGGAAGGCACACCGGAGATCTAACGCCCACGCTCTGGTGGTTGCGACCGCTCGAGACGCCAGATAATGGGAACCTCACCCCATTCATCCCTCTGTGCTCCGCGCGGCAAGGGTTCAAACCGCCAGCGTGAGAGTGCTTCGCGGGCCAATGACTCGAACTCTGGATAGGCGCTCTTGCGCACGGCACGAATCCGGATCACATTGCCCGCGGGTGATACCCAGAAGCGAAAGCGCACCTCCGCCTCGATGCCGGCCTCCTGCGCCCATGCCGGACATGGTGGATACTCGACGTACAGGATGCCGCGCTCTCCCAGCGGACCTTCGACGCCCGCCGACGCGCCTCGTGGCGCATCCTCGGCCAGCGGCACTTGCTCTCCCTCTGCCCGCTCCTCGCCAAGGCTGGGGGGCAGGGGCGTCGCCGACTCCATCTGCTCGAGCAGCCGCCGGACGGCCTCTCCGGCCACATCCCTACGCACCCTCACCGGCGGGTCTGCCTCCACCATGCTCGAATCTCCGCGCGGGGGCTGTTCGAGCGGCGCCGGCGTGTCCGGTTCGCTCTCGGGCGGCTCCAGAACCGGCGCTTCCGGTTCCCCCGCGGCCTCCTCTTCGACCGCTTCTGGCGGCTCTTCCGGAAGCTCGACTTGCTCTACGGCGGTGGCCTCCCGCTCTTCGGACGGCGCTTCTTCGGCTGGGGCCTCGGGCTCGGGCTCCGGCTCGGGCACCACCAAACTCACTAGGAACGGAGACTGCACTGTACGCAGCGGCTTGACCTCCAAGAGCTCATCCGCGAAATAGAAGCCCACCGCGTGCAAAATCACCGATACTAGGAGCGCCCACCTGGTTCGGGCGTGTCCACGCCTGTGCTCCCAGGCGTCGCCGGACGCCAGCAAGGGATTCGGCCGGGGGTGCTCCATGCCCACCCCCTAACGCCCTTCTCTCTCCGACAAAGGCCGGGCGGCGATACCCAGCTGCTCGGCTCCGGCCTGTCGGGCGATGTCCATGACTTGGACAGTTCGTCCGAGGCGCACGGCTTCGTCACCTTTGACGATGACGGTCTTCGAGCCCGTCTCAGCCAGTCGTTTCTGGAGTCGATCATGAAAGTGAGTCCATGGGATCTTGACGCCGTCTAAGAACAATTCCTCATCGGCCGTGAGGGCGACGACCACCTCCTTGCGCACCTCACGCTCGACCTTGCTGACTTGCGGCAACTGCACTCGAATGCCGGTCTGCAAGATAAAGGAGGATGACAGAAGAAAGAATATGAGCAAGAGGAAAATGATATCCGCCATCGCTGTCGATTCGAGAGCGCTGACAATTCTTCGTCTCTTCTTGAACCGCATGTCGCTACCTCGCACTTAGCACCCGACGGCCGGATGCGGCGCCCGTCACGCTACTGCTCTTCCCGCGGTATAATCGGCGAACCCCGGCCGCCAATTCGATCTTCACCGGTGGTAAGCAGGTACATCAGATCTCGCGAGCGATCTTCCATCTCCAAAATCTCACTATGCACACGCCCTACGATGTAGTTGTGCGCGAAGTAAGTCGGCACAGCCACGGTGAGTCCCGCAGCGGTCGTCAGCAACGCAGCCCAGATACCCCCGGCAAGCACGCTGGCATCCACATTGCCGCCAAGCGACTCGATGCGCTGAAAGGCCTGAATCATCCCCAACACGGTCCCCAAAAATCCCAACAGGGGCGCCCCGCCGGCGATCGTCGCCAGGCCGGCCACATTTTTCTCCATTCGCTCCGCCTGTCGTTCCCCGGCTTCCATGATTGCTTCCCGCGTGCGCTTCTCTCCCAGGGGCACGTGACGAAGCGCTTCGAGAAAGATGGCCGACAGCGGCGCCTCCGGCAGCTCCTCGCAAATCGCGATCGCCTCGTCCAGATTGCCCTTGCGAATCCGGCCACGGATCGCTTCCACGAAGCGGCCATTCTGGCGGCGCATGCGCCGAATGCTCACCAGCCGTTCGAAGATGATCGTGACCGCCACGATCGAACAGATCGCAATGGGGATCATCAAGATCCCGCCTTTGATCAAGACCGACATGCTCACCTCATCAGCTCATCGACTC
>CAZNJE010000027.1:32741-34951 GCA_964573295.1 uncultured bacterium | reverse complement strand
ATCAACCCACCGCCCAGTGCTCAACCGGGCATCAGCTCATCGACTCATCAACCCACCGCCCAGTGCTCAACCGGGCATCAGCTCATCGACTCATCAACCCATCGCCCAGCGCTCAACCGGGCATCAGCTCATCGACTCACCAACTTACCAACTCACCACTCCTCGTGACTCCAAGCATCGCGAGTCGCGAAACCGCGATCTACTTCTCAGTTCTGCGATTCGATGTCAAGGAGCGGTGCGAAGCAGCGCCTGCTCCCAGACCAGCTGCACCTCGATGTCATCGCGTCCTCGACCCGGCAAGTAGATGACCTCCTCTCCGGTAAGGTTGACGCCGCGCACATACACGCGCCCCTCTCTGAACCGGTAGCCAACGCTGGCGCTCACCGACGCGAAGCCCTTATCCAGGCCCGGAGCGTCGTCGCGAAGCTGCACTCCCACACCCCACAAGTATCCCGGCCGGTCCCGGCCCACTCCAACGAACAGCTCGTTCCGCGGCAAGAACGCGAGACGGTCCGCCCCAGACCCCTCATCCCAGCTGGCCGCGTAAGCCCAGGCCAATCCCAGATTCGGGTGAGGATCATACCAGCCCTCGCACTCGACTCTCGCCATGTAGCGGTTCTCAGCCGTCGTCAGCTGATAGAGCCCTTCGGCAGTGGTGTCGCTCACTGCCTGCCACGCAAACGGGTCCTCCAGCCGCGCCACCGCCAGCCCAGCGGATAGGTGGAGCATCTTGCGCGTCAGGGTTACTTTGCCCGTCACGCGGGGCCAGGCCCGTTGCATGGGCAGGTGGGGATCCACGATCGCCCCGGCTGGTTGCCGGCATATCCGTGATCGCCAGGCCGCATGGGGCGCTCCGTCCCGCGTCAGGCCGCGACGGCCGATGAGCCCGAAGGCTTCCCGTTCGGGCGTCTCGCCATGGGACTGCCACTCGCCCAGCGACAGATACTGATCCGCGAACGTGGACACCGGGCGGAGCTCGACCCGGTATGCGAGAGCGGCATCCGCACTCTCACGGGCCCATCCCACCCACGGGCCCACGAACAGGTCTTCCCCGAATCCGCCACCAGCCGCACCCAACACCAGCCGTCCGCCGGCCCAGGCCAGGCTCGCGCCGGCCCGAGCGTCCCAGCGCAACCGTGAATCACTCGAGTCGACGACGGTAGTCAGCATCGGATCGCTCCACTGGCGGGTGGCGTGCAGCCACTCGCCACGTACATGGTACTCGGGCAGGAGCGCGTCGCGGCCGATCCGCTCTCCAAAAGCACGTGCCGCGTTGTCGCGCAGGGCTGGGCGGGCATCCCAGCGGCCCACGTGGTCGATCGTCCCGGCAATCCCGCCCCACTCGGCGCGATACTTCTCGTCACGCGCTCCGTCGGTAGCGCGTGGCACCGGGCGCTGCAGGCTCGCGCGCTGGTAGAAAGGCTCAACCCCCAGCACCAACGACCAGGTTGATGCCCCTCCGACGCGCCGCTCTAGACGACCCCGAAAGAAACGTGTCTCGTCTACGGCTTCGCCAACATCCTTGCCACCGGCGTGGAGGGGCCACTCCTCACGCTGGCCATCAGCTCCGAGGCTCAGGCGCGTGCGCGGATCGGCGGCCGAATCACGGAGCTCGTAGCCAAGACTACCGGCCAACCGCTCATTGGATTCCAGCCGATCCCGGTGCCAGTCGAGCCATCCCAACAGGAGTGATCGATCTGCAGTGCCTGGCAGCAGGACGCCGGTGGCGCTCAGACCGGGAGCCGAAGACGGCGCCACTCGAAACGCACCGCGCCAGTCCGGAACACTGGTTCGCGCCGGCAGGACAATACGGAATGGCATCCCGCGCCGGTGCTCGTAAGCACTCGGGCCTGGGTCGACCGCTACGGGCTCCTGCTGGGGACGCACCGTCGGGATTTCCATCTCAAGCACTCGCATGCCGCCTCCAAGGCGGCTGCGGTCTTCGCCTTCGACCACGACATCCGGCAGCAGAAAGGCTGGCCGCTCGGAAGGCACCCGCGCGGGCAAGGGGATCTGCTCGCCGCGCGACGAAGCAATCGTCGCAGAATCGGATGCAACCGGCGCGTGGCCTGGTTCAGGCGTCTGCGACGCCGGGTCCCGCTCTGGCGTCTGCGACGCGGCGATCGAGGCCAATCCCATAGTGAGGTACACCGCGGTGAGGCAGCCAGCGGTCAGGCACCACGCTGCCATACGCCTCGGGGAAAGGCACC
>CAZNJE010000027.1:15275-32641 GCA_964573295.1 uncultured bacterium | reverse complement strand
ACGCTGCCATACGTTTCGGGGGAAGGCACCACGCTGCCATACGTTTCGGGGGAAGGCACCACGCTGCCATACGTTTCGGGGGAAGAGAGCATGTCACCTGTTGCCTCGGGAACGGAAACCACGTGATTGCGCGGCCCGTGATCGAACGCGACACGGAGAAGAACCTCCCGGCCAAACGTCTCGCGACCGACCGCTCCACCGCAATGAGTGTCGTTCGCACGCTCCCGACCCGCACGCTCCCGACCCGCACGCTCCCGACCCGCAAGCTCCCGACCGGCACGCTCCCGACCCGCACGCTTCCGATTCGCACGCTGGCGTTTCGCGCGCGGGCGGCGTTTGCGAACCACCTTCGCTTCCCCACCTGCATCATGGCGTATCCTCCCCGGAGTGCGCGGGCGGTAGCTCGCCCATCTGCACCAGCCGGCGGCGGGCCTCTTCTTGGAAACTGTGTTCCTGCAGTGGAAGCTCGAGAACTCGCTCATACTGCTCGCGGGCCTTCTCCTCCTGTCCGAGGCCCTCGTAGCACTCGGCCAGACGGATCCTTGCGGTCGCCTCCCAGAGTGCCTCCTCCTCACCCGCGCGAAGAAACTGCTCCAGCCACTCCGTGGCTCGCAGGGTGTCCCCCGACCGGTAAGCGGCTTCCCCCGCCCAGTAGGCGCCGCGATACACGCGGCCCGGCAAGCCGAGGCTCTCGGCGGCAGCAAATCGGCGATGGGCCGCCGGCCACTCCCGGTCGGCGAAGGCGAGTCGGCCCAGTTGCAGGCTGGCAGTGGCTCGCAAGGAATCGGAAACAGCCGACTCGGCCGTCGCTACCTTTTCCCACTCCGTGCGCGCGGCGGGCATCTCCCCAAGACGCTGGTAGGCTTCGGCAAGGTAGGCCCGCGTGACCACCTCTTCACGCGGGGTCAGATGAAGGGATAAGCGCATCTCGAGCGAGGTCAGAGCTTCCTCGGGCTGCCCGAGCTCGAGACGTAGCATGCCGGCCTTGATGAGAGCTTCGCTCTGGTAATGGAATTCGCGTTCGCCCAGTGCCTCGAAGGCCGAAGCCGCTTGCGCCCGCTCCCCGAGCCGTACCCGGGCCACGGCCATCTGGTAGCGCACTCGCAGCGTGCGCGGATCCTCCGGATGAGCGCCTTCCAGGAAGTCCCCATACGACTCCAGCGCGTCAACATAGCGTCTGTCTCTGAAGAAACCGTCGGCCACCGTCAGGTACCGGTCTCCGGTGCCCTGGGTCTCGGGGAAACGCTCCTCGATCTCTCCCAGCACCGCATGGGCCTGATCCCACTCGCCCCGCGCGGTCCGGCACTCGAAAAGCGACTCGTGTGCCGTCAGTCGCAAGCGCCGATCGGCACCCGGGGCTTCCAAGATTCGCCGGTACCATTCGAGTGCCTCGCCGGGCTGCTCCTGATTGAAGTAGGCGTCCCCGACCGCCAGGAGCGCTCGGGCGCGCAGGCTGTCGGTGGTGCCGGGGTGTTCGAACAAAGCCAGAAGCCTTTCTTGCGCCGCGCGGTAATCCGCCTGACGGAAATAGGCCTGACCCTCCCAGTACAGGGCCTCGGCGGCATCGCGCGTGCGTCCCTCCCGAAGCCGGATATCGGCGAAGGCTCGCGCGGCCTCATTGAACGCTTCGGCTCGCAGGAGCGCCCAAGCGTGGCGGAACGAGGCTTCGGCCACCAGCAGCGTTTCCCGTCGCGCTTCGGCCAACTCGAGCGCTTCGGCGAAGGCCTTCGCCGCCGCTTCAATCCGTCCCAAATTGAAGAGGCTGTTGCCGCGTCGCAGTGCCAGATCGGTCGCGAAGCCGCACGACTGGCACCCGGCCCGGGCTTGCTCGAACTGGGTGAGCGCCTCCTCCCAACGCTGCTCGCGATACGCGCACCATCCCAGCGCGTAGGCGCACTTCCCCGGATCGGCCCCGGCGGTCTCGGCACGCTGGTAGTGCCGCCGCGCCATCTCGAGCCGGCCGAGCCGGTAGAAGGCCTCCGCTCGCCAGAAATGGTATTCAGCGAGGTGGTCGGCGGCCGGGTGCTTGACAATCAGATCCCCCAGGATGCGTGCGGCGGCTCCCCAGCGTTCGGCCGCCATGGCTGCCAGTGCCTGGCGCCGCAAGAGCAGCTCGGGCGCATCGGCCAGCAGCGAAGCGGCCTTGACGTAGGCTGCATAGGCCTCATCGGGGCGGTCCAAGCGGTAGTAGCAATCCCCGCGAAGTGACCAGGCCGAGCGCGAGAGCGAATCTGCCTCGGTCCTTCCGCGAAACTCTTCGAGTTGCGTGATCGCATCGAGGTAGGCGTCTTGATGAAAACGAGCGTAGGCCAGGGCGTACACCCAAGGGTAGTAGAGCGGACTATCGGGGCCCACGGGCGGCACCGGCTCCAACAACGCGGCAGCCTCTTCGTAGCGCCCTTCATCGAGCAACGCCAGCGCGCTGCCGTAGTCGATCTGTGGCAGCGCGAAGCGTCGCTCATCGTCGACCGAGTCGTAATAGGCGAGCGCACGGACCGGTTCCTTGCGTCGCAGGGCCTCCCAGCCCAGTAGCAGGTGCGCTTCGTCCCGCCAGGTCTCGGGCGCCTCCGGATGGATCTGCAGGAAGTGCTCGAACTGCGTTCGCGCGCTATCGGGCTCGCCGGCGTTCAGATAGGCCCGCCCGAGGAGGAACCGGGACCGGGCTGTCATGCGGCCACCCGGGTGATCGGTGCCTAGCAGAGCGATGACGTCCTCCCAATCCTCGTCCGCGAAGGAGACTTCGGCCAGATCCTGGCGCAATGTGTCCTGCAGGCTCGGAAAACCGCCCGCGGCCGACAGCGCGGCTCGCCAGACCTCCTGCGCCTCGCTGTCGTGCTGTGCCCGCCGGTATTGCCAGCCGGATAACCGCAGCGCGATGGCCCGCGCTCGCGAACGCTCGGGCGCCTCGGCGGCGGCCTCGCGAAACGCCTCGGCCGATGCAACCGTCTCCCGTGTCCCCATCAGGGCGCTGGCGATCCAGAAGCGCACCCGCCAGCGGTCGGACGGTCGCTCGAAAGCAGCCAGAACCTCGCCTAGGACTTCCGCAGCCCGTTCGTACCGGCCATGACGTACGTAGTGCCCCCCCAAACTGAGCGCGGCCTCGCGGCGGAGCGTCGTGTCACTGGAGTAGGTCGCCAGGCTGGCCAGCAGTCTCTCGCCTCGTGCCGGGTCGGACCGGTCCAAGAGCCTGCGGGCCCGCCTCAGGTCGGCCCACTCTCTTGCCGGTTCCAAGTCATCGAGGGACGCAGGGTCCTCAGCAAAGCCGAGTTCGTCCACCATCGCCCGCATGGCCGTCCAGGCCTCGGCGGGCGGATCGAGAAGCGAGCGAAACTCGATTAGATGACCGGTGTGCGGTAGGGGCGGAGCCAGCAGGCTCTCAGCGGCTGCCGGGACTCGGAAACTTCGCAATGCGTCTTCAGGAGAGGCGGGCACCGAGACCGTTTCCTGCGCCCACGGCGAAGCGGTCAGATACGCAATGACCAGCGCGGCCTGTATCCAACGCGGGTATACTCTGTGGTCCCATCCCAGGGTCATGCCGCCTCTTCCATGCATCCCACATTCCTTACTGCCGCGGTGGCCTACAAGTTCCTCCGCCACCGCACTTGCAGGCATCCTGGCAATCCTCTACCCTTCCACGTAAGCATGCAACGCTTCGCGCGGCGATCGAAGAGGGAAAGGTCACGTTCCATGGAAATCCTGCACACGCCCTGGCGCCGGAAGTATGTGGTCTCGGCGCGAGATTACCGCGGATGCCTGTTCTGCAACATCTTATCCGACGAGACCCCCGACCGCGAACGTTTCATCCTGAAACGAGGGCAACATGTCCTGCTCATGCTCAATGCGTTTCCCTACACGCCGGGTCATTTGATGGCTGTGCCCTACCGCCATTTGGCAAAGAGTACGGCACTCGAAGCCGATGAGTTTGCCGAGCTGTTCGACTTGGCAGACTTAGGCGAACGTCTGCTTCGGCGCTGTTACGGATGCCGCTCCGTCCACGTCGGCGCCAACCTGGGGCGCGCGGCCGGCGCCGGTGTCCCCGACCACCTCCACCTACATGTCGTTGCCCGGCCCGAATCACCGCTCTATGAACGGTGTCAGCAGGCCCACGAGCCACCCGAGGCCGTGGAGGAAACCTACTCCCGAATGCGCGAGGCGCTGGAGGAGACCGGCGAGACCGAGCGCAGCCGGGGCACCCGGGCGGTGGATCCGTATTGAGGCCTTGGTTGAGGAGGACAAGGAGTGAAGGCAGATGGGCATGGAGCGGCGCTCGTGCACTGCATCGTTGGCGCACGCCCCAATTTCGTGAAGATCGCACCCATCATGGCGGCGATTGCCGACTCGCCGAGGCTTGAAGCGCACTTGATCCATACCGGCCAGCACTACGATGCCCGGATGAGCGAGGCCTTCTTCGAGGATCTCGAGATCCCCGCCCCCGACCGCTATCTCGGGGTGGGATCAGGTAGTCATGCCGCGCAGACCGCCCGCATCATGGAGCGCTACGAGGAACTCGTCCAGGACGAGCGTCCCGACATGGTGCTGGTGGTCGGTGACGTCAACTCGACGTTGGCCTGCTCGCTGGTGGCCGCGAAGCTCTTGGTCCCCGTCGCCCACGTGGAAGCCGGTCTCCGCAGCGGCGACCGCACGATGCCCGAGGAGATCAACCGCCTCGTCACCGATGCCGTCGCCTCTCTGCTCCTGACGACCTGCGAGGACGCTGATCGGAATCTGCTGCGCGAGGGCGTCTCTCCTGGGAAGATCCACATGACCGGCAATGTCATGATCGACACCTTGCTTCGCTCCCTGCCTCTGGCCGAGAGCAAAGCCATGCCGAAGCGGCTCGGTCTGACCCCACACAATTACGCTGTAGCCACGATTCACCGGCCGTCGAACGTCGACACCCCTGAGGGCCTCGTACGCATACTGACCATCCTCGAGGGGGTGGGCCGAGAACTGCCCGTTGTGCTGCCCGTGCATCCGCGTACCGCGGCGCGTCTGGCCGACCTCGGTTTCGCCGAACGGATGCGCAACTGCCCGGGCCTGCGTCAGGTCGAACCCCTGCGCTACCTGGAGTTCGTGGATCTGATGCGCCAGGCCCGCCTGGTACTCACCGACTCGGGCGGCATCCAGGAGGAAACCTCGGTCCTGGGCATCCCGTGCCTGACGTTGCGTCCGAACACCGAACGCCCCATCACGATCGAGCTGGGCACCAATCAGCTCGTCGGCACTGATCCGCCAGTCGTGCTCGCAGCCGCCTCCGCCGTCCTGGCCGGGGACCCTACTCCGAAACCGGCACAGATCCCCTTGTGGGAGGGACAGGCGG
The DNA here is from genome assembly GCA_964573295.1 of uncultured bacterium. Classification (GTDB taxonomy): domain Bacteria; phylum Eisenbacteria; class RBG-16-71-46; order CAIMUX01; family WJJG01; genus CAYQJL01. Next base: position 27,321 of record CAZNJE010000027.1, on the reverse strand, counting down.
CGCCCCGCGTGACGGCCGTGCTCGAAGCATCCCTCCAGGCTCCTCCGCCGGCCGAGGCCTGACGCGCATTGAAGGAGGCCCGGCATGCGGATCGGTATGCTCCTCGACAAACCCTTCCCGCCGGATCCCCGGGTGGCCAACGAAGCGCGGAGCCTGGTGGCGGCGGGCCACGAGATCACGCTCTTCTGTTTGCGGCCGGGAGGCGCCTCCGAAGAAATCGACTGGCAGGGCGTGCGGGTGGTGCGGTACGGCATCGGACACCAGTTCTGGAAGAAGGCCAGCGCCCTGGTGCTCACGCTCGGCCTCTACAACCGCTGGTTCCGCGCCCGGCTACCTGGGTTCCTCCGCCGCTACGGCATCGAGGCACTGCACGTGCACGACCTTCCGCTAGTGGGCGAAGGTCTGCGCGCCTCACGCGCCGCCGGCATTCCTTTGGTCGCGGACCTGCACGAGAATTATCCGGCCGCCGTACGTCTCTACGCGTGGGCGCAAACGCCGCTCGGACGACTGCTGGTCGATCCACGCCGCTGGGACGCTTACGAGCGCGAGGTCGTGCCGCGCGCTGACCGCGTGATCGTGGTGATCGATGAGGCGCGTGATCGAATGCCGGACCTCGGCGTTGATCCGGCAAAGGTCGCCGTCATCGAGAACACCGTTGCGGCCGACGAATTCGAATCGTTTCCGCGTGACAAGGACATCATTGCCGACGGGCAGGCCGCCTTCACCGTGACCTACCTGGGCACCTTCGACCGCCACCGTGGTCTGGAAAGTGTAATCGATGCCGCCGGCCTGCTCGCCGACCGCATCCCGAACCTGCGTGTTCTGCTGGTAGGCGCGGGCGCGACGCGCGGTGAACTCGAGGAGCGCTCCCGCCGGCAGGGTCTCGAGAGCCGCGTCACCTTTGCGGGTTGGCAGCCGTTCGAGCGCTTTCCAAGCTATGTGCTGGGCAGCTCGGTGTGCTTGATTCCGCACCTGAAGAGCGCTCACACCGACACGACCATCCCACACAAGTTGTTCCACTACATGTTGCTTCAGCGTCCGGTCGTGACGACCGACTGCGCGCCGCTGGCCCGGATTGTCCGCGAGACTGGCTGCGGGGAGGTCTACCCTTCCGGCGATGCGCAGGCGCTGGCCGGCGTGCTCGATGGTCTGCGGTCGGCAACCCGGCGTGACGAACTGGGACGCCGAGGGCGCGAGGCCGTCTTGACGACCTACAACTGGGAGAAGACCGCGCAGAAGCTAGTCGCGCTGTACGCCTCGCTGGCGACAGAGGCTAACCGCCCAATGCGCCTCGCTGGCGACGGAGGCTAACCGCCCGGTGCGCCTTGCCGGCGACGCAGGCTAATCGCCCGGTGCACCTTGCCGGCGACGCAGGCGCGTCCGCCAGAGTAGCCCCAGCAGTACCACGAGACAGAGCACCCCGGTGGTCCGACTCACCCACAACCCGGCACGATAGGCAGGTGAGACCGCCTGGAGCACGATCTCGTGCTCGCCGGGCGGGACCTCGAGCGCTCGCAGCACATGGTTGACCCTCAGCAGCGGGGCCTCGGCCCCGCCGATCCGCGCCCGCCATCCAGGTTCGTAGAAGATCTCGCTCAATACGAGGAGACCGGACTCGGGGCCCTCGACGCGAACACGAAGCCGCTGCTGGTGCAGACCGAACTCGGCCTCCTCCACGACCCCCGGCGAGAAACGATCGGCCAGCGCCGAATAGGCGTGGCGAGGCACAAGTGCAGCGACCGACGGATCGAAGGCCGGGCTCTTGAGCGCGTCGAGCACCGCTCGCCCGTCGGCGTGGCGCTCGAGTCGCGTCACGAAGTAGGCGCGGGGCAACGCCGCGGGGTTGCGGTGAACGTAGACGGTGTGCTCCTCGCTAAAGGGCTGCTCGTAGACCACCGGCAAACCAGCCCCGGAGAGGTCGGCTGCCGCAATGATGTAGCGCGCGCCCAGCATCGAGAACACCGCCGGCGTGGAAACTGCCCCCGACTGGATCAGATCATCATAGATACGCAGCTTGGCCGGCTGATAGCCCCCAATCGACTCGAGGCCGAAAGCGGTGTAGTGATTCGAACTGAAGACGTGTGGGTTGCCCCGAACTTGCACGAACGGCGCCACGCGGAACTCTCCGGGCTCTCCCTGGAGAAAACGCACGACGCCATCGGGCACGAGGACCGCTTCGGAGACGCTGCGGGGATACACTTCGTAGAACTTGCGATCGGTGGTCCAGAGGTCGACGGTCACGAGACCGACCAGAAGCACCACTGCCACTGTCCCGCCATACCACTGACGGCGGCGGCCCTCGATGACCAGTGCCGTGACGAAGAGCAGCCCGAGCCCCACAGTCACACTGGAGCGCAACATCTCCATTCGCTGGGCAACGAACGCGACAAGGCTGGAAGGCAACGGCGAGGACGTGAGCAGCTGCTCCATGGGCCGCGTGCGCAAGGCCTCCAGGACTCGGTCTGCATGAGGTCCAAGATCCGCGACATTGTGCGCGTGGAGGAACGCCCCTCCGCTTCGGAGGCTGTCGGTGACAACTCCGCCGAAGAGGACCCATAGCACGAGCAAGGTGCCCAAGATGAGCGTGATCGGCAACCAGGCCTGCGTCAGCGCCGCGGAAGCTGTCGGCGCTGGACTCGAACCGGGGCTCACCGGCACCGGCTTCCTGGACACAGAACTTCTCGCCGCGGAAGCTTTCGAGCCCGAGCTGTTCGCCGCGGAAGCCTTCGAGCCCGAACCCTTCGCCGCGGAAGCCTTCGAACCCGAACCCTTCGCCGCGGAAGCCTTCGAGCCCGGGCCTTTCGCCGCGGAAGCCTTCGAGCCCGGGCCTTTCGCCGCGGAAACCTTCGAGCCCGGGCCTTTCGCCGCGGAAGCCTTCGAGCCCGGGCTGTTCGCCGCGGAAGCCTTCGAGCCCGAACCCTTCGCCGCGGAAGCTTTCGAGCCCGAGCTGTTCGACGGCGGCTTCGCAGTTGAGACCCCGACCTTTGTCAACGACTTGCCCTGTGGCATCCATGCGAGGATGCCTTGCAACCCGTCGGCCGCCAGCACAGCAGCAAACAGTGGCAGGAACGAGTAGATCATCGAAGGCACGCGGAACCTGTCGAACATCGGCAGACCGTGATACATCGGCCCGTAGAGCACTGGGAAGTAACGTCCGAATCCAATCAAGAGCGTAACACCCATCAGCGCCAGCCAGACCCACCGGCGCCGTCCGCCGGAGAGGAGAAGCCCCACCGCCATGAGCACGAGTACGGTGGCACCGAAATAGTGCGTCGACTGAGTGAAGGTGAGTTCACCCCAGTAAGGTTTCCCCTGAAGACCGTACACGGCCGGAAATAGAAAGCAGATGATCTCTTGCGGGGGATACGACCACGCGGTGGCATAGCTCCAGTCAAGTCCACCTCCGCTCGCATCACCTCCGCTCCCTGCGCCCCCGCTCCCTGCGCCCCCGCTCCCTGCGCCCCCGCTCCCTGGGCCTCCACTCTCTGCACCTCCGCTCCCTGCGCCCCCGCTCCCTGGGCCTCCACTCTCTGCACCTCCGCTCCCTGCGCCTCCACTCTCTGCACCTGTGCTTCCTGCGCCCCCAGTTGCACCGTCTCCGTCCGCAGCGCTATCCGAGAGGACGCTGGTGCTGCCCCTGATCGAGTGAGGCGCGTACTCCAATACTGCTGCGTACGGCTCAAGCATCAGGGCTGCAGCTATGGTCAATGCCAAGACACCGAGAGCAAGTCCCCCAAGCCAGCGGCGGCCACGCCATGTAGGGGGCCGGTCGAAGAGCAGGACTCCTCCCGCGTAGAGCGCTCCGAGGAACAATGTGTAGTAGCTGATCTGCGGGTGGTTGCACCACAGTTGCATCGCAATGGCCGCGGCCAGCAAGATCGCCATCGCCAGCGTCCGCCGTGCGAGAAATGCATCCAGCGCAAAGAACACCGCCGGAGCGAGATAGAGCGCGTGAAGCTTGGTGCTATGCCCGGCCCACACGAGCCCCAAGAAGTACGGCGTCATAATGAAGATGAGCGCGCCACCCAGGGCCGCGAGCGGATGGCGCCGACGCCAGACCATCCAGAAGTAGAGGGACAGAGCACCGACCACTATGCTCAGAAAGTACCGAGCTCCCCGGTTTTCACCCAAGGCCAGCCGCACGTTGCGCACCAGATTGAGCGGACTCGTCGGCGTGTAAATGAAGCTACCGTAGGATGGCATTCCTGCGAAGATACCTGGACACCACAGCGGTACCTCGCCGAGCTCTCCGTGCGCGTCGGTGGCCCAATGCCCGAGGGGTTTGACTGCCTGAGTGTCGGCAGCCAAAGGCTCGTGTCCCAGAATCACCATGTCCCAGAAGAACAGGAGCGGCACCAGAAGCAGGACGAGAATGGCCGCAACATGCAAGGATCGACCTGAAAACTGGCTCATATCATCTACCTCTACTCTCTGCCTCCGCTTCTGCTTCTGCCTTGAGCTCTTCATCTAGCTCTGGCCCTGACTTCAGCTCGGGCCGTGACTCTGGCTCTGACTCTTCCTCTGGCCCTGGCCCTGACTTCAGCTCATGCCGTGACTCTGGCTCTGACTCTTCCTCTGGCCCTGGCCCTGACTTCAGCTCGGGCCGTGACTCTGGCTCTGACTCTTCCTCTGGCCCTGGCCCTGACTCCAGCTCTGGCCCTGATTCAGCCTCCAGCCTGGCCCGAGCTCTTCCTCTGACTCTTCCTCTGGCCTGGCGCCAGAAACGCGATCATGCTTTCCTGACACCGGATGCGACCGAACCCACATGATCTGCAAGATGTTACCGGTCGCAGAGAGCGGCCAGCCCTGTGCTCAGGGATACACCCCGGTGCCCGACCGAGCCGGACGCCGGGTGCCCGTCCCGATCCCACCACCTGCGTGGGCCTGGCCGCGCGCCGGGTGTTACGCGACGCCACCGGATGCCCACCGAGCAGGACGCCGGGTACTTCTGAACGCCACCGGGTGCCGGATGGCGCACGAATTGCCCCACTTCCACCCGGCTGCTAGAATGCGCGTTCCCAGACGGTCGCACTACTTCTGGATACCAGGCGGCTGAAGGGATCAAAGCAACCCCTCGCGCGCGGGTCAAGGTTGGGGCGGCGAGGATCGCCAACAAACGCCGGGAGTCGGCATGAACCAGCAGCTATCGCCAGGCTGGGTGAAGTACCCCATTGCCGGCAAGAATCGCTAGTATAGAAGAAGCTTGGCAGATATCAGCCCGGAAGGGCGCCGGATGCTCACTGACCGACTCGGGAGCAATGCCGTGAAGCGGGTACTCTTCGTCCTTTATTACTTCCCGCCAGCGGGGGGCGCAGCCGTCCAGCGGGCCCTGAAGCAGTTGCGTTATCTGCCCGAGTTCGGATGGGAGCCGGTCGTGCTGACCGTGGAGCGCGACGCATCGTATCCCGTGCGCGATCCGGCACTGGAGGCCGAGGTGCCAGCTGGACTCGTTGTCCGGCGGACCCGTTGTCCGGAACCGCACGCCCTCTACCGCCGCCTGACGGGGCAAAGCTCCGGGACTGATCTGGACATCGTCACACAGTCAGCCGGGGAGAGCGGATGGCGGCGGCGCTTTTCCCGAGCAGTGCGCGCCACTTTGTTCGTGCCCGATGCCCGCATCGGCTGGTTGCCGTTCGCCACCCGGGCCGGCCTGCGACTCGTTCGCGAAACCGGCTGCGAAGCCATCTTCAGCTCGGGACCACCGTTTACCTGCCACCTGATTGGCCGGGCGCTTGCGAGGCGCACCCGGCTGCCGTGGATAGCCGACTATCGAGACCCATGGACCCAGGCCACCTTCTACCCGCAGCGCCCGGGCTGGGTGCGCGCTATCGACGAACGTTTGGAGCGCTCTTGCGTTCGTGAGGCCGCTCGTTCGATCACCGTCGGCGAGGGTATGGCACACCAACTACGAGATCCATCCCCGGAGACAGCTCCGGAACGGGTGGTGGTCATCCCAAACGGGTACGATCCGGATGAGTTCGCGGACATACCGTACGATCCCCCCAAGGAGCTGCGCATTACCCATTCGGGATCGCTGTTTCATAATCGAATCCCGCATGCTTTCTTCGATGCCGTAGAGGACTTGCTGGCCGAGGACCCCGCCGCCGAAGCCGATCTTCGTTTGCATTTCGCCGGCCGTCTGGACCAGGCGGTTCTGGATCTCCTGAATCGCAATGCGTGGAAGCGGATCACCTCCACGCGCGGCTTCCTTCCACACCATGAGAATCTGAAGCTCCTCAGGCGCAGCCGCGTGTTGCTGTTGCTGATTGGCACAGACGCACAGTCGAAAACCATGGTGACCTGCAAGGTCTACGAGTACATCGCCGCTGGCGTCCCGATCCTCGCAGTAGGCCCACCCGACGGCGACGCAGCCTCCGTGCTGCGTCAGACTGGCACCGGCTGGATTTTTGCCCACGATGACCGGGCCGGACTGAAAGGAAAACTCCGCCAACTGCTCGAGGAGCATCGCCGGCATCCGGCCGCGGCCGGGGCATCCGAGCCGGCGCGTTTCGGGCTGGATCCCGATCCCGTGGCCATCGAGGGCTACAGCCGCCGTGAGCAAACGCGTCGGTTGGCATCCCTTCTTTCCGAGGTGACGCCCGCAACTGACTCTGCGCGTAGCAATTCCTAGCCAAGGTGACCCCGCCGGCCCGTGCCGTCGCACCGCCTCCCCGGCTGTGCCGACCCCGCCGTGCGTGCCGACCCCGCGGGCCAGGACATCCTTGCGGCCCTAACTGGCGTTGCCCCGTCGCCCGCCTCATAGCCGCCCCACCCCCGCCGTCACCGCCACCGCCGTCACCGCCACCGCCGTCACCGCCACCGCCGTCACCGCCCTCGCCACCCCCCTCTGGTCTCGGCATCCGCACCCGCAGACCCAGGCGAACCATACCTCCGCTAATCGCCTTCACCAGAAATCACGAGCATCTTTCGGCTGTACGTCGCATGGGGGCCTGCTATGCTGGCGGGCTTGTATCGTAGAGGCGCCGTATTGGAAGCTCGCAGGAGGGGGGTTGGGATGTCCGAGTCACTCGGCTTCGCCATCATTGGCTGCGGCAAGATCAGCAACAAACACCTGCATGTGCTCGGCAAACTGCCCGGTGCACACGCGGCCTGTCTCTATGATCAAGACCGCAGCCGGGCCGAAGCACAGCGCGAGAAGGCACCTGAGGCCGATGTGACCGCTTCGCTCGAGGAGGCGCTCGACCATCCGGCCGTCGATGCGGTCACGATCTGCACACCGAGCGGTTCGCATGCCGCGTTGGGGATTCGTGCGGCCGGCGCAGGCAAGCATGTCATCGTGGAGAAACCGCTGGCACTCACCCTCCACGATGCCGACGCACTGATCCACGCGTGCGACCAGGCCGGAGTCAAGCTCTTCGTCGTAAAACAGAACCGCTACAACCGCCCCGTACTGGCCGCCCGCCGTGCGCTCGACGAAGGCCGTCTGGGGCGGCTTTTCATGGGTGGGGTCCGCGTGCTCTGGCACCGTGACCAGCCTTACTACGACGCGGAACCGTGGCGCGGCACCTGGGCCGAGGACGGCGGCGTCTGCACCAATCAAGCCAGCCATCACATCGACCTCCTGCTGTGGTTCATGGGTGACCCGGTGAGCGTCTTCGCCAAGGGCGACACGGTGCTGCACGATATCGAGACCGAAGACACCGCCACCGTCATGATCCGCTTCCGCGGCGAGGGAACCGGCGTCATTCAGGCGACGACCTGCGTTCAACCCCGCGATCTCGAGGGATCACTCTCGCTATTCGGAACCCGCGGCACGATTGAGGTAGGCGGTTTCGCCGCCACCGAGCTGCGGACCTGGATGCTGGCCGAGGAGACCGAGGAACAGTCTCGCGCGGTGTGGGACGAGTGGGGCGCCAACCCGAGAGAATTCGCCTACAGTCACGGCGAGTTTTACAAAGATGTGTTGCAATCGATCACCAGCAGCCGCCGCGGTCTAATCGACGGCATTGAGGGCCGCCGCAGCCTCGAGGTGATCCATGCCATCTACGAGTCGATCGAAACCGGACGCGAAGTCACCCTGCGCTTTGAGCCACGCAAGTGCCGTTTGGGAGAGACGCGTACGGGGGAGGAAGCATGACGATCCCGCTCATTGATCTGAAAACGCAGTATCAGAACATCAAGGACGAAATCCACGAAGTGCTCGAACCGATCATGGAGAACGCCGCCTTCATCGGCGGCAAGGCAGTGAGCGACTTCGAGAATGCCTGGGCGACGTACTGCGAGGCCAACCACGCGGTTGGAGCGGCCTCCGGGACCGCGGCCCTGCACCTGGCCCTCTGTGCCGCCAACGTCCAGCCAGGCGACGAGGTGGTGACGGTATCACACACCTTCATCGCCACCGCAGAAGTGGCCAAACTGTGTGGCGCATCGGTCAAGATGATCGATATCAATCCGGCAAGCTACTGCATGGATCCAGCCGCGCTCGACGCGGCCGTCACCGAGAAGACGAAAGTCATCCTGCCGGTGCACCTCTACGGTCACCCGGCCGATATGGACCCGATAAACGAGTTCGCCGCCAAGCGGGGCATCACCGTCATTGAGGATGCCGCTCAGTCTCACGGTGCACGCTACAACGGACGCCGAGTGGGCAGCCTCGCCGGCATCGCCACCTTCAGCTTCTATCCTGGCAAGAACCTCGGTGCCTACGGCGACGCCGGGGCACTGACCCTCGCCGACCAGGACACCTCGGGCCGCGTCACGATGCTGGCGAACCATGGACGCTGGGAGAAGTACAAGCACCTGATCGAGGGGTTCAACTACCGCCTCGACGCGATGCAGGCCGCCGTGTTGAGCGTGAAGCTGAGGCATCTGGACGCCTGGACGCAGCGCCGGCAGGAACTGGCCAAGCTCTATGATGAGCTCTTCGCGGACGTCGACGAGATCCAAAGCCCACAGGTGAAAGAGGGGTGCGAACACGTCTATCACCTCTATGTCATCCAGACCCCCAAGCGGTTCGAAGTGGGCGATTACCTGCGCGAGCATGGCGTCATGGCCCAGATTCATTACCCGATTCCCCTTCATCTCCAGCCCGCCTACGAACACCTGGGTATGAAGCCGGGCTCACTGCCGGTGACCGAGTCGCTAGCGGATCGCTGTATCTCGATCCCGCTTTTCCCTGAGATGACTGACGATCAGGCCAAGACGGTGGTCGCCACCGTGAAGGAGGCCCTCGCGAAGGCATAGGTGCCCAGTCCATGGCTGCACCCACTCACGGCTGGAACAAACAACCGCTCGGCCAGACGACGAACGAGCCGGATAACGGCTAGGCCGGACGACTGCTGAGCCGGACGACTGCTGAGCCGGACGACTGCTGAGCCGGACGACTGCTGAGCCGGATAACGGCTGGACCAGACGGCGGATGAGTTGGATGACCCGTTCCTGGTGTGTCTATACGCGTGACCATCAGCACCCCCGGGGCACGGCGCAGGGAGCCGCGCCCCGGGTGGTACTAGATAACGTACGCAGCGCTTTCAACGTAGGCTCGGTCTTTCGCACATGCGAGGCAGCCGGGGTGAGCCATCTCCACCTGTGTGGCATCTGCGCCTACCCACCCAATCCTCGGGTGCTCAAGACCGCTCTCGGCGCTGAACGGATGGTGCCCTGGACCCACTCACTGAGCACGATCGAGGCCATCGAAGGGCTCCAGGCCAACGGCTGTGCAATCATCGCGGTCGAGCTCACCGACTGCAGCCGGCCCTTCCATGAGGTCCGCTATTCTGGGCAGACGGCCTTCGTCTTCGGGCACGAGGTGAGCGGTGTGGCCATACCGATTCTTGATCGCGCCGATATGGTCGTCGAGATTCCGATGATGGGCCGCAAGAACTCGCTGAACATCGCCACCAGCGTGGGCATCATCCTCTTCGACCACCTCACGCGAAGACTCGCGCCCGACCGACCGGGGCACTGAGACCACTGCTAAGGAAGATCAAGAGGTCTTCTCGCTGCGTAGACCCAACAGGAGGATGCTCACATTGTCCGGGCTTCCCCGGTCATTGGCCAGCGCCAGCAGGTCCTCTGCGGCCTGTTGCAAGAAGGGACGATCCGGCTCGGTCCGTTCAGAACGGTCCAGATAAAACTCCAGCGCCTGCGCGATCTCTCGTTCGGTCACCACTCGCAAGAGACCGTCGGAGGTGAGCATGAAGATCTCCTCACCGGCACCAAGCTCAAGCTCATCGAGTTGTGGTTCAATTGGCTTCCCGAGCCCAATCGCCTGGGTCAAGACGTGACTGGAACGATGGTGGAGCGCATCCTCGGGCGTGAGGACGCCCTGCCGAACGAGCTGGCCGGCAAGGTTTTGGTCCTCGCTCCACTGGCGCAACACGCGATCGGCCGCGCGGAGAACATAGCAGCGGGAGTCGCCAACATGTCCCAGATGAGCACGCTCCCCCACGACGCACAACACGGTGCATGTTGACCCCATGCCGACCAGATCGCGGCGACGAGCGTGTGCGTAGACCTCCTCGTTGACCTGCGACAAGAAGGCCCCTAGCGCGGCCTGTGGTTCCTCCTGCGACATTCGGGGAAGCACGCGGGCGGCCGTTTCCACGATGAGCCGGCTGGCCTCATCTCCCCCGCGCTGGCCACCCATGCCATCGGCTACGACGGCACAGCACGGCACTGGCTCCGGCACTGAGACCGGCTCTGGCTTCGACTCCGGCTTCGACTCCGGCTTCGGCCCGTGTCTCTCGGCTGCGGTGAGACTTTCGGGCTCGTGGCTCCCATTGGAAGAATCACCAAACGGAAGAAGGCGGGTCAGTTCAGGAGTCCACAGGAAAGTCGCATCCTGATTCTCGGCACGCGTACGCCCACGGTCACAAACCATTCCCCAATCTAGGATACGTGCCATCAAGCTTCAACCTGTCTCCAAGTCTCCAAAGACGCTGGATGTATGTTCCGACCTAGAACTGGTCGTCGTCATCGTCCACGAAATCATCGTAGTCGTCGTAGTCCTCATCATCGTCGTCATCGTCATCGTCGAATACGTCATCGTCATCGTCGTCATCGTCGTTATCGTCGTCATCGTCTAAGTCGTACTCTTCATCATCGAGATCGTCGTCAAGATCCTCATCAAACTCATCGTCGAAATCCTCGTCCAGATCCTCCAAGTCCTCACCGAATTCGTCATCAAGATCATCGTCTTCGTCGTCGTACTCATCGTCCTCAAGGCCGTCGTCGTCGAGGTCGTCATCCTCAAGGTCGTCGTCCTCGAAGTCGTCGTCTTCGAAGTCGTCGTCATCCAGCTCGTCGTCGCGGAGGTTCCAAGGTCCCTCCAAAAAATCGAACATCGCTCACCCTCCTGGCGGCCCGTCCGCCCCGATGTGTGTTCCCGGTGGACGATTTCCTCGCGAGTTTCGACAACGACACTCCGGCATCGCAGCGCGCGAGGCAACCGGGATTTAACGAAGCGCCGGTTGTCCATGTCAAACAAAAAAACCCTCGGGTTGCCTATCCCGCAATGGATCCATACAATGATCAAAACGATGATTATGATGTCCCCGGTTCGGATTGCAGACGCGACGAGAATGAGTCCCCGGCCGACGCATTGGTGCGCTGCAAGCCGGTGGCCATCGCATAGGGCTAGACCGCGGATCTGAAGCAACTCAACCCGGTCACTCTGGGCCAAACCCGAACGCTAGCGACAGCGGGTAATGGCGGGGTGTCGTGGTTTGTGGGGGGGGTGTCGTGGACAGTTGCGGACGCTGGTCTGGACTACAGGATTCGCGGCGACAGGCAACCGTCGCCTTGCGTCAGACCACGAAACTGCGAAAGCCGGGACGGCCAGTGACGGTCGCCCCATACTGAGGAGTTCGGCTTGAAGATGATCGCTTTTTCGCATCATAGTAGGCGACAACCTTCGCGCAAGACGGCGGGCAATGCTGCTCGCTCCCCCGTCGCGGCGCGCCGCGGGAATCTCGGGCGCCTTGGCCATCTCGAGCGCCTTGGCCATCTCGAGCGCCTTGGCCATCTCGGGCGCCTTGGCCATCTCGGGCGCCTTGGCCATCTCGGGCGCCTTGGCCATCTCGGG
>CAZNJE010000027.1:11601-15175 GCA_964573295.1 uncultured bacterium | reverse complement strand
CATCTTGCCCTCCTGGTACTGCTCATCGCCGCTACGGGACACGTTCCCGCCCAGGCGACCTTTGACGACGCCGAGATCCGGGCGATGCTCTTCAGCACCAAGAAGGCGCAGGAGAGTGGAGAGCCCCTCGTACTGCTGGGTTGGAAAACGATCTGTCAGATGAACGGCAACGGACGGCGCACGCTTCAGGAGCATCAGGTCTGGTATATCGGAGATCCGGACGCGCCTGAAGCCGATGCGGTCCAGCCCTTTCGGGTACTACACAACACGGAAGTGGAGCTCTTTGGATTGCAGCGCTTCCGGATCTACCGCGGTGATGACACGCTACGAGTCGAGGACGATCAGTGGAGCCGACAGACGCCACTGGGTTGGCCAGAGCGCGGTGGGCAGCCATGGGCCGATGCCGTGGGCGGGCTACCACCTCTGCAGCCGGGCGACGTCCTCGATGTCGCCTACGTGCTCGACAACCGCTGGAACAACTTCTTCTTGCCATCGGACTGGGCAGTCCTGCCCTTATCGAGCCCTCATGCACCCGTCATCGAACGGCTGATTCAGTTCGAGCATGCGCGAACGATGGAGAGCATCGTCGAGATCGCAGGTCATGATTCCCGCCTACGACACCACTACGGCCGCGCAGTCCCGATGGTGGAGGTACACACGGGCAACATTCCTCGCGGCCCAGAGAACCCCACGGGCTTGGCCGCCCCGCGCGTCTACTTCACGACGAGCGGCACCTGGGATAAGGTACGCAGTCAGTGCGATCTCTTCTACCAGATGGCCTTGGACGACGCCGAAATCCTCTTCCGCACTCCGGGCGACTCGTTGGCCACCGAATTCCGCAGTACTGTGCCGCGGATGGCGGCCGTCTACGACTATCTCAAGAAGCACACGGTACGTCTGCCGCGCAGACTGACAAACACGTCTTACTTCCCACGCGGTCCCCGAATCGCTTTCGAGCTAGGCGCCACCGACCCGATCGAACGTGGACTGATGATGACTGCACTGGCCTCGGCGGCATACCTCAAGGCAGAGCTGTTTCTGGCACGCACAGATACGACGGGCTTCTTGCCAGACTTACCCCTCGCACACCAATTCGACCGCCAGGCGGTTCGGCTATTGCTTGTCGAGGAAGACCGTATGGTGTGGTTGGATCCGGAAGCTGACTCCTACGGCACAGGTCTGGATCAGGCCGCCGACTATCAGCTGCTCATGGCCACGCGAGAACGGGAGCCGGTATTGCTGCGTCGAACGTCGGAGGGTCACTTCGCCCTCTACCCGCTCAAGAAGCAGTAATGCCATCTGGTGGGTGGAGCAGTTGCCCCGCGGCTGGCTGCCCAATCCGGCTGCCCAATCCGGCTGCCCAATCCGGCTGCCCAATCCGCAGGGCTGACGGCCGATCCGCGCGCGGGCACGACACCGGTCAGTCTGCGTCTACAGTCTTGCCTGCAGTCTTGCCTACAGTCTTGCCTGCAGAGCCGCTCGCAGGGCCTCGGCGGCTCTGAGATAGACCGCGTGCGTGGCCTCATCGAACTGGACGAGGACCACGTGCAAAGCTTCGGACACCGCCTCGATATACCGCAACACTGTCGCGACACACACGACAGCCCCCTCTTGAACCGGATAGCCGTAGATACCGGTAGAGATCGAGGGAAATGCGATCACATGCCCCCCGACTTCCTCCAGGCGAGCCAGGGAAGAGCGATACGCCGAGGCAAGTAACTCGGCCTCTCCCGCACCACCGCCCTTCCAGACCGGCCCGACAGCATGAATGACCCACCGAGCGGGAAGGCGTCCGGCACCGGTCACCACCGCCGAACCGGTCGGGCAGCCCCCCAGACGGCGACATTCCTCGAGGATACTTGGCCCACCGACGCGGTGGATCGCCCCGTCGACACCCCCACCACCCCGCAAACCTGCATTCGCCGCGGTCACGAGGGCATCAGCCGTCACTTCGACGATGTCACCTCGTACGATCTCCAGAGTGCTCTGTGCCCATTCCCATCGCACCGTCTACTTCCTCCTCGGTGGCCATCGCCGTTCGGTGGCCATCGCCGTTCGGTGGCCATCGCCGTTCGGTGGCCATCGCCGTTCGGTGGCCAACCGAGCCGCGTCAGAATCAGCAGCGTTGCCTCGCTATTCACTTCTCCACGGTGTCCGCTAGCCTGTCAACAACCTCGGCCCAGTGGTCCAGTGGTCCAGTGGTCCACATGCCCTTGCAGGAGGCTTCGCGCTCGCCTAGGCTTGCATTCAAGCGTGCATGCGACCCGTGCATGCGACCCGTGCATGCGACCCGTGCATGCGAATCGCTGGACGCTCGTCCAGTATGCCTTCGGCCCGCACACAGCAAGGGAGGAACCTCGATGCGATGCTGGACTCGGCGACAGATACTCAAGTCTCTGGCGGTCGGCTCTCTCGGTGCCTCGTGGTTGACAGGACGCCGGCTGCCGGCAAGCGCCGAGCCGCTTTCAATCCCAAGCGGCGCCATCGTCCGCGGGGGCGACGCCGCCGAGCAGGTGCGCCAGGCGATCAAGGCCCTGGGCGGCATGAGCCGCTTTGTCCAGTCGGGCCAGAATGTCGTCATCAAGCCGAACATCGGGTGGGATCGATCGCCGGAGCAGGCCGCCACCACGAACCCGCTGGTCGTGGCTGAGATCGCGCGGCTTGCGCGCGACGCTGGCGCGGAACGTGTTCGTGTCATGGACCACACCTGCAACGATCCACGTCGGTGTTACAAGCACAGCGGCATCGAAGAGGCCGCCGAGGCTGCCGGGGCCGAGGTCATCCACCTGCGTAAGGGCCGCGGGCAGGAGGTGGAGATCAACGGACGGTTGGTCAAGCGCTGGCCCGTCTTTCGCGAGGTGCTGGAGGCGGACGTGTTGATCAACGTGCCCATCGTAAAGCACCACGGCCTCTGCCGCGCCACCCTGGGTATGAAGAACTGGTACGGCGCCATCGACGGCCGGCGCGCGCAACTCCACCAGGAAGTACCCCAATCTTCGGTGGACCTGGCGGTCTTCTTCCGGCCGGCGCTCACCGTGCTCGACGGCATGCGCATACTGCTGCGCAACGGCCCCCAGGGCGGCAATCTCGACGACGTCGCCCACCCGGGGGTCCTCATGGCCGGCACCGATCCAGTCGCGATCGATGCGTTTGGAGGCAGCTTGCTCAACTTGACACCCGAAGACCTGCCGCACCTGGCCTTGGCTGAGCAGGCCGGATTGGGCAGCGCGAAGCTGGACCGCGCCGACATCCTGACAATCGACCTGTAGCCGGGCTACGCGCCACTCGGCACGGCCGTAGCCCCCACAGTCACGGGGGGGCGATCACAGCATCACCAGCCACTGCCCGCCCTCACGAGTCCCATCGGGATCCGGCCACACTGCCCGCCCTCACGAGTCCGATCGGGGTCTGGCCACACTGCCCGCCCTCGCGAGTCCCATCGGGCAGGGACCACGCTATCAGATGCCTGGATACGCTGGTCGGCCTGGACATGCCAGCCGTCCGCGTTGCCGGCGTTCCCCAGCCGTCCGCGTTGCCGGCGTTCCCCAGCCGTCCGCGTTGCCGGCGTTCCCCA
>CAZNJE010000027.1:5982-11501 GCA_964573295.1 uncultured bacterium | reverse complement strand
GCCGTCCGCGTTGCCGGCGTTCCCCGGCTGTCCGCGTCACCGCGGATGCCTTAGTCGTCCTCGGCAACATAGAAGATGAGGATGAAGCTGTCGTCCGCGGGCGTCTCGGGATCCTGGTCGAGCGCCACTCCAGTGGCGTCGGTCACATCGCTCGTGATCGTCAGCTCGTAGGTTCCCCCAGCGTTCATCGGGTTGTCCGGTGTGATGACGAGTTCGTCCGCAGTCACCGGGAACGCGCGGGTCACCGGTACGCTCCCGCCTCCGGTCCGCAGGACGACCGAACTACCATCCACCGTGGCCGGATCCACATCGCGAGTGAAGGTGACGGCAATGACCGCATCGACGGGCACGCTCGTCTCACCCTGCACCGGGTCCGAGGCCGACACGACGAAGGCGCAGAAGGAAACGCCGGCGGTATCGGCCACGCTGGCGCCGTGCGTGTCGTACACGCGCAGGATCACGCGATAGGATTCGTCGCAGCCGTCGGGGCCGGTCTCATCGATATCGCCGTCGCCGTCATTGTCGAGGCCGTCGCAGCCGTTGATATCCTGTGACGGAAACTCGTGCGCGGTCGCCAGCCCTTCGGGGGCAGCCAGGCTGTCCCGGTCGCCGTCTCCCCAGGTCCAGACCACCCAAGCGATCTCATCCCCCGCGTCCGGATCACTGCTGCCGCTTGCGTCGAAGCTCACCAGGGAGGATTCGCCCAACAGGCACTGCCCTCGGTCCCAATCCATGACCGGCAGGCTATTGACGCTGAAGGTCAGCACGAAGGGGTCGTTCTCGGGTGTGGAGGGATCCTGATCCAACCGCTGGCCGTCCTCGTCGACAACGCTCTCGGTGATCGTCACCGAGTAGTCGTCCGCAACCAGGTCCGCGTCCGGATCAAGCACGAGGACGGTTCCGCCCTCTTCCAAGCTGCCGGTATAGGCCACGGCGCCACCGGCCTCGGCCTCGAAGACGACGCTCTCGGCGCTGATGCTGTCAGGATCGACCGGTCGGGAGAAGGTGATGCGCACCTCCTCATCGGGCCGCACCTGTTCCTCTCCTTCCTCGGGGTCGCTACCGACCACCAAGAACGCGCAGAATGACACCCCGGCCGTGTCGCGCACGCTGAACCCGTAGGCATCGGTCAGTTCGAGGATCACGTGGTAGGACTCGTCACAGCCATCGGGGCCCGTTTCATCGATGTCGCCGTCTCCGTCGTTGTCGAGTCCATCGCATCCGGCCGCGTCGATGACACCGTAGTCGTGGCTCGCCCACAACCCGGCCGGGCCCGGAAGGGTCTCCTCCTGCCCGTCGCCCCAGATCCAGGTCACGACCGCGACCGAGTCGGCCAGCAGGCTGTCGCGCTCAAAGGACGCCGTGGCGTCGAAGACCACCACCGCGCTGTCGCCCACCGCACAGAGGCCTCCGTCCCACACCAGCACCGGCGGAAGCCCGATGCGGAACGTGGACTCGAAGGCTTGATTGCCAGGGGTCTCGGGATCGCCGTCGAACTGCCGGTGCGCAAGATCCCGTACCAGCGTGCTGACGTGCACGCCGTAGGTCTCACCGGCGGCCAGCAGGGCGTCGGGCACCAGCTCGATGGTCTGGTAGTAGGGACCCGGCACCAGCTCACAGGCAACCTGTCCGCCTGGACCGGTCATGTAGATATTGGCCTGGCTGACGGTGGCCGGATCGAGCGGCTCGGAGAACTCGAGCTCGGCGGTGACCTCCCGCACCTCGTGCAGGGCCCCATCGGGGGGAGAAAGCCCGATCAGGGTGGGCGGCTCTAGGTCGGCCTCGGTCGTGAGCTGCCCGATGAAGGGCTGGCGTCCGGAAAGCAGCTCATCCTGGTCAAGGAGGTTCCCCAGCGTGTCGGCCACCAGTGTATCGACGGTCACCGTGTAGGTGGTGTTCTGCTCCAGCGGATCGGTCAGCACCAGGTGCAACGAATCAGCACTTGGGACAAGTTCGGGCGTGAAGCTCACCAGAGTCTGGCCGTCACTGATCGACACGGCCCCATCGAGGGTGACCGGATCGATCGGTTCGGTGAAGACCACGATCGGCGTCACCGTGATCGGCACCGGGCTCTCCTCGGGAAAGAGCGCGGAGACGCGCGGCGGGATCGTCTCGTCCCAGGTCGTGAAGCTGCCGCGCCAGAGCTGCTCGCCCGGCTGGGCCGGATCCTGATCCAGCGGATTGCCATAGAGGTCCGTGATCGTCGTATTGCAGGTGATCCGGTAGGTCGTGCTGAACGCCAGGGGCGCTTCCGGGGTCCAGGCCACGACCGCTCCACCCGATTCATAGGCAAAGAGGCCGCTGACGAGATCTCCCCCGTCGGGCCCGACGGTGAAGGAGCCGGGCGCCTCGACGGTGGCCGGGTCGACCGGCTCGCTGAAGGTCACCCGCAGAGTGACCTCGACATCCACGCTGTCGCTGCCGGTGGCCGGCTGCATGCCGAGCACCATGGGCGAGGTCGTCTCATCGACCGTCGTGAAGGTGCTCGCGAACGCATCGCGCTCGGGACTCACCGTGTTCTGATCCAGCCGATTGCCAACCAGGTCGGTGGCGGTGGTGTCGACCGCGACGGTGTAGACCGTCCCGTACGCCATCTCTGAATCAGGCTGGAATGCCCAGAATCGCTTCGTGCCGTCGAAAACCCCCGCGCCGGTGAGCGTATCGCTTCCGGCACTCACCGAGAAAGCGCCCACCACGCTCGCCGAGTCCATGGGCTCGCTGAACTGTACGATGATGTTCTCGGTCACCGCGATTCCTTGAGCGCCGTCGGCTGGATCTACGAAGATCACCCGGGGAGGCACCGCTTCTTGAACCGTCGTGAACTGGCTGACGAAAGGTTGCAGGCCCTCGCTATCGGGATCCTGATCGAGACCGAAACCGGCCGGGTTGGCAACTGCGGTGGTGAGCTCGATCTCGTAGTCTCTACCATGATCCAGGGGCTCGGCCGGATAGAAGACGGCTTGTAGGGAATCGGTGCTCACCTCGATGGTCTCGGCTGTCAAGGCTTCGGGGGTGCCGGAGCCGCTCGTGCGCGTGAGCAGGAAGCTCTGGGCGCCGACGGTGTTCGGCTTGACGGGCGAGGTGAAGGTCACCGCCACCGAGTCACTGACCGGCACCTCTTCGGCCCCTGTCTCCGGATACACCAGATCGACGCGCGGATGCAGGCTCTCGGGTTCGGTCACGAAGAAGGCCGTGTAAGCTTGGCGTCCCGAGGCATCACTCTGGTCGAAACAGCTGCCGTCGAGCCCGGTCACGAGCGTATCGACCCAGACCTGGTAGGTCGTCCAGTAGGCCAGCGGTTCCTCAGGCGTCAGGAGCAGGTGGTCGGGTGCTTCGAGCTCGCGCGTGCACGAGAGCGGCACGAGTCCGGCGCCACGAAGCTGCACCGTCTCGCTCGTCACGCTGGCCGGATCCAGGTCGGCTGAGAAGGTGAGCTCAATCGGTTCGTCCACCGGCGCGTCCGCGCCGCCTTCCGGGGGATCGGCAGCGATCACCCGCGGCGGATTCTCGGTCACAAAGGTTGCGATGAACGACTGATAGCCGGGCTCGTCGCGATCCTGGTCGAGCGCGTGGCCGTCGAGGTTGATGACGCCGGGAGTCACCTTCACCTCGTGCATCGTGTTCTTCCGCAGCTGGGAGACAGGCGTGAACCGGTAGAAACGCGGATTGCCACCGATCGGACGTACCTGACCGTTGACCCCGAAACTGCCGCCCCGTTTCAGCCAGAAGCTTTGATTGGCCACGACGGTGGCCGAGTCGACCGGCATGCTGAACTCGACCGTGATCGCTTGCGTCACCGGTACCGCGACCGCACCCGAGTCGGGAATGACGCTCAACACCCGCGGCCCGAGGGGCTGCGCCTCAATCGTGAAGGGCAGCTCGATGGGCTCGAGTTCCGGATAGGTCAAGCCGTTGTTGTCGAAGGCCCAGCCGTCGGCGCTAGCCAGATTGGGCGTGATGTGGATCCTGTAGGTGGTCTCGAACCACATGGGTTCAAGGGGCGTCACGGTGATGAACCGGGCGGTCTCGGCCGTATCGCGGACTGCCGGCACCGGTTCGCCGGCGGAGTCGGTGATGTAGACGGATGAATCCGACAGCGTGGCGTAGTCGATCCGATGGCTCATCATCAGCCGGATCGTCTCGAGGGGATCCACGTCCATCGAGCCTGGCCCGGGGGTCATCTCGATCAGCATGAGCGGGTCGTAGGGCTTCGTCGACCACTCGATCAGTGCCGATTGCAGCCCCTCCTGCTGGGGGGCCGCGTCGAAAGGCCGGCCCTCGAGGTCGGTGAGATCCGAGGTGATTCGGACCCGGTAGGTGGTGCCCATTTCGAGAACGCCCGGTTCGGCCTGGAGGCGGAACTGGCTGCCGTCGCCGGGACCGGTGAGGATCAGCGTGTCGGGCACGGCGCTGCCCGTGGCGCTCTCCTCCCAAAACACACCGGTCTCGATCGTATCGGTATCGAGGGGACGGTCGAAGCGCAGAAACACGAAAGCCTCATCGACCGGCACCTCTTCCGCATTGTCGGGCCAAAACTCGAGCAGCTGCGGCAACAGCATCCATTGAGCCAGGAATGCTCCGTAGGTCGGGCCAAAGACGCCCTCACGAGTGCCGAAATGCGGCTGGACGGCGAACTGCAACGTATCCTCGCCAGCGCGCAGCAAGTAGGCTCCCACTGGACCATCCCAGCTCAGTGTGAGCGTTGTGTCGGCCAGGTCGGTCTCGTAACCGGTCTCCTCGGTTCCGGGATCATACCAACCAAGCGTGTAGCCAGTGGCACCAGAGGCCTTGGCCCAGCGCAGCTCGAGCGTACGCGACCCGACGTTACCCCACAGCGTATCGATCGCCACGGTTGCCTCGGCCAGTTCCAGGTCCACCTCGGTGAGCCGCCCAGGCTTGAGCTCCAGTCCGCCCTCCCTGCCGTAGGCGAGTACGCCTCGCCGCAGCGAGTCCGGCACGAGATCAGATCCCTCGCCGCGCGCGAAGACATCCACCCGGTAAGGACCGCCGGCCTCCAGCGCGAAGGTGGCACTGAAGGCGCCGCCCTCGCCGATCGCCATGGTATCGAGCGCGCTCAGAGTACCATCACGGGTAATCTCGATCTCGATCGAATCGACCTGCCCCGCGGACAACCCCTGAGTTCGCAACGCGAACTGCAACGCGCTGCTCCCGGGGGCGGTGCTTTCGCGATCGCACTGCCAAAGCCCCATCGCCAGCACGGCCAGCGACGTCAGAGCGAAGAGCACTCGCAGTGCGCCATGCAGCCTCATGCTTCCTCCAGGTCTCCCTCGCCTACGGTGCACCAGTTCCGGCCGCGTCCGGCTTCGCGCTCGGCCGCTCCTGCCGTGGAACCGTCTCCTGCGGCGCGCTCGGCCGATCCTACCGCAGAACCGTCTCCTGCCGCGCGCTCGGCCCATCCTGCCGCGGAACCGTCTCTTGCCGCGCGCTCCGCCCATCCTGCCGCGAACCGTCTCTTGCCGCGCGCTCCGCCCATCCTGCCGCGGAACCGTCTCTTGCCG
>CAZNJE010000027.1:2847-5882 GCA_964573295.1 uncultured bacterium | reverse complement strand
CGTCTCTTGCCGCGCGCTCCGCCCATCCTGCCGCGGAACCGTCTCTTGCCGCGCGGTCGGCCACTTCTGTCACCTGGCCGCACCCTCCGACCACTGAGCCGTCTCCCGCACCAGTGAGCCAACCTCTCCGAGCAGAGTAGCTACCTCCAGCCGGAATCGCACACCAGACAGTTCGTCCCATTCGCTCCCGCCCCCTTGCGCGAAGGGCCTCCAGCGGCCGTTTAACCAGTAGACCGACAGGTCCAGACGCACCCGCTCCGAGGCGGCAATCAGGCGCGGTCCAAGGTGCGCGCTCCAGCCCTCACCGTACGGCAGGCCGTCGGGCGAACAGCGCCGGTGTCCATAAACCAACGCGGGCACCACGCGCCAAGACCCGTTCCACTGCCAGCCATCATAGGCGCCGAGTTCAAACTGACTGCCCATGAGCACGCCGGGTCCTTCGTCGACCACCTGTCCGTACTCCCGCGCCGCGGGCCACTGCAAATCGCCCGTCGACATCCAGTGACCGCCTAGCACCAGTCTGAGCGAACCCAGACGCTGCGCGATGGCCAGTGACATGGTTGTGCCCGTGTGCGCGTCACGAACGGTGATTCCGTTGCTGTCCAGCGCGCCGGCCCGCTCGAGTCCCAGCCGTAGGGACAGCTCGCGGTCCTCGTTGTAGAGACGCGTCCCAACGAGTCCCGCCAGTACACTACCTCCAGAGATCGTCGTTTCGGGCTCGGGCTCGATGTCGCCGTGGTAGTCGTAGCCAGCCGCGGCCAGGAGATCCCAACCCCGGGCAGCGGGATAGCCCACGATCGCGCCCGCATGCAGACGGAGGCCAGTCACCGGCTCGGGCACCGCCGCCGCCAGCAACGGTTCGGCCAACCGCCTGGCCAGCTCCAACTGTCCCTCGTCAAGAAATCCACCCGTGCCCGTGCGCAAGCCGGCCTGCAATCGCCAGGGGGCTCCGGGGCGCTGAAAATGCATCAAGAGCGAGAGGGCGTGATGATCACCGAACTCCAGAGAGCCGCCACCTTCTTCGGCCGATGTCCCGGCCCACTCCAGATGCAGCCCCCAGTCTTGACTCATCGCCAGGTCCGCGTAGAGGCCACCCCATCGCTGGGTAGGCTCGCCGTCGGGCCCATCCTCACCCTGGGAAGAACCTTGCGGGGTATCCTGGGGGGCATCATGCGGAACACCTTGCGGAGCATCATGCGGAATACCTTCCGGAGCATCCCAGCCCAAACTCCAGGTATCGGATTGATACCACGCCCCAACCCGAGTGACTCGCACGGCGGCCTCGGCCGAATCGGCGCAAGCCAGCAGTGTCGATAGAATCGAAACCCCAGACAGGAAAAGCAACCTTCGCCGATCCAGCCGCGGGGTTGCCAGCTCATGCCGTCTGGTTTGCCGCTTGATCATCATCGGCCCTCCAGGTACCCGCTGATCCGGAGCCAGCCGGTCTCGGGGAAGTAGGTCAACGGCGCACCAGCTGTCCAGCTCCCAACTGCGGGATCGGCGCCACTGCCCTGAAGCAGGCCCCCCGAGAGTACCCGTCCCGTCTGCGCCAGACTACCGGCAGCCACCGCCGGCACCCCTCGGGCGATCCGCGTGAGCAGCTTCCGCTCGAGGCGGTCTAATCCCGCCGGATCCAGCTCCCAAGCCATGCCGTACCACGCGGCACGATCACCGGCTCCCTCCTGGGCGGCCTGGCGGAACCAGGTAGCGGCGGCACCGAACCGTCCGTGCTCGACCGCCAGCATGGCCTTTCCGTAGGCCCGCGCCCCTGCGGCCGACGGGGCCGGCGGAATCGACACGTTCTCGCACGCACCCACGGCCTGACATGCCGGGCTGTACATCAGAAGCTGGCGGATCAACTGGGTCCAAGACGCCTCGTACTGAGCAGGCACGAGTACGCCAGCCAACGGGGGCGAGAGCAGCGAACCATCGACAGGCGAGACCCAGACCAGATGCCAGCGGATCTGCCCCGTCGGCTCCTCCTCCAAGGTCCCACTCAAGACCGCCTCGGCGCCCAGCAGGAGGCCCATCTCCTGCGCAGGGGCGGCCATCGCCGATGACCGGCTCTGAGACTCGGTCCGCGGCAGAGACGGGCGGCTGCCCCCCGCACGATAGGCCTGCTCGAGTGTCTGCCGGGTAGCCGGATCCAGCATGCCGGTGGGCGGAAGCTCGTTCTCGGACTGGAAGTGGCTCAGCGCCTGGGCCAGCGCCTGATTCCACTGTCCGGTCGGCTCGCCAACGTAGTAGTGCGAGGGTGTCCCCCCCCCCGGATCCTCGGGCGGGGGACCTTGAGGCCTCAACCGGGCCAGGCGGTGCGACACCCCAAGTATCGTGTTGAGCGGCGGCACCGATCCACGATCGTCTCTCGCCCGAGCCGGCACGGTTTCTGCCCCCACGTCCCTTCCCGCGCGGAGGGAAGCAACCATGTGTGTGACATGCAGGTCCAGGGGGCTTGTGTCCGGCACCTGTGCCAGACTGCCGATGAGCCAGGAGGCGATAGAGACGGCGGTGGCCTCCATTCGCTCAAGGGCAGCCGCGCTTGGATCGCGCAGGAACACGGGTTCGGGGGGCAGGACGAGCAGTCGTCCCGCCACCGGATCGGGCGGCTCGATCGCCGACAACCAGGCCTCGATCCGCTCTTCCTGAACAGCCTGCCTTGCCCGTACGAGGCGTCCGGCCGCCAATTGCACCCAGCTCGCCAGGTCTTGCTCGCCTGGCGCGACAAGCAGCAGCTGATAGGCCCTCATGGCCTCCTGCCATCGTCCGGCCCGTCCGGCCAGCCGTCCCTGGAGGTAGCGGCCCATGGGGTCGGCGGGATCGTCTGTGGTAAGGCGGTTCACGGCTGGTTCGGCCAACTCCAGGTTCTCCAATGCCAGCGCCTCCAGGGCAGCCTCGGCACAGGCCACTCTCGCTGACACGGACTCAGACAATTGCGCCGCACCGGGTTCGGAGACTTGCGCCGCACCCCGTTCGGAGACTTGCGCCGCACCCGGTTCGGAGACTTGCGCCGCACCCGGTTCGGAGACTTGCGCCGC
>CAZNJE010000027.1:2575-2747 GCA_964573295.1 uncultured bacterium | reverse complement strand
GCGCCGCACCCGGTTCGGAGACTTGCGCCGCACCCGGTTCGGAGACTTGCGCCGCTGCCGTGCCTAGCAGCGTAAGCGCCAAACGGAATACGAAGCCGGGCGTCAGCAAGGGCGTCAGCGGGCGGGCAGACGACCGGAGGCGCGCACGACCACACGAGCGAGCAGGCGAGCA
>CAZNJE010000027.1:0-2475 GCA_964573295.1 uncultured bacterium | reverse complement strand
GGCATGCGCCCGGAAGAGTGAGCAGGCATGCGCCCGGAAGAGTGAGCAGGCATGCGCCCGGAAGAGTGAGCAGGCATGCAAACGGGCGTGAACCGATACCCGCGCCGGTTCGCGTCCGCAACGGTCTGCCGGAAACCACCGCAATGACCGCAATGAGCACACCCACCGCAATGACCGCACCGACCGCAATGTAAAGAGGGTTGCGTCCATGCTATCTCATCTCCCCCGCCCCCCCGGAGAGGGCCGCGGCAAGCCAGTCCAGCAACCCTCTTCGTAGACCAGGGTGCTGCGCCAGCTGACAACCGCCTTCTACGCCGGTAAGCAGACGCAGCTCGGCTCGGTCATTGAACTGCGAGTAGAGGTCGCCTGCAAGTGCCGAACTCTCCTCTTCTCGTTGGGCCGCCACGAGCAGCAACCGGCTGCCAGGATCGGACAGATCGTCCGGATCTTCGCCATCAGGCCACGCGTCGGGCGTGATCCAGATCTGATGGGTGATCCTGGGATCGGCTTGACTGATCGCATTGGCTATCCAGACTGTCCAACCTGTCGCGACCACGCCGATGCGACGGCTAGTGGTCCCGACCAAGTCGAGGCAGGCCATGACATCTTCCTCGAAGCGGCGCCGCAGCGGAATCGCCGGCTGACTCCACTCCTCAGGCAAGAGCTCGGGACTGCGACTCAGCCCGGTCCCGCGGGGATCGGGCAGCAACACTAGGAATCCACCCGCACATAGCTCTTCGGGAAACACACCCCAGCATTCCCCGCCGATCGCTGATTCCTGCGATAGCAGGACGACCGCTGCAGATGCATCTCCAGGCGGCCGATGAATTGTAACGTGGAGGAACGAGCCATCGCTGGCCTCCACATAGCGAGATTCGGGGGGCAGACAGGCCGACGCGGATGAATCGGACACAGCAGGGCTGTATCCAACCGTTTGCGTCAGGGCAACCTGGCCCGGCCCGGTTGCCTGAACCAGCGCGAATGGATCCCGCCCGGCCTCTTGGGCCAGCGCGAATGGATCCCGCCCGGCCTCTTGGGCCAGCGCCGACGCATCCCGCCCGGCCTCTTGGGCCAGCGCGGACGGGGCTGAAGAGCCCATCCAGGCAAACAGCACGATCAGGATAGGACGAAGCGCATGACACCGAACCCGTCGGAACAGCTCTACGAAGTGCTCTTCCACGAGCAGCAAGAGTGCTGGTACATTGCCACGCAGGCTGATCAGCCAATCCAACTCTCGCGAGCCTCCCTGCAACAACTGGTCTCGCTCTACAACGAGATCCACCGCGGCAATCCTCTGACCCTGGTTGAACGACGGACCATGGAGCAGCTGGGCGAAGAGCGCCGTGAGCTTCATGATACGGTGCGCCAGCTCTACGACTACATCGATGACGAGGCCAGCGCGGGCGAAAAAGATCCCATAGCCTTGACGCACCTGGGCTCACCGCCGTGGTGGTATCGACTCGGCAGCGCAGTACACCAACGCCTCACCCAACTCCTTCGGGACGTAGGCTAAGGCCTGCCTCCTTCGAGGCGCAGGCTCGTCCCACCTCCTCGGCCACATCAACACCGCCGCGAAGCGTGCAAGCTCGCGACGACAGTACCATCCACACGCCGGCAGCCAATGTACTCCCGGGCAGATTCGTCACCGTGCCAGTCCGATCCCCCGGTCGCCGGTAGCCCTCGTCGCGTGGCCCACTCGGCCAGATAGGCTCGCATCATTGGGGAGTGCGACGGATGTTCGGCTTCGATGCCCCCCAGTTCCCAATCCGCGAAATGGCTCTCCAGATCGCTGATGGGCAGCAGGCCAGGATGCGCCAGTACCGGAACGGCGCCATCTTCCCAGACTGCCGAAACGATTTCTTCGGCAGAGGCGGTCTCCTTCAACACGTACGCGGGTCCTTCATCACCCAGAAAGCGCGCAAAGGCCTCGGAAGCCGAGGCCACGACACCAGCTTCCTTGAGCGCATGGGCCACATGCATCCGCCCGATCGCGGCTCCAGCGGCGGCATGCCGCTCTACATCCTGCAACGTGATCGAGACCCCCAATCCGCGTAGCTTCTCCACAATCGCCACCAACCGGTCACGGCGTGCGGCGTGCTGCCGGCGCACTATGGCCCCGACCCGCTCGGCGTGGTCCGAAACGAAGTAGGCCAGTAGATGCACCTCAACCGACGGTGTCTGAACGCTGATTTCACAGCCGGGGATGAAGTCCAGTCCCAACCGGGCAGCCTCATCCGCCGCGGCCGGATTGCCTTGCAGCGTGTCGTGATCGGTCAGTGCCACCGATTCGAGCCCCACTCCGTGAGCGCGTCGCATCACTTCCCGGGGACTGAACCGTCCGTCCGAGGCGGAGGAGTGCACGTGGAGATCAGCGCCCGCCACTTGCGGTCATCTCCTCTCCAACACCACCAGAGCCGACTGAACTGGCCGCGCCACACGAGGCAGCCGGGCCACCCGACCCGGTAGACTCACCCG
>CAZNJE010000026.1:58750-61951 GCA_964573295.1 uncultured bacterium | reverse complement strand
CAACGGACCGCTGCGCTCGCGGGGCGCCAGCGGAAGGACTTTGACGGGGACCTGGCGAACATACGTATTGACACCCGCTGAGCGTCTCGCTACCGTCAAGGGTCGTGGTGCATCCGCGGGCGTAACTCAGTGGTAGAGTATCAGCTTCCCAAGCTGAGAGTCGCGGGTTCAAATCCCGTCGCCCGCTCAGGTTTGGAAAAGGGATCCGGGGAGCGCCCGGGTCCCTTTTTTTGGGTGGATCCAAGTAGGAGAGAACCCCATGCGCATCGCGCGCGTCACAAAGCCCTCCCCGGCGTGGGACGCGGGCCTGAGAGCCGGAGATGAGATCCTCTCGATCGACGGGATGCCGCTGCGGGATGCACTGGAATTCACCTACCTGAGCGCCGATGATGCGATCGCGATCGAGATCCGGCGCGACGAAGAGGTATTCGAGTGCGAGCTCGAGCGCGAGCCGGGCGAACAATGGGGCCTCGAGTTTCCCGAGGATTCGGTGCGTTGCTGTGGCAACCAGTGCGTCTTCTGCTTCATCGACCAGAATCCCCACGATCTGCGTCCGACCCTCTACGTCAAGGACGAGGACTACCGCCTATCGGTCCTCTACGGCAATTACGTCACACTGACCAATCTGAAAGAATGGGAAATCGAGCGCATTCTGCTCCAGCACCTGAGTCCACTCTACGTGTCCGTGCATGCCACCGACCCTGTGGTGCGCCGCCGCCTGCTGCGTTCGCGCGCCCGTCATGACATCATGGCCCTGATGCGCCGCCTGGGCGAGGGGGGCATCACCCTGCACACGCAGATTGTGCTCGTTCCGGGATACAACGATGGAGCGGTGCTGGAAGGTACGCTCAATGATCTGGAGGCGCTCTATCCCGCCGTCGCCACGGTGGCGATCGTGCCGGTGGGCCTCACCAAGCACCGGGCGAATCTCCCGCCGCTGCGGGAGGTGACCCGGGATGAAGCTGTCCAGCTGGTGGAACAGATTGGGGGGCGGCAGCGACGCTGCCTGCGCGGCACCGGGAGTCGTATTCACTTCCTGGCCGATGAAATCTACTTGCTCGCGGGGGCGCCGTTGCCGGAGGCAGACGCCTACGAGGGTTTCCCCCAGGTCGAAAACGGCGTTGGGCTGGTGCGCGCGTTCGATCTGGATTTGGCCGAACGCCACCGGCTTTTCTCGGCGCCCGGGAAGCTGGACTCGGCGCCCGGGAAGCTGGACTCGGTGTCGGGGAAGCTAGACCCGGATGACTTGTCTCGGGGCGAGCGCGGCCACCCGCCTCTGGCCCATCAGGATCAGCAGCCTGCGCATGGCCGGGATACGGGCGCCCACCTGCGAGCAGCGGTGGTCACCGGCCAGCTGTTCGCGCCCCTGCTTCGGCAGCGGCTGCCGCGCGCGTTGGCCCGCACCGGGGAGGCTGCCGCCTGGGTACCGGAGGTGGTCGCGGTAGACAACGCGCTCTTCGGTCGCTCGGTCACGGTGGCGGGGCTGCTAGGCGGGGCCGACGTCATCGCTAAACTCGCCGCGCGACGGCGCTATGATCGGGTGGTGTTACCGCTCGAGATGTTCAACACTGATGGCTTCACGCTCGATCACCGGAGGCCGCAGGATCTGGCCGCGGAACTGGGCGCGGAACTACAATTGGGATGGAACGGCGAGGTGGTGCGCCCGCGAGCGGCCTAGCCGCAAACAGCCCCGGGGATCGGCGGGGTCAGCGCGGCTGGCGACGCCGCTGAGACCGGCAAGGCTGGTTCCAGGACGAGAGGAGCGAGACGAGCGAAGATGCGAGTACCGGTGGTAGCCATCGTGGGGCGGCCGAATGTAGGCAAGTCCACCCTCTTCAACCGGATCCTCCACCGCCGCCAGGCGGTGGTGGACGATACACCCGGTGTGACGCGTGACCGCAACGCAGGGCTGGCGGAATGGAGCGGCCGCGACTTCTACTTGATTGACACCGGGGGGTGGACCCCGAGTGCAACGAAGGGCATGGAGGCGCGCATCGCCGACCAGGTGCTCCAGGCCCTGCAGATGTGCGACGCGGTGCTCTTCGTCTGTGACGCACGCGAAGGCCTTCAGCCGCTCGATGAGGAGATCTCTCGCGCCCTGCATCAGCTGCCCGAGAAGGTGCCCGTCATGCTGGCGGTCAACAAGGTCGACGCGGGCAAGTGGGAAGCGCATGCGGCCGAGTTTGCCGCGCTGGGTTGGGAGTGCACCGTCATGGTCTCGGCCGCAGAGGGCCTGGGCGTGGGAGATGCCCTCGATGATCTCCTGGCCATGTTCCCCGAGAGTGGTAGCCACAAGGAGCCTGGCGAGGGTATCCGGGTGGCGGTCCTCGGACGCCCCAATGTCGGCAAGTCCAGTCTCACGAACCGGCTTCTGGGTGAGGAACGCATGATCGTCGACAACCAGCCTGGAACCACCCGCGACGCGGTCGACATCCCCTGGCGCTGGCAGAAACGCACGTTCTGGCTGATCGACACGGCCGGCATCCAGTACCAGTGGGAGCATCTGCCCGGCTTCGAGTTCTACGCCTCGCTACGGAGTGTCCGGGCCCTCGATCGAGCCGACGTCGCGTTGCTGCTCCTGGATGCCAACGAACCGATTAGCCGACAGGACCAGCGCGTGGCCTCTATCGTGGCCGATAGCGGGAAGCCGGTGGTCCTACTCATCAACAAGTGGGACGCGGTGGAGAAGGACGCCCAGACCATGCGCGAGCGCGAACAGACCCTTCTGGACTCGCTCAACTTCCTCGATTACGCGCCTCGGCTCTTTATCTCGGCTCTGAGCGGCCAGCGCACCGGGAAGATCGGTGAATTGGTCCTGGAGGTCTACGATGAGGCACGCCGCAAGGTGGGTACCCCGGAGGTGAACCGGGTTCTGAGCCGGGCCATCGAGCAGCAGCCGCCTCGGGGCAAACGGGGTCGGCATGCCCCCAAAATTCTCTACGGCGCACAGATTCTCAGCGCCCCGCCGACCTTCGCGCTCTTCTGCCGCCACCCGGAAGCACTGGCCTCCTCTTATCTGCGCTATCTCGGCCGGCAATTCCGAGAAGCCTTTGGTTTCAGCGGTTCACCGATCCGTTTCAAGGTTCGTCGCAACCCGGGCGCTACCCCGAAGCGCGGAAAGCGCAAGCAGAGGTAGATGATCGTGATGCCGCTCGCGCAGTTGGTGGCGCCGGCCGTACTGCCACTGGTGGTGCCGCTCGC
>CAZNJE010000026.1:36670-58650 GCA_964573295.1 uncultured bacterium | reverse complement strand
TGCCGCTCGCGCAGTTGGTGGCGCCGGCCGTACTGCCACTGGTGGTGCCGCTCGCACAGTTGGTGGTACCGACCACGCTACCTTCGTCGGTGCTCCTGATCGTCCTGGTGCTTGGGGCCTACGTCACAGGCTCGTTGCCGTTCGCTCTCTGGGTGGGGCGGCTGCGCGGGGTGGACCTGCGACACCACGGCAGTGGCAACCTGGGTGCCACGAATGCGCTGCGCGTCCTGGGGCCGGTCTGGGGACTGCTCACGTTGCTGCTTGATGTAGGAAAGGGGTATGTCGCCGTCACGGTGTTGCCGGGCTTGCTGGACCTCGGCACGGTGAGCGGAGGAAGCCTGTGGCCGCTCGTAGCGGCGCTGGCGTCGGTGTTGGGCCACGTCTTCTCGCCCTGGCTGCGCTTCCGCGGCGGAAAGGGAGTGGCCACGACGCTGGGAGCTTTCTTCGCACTTTCACCGTGGGCGGCACTGGCCGGTGTGACGGCCTTGGTCGCTACGGTGTGGATCTGGCGGTACGTCTCGGTGGGGTCGCAGGTGCTGGCCGTGACCTTCACGGTCGCGACTGCCCTCTGGGGGCCGCCCTGGCCCCTGCGAGGGTACGTGCTGGGCCTGGGCGCGCTGCTCTGCGTCTTGATCGCCTGGCGGCACCGGGCCAACTGGACCCGGGTGGCCGCCGGTACCGAGTCGCGATTCACCTGGAGGAGATCGTCATGAACACCTCCCGCAAAAGGACGCCCCCGAGGACGAGCGGCCGCGGCGAGATTACCCGCGGCCGAACGGTCCGCGGTGAGAGGGAGCCGGGTGGGAGGGACCCGGGCGGGAGAGACCCGGGCGGGAGGAGCCGCACCGTGGCCGTTCTGGGTGCTGGCAGCTGGGGGAGCGTATTGGCGATCTACGCGGCTCGCCGAGGCCATCGTGTCCATCTGTGGGAGTTCGATCCCGAGCGGGCTGCCGAGCTCGCCCGGACGCGTATCAACGCCCCATTCGTCCCCGATCATCCGCTCCCCCCGGGCGTATCGGTCACGGCCGACCTGGCCGCGGCACTGGATCAAGCCGAGCTGGCTCTTGTCGTCGTTCCTTCTCACGCGATGGCGTCGGTGGCCGGGCAGATCGGCGTGATTCTCGGGGCAGCCGGCGCCGGCGAGGGTCCCGTCCGGGGGATGGCCGATGCCGGCCCTGTGGGCCACCCCCTTCTGTGGATCTCCGCCACGAAGGGCATCGAGGAGGGCACGGGGCGCACCCCCTCGCAAGTCCTCATGCATCATGCCGGCCTGGCGTCCCAGGAAGTGGCGGTTCTCCTCGGACCCAGCCTGGCGGCGGAGGTGGCGGATGGAAAGCCGGCAGCGCTGCTCGCCGCCGCCGACACCGAGACGGTCTCCGGGCGAGTGCAGGAAACCCTGTCGGGGCCGCAACTTCGTATCTACACGAGCAGCGACCGGATCGGCGTCGAGATCGGGGTCTCGCTCAAGAACGTCATCGCCATCGCGGCGGGCATCGTCACGGGCCTCGATCTGGGCCACAACGCCATGGGAGCGTTGTTGACCCGCGGCCTGGCGGAGATCTCGCGTCTGGGCATGCGGATGGGGGCGCGCCGGGAGACCTTCCTCGGCCTGGGTGGGATCGGCGACCTCGTCACCACCTGCGCCAGCCCGCTCAGTCGTAACCATCAGGTTGGATTGGCCCTTGCGAAGGGGGAGCGTCTGCCGCACATTCTAGACCGAATGGTCATGGTCGCCGAGGGCGTTCGCACGACGCGATCGGCTCTCGAGCTGGCCCGGTCCCTCGGGATCGAGATGCCGATCACCGAGCAGATGCATGCGGTGCTCTTCGAAGAGAAGGATCCCCGGCAGGCTTTGGCCGATCTCATGAATCGCCCGCCGCGCGAAGAGTTCTGGGGGGAAGCCGATGACTGATACGGCCGAGAAACTCTACTACTCCATCAGCGAGGTCAGCGCCGAGACCGCGGTCAAGGCCCACGTGCTGCGCTATTGGGAATCGCAGTTTTCGATGCTCCGCCCGCGCAAGAGCCGCGGCGGTGTGCGGATGTACCGCCCCAAGGACGTGGAGCTCGTCCACGAGATCAAGGATCTGCTCTACGGACGGGGCTTCACGATCGCCGGGGCCCGCAAGAAGCTTCTGGCCGACCGGCGCCGGGCCAACATCGTCGAGGGCGCCCCGGAAGGGCAGGTGCAGGATGCATCTGCCGACCCGGAGCCGATCGAGATGCTCAAGGAAATTCGCCGGGAGCTGAGCGATTTGAAGAACCAGCTCACCAACCCGCCCGGAGCACGCCATGGCCCGGTGGCGTGATCTCAAGGATTGGGCTTGATCGGCCGACAACGGGGTTGGTAGGATGGATTACGAATAAGAGTTTTGAGGTCGGGGCGTAGCGCAGTCCGGTAGCGCACTTGCATGGGGGGCAAGTGGTCGCTGGTTCGAATCCAGTCGCCCCGACCATTTCTTCTTTCTGCCAGTCGTTTCTCATCGCTGCTTTTCAATCTCCGGTCCTTGCCTTGCCTATGGTGCTTGCCTGCGGCCCAGCATTCGTTTCAACACGCCCTTGCCTGCTGCCATCCGGACTTGGTCCCAGCTCCCGCCGGTCTGCAACCCAGCAGGGTCTTGTGCCCCCCACTGACCTCGACTACCGTTCCGCCGGGAGGAACTCGCGATGCGCCGCCTGATGGCACGGATGACCATGGTTCGACTCTGCGTCCCGGCTCGACTCTGCGTCCCGGCTCGGCTCTGCGCCCCGGCTCGGCACTGCGCCCCGGCTCGGCTCTGGGCCCCGGCTCGGCTCTGGGCCCCGGCTCGGCTCTGGGCCCCGGCTCGGCCTTACGTACCGGGGGGCGTACGAACCGCCGCGATGCTGTTGGCGGCCATCTCGCTTGGTTTGGGCGTGGCCCCGGGATGTTCCTCTACCGATGAATCCGTTCCTGAGCTCTCCGGACAGGTGCGGATAGGGATCCAGGACAACACCGCCAGCGCCCTGATCCTCATTGCCGAGTCCATGTCGGCCTACGGAGTCGCAGGCATCGATTGCGCGGTGCTGCGCTATCCGAGCGGGAAGCTGGCGCTCGAAGCGCTGAGTCAGGGCGAAGTCGATCTGGTCACCGTCTCGGACATGCCCGTCATGCGCCGGGGATTCGAGTCGGCTGACGTGGCGGTCATTGCCACGGTGGCAACGACTGACCGGGGGGCGTGGGTGGCCGCCCGGCGTGATCGGGGGATCCTGACCGCCGCCGATCTGGCCGGCAAGCGCGTAGGGACTCAAGGCAATTCGGCGGTGCACTTCTTCCTCGGCATGCTGATTCTCACGAACAATCTCTCCCGCGAGAGGGTGGACATCCAGCTGATTCATCCTTCCGAGCTCGTACCGGCACTGCTCGATGGACGCTTGGATGCGATTTCGATGCGCAACCCCTACATCGCGGAGGCACGGGCGACACTGGGGGATGCGCTCGTGGAGATCGAGGACCCCACGCTGTACCGTCAGTCGTTCAACCTGGTTGCCGAGAAGACCTACTTGGAAGGACACCCTGAACACCTCCGCCGACTTCTCCTGGCCGTGTTGCAGGCCGAGGCCCTGGTGATCGAGGATCCGAAGACCGCCAAGCAGGTCCTGCGGGATGGGCTTGGGCCAGGCCGCGAGGAGGAACTGGAGGAGGATTGGACGCGCTACCGCCTACGCTGCGAGTTGCAGCAGTCCCTGGTCTTGACGTTGGAAGACCAGGCACGTTGGGCACTGGCCGGGGGCTGGATCGAAGGGGACGCCGTGCCGAACTACCTGGAACTGATCGACCCCCGCTTCTTGCGCGCATGTAAGCCCGGGTCCGTGACGCTGAGGCATCCGGGACCATGACGCTGAGGCACCCATGGCCATGACGCTATCGAGACGCTTGACACTATCGGCCGTCATCAGTCTTGCGCTTGCCGCGCTGGGCAGCGGCCTGATCCTGGAATCCCTCGGTGCTCAGCGGAAACACATCGAACGGATGCGCACGCTTGACCGGGCGGTTGGCCTGCTCTTCGACTTGAGGACCCTGCTGGGCGACTACACGCAACACGGGCTTGTCAGGGCGCGCATCCAGTGGTTGCAGTGCTACGAGGATTTCTCCGTCATCCTGGCGACGGAGGAGCCCGCGAAGGCCGCCGGTTTGGCCGCGTGGCGAGAGGGTACCCGGAACCACGAGACCATAGGACTGCTCTTCCGGAGGTTGGAACGTCTCCAAGAAGTCGACCTGAAGCATCCCGGTGACCCTGGTGTGCAGTCTGACCTGAAGGAGCAATGGGGGGTGGCTGGACAGAGCCAGCCGCCCGCCCCCGCCGATTCAATCTACCTGGGTGGAGGGAGTCGGCTGACGCCACCGAATGGCCCGAGCGCGCTAAACACAGCGGCCGTGTCGGAGATCGCGACCGCGCCGCACGGCCCGAGCGAGCAGACGCCCGGGCACCTGGCCTGCCTGCGCGAGGTGCGCCGGGCCCACTTGCTGGGTAAGATGCACATTCTTCTCTCCGCCAATCTGTCGCTGATCCACGAGGCCATGAACCGCACCTACCAGGCCCTTGACCGGCAGCATCAGCGCGTCTTCTTCGTGGCCCTGGCTACGGGGCTCTTGATGTTTCTGGTCGTGGCCGCGCTCGTCGGGGTGATCCACCGCGGTGTCATCCGGCCCGTCGTGCGACTGGGCCGCCAGGCGGTGGCCGTCGGCCACGCCGATCTGTCGCGCCGGGTCACGGCGCGCGGGGATGAGGAGATCGACGAGCTGGGGCGTGCCATCAATCGCATGCTCAGCGATCTGGAACACACGACGATTTCGCGCGATCGTCTCGAAGGAGAGGTGACCCGTCGCCGGGCGGTCGAGGCGAAACTGCAGGCGGCACTCCAGGACCTGCAAGCCACGAATCGCGAGCTGGGGCAGTTCGCCTACGTGGCTTCCCACGATCTGCAGGAGCCATTGCGAACGGTAGCCAGCTTCACGGAGCTGCTGGCCCGGCGTTACCGTGGCCGGCTGGATCAGGATGCCGAGGAGTACATCGAATTCATCCAGGAAGGCACGCGGCGTATGCACCGGCTGATCGAGGATCTCCTGAGCTACTCGCGAGCCACCTCGGGGGAGCACGCGCTCACGGAGGTCAACGCCACAGATGCGGTGGCCGAGGCGTTGGTGAACCTGAAGGGACTGATCGAGAGCACGGGGACCGAGGTGGAGGTCGGATCGCTGCCCTGCGTGCGTGCGAACCGAGCACAGCTGGTTCGTGTGTTTCAGAACCTGGTCTCGAATGCCATCAAATTCAGGGGAAGCGATTCGCCCCGGATTCACATCGCGGCTACGCAGGAATCGGGTGACCAACTCTTCCTGGTGCGGGATAATGGCATCGGCATTGATCCAGCATACCACGATCGGGTTTTCACGCTCTTCAAACGTCTGCACACAGACGATGCCTATCCGGGATCGGGTATCGGTTTGGCGGTGTGCAAGCGGATCGTGGAGCGCCATGGTGGGCGGATCTGGATCACCTCGGAACCAGAAGCGGGCAGCACCATCCATTTCACGTTGCCGCCCGGGCCGGGAGAGACCGAGAGCACCGGGGAGTGATAAGGGGAGCCTGCCCGCAAGGATGAGGCGCCGTTCGTGGAAGGAGAACCATGCGCATACTGATCACCAACGACGATGGCGTCAACGCCCGCGGGCTGCAGGCGCTGCGCGAAGCACTCGAGAGCCGGGGAGAGGTATGGGTCGTAGCGCCCGACCGCGAGCAGAGCGCGGCCAGCCATGCGCTGACCCTGCGTGATCCGCTTCGCGTGACGAAAGTCGAGGAGCGCGTCTTCTCGGTTTCGGGCACGCCGACCGACTGCGTCCTGATGGCCGTCCGCGGAGTCGGCGGGGTGATGGAGCCGAAGCCCGATTTGATTCTCTCGGGCATCAACCACGGGCCCAACATGGGCGATGACGTAACCTACAGCGGTACCGTGGCCGCTGCCCTCGAAGGTCGCCTGCTCGGCGTACCGGCGATCGCGTTCTCCAATATCGAATGGCACCCGAAGCACCTCGAGGCCTCGGCGCGCTGGGCGCGGGAGTTGGTGGACCGCTTGGTCGACCGGGGCCTGCCCGACGACCTGTTGCTCAACGTGAACCTGCCCGATCTGGTCTTCGAGAACATCCTGGGCTGGAAAGCCACGAAGCTGGGCCTGCGCGTCTACCGCGATGAGATCATCTCGCAGGTCGATCCGCGCGGCCGCGCCTATTTCTGGATCGGGGGCGATCCACCCGTATGGGAGCAGGATGAGCACAGCGATTTCGGTGCGGTGTCCTCGGGCTACGTGTCGGTGACACCGCTGCAGAAGGATTGGACCGACAAGGACGGCCTGGCCAAGCTTCGCGTGCTCGAGGAAGAAGAGCGCAATGCCACTCAGGTCCAGGGGCGGCCGCTGGAGTAGTCTCGCGGCGCGCTTTCGGTCCAGGGGCGGCCGCTGGAGTAGTCTCGCGGCGCGCTTTCGGTTCAGGGGCGGCCGCTGGAGTAGTATCGAGAGGGAGCGTTGCGAAGGACTAGCGCTGTACCCGTCCTCGGTGGGAGGAGATGAGCATCACGTGAACACCGACTACCGCCAGGCCCGCCTGCGCATGGTCGAAGGTCAGCTCCGGTCGCGTCAGATTCGTGACGAACGCGTGCTGGCCGTATTCGAGTCGCTGCCACGGCACCGCTTCGTTGATTCGGCGCTTGCGCCGCAGGCTTACTCGGACCGCGCGTTGCCGATCGGCCACGGCCAGACGATCTCGCAGCCCTACATGGTGGCGGTGATGACCGAATTGCTCGCGCCGGAGCGGGCCGACCGGGTGCTCGAGATCGGAACCGGTTCCGGCTATCAGGCCGCGATCCTGAGCGGGCTCGTGCGCAGCGTGTTCACCGTGGAGCGCGTCGCCGCGCTGGCCGAGCGCGCGCGGACGATCTTCGCCGACCTGGCGATCACCAACATCCTGCAACGTGTCGGTGACGGGTCCGTGGGGTGGAAGCAGTATGCGCCGTACGACGGAATCATCGTCACCGCCGGTGCCCCGCGCGTGCCGTATCCACTCATCAGGCAGCTCGCTGAGGGGGGACGCCTCGTGGTGCCAACCGGGTCGCGCCACGGCCAAGAGCTTACGGTTCTCACTCGAACGGGCAAGGGCTACGACGAGACGCATTGCGTACCGTGCACGTTCGTTCCCTTGGTCGGGGAGGAGGGCTGGGAGCACGCCTGAACGCGAATCTGTAGACCACACAGTTTGACAAGCCTCCGTTTGCAGGGACCTCCGGGCTGGATAGGTTGTATGGTAGGTAGCGTTGAGGATGTTGTCCCAACGCTACTGGTCCGATCCGGAGACCACGTCCTGGCTTTCCGGGGGCAAGAAAGGTGCTTGACCCCCCGAGATTCTGGGGTACACTAGGTCTAGAAATGTCGGGGCGTAGCGCAGTCCGGTAGCGCACCTGGTTCGGGACTAGGGGGTCGGAGGTTCAAATCCTCTCGCCCCGACCATTTCCCCCAAATCTCCTTGGTGGGTTCCTCCCCTGGAAAGGGGGGGGAAACCATGACGACGAAGAAGCGCACGGCGGTCCGTGCAGAAGAACAGGCACAGAACCCTCAAGTGTCTGTCCCGCAGGGCGCGCGCGAGCACGCTCTCAGCCTGACTGCGCTCCTCGAAGAAGGCCAGAACAAGGGAGTATTGGATTCGGAACGGGTGGAGCAGTCCATCCTGAACGAAGTGCCCGATCCTTCGGAATTCTCGCTCTTCCTCGACCTGACGCGTACGTTGGGCATCAAGCTCCGCGAGAAGGCTGCCCCGGAGCCGGCCAGCATCGAAACGCTGCCGGTCTACTTCCGTGATGTCTCGCGCTATCCGCTGCTCACGGCTGAACAAGAGAAGGCTCTAGCTCGGCGTGTTCGCAAGGGAGACCGCAAGGCGGCGAACCTGATGGTGCTGAGCAATCTGCGCCTGGTGGCCAACATGGCCCGCCGGTTCACGGGAAAGGGGATGGATCTCGAGGACCTGATCGAGGAAGGCAATCTCGGCCTGATCACCGCTGTGCAGAGGTTCGATCCGGAAAGGGGTTTCCGGTTCTCAACCTACGCGGCCTGGTGGATCCGGCTGGCGATTGCCAAGGGTCTGGCCGAGCAGTCGCGCACGCTCAAGATCCCGCTCCACGTGATGCGCTCCCTGCACAAGTACATCGAGGCCGAGCGCCAGCTCTCGCTGGAGTGGGGCCGGTTGCCCACGCCGGATGAGATCTGCAAGGAGGCGGGATTTGGTCCGCGGCGGGCGCGCAGCGTCAGCCAACTGGTGCGCGGTATCAAGTCGCTGGATGAAACGGCTACGCAAGAGGCCGGCCGGGGCTTGAGCCTGCTCGAGCGGATTCCCGATACTCCGTCGCTCGAGGATATGCTCCACCGGCAGATGGAGAGCAAACACCTTGACTCGCTCATGCAGAAGCTCTCCGAGCGCGAGAAGCTGGTGCTGCGTATCCGCTACGGCTTCATGGACGGGACCCCGCGCAGCTTGAACCGCACGGGCACGTTCCTGGGCGTGAGCCGCGAGCGTGTGCGCCAGATCGAACGCCGCGCCCTGATGCGTCTGCGCGAGTGGATGGCCGAGGAAGAGCGTCGCGGCGCCGAGGTGCTGGAGAAGTCCGGCGGACAGAACCCAAACTAGGAGGTCGAGCCTCTCATTTCGGATGGGCCGAAGACTCGCGCCCGGGCGCCTGGGCACGCCTAGCAGCCGATCTGTTGGCCGCGTGCGAGCTGCGGCGTGTGCGTCGTGTGCGGGGTGTGCGGGGTGTGCGGAGCGTGAGGGTGCCGCTACGGCGGATGACACAATGCCGTCCGACGGTTTGAGGGTCGAGGCCGGCAGCACTTTGGAGTAGACTGCTGCCGTTCATGACCCAAGAACAGGAGGACGATGTGGACCACATGGACGACGTGGCAGCGTTCAGCGACGCATTGCGTCAGAGCATTCGGACGATTCCCGATTTTCCCAAACCAGGCATCTTGTTTCGGGACGTGACGCCGGTATTGCAGCACCCCGCTTTGCAGGCGGGTTGTGTTCAAGCCATCACCGATCGGTTTCCCCCCGCGGGTTTCGATGCTGTTGGCGGGATCGAAGCCCGCGGCTTCATATGGGGTTCGCTGCTCGCCCACGAAACGCAGAAACCCTTCTTTCCCTTCCGCAAGGCGGGCAAGCTACCAGGGGAGACCTACCGTATCGCCTACAGCCTGGAGTACGGTGAAGCGGTGATCGAGATCCACCAGGATGCCTTCGCGCCGGGTACGCGCGTTCTCATCGTGGACGATCTGCTGGCCACCGGAGGGACAGCAGCTGCCGCCAGCCGGCTGGTCCGTGAGGCTGGGGGTGAGCTTGTTGGCGTCGCTTTTCTGATCGAACTCGTCGGCCTTGGTGGCCGTGACGAGCTGGTCCGGGCGGGGGTGCCGGAAGACCACATTCTCGCGATGGTCCGGTACGAGTGATCGGACGCGCCGACCATCCAGGCCGCATGTAGATCGGCCCCGCCCAGAAGGACGGGGCCGAAACATGACCGGTGAGGATGGCGTTGGGTTTCCCCGTTGCGGGGCCCAGTCGGAACGCCATACGTGGCATGAGATCCCCTACGGGGCCGCCACCTCCACCATGTCGAATCTGTCTATGCTCAACGGATCACCTCCTCTCCAGGCGTGTCACCTTCGGCGAGTCCCATCCTCGCCCGGCTCGCCCAACCCGCCCAAGGTCGGTGTGCCGTGCAGCTCTCCGGCTGCAGCCTCTCCATCTACACTTGATCGTAGGCCGAATCGGTTTTCATGAGAAGTCGATTTTTCGTCGTGTCGTCATCCACTATGCGCTCCTACCCCGAATGGCGCGTCAAGTTCGCCGTTGCGTTGACATCCGCCGTTGCTCAGTCAATGGTGGTTGGGTAGCTACCCGTGCTTGCGGGCCCAACCGTTGCCGGCGAGCACGAGGTGCTTCGGGAATGGGGGGATGCAAACGTCGATGCGCGGTGGGCACGAGGTGGGCACGAGATGGGCACGAGATGGGCACGAGGTCGTCGTGGTCGAATCAAATCCGGGTTGCAATCATGGGGTTGCGTAGGCCAATCTACCTCGTAATTGCTTACGCCCTCGTAGCTCAGTTGGATAGAGCAACGGTTTCCTAAACCGTAGGCCGCGCGTTCGAGTCGCGCCGAGGGCAAAGACTTAG
This sequence comes from uncultured bacterium, assembly GCA_964573295.1. Classification (GTDB taxonomy): domain Bacteria; phylum Eisenbacteria; class RBG-16-71-46; order CAIMUX01; family WJJG01; genus CAYQJL01. The sequence continues at coordinate 48,428 of CAZNJE010000026.1, read as the reverse complement.
GAATCGGCTGCTGCCGTTCATGATGCTGCTCCCACCGCCGGTCCTGGCGCTGCCCGTGCTGCCCCTGCTGCTCCTGGTGCTACGCCTGCTGCCATTCCCGCTGCCACTCCTCTGCCATCGAGGCGCTTCGCACCTGTCAGCGACGCGCTGCCCGGTGAGATCTGGCGCTTTCCCCATCCAGATCCCGCTGCTAGGATTCCGCAGCGTAAAGTAGGGAAGGGAAACCCAGCGTGTCTCCGGCCAAACCAACCAAACCCGGCGGGCCCCGCCACTGGGTCCTCTCGGCTGGCAAGCTCAGCCTGGGCACGATCGCGAGCCGGCTGCTCGGGGTGGTCCGCGACATGCTGCGGGCCTACTACTTCGGCACCGGGCTCGCTGCTGATGCCTTCACGATAGCTTTCCGCCTCCCCAACATGCTCCGAGCGCTGTTCGCCGAAGGAGCGCTGAGCGCCGCCTTCGTCCCGGTCCTGACCGAGGCCATGGAGCTCGCGGGGGAGGAGGAGTGGCGTCGCTTCGTGCGCAACGTCGCCGGGCTACTGACCCTCACTCTGCTGCTGGTCAGCCTGGCCGGGATTCTGGTGGCGCCCTACCTGATCCCCATCATCGTTCCCGGGTATGCGGACGTGCCCGGGAAGATCGAGCTCACAGTAAATCTGACTCGCTGGATGTTTCCCTACATCCTGCTGATCGGGCTTGCGACCCTTGCGATGGGGACTCTTCACGCGCTGCGCCACTTCACGGCACCGGCCCTCTCGGCCGTGGTCATGAACCTGGGCATGATCGGCGGTATGGTCCTCGTGGGCCCTCGTTTGGGCGATACGTCCGAGAAGGCAATCTACGGCCTGGCCTGGGGCGTTCTGGCCGGGGGGGTGCTGCAGCTACTCATCCAGCTCCCGCCGCTCCTGCGCCACCGGGTATGGGGGGTGCTGCGCATCCGGCTGCGCGACTCGCGGGTGCGCAAGATGGGCAAGCTCATGATCCCCGGCGTCGTCGGGATGGGTGTGGCGGAGGTCAACGCATTCGTAGACACCTTCCTGGCATCGCTGCTGGTCGCGGGAAGCGTCGCCGCGCTCGAGTACGGCCACCGGGTCATGCAGCTTCCCCTGGGCGTCTTTGCCGTGGCGCTGGGAACGGCGGTGTTGCCGACGATCTCTCGTCACGCCGCTCGTGGTGAAGACCGGGAGCTGGCCGAGCAGTTCAGTCTCGCAATCCGGCTGACCCTGTTTCTGCTGCTCCCGATCACCGGCTACTTCCTGGTCGTGCACCGGACGCTCCTGGCGCTACTCTTTGAGCGGGGCGCCTTCGCGGGCGGCAACTCGCTCGATCTGGTCTCCAGCGCCTTCGTGTTCTACTGCTTGGGACTGTGCTCGTATGGCCTGGTCAAAGTGCTGGTGCCGGTCTTCTACGCGCGGCAGAACACCCGCACGCCGGTCCGCACGGCCGCGACGGCCATGGCGGCCAATGTCGTGCTCAACCTGGTGCTCATGCAGTTTCTCGCGCTGGGCGGGCTTGCCCTGGCCACTGCGCTCTCCAGTACGCTCAATGTTGCGTTGCTCCTCCGGGCACTTAAGCGCCAGTACGGGGTAGGAATGACCTCGGAGGTGAGCCGTTCGGCCGTACGCTCGGCCGGAGGGGCGCTGGTGGCGGCCGGCGTGGCCCTTGGGTGCGTGGCGGCATTCGGAGCGATTTGGCCGGATGTGGGCGATGGAGGGATCCTGCCTCCGATCACGCTGCTGGCCGGAACCGCAGTGGCGGCCGCAGGGGCGTATCTTCTGACGGTCCGGCTACTGGGTAGCCGGGAGCTGGCCTTCTTCCAGGATCTGTTGCGAGGACGTGTGTCGTCATCATGACGGGACCGAAACCGACACCCAAGGACCCCGGCCCTGGCCCCGACCCCGGCCCCGGCTCTGGCCCCGGACGCACACAGGGCGCCCCGAGTAGCGGACCGGATTCGGCCGTTCCCGCGTGGCGCCGGAGGATCGAGCAGAAGCTGAAGCTGCTGCCGGATCGACCCGGTGTCTACCTCATGAAAGCCGCATCGGGCGAGATCCTCTACGTCGGCAAGGCCAAGCGTCTGCCCGCGCGCGTGCGGTCCTATTTTCGTGGTGAGGCGCTCGATCCGCGTCTGCGCCAGCTGCGCGAGCGCATCCGCGACTTCGACACCATCGTGACCGCCTCCGAAGCCGAGGCCCTGATCTTGGAGGCGAACCTCGTCCGCAGTCACCGCCCGCGCTACAACATTGAGCTCAAGGACGACAAGAGCTATCCCTTCATCAAGGTGACCGTCCAGCAGCGCTTCCCGCGGATGTCGGTGACCCGTAAGGTGATCGCCGATGGATCGCGCTACTTCGGACCGTTTGTTCGGGTGAAGGAAATGCGGCTCGTGCTGCGCTCGCTCAAGCGGCTCTTTCCCATGCGGACCTGTTCCGACCGGCGTTTGGCCCAGGGCGGCCGGCCCTGTTTGGAGTACTTCATCGGCCTCTGCCCGGCGCCCTGTGCCGGCTATGTCGACGAGGTTACCTACCGGGAAACGGTGGACCGTCTCCTGGCCTTCCTCGAGGGGGACGATCAGGAGGTTGTGGCGCATTGGGAAGCGCGAATGCGCGACCTGGCTGCCGAGCTGCGCTTCGAAGAGTGCGCCCGGCTGCGCGACGACATCGAGCGTGTGGCGCTCCTGCACGAGCAGCAGCGAATGACCGACTTGGAGAGGCCTGACCTGGATGTGGTCGGTCTCGCCCGGCGGGGGCAGCGCGCCGTGGCCTCGATCTTCTCACATCTCGAGGGCCGGGTGGTTGGCGCCTGGCGCCTTGCGGCCGACAATGCGGAGCAGGCGAGCGACGAGGACCTCATGCGCACGTTCCTTGCGGAGCATTACCCTGGACGCCAGCGAGTGCCGCCATCGGTGGTCTGCAGCCGTGTGCCATCGGACAGCGATGTGCTGGCGAACTGGCTTTCAAAGAAGGCCGGCCGTCGTGTGCGCTTCTCTGCGCCGCGCCGCGGGCCGCGGGCCGAGCTGTTGCGCGCCGCCGCCGAGAACGCCGCGCTGGCGTTGGAGGAGATCGAGCTCATCGAGCAAGGCCGAGAGCAGCGCCTGGCTGCTTCCGCCTATGAGCTGCAAGAAGCCCTGGCACTTCCTGCGCCGCCGGTGCGGATCGAGGGCTACGACATCAGCAACCTCCAGGGCGGCTTGGCGGTCGGTTCCCAGGTCGTCTTTCGCAACGGCGTTCCCTACAAGACCGGCTACCGGCGTTACCGGATCCGCCGCAAGGACACGCCAGACGATTTCGCCATGCTGGCCGAGATGCTCGAGCGGCGGGCGAAGTACCTCGTGTTGGCGCAAGCGGGCAGAAAGAACGCAGAAGCCAATGACGGTGATTCGGCTGAGGGCGAAGCCGATCTGGCCAGCGAGCCGGACGAACAGAAGGGCGAAGAAGCGGTGCCGCGGGGCGGCAGCACGACTGAGGGGGCGACCCAACCGGCCGGCAGCGTGCGAAAGACCGCGGCGCAGCCGGGCGGCAGTGTGCGAGAAGGTCCGGCCCAAACGCCCGGCAGTGTACGGGAGCGTCGCGCGCAGCGGGATCGGGAGGAGCGCAAGAGGCGCGAGAGCCGGCCGGATCTGATTCTGATCGACGGTGGACGAGGACAGGTCAATCGCGCCGCCGAGGTTCTGCGGGAAGCCGGGCTCGGCGAGATCCCCGTCATTGGTCTGGCGAAGCGGGAGGAGGAGGTCTTCCTGCCCGGGCAACGCACGCCCGTGCGCTTGCCGCGCTCGGCTCCGGGTCTGCAGCTCCTGCAGCGCGTGCGTGACGAGGCCCACCGGTTTGCGGTGACCTATCACCGCCAGCTGCGAGCCCGCAAGATGCGCTCGGATCCACTGGCCCAGATCCCAGGGCTCGGCGCGAAGAAACGCCAGGCCTTGCTGGAGCACTTCGGATCGTTACAGCGGGTGCTCGACGCCGATGCCGAGCGCATGGCCGAGGTTGCGGGCATCGGCCCGAAGCTGGCTGCCGCAATCATGGCTCACTTCGCCGGATCGAAGGAAACCAGAGCCGAGACTGAAAGCGAAAGCGGCCATGCGTAACACGCATTCGAATTACGGGCCTCCTGCAGGGGCGGCCCCGCGAAATGCAGAGCCCGACCCGCGGTTTGAAGGTCACGGGCTGGGTGATGTGTCCGATCTGCCCGAGGCCTTTCGTGAAGCCCTGGCCGAGTATGTTTTTCACCTCTCGATGGTTCGCGCGGTATCGAAGCGGACCGTCGAAGGCTATGGCCGGGATCTGGTGGCGATGGTACGTCACCTGGCCAAACGAGGGCGGCGGGGCCCGGCGGGGGTCACGCCCGCCGATCTGCAGGAATACGTCATGTCGATCCACGAGGCTGGACGGCAGCCCGCAACGGTTGCGCGGGCAAGGTCTTCGATGCGCTCTTTCTTCTTGTTCCTGAACCGCGAGGGCATCCTGCACGAGGATCCCGCCCGTGACCTGGAAGCTCCGCGAGGGTGGCAGCGGGTGCCGCGGGCCTTGACCGAGGATCAGGCCGCAGGCCTGGTCGAATCGGTTCGCGGTGACCGGCCGCTCGATTTGCGCGACCGTGCCCTGCTGGAGCTGGCCTATGGCACGGGGGGACGCGTCTCGGAACTGCTGGACCTGCGCCTGGGCGATGTCCTCTGGGAGGAGCGTCTGGTGCGCCTGACCGGCAAGGGGGCGCGCACACGGCTGGTTCCGCTCGGCGGGCCTGCCATCGAGGCGCTGCGCGCCTACACTGTGAACGGGCGGCCGCGTCTGCTCGAGAAACGGCGGTCGCCCTTGGCGCAGGCGGGTGAGATTCTGCTCAATGCGCGGGGAGGGCGTTTGAGCCGCATGGGGTTCTGGAAGATCCTGCGGAAGCGAGCCGCGGAGGCCGGGATGGACGAAGGGATCCACCCTCACTTGCTCCGTCATACCTATGCAACACACCTGCTGCGCGGGGGAGCATCACTGCGCATCGTCCAGGAGCTGTTGGGCCACGCTCGGCTGGCGACCACGCAAATCTACACCAGCGTGGATGAGCAGTATCTGCAGGAGATGCACCGTCAGTTTCATCCCCGCGGGTAATGGTTTAGGATGCTTGGAGTTCGGGCACGGCGTTGGGACGCGGCATTCGGGTGTGGGGTTGGCGCGACATTCGGGTGTGGGGTTGGCGCGACGTTCGGGCATGGGGTTGGCGCCGCGTTCAGGGACGGCACTCGGGAGGTCCCGGCAGTGATCGGGGAGGTTTCGATGAGGCAGGCAGGAGGGCAGGCACGGCGAATGCCGGGGGGGCGGCTGACGGGTGGAGCTTGGCGTGGGGGCCCTTCGATGGTCTCCGCGGCCGTCATGGTTCTAATCACCCTCATGGCTTCAATGGCCCTCGTGGCTCTGGCGCCCGGCATGGCAGGCGCCTACGAGCATCGGCGCGGCACGGTGAGTGCTGGCGGGCAGCTGCAGTACGGCGAGATGCGCGGAGATTCGGAGTGGGGAAATGTCTTCGCCCGCGATTTCGGCGGGGTGATCAGCGTGCGCCAGTATGTGGCCCGCAACCGTGCCTGGGGGCTGACATTCGAGCTGCAGAAATTCAAGCGCAGCGCTGATTGGCCGAAGAACGTGGTCGGCACGACCGATGCTGATGAACTGCAGTACCAGGTCCTGATGGCCGACTACTACTTCTACTTCCGGCGCGTCCATAAACAGTGTCCCTATCTAGTGTTGAGCGCTGGTTTCTACCACCCGCAGCTCCTCTACAGGTACAAGGACCAACAGGGCGATGAATACGAGGAGATCGAGTACCCGGTCGATGCCTTCGTCGCTCGAGTGGGGGGTGGGCTGGAGTATTTCATCAACCGGACCGTCGCTGTAGACGCCAGTCTATCTGCTTACTACGTAGGTCGTTCCGGAGATTCTGGCCAGACGATCAGTGGCCAGGTGGCCCTGGGCGTCCATCTATATGTAGGCAACTAGCCCAGTTCGTGGTAGGATCGTACGTCACGATTTCCGCCTGTTTCTCCGGGAACAGGTCGGGGGAGGTTCCCGAGTGTCGGTGACCTTCCCGTTGGCACGTGGACGGAGTGGTTCAGGGGCAGGGCAACGTGGCCGTGCGATCCTACGCAGTCGGTGACAAGGTCATCCATCAGGTCTTCGGCGATGGCTTGGTGGTCGATGTCCGGAGTCGCGACTTCTTTGACATCCTCGAAATCGCCTTCTCCGACGGGGTTCGGAAGGTCACGTCGATCCATCCGCAGTTGCGGGCCGTGAGCAGGGATGCGCCCGCACCCGTTCCCGATCCGCTGGAGACGTCGCGGCAGGGGGAAGAAGAGGCCTTCGAGCGCACTCCAGAGCGGCCCAGACCGGTCCCCAAGCCCAAGCGCGCGCCGGGGTCTCCAGCGCAGTTGATGGCCCAGATCGATCCGACCGCCTTTGCGTTCGAGCGCTCGCCGATCCTCCACGTGGATCGTTCATCACTGGAGCCGTTTCTCAAACCGAAGCAACTGGATACCGGCCACCCCGCCGATTTGCGGTTCCACATGCATGCCCTGCGGTTGGCGCGCCAGCGCGGCTTCCAGGAACTCCTGGCCCTCAATCACACGCGCGATGTGGAGCGGCTGGAGCATCAGATCCGGGCCTGCTTGCGGGTGTTGCGCGAGATGAAGGGGCGGGCGCTGTTGGCCGACGAGGTGGGGTTGGGCAAGACGATCGAGGCCGGCCTGATCCTGAAGGAGTATCTGCTGCGCGCGCTGGTTCGCAAGGTGCTGATCCTGACGCCGGCCTCCCTGGTGACGCAGTGGCGCGAGGAATTGCGCCACAAGTTCGGAATCGACGCTCACCTCTACACTCGGGGCGATCCCTGGGATGCGGCGCCGATTCTGATCGGATCGCTGGATACGGCCAAGTCGCTGCGCAATCGCCGCGAAATCAGTGCCGTGGGCTTCGACATGCTCATCGTCGATGAGGCCCATCGCCTGCGCAATCACCTCACACAAGCCTGGAAATTCATCGACGCGCTGAGCCTGAAGTACCTGTTGCTCCTGACCGCCACGCCGGTCCAAAACGACCTTCGTGAACTCTACAACCTCGTGACCCTCCTGCGTCCGGGTGTGCTGGGCACCTACCGCTCGTTCCGGAAGGAGTTCGTGGTGCGCGGCGATCGGCGGCTGCCGAAGAACACGCGAGTGCTCTCGCAGATCCTGGCCGATGTGATGATCCGAACGACACGCAGCAGCACATCGATTCAGTTCCCGCGGCGCGACGTACAGATCTGTGCCGTCGAGCTGTCAGCGGCCGAGCAGCGTTTCTACTCGGAAGTCTCCAGCTTCATCCGGCGCGCCGCGCAGGGCGAGGAGCGTATCCGTCGGCAGATTCCATGGCCGTTGTTGCTGATGGTGCTGCAGAAGGAGCTCGGCTCCTCGACCGCCGCGGCGATGGGAACCCTGCGCCGCGCGACGCAGGGACGGCTCGGCACCGCAAGCAAGGACTTGACCGACCTGATCCGCCTGGGCAGTGAGGTCGGCGACCACGCCAAACTCGATGCGCTCCTCGAGGTGGTCGAGCGTTCGCGGAAGGAGAAGGAGAAGACATTGCTCTTCTCGCAGTTCCGTCGCACGGTCGAATTCCTGGGGCACGAGCTCGCTGCACGCGGTGTACGCGTGGGCCTCTTCCACGGCAGCATGACGCGCACGGCGAAGGATGCGGTCGTCGAGCGTTTCCGCGACGACCTCGATGTGCTCGCCAGCACCGAAGCCGGCGGGGAGGGACGCAACCTGCAGTTTTGCCGCACGGTGGTCAACTACGACCTGCCGTGGAATCCCATGCGCGTCGAACAGCGCATCGGCCGCGTCCATCGCATCGGGCAAACCCGCGACGTGCGTATCTACAACTTCGCCGCCCGCGGGACGCTCGAGGCCTACGTCCTCGAGATTCTCCAGCGCAAGATCAACATGTTCCACCTCGTGATTGGAGAAATGGAGCAGATTCTTGGAAATCTTGACTGGGCGGAATCCTTTGAATCCAAAGTCTTTAGCGCATGGACGCAAAGCGGGGCGCCCGACGAACTGGAGAAATCCTTCGGCGAGATGGGTAATCAGTTGCAGCGTGCCCGCGAGCGCTACGAGCACGTGAAGGCATACGACCAGGAAGTTTTCGCCACGGCCGACGGAGGCAATGTCTAGCCGGCCAGGTGGCGGGTGATAGGTGACAGCCGGCCGCGATGCCAAGACCGGCGGCGGTCGCCAGATCGAGAAAGGGGGTGGGAGCCCGATGAAGCGTTCTGAGATTCGCGCCTTCGTCGAAGGCTTCCTCCGTCATCAGGGCGCGCAGGTTGCCGAAGAGACGAGCGATTTGCTGCGCGTGGTGGAGGCCGGTGCCCCCGCCGGCGCGACGCGAACGCTGGCGTTCGGGCAGCGGGCCCATGGGGCGCATCCCGAGGCAGAACTGGTGGCCGTGGGGTCGGCGCGGCTCGATCAACTCATCAGCGATGCCACCGCTTGCGGGCGCCATGCCGTCAGCTACATGCCGGAGCCGGAGGAGGAGCCGCCGGTGCCGCGGACACCGGATCTGCTCCGCGTGCCGAGCGCGAGGTGGCAGGTCCCGCAGCGCGCCTACCGGCCGCTCTTTCTCTTTGTCTATGTTGCCGAGTATCGTACAATCGATGTTCCCGATGATCTGGAGCTGATTGCCTACGATCCGGCTCTGGGTGAGCAGGTGGCCAGTTCCAGGGAGGTCCTCGAAGGGCTCGAGAGGGGAGAGTCCGATCCAGCGGAGGGATGGCTCATGCTGTCCTCCTGCCCGACTCCGGGCACACTCCGGCTTTCCCTGGCCCTGCTGGACAAGCGTCTTCAACGCCGGACGCGCAAGGTGCGGGATGCGGCCAACCTCGAGATTGAGCGCGAAACGGCGAACATCGAGGCATACTACCGGCAGCTCATCGATGAAGTGAGGAATCCGGTCGGCCGCTCACGGCTGTCGCCCAAGAGCGAGGACGAACGGGTCCATGCCCTGCAGCTCGATTGGAAGCGGCGGGTACAGGAAGTGGCCGAGTTCTGGGAGGCCGGTGCGCACGTGCGGCTGGCGGCCGTAGGGGCATGGATGATCCCCTGCTGGGTGAGTCGGCTTCGCTTTCAGGGCGGCCGCCGGGCGTCCCGCGGGTGGGGCCCGGTGTGCCAGGCGGCCAGGTACGAGACAGGGGAGTTCTTGACTCCGCGCTGCCCGCTCTGCGGGCGCAAGCTGCGCAAGTCAGTGGATCTGGTGGGCGCCGACTTGGTGTGTGCTTCGCACGCGAAGGAATGCTAGCGAACGGCGGTACCAGATTGCCACAGCGTCGCGGGATGCGAACGAGTAGAGGAGGTTCGGATGAAATGGACGAGCAACAGCCTAGGGGCCACCGGGAAGGGGCCTGGGTCGCGAACAGACCCTTCGCGGTTGCTTGGCACCGGTTTGGTGGTCATGGTCCTGATCGCCCTGGTGTGGGGCACCAGCCTGCCGGCGAAAGCGGCAAGTGAATTCGAACGGATTCGCGAGAAGGCCGAGGAGATGGTCATCGCGGTCAACCAGACCGTAAGGAAGACCTACGACGAGGGCAAAGACTCGGAGCTGGAGAGGACCTACGGCGGGTATCAGTATCTGCTGACCCCGAGCAAACTCGAGCGGCTTTCCGAGCTCGTCGCCGAGGCAACTGATCCGGCCGAGAGGAAGCTGCGCGAAGCCAGCGCCGCGGTGATTCGCTTTCACGCGATTCAGTCCAATGTGGCCGCCGTCATGGACAACTGTCGTAACAGCATGTATGAGAACAGCCTGGCGGTCGATGGAAAGACCCTCAGATTGCGCGGGTTGGATCATCAGGTCGGCCTGATCGAGAACCGAGACCAGCGCCGCGGTGCTTACCTGGCAGCGAGCCGGCTCTATACCGGAATCAACGTCTACCTGCGCAGCCTGATGCTGGACTTGAACGACGAGGCCCGGAAACTGGGCTACGAGGGATACTACCCATTCCTACGAGATGTGAAGGCGTGGGACCTGGATCTCATGACGGCCACGGCCGAGACGGTACTCGAGGGCTCCCAGACGCAGTACGAAGCGTTGATGACAACCTGGACCGAGCGCGAGCTCGGTCTGGATCTGGGTAAGCTGCGCACCTACGACGCGATGCGTCTCTTCTTCTTCCCCGAACTCTCTGAAGGCGTGAAGGACTTCAAGCCGTTCGAACTGCTCGAGGACGGGCTCGCGCCAATGGGGTTGAAGATCGACAAGCAGCGCACCTTGCGTACCGAGGCCAAGAAGAGGGATGGACGCGTGCCCACGGCGGATGCCTATCCGATCCAGGTCGGCAAGGCCGAGGTGGCAATGATTCCCTCCGAGATGATCAGTGACCTTCAGGACGCACTCGGAGCGATCGGCGAGGCCGAATTTCATTACCTGATCTCGGGCGATACACCGTACGAAGATGCTTACTTCGGCAACAATGTCTACCCGTCGGCTTACCGGGCGCTCTTCGAACTGCTGGCCGAGGAACCGGCCTGGATCGAGGAGAATCTCGAGCTGAAGAGCGTCACCGCCGAGGATGTGGCTGAAGCGCTCCGCCTGCGCAGAATCTACCACCTGCGCGAGGGGGCGGGGCGGTATCTGTTCCAGCTCAAGCTGCATGAAGACCCCCAGATCGATTCCAATCTCTACAACGAGCAGATGCACGCGGCTGTGGGCTGGAAGCACATCCGCAACGATGCCGACGCCTACATGCTCAGCAACGACGACTATGCCAGCGGTGGCCGGCTGCTGGGATGGGCGATGGCCCTGCAGATTCGCGATGCGCTCCGGGCGAAGAACGGTGAACAGTGGTGGGACGACGAGTCGATCATGACGAAGCTGGAGCAAGGCGCCCGCCGGGGCTTCGCTCCGACGACGGACGAGTTTTTGTCGGTGTGGGGTGTCACGTCCCTGGATACTTCGGTGCTGGTTGCCGAGTTGTAGTGCCCGAATGGTAGTGCCCGAATGGTAGTGCCCGAGTTGTAGTGCCCGAATGGTGGTGCCCGAGTTGTAGACGAGGAGGAACCTACACGTGTCGCGGATGACAAAGGAAGAGTTGCGGGAGGATCCGGTTCTCGAACGAATCCAGTGGTTTGTGGATTTCACGCAGAACAATGCGCGCTGGATTGGTTTGGGGGCGGTGATCGTGGTCGTCGTCGTGGTGGGCATGATCATGCTCGATCGCTCGAACAAGCGATCGGAGATCGAGGCCGAACAGTTGCTACGGGCCGGCCAGACCTTCCTGTTCCAGAACGATCACGTCCGGGCTGAGTCCGAGCTCCGCACGTTGCTCGAGTCCTACGGCGGCACGCACTCGGCTATCGCCGGGCGGATCGCGATGGGCGACGCGCTGCTCGCGCAGGGGCGGGCCGAGGAGGCCTTGCAGTACTACGACGAGGCCAGTCGGAAGACGCGGGAGCCGCTCCTCCAAGCTGCCGCACACCGCGGCCGTGCCAGTGCCCTGGAGGGACTCTCGAACTTCGCGGACGCCTCGGCGGCCTACGAGCGGGCGGCTGAGTTCGAGACCGCCTTTCGCCACGATGACATCCTGGCTGCGGGTCGCACGGCTTTGAAGGCGGGGGATGCCGCGCGCGCACAGGCGCTTTTGGCCTCGATCGAAGAGGATGAGGACGCCAGCCGGACGATCAAGACGCAAGCGGACTTCTATCTAGCCCAAGCCAAGGCCACTCAACGCTAGCGCGGGGCCCCGCACGGCGGGTCCAGGCACG
>CAZNJE010000026.1:27959-36570 GCA_964573295.1 uncultured bacterium | reverse complement strand
CGCGTAGACGGACCGTCACGTGGGGCCTCGCCATGTTCCTGAGCAGAACGAACGCGGACTTACCGGCAACCTACGCCGAAGACGCCGATGCGGCCGCAGCCTGACTGGGACTCGCTACAGGGCGATCCCGATCGCAGTGTGAGATCGCCGGCGCCCGCGTCGCAGAAGCGCGGATCAGCATCGATGTTTCCATCCATACCCAGGTAGTCCGCTAGGTCTCCGTTCCAGTCCCCGCCGTCGTTGCCGAAGAAGTCGCAGCAGAGCGGTTCGATCGTGTCGGACGTGTTGTCGAGGTCCAGGGCAGCGCCTCCCGAGGTGAATGCCACCAGGAGCCGTTCCAGCAACGGGGACGAGTTGCTCAAGCACACGATGACCGCGCTCGAGGCTTCGGTGAGGTTGCCGTAGAGTGTGCAGCCCGTCAGCCTGGGACCGGAAGCCCCATAGCAGTAGAGGGCCGCGCCCTCGCTGGCCTCATTCTCGCGAAAGACGCAGTCGCTGAACGTAGCCCGGCCGTGCTCGGAGCAGTAGACCGCGCCGGCCTGGTCGGCTGCGCTGTTTTCTTCGAAATGGCAGTTGTAGAATTCCGCCTCCGCGCTGCCGTCAGAGCCGCCGTCAGAGCCGCCGTGCAGATGGACCGCGCCCCCGCTGGGGTAGTTGCCGCCGGAGGCGAGGTTGCGAACGAAGAAGCAATCGTCGAAGGTGGCGGTCACGCCGGATTGCACCTTGAGCGCTCCGCCCAGCGGACTCTCATTTTCGAGGAACGTGCAGGCTTCGATCACCGGCGCGCCCCCGTTCGAGAGCATCAGCGCGCCACCACTGACGGCGGCGATGTTGGCTTCGAAGATGCAGTTCAAGAGGTGAAACGACGCGCCCCCGCCGGCCGGCTCGCCCGAGCCGTAGACAGCGCCCCCGCCGCTTTCAGCCTCGTTCTCCTCGAACGTGCAGTCCTCGAACCGCGGCGCGGCCCCCGTCGTGAACACGGCGCCTCCGTAGACGGCCGCGTTCTGACGAAACGTGACGCGCAGGAAGATGGGGCTCGTGTCGCCCCGGCACAGAACCGCACCCCCGTAGCGTGTGGTGGGCTGGGTCTCGGCGGGCGCGAAACCGCCCAGCAGCACGAGATCCTCGATCCGTGTGTCGCGACCCTCGAACGACTCGAAGATGATGGCCCGGTGAGGGTCGGCGGAGGACCCTTCGCAATCGATGACGGCCGGCTCCGCGGAGCCCGGGGCGGTCATCAACGTCAGGGCCTTGCCAGCGAAGGCGAGATCGCGGTTGCCGGCGCCGCGGTAGGTCCCCGGGGCCAGTTCAATGACATCGCCACTGATGGCGGCGTCGAGCGCCTCCTGGATCGTGGCGAAATCCCCACTGCCGTCGGGCTCGAGTCGGAAGGTGGCGGTTTGCTCGCGTCGCGTCGTCGCCGATACCACATTCGAGAGCCCCGAGGTATTTCCCGACGCGTCGAACGAGGTGAGGGCGACGTAGTAGGTGGTTTGCGGTTCGAGGCCTTCGAGGAGGTATTCCTCGAGCGTGCCGGCGGGTGAGGGGATGGGCAGGTCGGTCGGGATTTCAGTCCACTCGTCCCACCAATCCTCGGCCGAACTCTCCACCGTGCTGTAACGCAGATCGTAGCCGTGCGGATATCCGGTACCGCCCTCATCGACCGGGGATCGCCACTGAAAGGTCAGCGAGACGGATGTGCTGCGGTAGACGTAGAGGTCATCGACCGGCGCGGGAGGAATCGTGTCGACCGGTGCCAGTGTCGTGCGTGACGCCAGCTCCGAAACCTCCGACCAGTTGGGGACCTCGTCGGCGGTCTTGACCGCGAAATGGTAGCGCGTGCCGGGAGCGAGACCGTCGACCAGCAGAGTCTCGGCCGCGCCCGGGGCGCTTGGCGCGAACGGGACCGGCGCCTGGCGAGACTGGCGGAATCGCATGGACAGTGAGTCGCTGGTCTGGGCGTAACGAACGTCGTAGGCCGACGCCCGGCCGTCGTTCCAATCGTCGCCGGGGGCACTCCAGGTCAGGCTCACCGTGTTGCGAGTGGCGTCGAACGCGGAGAGGTCGTGCACGAACGCAGGCGGACGCGTGTCGGGCACGGCGGTGTCTTCGTCGCACGCTGTGCCCAGCAGGGTCAGACCGCCCAAGGCTACCCCCAAGGCTACCAGGGTCACCCACCGAAGCGGCGGGTACGAGATGTTCCGAGCACTCAACGTATTGCCTCCTGCTCTGGGGCACCACCATCAGCGCGCCATGAGTAAGATAGTCGGTTCGGCCTCGGCCAGCATGCGCAGGGCCTCGCGGACCTGCTCCGCAGAGACTTCCGAAAGCGCCGCGGCCTCGGTCCACCAGGCCAGCGGGGGCTTGCCCTTGCGGGCCTCCCAAACCGTATACATCGCCTGATTGATTCTCATCTCTTGTCGACGGAGGGTTCGGCCGAATTGCTTCTGGGCGATGCGGGCGAACTCCTCATTCTGCGTTTCGGCGTCACCGGTGGGCGCTTCGAGTCGCAAGCGTACGAGGCCGGCGGCCATCTCGTCGGTGTTCTCAGCCCGAGTCTCGGCGCCCGCTCGATAGACCCAGGCGTCTCCGAGTTCGCTCAAGGATGCCCCGATACCATAGGCCATCCCGCGTTCTTCGCGAAGGTGGAATGAGAGCCGCGAGGAGAGCACCCCGGCGGCCACCTCGAGTGCGCCGTTCAAGGCCGTCCAGTCGGCGGTCCCGTGGGGCCCCGCGGCGGGCGGATTGAGCAGGAGGGTTTCGAGCACGTAGGTGCGGCTCTCGGCGCCGGTAGCCAAATCGGCCGCCAGAACGAGGGGCGTTCTACCGCCACCCGGTCTTCCCACCCCGGCTTGGTGGCTACCGGGCGTTGCCTTCCCGGGTCGCTGGCTACCGGGCGTTGCCTTCCCGGGTCGCTGGCTACCGGACGTCGCCTTCCCGGCGGACCGTCCGCCTGATTCGCCTCGCCCTGCCGGCCGGGCGGCGGGATCTTCGTACGGGAGGAGACCGTGGGCACCGGGGTGCGCCGCCGCGGCCTGGAGCCGCTCGGCCACGTGCCTCCCGAGTTCCTCGCGGGTTTCCCATTGCGCGAAGCGCTCGGGGCTCATGCCAAGGTATGGGTCGTTCTTGCCGTTCTCGGCGGAGATCGGGGCGAGTTCTTCAGCCCAATCAAGCAGACGTTCCCGCGGGTGACCGGAGGCCACGCCGATCCAGATGCGACGCGGATCGATCAGGCGTTCGTGGTACGCCGCCAGCGCATCGGTGCCAAGGTCAGCCATGCTGCCCGGATCGCCATAGGGAGAACGGGTCAGCGGGTGATCCTCGCCATAGAGCAGCTCGCGGAGGTAGGCAGTGCCCCGGGTGCGTGCACTGGCAGCCTCTCCCATGAGACGGTCACGCAGCCGCGTGCGTTCGCGTTCGACAACGACCGGGTCCAGAGCGGGTTCGTGGAGCATCCGTGCGAGGAGCCCAAAGGCCTCGGCGGCATACTCGTCCAGGGCCTGGAAGCGCACGAAGGAGAAGTCACGCTGTGTATAGTAGTCGTCGAACGGGATGAACCCCCGGTCGGCCGCCTGCATCTCGGCGCCGATCGCGGCCAGCTCATCCTGGAACTCCGCCTCGGTCAGCCCCCTGGGACCGGCGCTCATCACCTGGTGGAGCAGCTCGGTGACGCCTTCTTGACCCGCCGGCTCGAGAAAATTACGGCCTTCAATGAGGACATAGATCGACAACGAACCGTCGGCTGGCGCCGCCAGCATGACCAACCGAGCCCCGCTTTCGAGAACGGCCTCCTCGACCTGCAAGGGGGCGTCGTTGGAGTCCCCGACGTTCCGGGTTTTCCCGGCATTTTCGTCATTCCCGTCATTCCCGTCATTCCCGGCGCCCGCTGCGCCGGCGGCGGTCGCGGCGTCCCCTGGGAGATCACTCTTCCCGGCGCTCCCGGTGGACTCCTTGTGGGCCATCGCCTTCAGCATGGCCGGCGGCACGCCCTTCATCCCCTCCATGCCCGCCGACATGCCCCCCATCGCGGTCTCGGAGGCGAGGGAGGGCTGGACAGGGGAGGGTTGGACAGGCGAGACGAGGATGGCCCAGTGCGGGCCTGCGAAGAGGCCGTCGGCGGTCAGGCGAACTCGGTGGATCGAGAGATCGGCAATTCGCTCGAGTCGCGATTCCAGTCCCCAGAGCCCTCGCAGGGCGATCTCCTCCGAGTACAGCGGGGCGTACATGTACGATCGCTGGCGGGAGAAGATCTGGGAAGCGCGCTCCTGGGTTTTCCAATTGGCGAGGCGGTCGGCATCGGGCTCCCCGAGTGTGGCGAGCGCCTCGCGCGCAGCGCGGAGGACTTCCTCAGCATCCGCATCGGCGGCGAAGGTCAGGTCGATCTGGATCCGGCCGAAGTGCGGGCCGCCCACCAAGCCACCACCACAGGAAAGAACTACGCCTGGAAGCGATTCTGATAGAAACTGATAGAAGGGAGAGTTCGCACCGTTTATCAACAAGGAGAGCGTGGCCTCTAGCGCGAGACACTGGGGTTCAGACAGCGGCGGAGCATTAAACAACAGTCTGAGATGTCCCGTCGAACCATTGTGAGAGTGGCGAATTAGGCGAGTCGATGTAATCGCCGGCGGTGCGGGCGGAAGCTCGGGCCGGGCGCCTGCCGGGCGCTGACGGCCGAAGGTCGATTCCAACCGGTCTCTGGCAGTCTCTGGATCGAATCCGCCGAGCAAGACGAGCTGCATGTTCTCGGGCACGTAGTGCCGCTCATAGTACTCCACGACCTCGTCGTGGCCGAGGCTACGGATCGAAGCCTCGCTTCCCAGAATGGGCAGGCCGTAGGAGCTATTCGGGAAGGTCTCGCGCTGGAGAATGTCATCGAGCGCGGCCCCGCCGGCATCATGGCCCATGGAGAACTCCTCCAGGATGATGCCACGTTCCTTCTCCAGCTTCGTGGCCGGAATGCGGGAATGAAACAGCATGTCGGATTGCAGATCGAGCGCGAGTGCGAGCTCCGGGCCCGGCATGGTCATCATGTAGGCGGCGTGCGTCCGGCGCGTGAAGGCATTGTTGAAACCTCCCGCGGCATCGACCGCGTCATAGAGCTGCTTCTGGGTGCGCCGTTGGGAGCCATTGAAAAGCATGTGCTCGAGGAAATGGCTGGCGCCCGAGCGCCGGGCGTCCTCGTAACTGGACCCGGCGCCGACGACCGAGATGACCGTGACGACGCGGCTGGTTGGATCCGGCATGAGAAGGACTTCGATGCCGTTGGAGAGAAAGATCCGTTCAGTTTCGATGGCTTGCGGCGAGCAAAGTCCGAGGCCGGCGCCGAGGGCCACGGCGGCCAGAGCCAGACAGGACGCCCGCAGCCGGCGTCCTGGACGTGTCCGGGTCATGGATGAAGGCTCCTTCCTCGAAGAGTCGTGACCGTGATTCGATGGGAACCGCTAGCCTAGGACATACTCATTGGTAGTGCCAGCGTTGCGTAGAAGTGCCGGCGTTCGGTCGACGGGGCGGAATGCACCCGTAGAATGCACTGGCGGAATCCCAGGACGGAGTGCTCGGGAGAGAAGCGAGATTCAGAGCATGGTGAAAGGCCGGGTGCTGAGCATCTTGAGCTCTTGGCGAGCTATCTTGAGCCATGTCGTATAATCATCATTATGTAAACCTATCATGCACAAAGCAACGGACGAGGTTCACGGTCATTGCGCTGCGCATCGGGTCTCGTCCGTGTTCGCCTTCTCTCGCTATCGAAACCTCGGTCTTTCCGCCTGGGTGCCACCGTCGTCGCGACGCGGCAGGTCACGCCTCGTCAGACCTAAACGATTGAAATGGAATCGCTTCGAAACCAAGACGCTTGAGGAACCAGCACGAGGATCATGCAAAGCTCATGACCGCCTCCCGATTGCTACGTTCTGGCACCGAGCTTGCATATTTGGTGGGTGTGTGCGGCCCAGTGTTGTCGGATCCAAGGCATAGCTTCGTGGCCGCCGACTTGGAGGAGGCAAACGACTGCGGCACTCGTGAGTCGTCCGTAGGTCCGAGGGCCCAGAAATCTTATGTGGTGACCACCATCGGTGCTTGCGGCACGGTGATCGCGGCGGAGCCTCCCGGAAAAATAAGATGCGGTAGGTGCCTAGTGGGTGCCATCGCGAGCCCCCGGCCACGGCCCAGGGTTCGAAAGGTTGAAGGGGTGTGTCTCCTGGTTGGGACACACCCCTCTCCTATTTTCGCGCGGCCGGCGTCTGCTTCACTCTACAACTATCAACATCCAGCAGAGGGCCAATATCTACATCTAGCAGAGGGCCAAGCCGAGGTGACCCTCGATCTTGCGGCTGAGCTCGGAAGCCGGTGCCCCGCCGGTATGCTGACCGACGACCTGCCCATCGCGCACGAAGAGCAAGGTTGGAATGCTCATGACGTGGTACAGCGATGCAATGCGAGGGCTGGTGGCCACGTCCATCTTGCAGACCTTGAGGCGGCCGTCGTACGTAGCCGCGATCCGTTCGATCACGGGCGTGAGCTTGCGGCATGGTTCACACCAGTCTGCCCACAGGTCTACGACCACGGGGAGATTCGATTGGAGAACTTCTTTCTCGAACGTTGCATCCGTGACGTCGTGCACCGAAGGCATGGCCCCTCCTTCCGCAATGTCGTTGCCCCGTGCAAAGCCGATAAGACTATTCTGACCCTTCAAGAGGGTCTTTGGTTGTTAGAATCGCGTTAGTGTGAAGCTGGTCTTCCTGAGTGCGCATGGCGGACGATCAGGCGTTCGAGCGCCACGTAGTCGTGGGACCCGACCCATCCCCCTCCCTTGAGGGTACGTTCCCATTCGTAGCATCCTTCGATCAAGTGCGCAAGCCTGCGCTTCTCGGCAGGCGAAAGCCTTGGGGCGGGATCGCCATAGCCGCCGGAGCCGGAGTAGCCGGAGCCTGAGCCTGAGCCGGAGCGGGAGCGGGAGTAGCCGCTGCCAGGCTGCCATCCTCCTCCGGCGCCGTCACTCTTGTCCACCGCCTGAGTGGCCGAGTAGCCCAGCTTCCACATGAAGCTGAAGGAACTCTCCTCGCGCCGCACGTTCTGCAGTCGTTCGATCGATTCATCCAGCGCACCGCGCAGAATCGCCTCCACGCACTGCCAAGACGAACCGAGCATGCCCGAACGCACCATCCCGCGTAACGCCCGCAGATCGAGTTCGCCCTTTCCATGCAGGAGGCTTATCTTCTCGACTTCCTGCGCCAGCAACTGGAGGTCGGTGCCGATCCGCTCGACGAGAAAGGCGGCCACGCCTTGGGACAGGACAAGGCCGCTCTGGTGCGCACGCTGGATCACCCAGCGTTGCGCGTCGCGGGGAAAGACGTGCCAGAAGTCCACGACAACGGTGCGGGCCAACAGGTCCGCGAAGAACTTCGCCTTCTGCACGAGTTCGCGCGAGGTCTTCGGCGTCAGCAGGATGACCGGGTTGGCCGTGGGACGGCCGGGCAACTCCAGCCAGGCGTCCTTGTCCCGCTTACCCGACCGCGACAGCCGCTCGATACCCTCGACGAGCACGAGCCGCTCACCTCCAAAAAGCCCGGCCTGACTTGCGACCGTGGCAATCTCCTGCACCGGCGTCTCGCCCGCCGCGAAGGTGTCGATCGCATAGCGCGCCGCTTGCTGCGCAGCGCCTCCAGCCAGCGCGGTCTTCACCGCCTGGAGTGCTTCGGCCTTGAGGAATGTCTCGGGCCCGCAGAACGCATAGCATCCCGACGGCGGGTTCTTCGCGAGATACCCGCGGAACTCGTTCCACCTCAAGCTACGTAGTCTGGCACGCGCTACCATTGCTCGAGTGTCCTCGCCAGAACGTCCTGGGTCAACTGACTGATGGCGGCTTCTCGGGCTTCATCCTCGCTGTCGATTACATCGGGGCTACCGCTGGGTGTGGCGGCGTAGGTCGCGGTTGCATTCAGGCGCTCATTGCTCCACACGTCCGCATTCTTGACGCGGTCCTTGAGGACCGCCGAGACCGTGACCGACACGATGTATTGCTCCGGCACCTGATCCGGCGTGTAGCTATAGACCTCTCGTTCGTAGTACGTTACGGTTCCTTCCAGCACGCAGTCGGCCTGCGTCTCCCTCGCGATCTTGAGCCGGTTGTCGTCCAAGAACCCTTGAATGAATCCCTGCGTGACCTCGTCGGCGATCAGTGCATCGAGGGTCTCGTTCTCGAAGATTGGCACCGCGATGGTCCGCAGATGGCCCGGAAGGGAACTGCCGGAGAAGGAGTAGGCGCACCCGCTGGCGTGCAGAGCCAGAAGAAACACGCTCAGTCCAATGTAGAGTGCTGCCCACGCGACCCAAAGCGAAGTACCTGCCCCCGACCCCACCGTCTTCCGGCGCGGGGTCGCGCGCGAGTCGTCAGGCAACCGGGGGCCGCCAGATACGGAGTCTCCGGCGTCCCGAAGCTTCCTGATTTTCCCCGCATGCATCGAAGTCCTCGCATTCCTCTGAGCACCCCTGGCGATCCTCACGCGACTCTGTGCGCGCATCCCCCTGGTGATCCTCACGCGACTCTGTGCGCGCATCCCCCTGGCGATCCTCACGCGACTCTGTGCGCGCATCCCCCTGGTGATCCTCACGC
>CAZNJE010000026.1:0-27859 GCA_964573295.1 uncultured bacterium | reverse complement strand
CCCCTGGCGATCCTCACGCGACTCTGTGCGCGCATCCCCCTGGTGATCCTCACGCGACTCTGTGCCCGATGATCCTGTCGCCGTCCTGGCGTGAGCCGCGTCGAGTTCGAGCTCCGCGGGCTCAGGCGCCAAAGAGATCGGCATGTTGGCGCGTCCATTCGATCAGACGCCGGACACCTTCATCGGGGGTCGTCTCCGGGTGCCAGCCAAGCACAGCCCCGGCGTGCCGAATGTCGGAGATGTAGACCTTCTGGTCACTCGGTCGCCAATCATCATAGCTGGTCGCCGGCTCCACACCGGTCTGCTCACGAATGACCGCCAGCAGTTCGTGCAGTGAGAGCGTGAAGGCGGGGCCGCCACCCATGTTGAAGACCTCAACGCCTTCCCCTTTCTCGATGAAGGCCTCGTATGCGGACACGAGGTCTTCCACCCACAACACGTCGCGTACCTGCTTGCCGTCGCCGAAGATGGTGATCGGCTTACCGGTGAGAGCGGCGATCACGAACCAGGCCACCCATCCCTGGTCCTCCATGCCGAACTGGCGCGTTCCGTAAATGCAGGACATCCGGAAGACACCCACGCGTAAACCATAGAGATGGCCGAAATCCTGCATGTAGATGTCGCCGGTCAGCTTGGAACAGCCATAAGGCGTGTGCTCGCATCGGTCGATCGAGAAGGTCTCGGGGATGCCGTCGGCCCATTGCTCGGAGAAACGGTAGCGCTGAGCCTCCTCGATGACATCGACCCCGTTGACGTTCTCACCATAGACCTTGTTGGTCGAGCAGAAGACGACGGTTGGTCGCCGACCTCCGCGGCGCGCTGCTTCTAGAACCCGAAACGTACCCAGCGCGTTGCAGAGGAAATCGGTCTCTGGATCGATGGTCGAGGTCGTGACGGCGGTCTGCGCCGCAGCGTGCACGATCACGTCGGCCTCGGCCGCCAGGGCCCCGAGCGGTTCTGGATCGCGGACGTCACCGCGTACCAACGTGATTCCGCCCAGCGAGTTCAGGTGATTCCAGTTGAATTCGGCGTTGGGATCGGGGCGCTTGAGCAGGGCGCCGCGCGAGAGATTGTCAAGGACGGTGACCTCGTAGCCCCGCCCCGCGAAGTATTCGGCCGCGTGGGATCCGATGAAGCCGGCTCCGCCGGTGATCAGCATCTTGGCCATGGACAGATCTCCCCCCTCTCGCCCGTCCTCCGCGCGGATGGCACGGCACCGATGAGATTGCATGAGAAAGGAGGAGCCTAGCAGTCCATCCCGCTTCCGGCAAGGAGCCTGCGCTGAGGTGCTGTGGCAACGATCGATTCAGTAGAGGGCAGCGAGGCGAGAGAGACCCTGTCAGGCGAATTCCCATCGTTGCGGGCGCTGGCGGGTGTGCCCCGCCTCTCAGGAGAAGCCCGGATCGCCTTAGCGGCGGGCAAACGGGACGTAGAGGGCAACCTGGTGGGAGCCCTCGTCGATGACGGTAGGCTGGTAGCTGTAGGCGACCTGGGTGGGACCTACATCGAGGGCCAGACCGAACGAGGGCGTCAGAGGCGACTCGTCCGCAGCGCCGTCGTAACCGAAGCCGCCCAGAGCGGCGAGCCCGCCCGTGGGTCGCCAGGCCAGACCAATCGAAAAGCTGGGATCGTCGCCGGTGGCCGTCTCGGTGGCCAGATGCAGGTCGATGCCGCGGGTGGTTTCGAGAGAGACACCGGCGCGATAGGTGGCCGGCAGCGCAAAGCTCTCCTCCCCCGCGGTCTGCTGTGCGCCGAGGTGCAAGACCGACGCTCCGACGGCCAGCCGGCCGAAGGATAGGGGATGCATGTATTGTAACCCACCGCCGCCGGCCGCGACGGGCTTAGGACTATCGATGCCATCGCCTTCGAAGAAGAGCTCCGCGCACAGGCCCAGCTGCCACCGGTCGGCGATCGAACGAGCATAGCCGACCATTCCCACGGCGGCGAACGGCGTGAATTCTCCGGTGGCGCTTCCATCGGCGGCGTACCCCTGCAGGCTGCCGACTCGCAGCATCCCGGCCGAGAGGCCCAGCGTACCACCCTTGCCCGGCAAATCCACCGACACCGCCCCGTATTGCCAGGCCGTACCAGCCAGCCAGGAGGCGTGGGATATCATCGCACCGGCGCTGGCCGGGCATGCCAGCCCGGCCGGATTCCAGGCCAACGCTTCCGGTCCACCGACGGCGGCCACGTGCGCACCGCTGACCGACCGTCCCACCGGCTCAGCCGAGAGGCGAGCGAATTCATAGGCCCGCACGCCCCCTCCTCCTTCGGCCGAGGAGACCGGCGACCCGGCGCCTGACAGGCACAGGAGGCCGGCCAACAGGATCGCTGCGGCCGGCTGGAATGATCTGCGGGAGAGGCGGGGGCTGTTCATGCTCCCGGCATTTGCAGGGAGCATACCCACGGACAAGCCGACCGGCTGAAATGGGCCTGTGGGGCACCGAGCCCGTAACGTCTTGTGAGCGATCTGATTGAGAGGTGTGATTCGCGCCGGTTCCAGGGCGGTGCGGGCATGCCGGCCCTGCGGATCAAATGGGTTGAATCAGCCGGATTGCAGGGTGCAACCGTTGTCGTTCACCCTGCAGGATGCGTTGGAGAGGAGGCGGCCTGTTGGCCTGTTGGCCGGTCCGGCGCGGCCGGTGCGCCTCATGTAGTCGGTCCGGTTGCGGCCGGTGCGCCTGATCGGGCTGTGGGCAGCACACGGCAGCCTTCAGCCGTGGCCAGAACGTCACCTAGCCGGCGAACGCCTCCTGGAAGTAGGCCACCGTAGGCGCCAGTCCCTCGGCCAGGGACACGCGTGGATGGAAGCCCAGGTCACGGACCGCGCGGGAGATGTCGGCCTCGGAGTGCCGGATGTCCCCCGGCCTGGGCTCGGTATGCTTGGGCGGAATGTTGGTGCCGAGCAGTTCCTGGATGCGGTCGAGCAATTCGAGCAGGGTCGTGCGCGCCCCGCAGGCGATGTTGTAGACGTCCGTCGCCCTGGGCGCCGTGCAGGCCGCCAGGTTTGCGTCGACCACGTTGGCCACGTAGGTAAAGTCGCGCGACTGAAGACCGTCCCCATGGACCGTCGGCGCCTCGCCGGCGAGCAGCGCCGAAACGAAGAGCGGGATCACCGCCGCGTAGGGTGAGTCCGGATCCTGCCTCGGTCCGAAGACATTGAAGTAGCGCAATGTCACCGTTTCGAGACCATAGTGCATGCGGAACAGCTTCAGATACTCCTCGCTCATCAGCTTGCTCAAGGCGTAGGGCGAGAGGGGGCTGGGGTAGATCGTCTCGTCCTTGGGGAGCTTCTTCGACTCGCCGTAGACCGATGAGCTGCCCGCGAAGACCAATCGCTCGACGCCCGCGTCCCGCGCGGCGAGCAGCAAGTGCAACGTGCCGGTCGTGTTGGCCTCATGGGCGCCCAGCGGATCGGCCAGGCTACGCGGCACGGACGCCAACGCTGCCTCGTGGATGACGAACCGTGCCCCGGCAACCGCCGCGCGGCAGTCCTCGGCGGAGGTCACGTCGCCCTCCAGGAACTCGCAGCGGTCTCCATGCGCCGCCAGCAGAGGCTCCACGTTGTGCCGGTGCCCGGTCGAGAGATTGTCTAGAATGCGAACCTCGTGCCCTTCTTCGAGCAGGCGCTCGGCGATGTGTGAGCCAATGAAACCGGCTCCGCCGGTCACCGTGTATCGGTCAGCCACCCCTACCCCCTACGGTAACAGCACGTGATTGTCCAGGTCTTCACGTACAGGTCCACTACCAGCGTCTATCGCGGCAGCCACTACAGTGGGAAACAGCTTCCACTAGAGCGGAAAGATGTGATCGCCACTGTGGCCCTTCAACGCATTGCGCGTGTCGACGATGAGCTTCGCTTCGCGGAGCACCATCGCGTAGTCGATATTCCGGTGCGCTGTCACGATCACGACCAGATCGTGCTCACGAACCGTTTCGGGCGAGAGCGATACGGAGACGTAGTCGTGCCCGTCCTGCCCGAAACGCGGAACGTACGGATCGTGGTAAGCGAGCTCGGCGCCCTCGGCTTCCAGGAGGCGCACCAGATCGAGGGCCGGTGACTCGCGTAGGTCGTCGATATCGGCTTTGTAGGCCACGCCGAGCACCAGGATCTTCGCGCCGTTGACCGAGTGCTTCACGGAGTTGAGCGCGTGACGAATTCGCCCGAGGACGTGATTGGGCATGGCGCCGTTGATCTGTCCGGCGAGTTCGATGAAACGCGCCTCGAGGCCGGCCATCCGGGCCTTCCACGACAGGTAGAACGG
Source organism: uncultured bacterium (assembly GCA_964573295.1). Lineage (GTDB taxonomy): Bacteria > Eisenbacteria > RBG-16-71-46 > CAIMUX01 > WJJG01 > CAYQJL01. The sequence continues at coordinate 23,594 of CAZNJE010000026.1, read as the reverse complement.
ATCGATCGGAATGCAGTGTCCTCCGAGGCCGGGCCCGGGATAGAACGGCATGAAGCCGAACGGCTTCGTGGCGGCGGCGTCAATCACCTCCCAGACATTGATTCCCATGCGGTCCGACAACAGGGCGATTTCGTTGACGAGTCCGATGTTCACACTGCGGAAGGTGTTCTCCAGCAGCTTCACCATCTCGGCGACCTTGGTCGAGGACACCGACACCACCGTTTCGAGCGTCATGCCGAAGAGCTTCGAAGCCAGGTGCGTACAGGCCGGCGTGACTCCGCCCACGACCTTGGGGATATTGCGGGTCGTGTAGGTTGGATTGCCCGGGTCGACCCGTTCGGGTGAGAACGCCAGGAAGAAGTCCTCTCCCACCACGAGCCCGGTCTCACTGAACTGCGGCAGCAGCAGCTCTTCGGTGGTGCCTGGGTAGGTGGTGCTTTCCAGAATGACCATCTGGCCCCGGTGCAGACGCGGCGTTACCTCTTCGGCTGCCGCGACGATGTAGGACACATCCGGGTCCCGCGTCTTGCGCAGCGGTGTGGGAACACAGATGTCGACCGTATCGGCTTCGGCCAGCAGCTCGAAATCGGTCGCCAGCGTTACCTGGCCGCTGGCGATGGCCGGCGCGATGGCCTCGTCGGGCACATCGGCCACGTACGAGGATCCGTCCTTGAGCTGAGCGATCTTCTCGGGGTTGACGTCGATGCCGATACCGCGCAGCCCCACACGGGCGAATTCGGCCAGCAGGGGCAGGCCGACATAGCCTAGACCGATCACTGCCGGTCGCACGGTGCGAGTCTCGATCTTACGTTCGAGTTCAAGTGCCGCGGAAGACAGTTCTCCCCCGGCGACGGTGGCTTCTCTTTCGGTGGTCACGGTGGCTCCTCCTTCTCTACGCTCAATCTTCGGCGGGAACTATACGTGCTGAAGACCGATTACGCAATCTCCCCAGGAGACACTCGACCGGCTCTCATCCGGGGCCGGCCCGGCGGCTCTCATCCAGGGCCGGTCCGACCGCTCTCAACCGGGGGGCACCCTACCGGCTCTCATCCGGGGCCGGCCCGCCAGATCTCACCCGGGTGTATCCCGCTCGGGTTTCTTGCTGGTCAGGCAGCCGCGGGGGCACGCCCAGCGGCCAAGCCCGCCGCCGGGGCGTAATTTGGCCTATTTCGGCAGGCGATGCGATAGAATTTGCCGCGACTGAAACCCTTTGCTAGGTTTGACTGTAGATGGGGACGACAATTAAAACTCTAGGCATTCACTGGTCTTAGACCATTTCGTTCGGGAGGCAGCATGAATCGCAGGCGGCTCTGGGTAGCAGTTCCCCTCCTGCTATGCATCCTGACCCTTGGCGTGGGCTCCGTCTTCATGAAGGACGTCCTGGCCACGGATGAGAATATCTATTCCGAGCTCAAGCTCTTCAACAGCGTCCTGAATCTGATTACGACCTACTACGTCGAGGAGATGGCGCCAGACAGCCTGATCCAGGGCGCCATCAGCGGGATGCTCGATGAGCTCGATCCGCACAGCAACTACATCGAGCCCGAACGCTTCGAGCGCATGGAGGAACGCAACCGCGGATCCTACTCCGGGGTCGGAATCTCCTTCGCGATCATCAACGACTGGCTGACCGTCATCTCCGCCATGGAAGGAGGACCCTCCTTCAAGCTCGGCATCCGGGCTGGCGATGTCATTACCCATGTCGAGGGTGAGTCGGCCTTCGGGATCAAGGAGCAGGAGGTTTTCGAGAAGCTCCGCGGCCCGAAGGGGACGGAGGTCGACGTCACGGTGCGTCGATCAGGGGACCCTGAGCCAATCGAATACACTATCGTCCGTGACGATATCCTGATCGAGAGCGTACCCTACGTCTTCATGCTCGAACCGGGCATCGGCTACATCCGGATGGGGCGCTTTTCTGCGACGACCAGCGAGGAGCTCGAACGCGCGCTCCTCGATCTGGAGAACCAAGGCATGGAGTCGCTGGTGCTGGATCTGCGCGGCAACTCCGGCGGATATCTGACCCAGGCCATCGAGGTGAGTGACAAGTTCCTCGGCGGCGGCAAGAAGATCGTCTACACGCAGGGCCGCATTTTCGGCTCGAGCGAGGAATACTACGCCACCGAGGAGGCGACCCACCCCGACGTCCCGATGGTAGTGCTGATCAACGCGGGCAGTGCCAGCGCTTCGGAGATCGTCTCGGGCGCCATCCAGGACTGGGACCGCGGCCTCGTAGTCGGCAGCACCAGCTTCGGAAAGGGGCTCGTACAGCGCCAGTACCCCTTGCGCAACGGTGGCGCCCTGTTGCTGACGGTGGCCCGCTACTACACGGCCAGCGGGCGTCTCATCCAACGTCCCTACGAGGCCGGCGAGCGCGACGAGTACTATCGGCAGGCCGGCCGGATGCATCCGGGAGACGAAGATCTGGAGGAATCGCCGGATGTGGCGGATGACTCCGATGCAGAGGCGACCGGGACCGAAGACACTGCCGAAGAGATCGCCGAAGATGCCGAGAAGAAGGCGCCGGTCTACACGACGCTCCTACAGAACCGGACGGTTACCGGTGGCGGCGGCATCACGCCCGATGTCGAGATCGACGAGCTGTATCGTTCCAGTCGTCTCAACAACGAACTCACCTTCGACCGCAAGTACTTCGACTACACGACCCAGGCAATCGGCGAAGGGAAGATCACCTGGGACGAAACGTTTGAGAAGTTCATCTCTCAGTTTCGGGTCACCGAAGACTTGCTCGATGGACTTCAGGCCTACCTGGAGGCCGATTCCTTCAGCTACGAGCCCGACAGTTTCGCGGTGCACACCGACGAGATCCGGCGTGGGCTGCGGGCCGAGATCGCCAATCACCTCTGGGGCGACAACGAGCGCTACCGGATCCTGATCCAGGATGACCCGGCCATCGCCCGTGCGATCGCACTGGTGCCAGAGGCCGGAGAGCTGCTAAACAAGACGCGGCAAATCGAGGCCCAGCGCGCTGCCCGCGAGGACTAACGGTTGGAGGATTCGGTCGTGCATGACGGCACCGGCACCGATACCGGCAGCGGGTTTGGCGGGCCACCCCCACCGGAGCCAAGCGAGCCGCGATTGACTCTCGCCCAGCGTTTCATCTTGATCTTCACGCAGCCTCGGGCGGCGTTTCTGGGGCTGCGTGGGGATCGATGGGCCTGGTTGTGGCCGGCGCTCTTGATCGGACTCGTTCTGTCGGCGGCTCCACAATTCGTAGCCGACCTCCACTTCGAAAAGCAGATGCGCTCGATCGACACCTTGGAAGACAAGGGCCTGCTGGTACCCGAGGGGGCACAAGATGCCCGCGATCGCCTGGCGGAGCGCAAGGATGAAACCGACCCCGGACGCATGGTCCTGATGATTGGTCTGGGTGTGGCCAGCACCGTGCTGCTGCGCTTCATGTTGCCGGCCGCGCTCCTGTTGCTGGGGGTGCGGTTCGTGATGGAGGGCCGGGCCGGGTATCCCGCCGTGCTGGCGGCGGTGTCCTACTCGGCACTGCCGGCGGCACTGCGCGAGATCATCCGCACACCGCTCCAGATGGCCAAGGGCAGCCTGGACGTCACCTTCAGCCCAGCGGTGTTGACGGGGACCGAGACGGTGGGTGGCTACGCGCTCAGTCTGCTCGATCTGTTCGACCTGTGGATTCTATGGCTGCTGATCCTGGGCTTGGCCAGGGTGGGCCCGATCTCGACCAAGCGTGCCGCGGCTCTGGTGCTGCCATTGTGGCTCATCTACTCGTTGGCCAAGATCGGGATCAAGGCCTCGCCCTTCGGAGCCAGCTTCTAACCGTTGGGGACCGCTCGCCTCGCGCCTGCATACCAACCGTTGGGGGCCGCTCGCCTCGCGCCTCTGTCCCAGCCGTTGGGGGTAGCTCGCCTTGCCCCTGCATACCGTCCTTCTGGATCGCCCGTCTACATCGCCCCTCGCATCGCCTCGTGAAGCGCATGGCGGTAGGCTTCGTGGCCCTCGTCGGTCACCGCCAGAAGCGTGATCTGCTTCGGATCGCCCTCCTTGCCCAGATTCGCGAGCAGGCCGCGCACCACGGCCCGGGCGGTCTCGGTGAAGGCCTTCAGGTTCTCCTCGCTTTCCAGGGGCGCCACCGCGACCGTTCCGGTACCGGTCTGGCGCACCTGGCCCAGAAGCGAGGTCACCGCCGACTCCACATGCTCGGCCTGTGTCTTCAGATCCTGTCCGGCAACCACGACATGGAAGAGCTTCTTGAACTTCAGCTCGCCCGCCGCCGTGGCGACCGTCTGCCCGAGCTGGGCCGGTCCCTGGCGGACCGCTTCGGCTTCGATCTCCTCGCCGCCGTCTTTCTTGATCGTCCCTGCCAGGCCACCACCCATCCATAGATGATCGTTGGCGGGAATCGCCAACGCGTCGGCCTGCGCCTCGAGCGGGCGCTCACGACCTACCATGATCTTCGTGTTGAAGATATTGAACACCGCAGTCTCCTCCCTTCAACTTCCCCCGTTTGCGGCGGCATGCTATCGTTGGGCCCATGGATCGGAAACCGGCGTGGATGATGCTGCCCCTGGCCGTCCTACTTCTGGCGGCCTCGCTGTGGTCGTTGAGGTCCGTTCTCGGACCCGCCCTCTCGACCGGCGCGCTGCTCTTCGTCCTGTGGCCCTACCGCTCGATCGAGGCTGTACGACGCCTCCTGATCGCCGTCGCCCTGATCCTATCCGTGTGGATCTTAGCGCAGGCGAAGGCCATCGTCTATCCTGCCCTGGCGGCGCTGGCGCTTGCGTTTCTGCTCGATCCGGCTGTGGGGCACCTGAGCCGGCGCGGCATGTGGCGGCCACTTTCGGCGCTGATGCTCATGACCCCGGTGCTTGCCGTGCTGCTCGTTCTCGGCATCGTCCTGGTACCGGCCCTGGTGGACCAGCTCGCCACGCTGATCGAAGAACTCCCCCAGGCCTACGAGACCGTTGTTCTGTGGGTGGAAGACGTTGTCGGCGAGTATCTACATGCCCAGGGGATCGAACTGCTTCCGAAGGATCTGGGGGACGTCCTGCCCAACGCAGAAGCGGTGCTACGCGGCCTCTTCTCGGGATTCGAGCAGGTGGGCCGGGGGGTGGCCTCCACGCTGGGGTTCTTCTCGTTCTTCCTGCTCACGCCCATTCTCACCTACTATCTCCTCGTGGATTTCGACCGGCTGCGCGGATCCATCCACCCGTACGTGCCGCTGGGTTGGCGCGCCCCGATGGGTGAGCTGGGCCACACCTTCCAGGAATCGGTGGGGGCTTGGCTGAAGGGCCAGCTTCTGGTTGCGCTGATCCTTGGTGCGCTCACGGTGGGCGGGTTCGTGTTGATCGGGCTTCCCTACGCCTTGCTCCTGGGCTGCTTGGCCGGCGTGCTCAATCTCGTACCCGTGCTAGGGTTCTGGATTACCTTTCTGTTGGCCGCCGCCGCCGCGCTCTTCAGCGCCGATGCCCTGCCGATGCTGCTCAAGACCGGTGCGGTGCTGCTGGTCATCCAGTCTCTGGAAACCCACCTTCTTTCCCCACGCATTGTCGGACGCCAGCTCGGCGTCAAGCCGGTGGTGCTTCTGCTGACGATGCTCGGCCTATCGGTCTTCTGGGGCGTGTTCGGGGTGCTTCTGGCCGCGCCGGTGATCGGGTTGGTCCGCGGCCTCTGGCGGCTGTGGGGCCTGCACCCCGAAGAAGAGTCAGCCGAAGCCTAGAGGCGAAGCCGAGATCAGACGCCTGGAGCCGAGGCCTAGAGCGGGATGCCCCGCCCTCCGAATATCGGTTTCCGATCCTCGTCCTCGCTCTCCTCCTTCTCCGGTGCGAGCCGCCGCAGGATCTCATGCCGTTTGCGCAGGGCCTCCTCGGCCTTCTCGGGCAGCATCTTCGCCAGCATTTCGATCGGCTCCTCGGCGTAGCCATAGAGCCGGCTCTCGGTCAAGAGAGTGCTACCCTTCGGCAAGACGAGCGTGAGGCCGGCCAGAAGCAGCACGACGATGATTGCGCCGCGGAGCGCGCCGAAGACGAAGCCCAAGAGGTGATCCATCCAGCGGAGCTTGATAGCCTTGATGAGCCGGGCGATGCTGGCTCCCAGGAGAGTGACAAGGAGATAGAAGACAAGGAAGCAGACCAGGAAGAAGAGCACTTGCGTCGCGACGGGGTTGCCGATCCAGTCGGGAACTTCGTTGCCGTAGGTCTGGCCGAGCACGATGGCCGCCAGGAGGCCGATCAGTAAGGCCGCGAGCGCGAAGGCCTCACGGATCAAACCGATGCGCAGGCTCAGAAGACCGGAGATGCCAATGATGGCCAGCAGGAGGATGTCCAGTAGGGTCATGACCCATCTCCTTCGGTCGGCCGGAGCCTCCTCCCTGCCGACGGCCGCACTTCAGAGGCCGAACCCCTAGAGGCCAGATCCCGCAGGGGCCGAATTCCGTCGCCGGATCCCGAACTCACTCCTTGTCCCTCGGGCGCTGCAGTCCAGGTGCCCGGTGTGACGGCTCACCGCCGGGTTCTTCGCCCGGGTGCCCGGAGTGACGGCTCACCGCCGAGTTCTTCGTCCAGGTGCCCGGTGGGACGGCTTCCCGTCAGGCCTTCTCCTTCGGCAGTCGGCGAATGAACATCACGTCACCGGGCTCGATGCCCAGGGTCTCATTGGCCGCGCCACCGTTGATCGCGATCTCCACGCGACCGTCGCCGCCGGTAAGTGCCAGCGTCCCCCCTTCCGGAACCTCGTCATAGCGTCGGCACAGCCGCCCGTAGCTTTTCCCCGCGACGAAGACTTCGTAAGGTCCGCTACCGAGGTCGTGAAGGATGACGCGCGGAATGCTCGAAAGGGCGTTGCCAAAGCGGTCGATGCGCAGAATCTCGCCCTCCACCTGATCGTCCTTCACGACCGGCTTGGGCAGTTCCAGACGAACCGGGTCCGCCACGGCCGGCCCCAGGAAGTCCACGGTCAACCCCGCCGCTAGATGGCCGGCAGCCGGCGAGAAGACGTCGCGTCCGTGGAAGGTGTCGCTGCGGGTGGGCATCTCATAGGCGGCTTCCACGATCTCGTGCGGCTGCACGGATCGCCCCGCCAAGGGAGCGCTCAGGACGCCGTTGTCGGGGCCGACGAAGATCTGTCCGTCGGATTCGACTGCCAGTGGGCGGCGCTTGCTTCCCACTCCTGGATCGACGACCACGACGTGCACCGTGCCAGCCGGGAACCAAGGATAGGCCGCTTCCAGAAGCATGGCGGCCTCGAGCACCTTCTGCGGCCGGATTTCGTGGGTAATGTCAACGATCCGTACGCCCGGAAAAATGCTGCAGATCACACCCTTCATCGCGCCCACGTATGCGTCGCGGGTGCCGAAATCCGTGGTCAGGGTGACAATGCCGCTGCGACGTGCCACGGTAAACTTCCTCCCTCGATCTTCGGAATAGACCAGCCGACTCGGTCGAGAAGCCTGCAAACCCGGATGATGGCGCTGGCCGACCCCTCTCCGACAACCGTCGAATGCTAGAGGGCGGCCGGCACGGGGTCAACTGTTCTCGGGCAGAATGTTGGTCGCCGGGATAGCAATGGGGCAGTCCGAAGACTGCCCCGAGGCATCCCTCCCCGCGCCGGGCACGGGGGTGAGCGCTGCACCGCCGCGCTAGCGGCGGGTGCGCGTCCGGGTCTTGTAGGTTGTGGTGCGCTTCTTGGGCGTGGTCCGTGATGTGGCCGTGCGCGTGATCGGGGTGCGGGCCGTACGCTTGTAGGTCGTCTTGGTCGTGCTCGTCGTGCGGGTGCGCTGGGTCGTGGGCTTGCTGACCGCGGTCCGGCCGGTGGCCGGGGTGCCGGTCTTCTTCCACTCCCGCCAGGTGTCGCAGAAGGCATCGTACTCGACGAGGAAGTACTTCTGAGTCGAGCCGGGCTGCTTCCAGTAGACGTATGGAACCTTGTGCTTCGTGGCAAAGTTCTTCACCGCCTGCGGCGTCTTCAAGCCCTTCCAGCCTCGCTTCGCAATCTGACCCGTGTTGACCATCGTGATCTTCTTCGGCTTCATGGAATGAATCCCCCCTTTGTTTGGGTTAGTGCCTCAAACCGATCATCGGGAGCATCTGGGCTGGACTTGAGCACTTTCAGTCCTGGCACGGGGGTTGCGGCTGCGTTCACACTCCGTGGCGGGCGGTGGGATCAGCGGCCCGTGATGCGGTCACGCCTGAGGCTCCAGCGCTGGTAGAGGTCGGGCGGGACTTCGAGCAGGCGTCGTGGATGCCGATGCCCTACCGCCGCCGGTGCCGCCGCCTCCTGCGGATGGCGTACACCAGCCCATTCCAGCGAGTCAGCACGGTCCCACAAATAGAGTTGCAGGGGAAACGCTTCGGGCTCCGCTCGGGTGCACAGGGTGTCGAGCCACCCCGGCGACCGCATCGAGAGGAGATTGATCAGATCGCCGGCCAGCGGGGGATCCCGCCACTCTGACCGCTCGTTGCGGGCGGTGCGAGGGCGTTCGCCCTCGCGGAGCACTTTGATCTCCCGCTCGGTCAGACTACGCGCGTACCAGTCGCCTGCCTCTCGCTCTAGATAGGCGCCGGTTCCCGGCCCGAGAAGCGCCATGGCCACGACGGCGTGAGGTTCGGTCCAGAACAGACGCCGGGCCTCGAGGGCCCGCACACCGCCGGTCAACAGATCGAAGAGATCGTCGCGAATCAGCGCCGGAGAGCGCCCGGCGAGCTGCACTGCCATCTCCTCATCGCTGATCCGATCCCCCATGTAGAGGGTGTCGGAGCGGTCGCCGCGGAAGACCCACCAAGTGGCCCGCGGCGGGTCGAGCCCCGCCCTCGCCGCCTCCTCCGGATCGTCCAGGAAGCGGGTGATGGGAAACCGCCAGAAGGCCGCCACGGTGCGCTCACATGCCAGTCCGTCAGCATCGATGCCGGCCGGCTCCAAGAAGAGCCACTCCTCGTGGGCCAGGCGCGCGAGCCGCGCGCGCTCGTTGTCCCGAGCCACCCAGACACTGTCGATGCCCGCGCGGCTTGGGGGTAGAATCTCGCGTTCGCGCCACTCGAAGAGGCCCACGTCCATGAATCGTGTGATGAACTGCGGGGTTGTCAGCACCACACCCGGCACGCCGTCCCAGGTCACGTATGCGCCGCCGCTGGTGGGCGCCCGCGTGCCGGTGAGGATCTCGACCACATCGCCGCCGTGGGTCATGAGCCTAAGGCGCGCCCGCGGTGGGTCGAGCCCGAAGACACTCAAGGTGTCGGCCCGAATGAAGCGCACCACCTCGAGCTCCTCGGTGGCTCGCAGGAGTTCGCGCACCATGCGAAGGCTGCCCAGGTCCTGGATCGGCTCACGCAGGTACCACTGGCCCTCAGCGCGAACCAAACGCAACGTGTCGCCCGCGGTCACCTTCTCGATGGCGACGACCGCGGCGCCCCCACCGCGCGGCAACGGCGGCGTGATGATGGGGGGCGCGTCCTCGCGCGGCCGGCGGGGATAGACGATGAGCAGGAGCAGCCCGAGGGCCGCCAGGGCCAGGACCAGATGGAGCGCTCTCTGCCGGGCCATGGTTGGTCCCTTCCCTACGAACGGCTTCGGCGCCGCCACCAGACCGCCAGCCCGGCCCCCACCAGCAGCAACGGTAGACCGAACTCCAAACCGTAGAGGAGCCACCTGAGATCCGCCCGTGCCACCCGGAGCTGGCTGCTCGTCTGGGCGCGCTGGCCGAAGTTGAGGAAGTGTTCCTTGCGGGTCAGCCAGTCGATCGCGTTCTGTGCCAGAATCCGGTTCGAACCAACGCCCAGATAGCGGTTCGTGACCAGCGAGGCGTCCCCGATGACCACGATCCGCGCGGTCGGCTTCATCGGCGGGAGGCCCCGCTCATCGGGTTCCGCCGACCAGATCTCCCCCACCACGGTGTCCCACTCGAGGACGATTCCGGCCGTTTGGACGCCCTCGGCCAGCGGAGAGCCCGGTTCGTCGGCCAGCTCAGGGACGATCTCGGCCGTCGGGGCGGTCTTCAGGAGATCCACGATGTCGAGTTCGATCACATGGGGACTGATGACCTCGAGCGGACGCACCTCCGGCGCCGCCACGAAACCGCCTCTCAACTCGGCGCCGATCTCGTGCGATGGATTGACCGCCAGCGCCGGAGACCAGACGCCCAGATCCAGCCGCCCGGTGATCGGGCCCGTGTCGCGTATCACTCCGGTCGGAAAGCCCACGGCATGCATGCGCAAGTACGGCTCGAGCCCGGTCGAGTCGCCCGGTTCCAGCCACAGGCCCACGCCCCCGCCGCGCTGCTCGAGATACGCACGGACGGCGGCCTGCTCAGCGGCAAACAGCGGCTGGCGCGGCCGGATGATGAGCAACGCGTCCAGATCGAGAGGCACCTCCCCGGCGGTGAGCAGGTTGACCTCGCGGGCCTCGATATTCGTGCGCGCCAGCAAGCCCACCAGGGCGGTAATGCCCGCGTCGCCGCCCTCGTCACGGGCCGGCTCTCCGTGGCCGGTCAGCAAGCCAATTCGGCGCGGACGGCCCTCGAGGACGCGCAAGATGCCCTGGGTGATGGCCTCTTCGGTGAGATCGTGAACGGTCGTGCGAGCCTCGCCGTGGCGGACGACCAGGACGTCGCCGCGCTGGACACCGAGTTCTCGGGCCCGAGCTGGGTTGCGGTCGATGTCTTGCAGGGAACTCTCCACGTCGCGCCCGGTTTCGTCGTAGAGGTTGAGGTACCGGCCAGCCAGTTCCCAGGAGGGCGAGTTCTCCACGAAGAAGCCATCCAGGTGCAGGGTCGCGGAGGTGGCCTTCAGCGCGGCACGCGATTCGGGCGCCAGGGAGTTGAGCCGGGCGGTGGTCAGGTCCACGAACGGCACGTAACGGGCCGCGGCCAGGCTGGCCAGGAAAAACACCAACACGAGTAGAAGCAGAGTCGTGGTTGGACCGGGCTCGGCGTGGGAACGAGCCTGCAGCAACAGGAAACGGATCTCTTCGGCGTGGCGAACGACGAAGAGCACCAGGAGCAACGCGCCGCTGGCGATGGCCAGCCGCGGCAGGTAACCCTCGGTTTCGATCGAACTCCAGGCGGCGCCCAGCAGGAGCAGCAAGAGGCCGGCCAGGAGCAGCGGCAGGGGTCGGGATCCTCCGGTCATGGCCCTAGCCCCTCCACTTCAGGAGATCTACGCCCCGCAGCGTCAGCGCCAGGAACAAGCACAGCGCCGCGCCGAAGAAGAGCGCGTTCTCCAGGGCCAGGACTCCCCGGCCGAAGTCCTCGAACTGATACAGGGGCGAGACCGTGCTGAGCAGGCGTTCGATGACGCCGTCACCACCGCGGGCGATCTGTCCGGACATCACCATGACCAGGAACAGCCCCAGCGTGAGCACGGCGGCCTCGACCTGGCCCATGCTGAGCGAGGAGACGAATAGGCCAGTGGCCACCAGCGCCCCGGCGAGCAGTGCCAGGCCCACCAGACCGCCGATCATCGGTACCGGATTGGCGGTCGTCACGAGCGCGATCACGACCAGATGCAACACGTTGACGCACAGCATCAGTCCCACGAAGGCCATCACCCCCAGGAACTTCCCGGCCACGATCTGCCAGGCGCTCAAGGGGTAGGAGACGAGCAGCTCGAGGCTGCGCGAGCGTTTCTCCTCGGCGAAGGTGCGCATCGTGAGGAACGGAACGACGAAGATGATGAGCGCGGCGCAGTTGAGCAGATAGGGCGTGACGACCGAGACCTGCACCTGGACGACCGGACGCCCGGCCATGGCCAGGTGGGCCTGCTGAGCGATGCGCACGAGCTGGTCGCTGAAGAGGTAGAGCAACGTTACCACGATCAGGCCATTCACCAGGGCATAGACCGCCAGCACGGCATAGCCGAGCGGCAGTCTCAGAAACCCCCGAAACTCGCGGCTCGCCACGGCCAGGACTCTATGCGCGCCGGTCATCGCGTCCCTCTTCGATCGTAAGCCTACGGAAGGTCTGTTCCAGAGCGCCCAGCCCCGAATTCCATTCGAGCACCTCGTAACCGCCATCCAGCAGGTGCTTCATCAAGGTCCGACGGCCGGCGCCGTCGAGCCGACCCTCCAGACGCCATAGATGGTCTGCCCCGCCGGGTGGCCCGGCGAGATCCTTGCGGACGGTAGGCCCCGCGTGCGCCGCGGGATGCCCGGACACGGCGGGCGCCTCGTGCGCCGCGGGATGCCCGGACACGGCGGGCTCCTCACGCACGGCGGTGAGCGCGAGGCTCTCGGGCACCGGGCCCGGTTCGACCGGCCCACGCACCGTGATCTGCGTTACGACCTCTCCCTCACCGGTGCCCGCCAGAACCTGGGGCGTTCCGTCGGCCACCAGGCGTCCCGCGCTGATGATCAGGATCCGATCGCAGAGCATCAGGGCTTCGGCGAGAATGTGGGTCGAGAGCAGGATCCCTTTCGTCCGGCGCCAGGATCGCAGCAGGTTGCGTAGTTCGGAGATCTGGTTGGGATCGAGGCCCGTGGTCGGCTCGTCCAGGATCAGGAGCCTGGGATCGGAGAGCAGACACTGGGCCAGGCCCACGCGCTGGCGGTATCCGCGCGAGAGCTGCCCGGTGGGCCGTTGCCACATGGAGGGTAAGCCCAGCAGATCCCGCACCCGTGCGAGCTCGCGCTCCGCGTCCTCCCCGGCAAGCCCTTTCAGCGAGGCGGCCATGGAGAGGTACTCCCGGACCGTCATCTCCGAATAGAGCGGCACATTCTCCGGCAGGTAGCCTAGATCGTGCTTCAGTTCCGGTCCGCGGGTGAAGATGTCGCCGCCGCCCAGCTCGATACGGCCGGCCGTGGGCACGAGGTAGCCAACCAGCATGCGCATGGCGGTGGTCTTGCCGGCGCCGTTGGGGCCGAGCAACCCGACGATCTCCCCCTGGCGAACCTGAAATGACAACTCGGAAACGGCCCGCACGGGGCCGAACTCCTTGGCCAGATCCTGGACATCCAGGAGTGTTTCGTGCGCCGGACTGGACAATCCTCTCTCCTCCCCGGGGTTCGCCGCGTGAAGTGGCAGTCTAGGAGAGAGGACCGGGTACGGCAAGACGCAATGGGGCTTGCGAACTCCGGCAAGAAGCGATCGGGCCTACGAACGACGTGCCGGACGATCGAGCGCGGGAGGCTGCGAAGCGGGAGGTCGCACGGAGCGCGCGAGGTCGCACGCAGCACGGGAGGTCGCACGGAGCGCGGGAGGTCGCACGCAGCACGGAAGGTCGCGAAGATTGACTTGGAGCTGGAGGGTATGAAAAACTCCTCTGGTTTGCGTCAAGTGTCGGGACAGGGTCCCAGGCCGGGGTGTCGGCGGCCGAGGCGGCCAGCCGCCTGGCTGCCTGGCCGGCCGGGCCCGGCACCAGAGCCCATGATCCAGCCGGGACGATGGCCGGGCGTCCGTTTGGACGCCTGCGCCAGGCATCCGGTTCGAGCAAGGGCGCATGGTCGGACAGGAACGAAGGCCAAGGATGAGGAGGAACCGATGTCCGAGTACGGCATCACCCCCCGGAGCGAAGACTTTTCCCAGTGGTATCTCGACATCGTCCAACGCGCCGAACTGGCCGACTACTCCCCGGTCCGCGGCTGCATGGTGATTCGCCCGAACGGGTATGCGATCTGGGAGCACATGCAGCGGGCCCTCGATGCGATGATCAAGCAGACCGGGCACCAGAACGCCTACTTCCCCCTCTTCATTCCGGAAAGCTTCCTGAAGAAGGAGGCCGAGCACGTAGAAGGATTCGCTCCGGAGTGCGCCGTCGTCACCCACGGCGGCGGCAGCCGTCTGGAAGAGTCGCTGATGGTCCGGCCCACCTCGGAGACCATCATCTACTACATGTACGCGAAGTGGATCAAGAGCTACCGCGACCTGCCCCTGCTGCTGAACCAGTGGGCCAACGTCGTGCGCTGGGAGATGCGCACCCGTCTGTTCCTGCGCACCACCGAGTTTCTCTGGCAGGAAGGCCACACTGCCCATGCCACGGCCGAGGAGGCCGAGGAAGAGACGCGCAAGATGCTGATGGTCTACCAGCGGTTCGCGCAGGACCACATCGCGGTGCCGGTCTACATCGGACAGAAGACCGAGGCCGAGAAGTTCAAGGGCGCGCTCCGCACGTACTGCATCGAGGCCCTGATGCAAGACGGTAAGGCGCTGCAGGCGGGCACCTCCCACAACTTGGGGCAGAACTTCTCCAAGCCCTTCGAGGTCAAGTTCCAGGACGAGAACCAGGAGTGGCAGTACTGCTGGCAAACCTCCTGGGGGGTCTCGACCCGCCTGATCGGTGCGCTGATCATGGCGCACTCGGACGACAACGGTCTCATCATCCCGCCTCGCCTGGCGCCGGTCGAGGCCGTGATCGTGCCGATCTGGCGCAAGGACGAGGAGAAGGAGGCGGTCATGACCTTCATCGAGGAGGTGAATGGTCGCCTGCGCGGGCAGGTGCGCTTCCATGTGGATGACCGCGATCACTTCAAGCCCGGCTGGAAATACTCCGAGTGGGAGCTCAAGGGCGTGCCGCTGCGTATCGAGGTGGGTCCCCGGGACGTTCAGAAGCGCGGGGTGATGCTCGTGCGCCGCGACAATCGCGCCAAGGAGCAGGTAGGCATCGACGAGCTTGCCGACCGCGCGAAGGCCATCCTCGCGCAGCTTCAGGGCGACCTGTTCCAGCGGGCCCTCGACTTCCGCGCCGCCCACGAGAAGCATCTCGATGCCTACGACGACTTCAAGGTCAGTCTGTCCGAGGACCCGGGATTCATCTGGGCCCACTGGTGCGGCAGTCCCGACTGCGAGGCCAGCGTCGCTGAGCAGACGAAGGCCACCATTCGTCTCATGCCCTTCGACGAGGACTCCGGGATCGAGACCCCCGGCGCACCGCCGAAGGAGGACGGAAAGTGCCTCTATTGCGGCCAGCCCTCGCCGCGGCGCGTCCTGTGGGGCAAGTCCTATTGATACCTAGAGTTGTGAGGGCCGGTCTCGCCCGGCCCTCACCGTCCGCCTAGACCTCCTCGTCTTCCTAGTCTTCCTAGGCTTCCTAGTCTTCCTGAAGGGCCAAACTCACCCGGCGTCTGGTATGCCTCGGTTGGCAAGTCCCCGTTGGCAAGTCCCGTCGGGACCGGCCGCCCACTCCTCCGCCGGCTCCCCTCTCGGCGTGGCCGTTTCCCGCCATGGACGCCTATCTCTTTGTATAACAAGAGCTATGACGCGCAGTTCGAGTTGTCTCTAGTTTGTGTTATACTTAATCACGTTTCGTTTTGACCCTCGAGCATCTCGGAGAAGGCATCTTGAACAAAGGGGGTGGTCATGACCCGCCCAAGCACGCTTGCAATCTTCCTGGTCGTCGCGGTCCTCTTAGCGGTCGGGCCGGCTCGGGCGGCAACCTATGTCGTCCAGCCCAACGGCAGTGGGGACTATCCGACGATCGCTGCCGCGCTTGCCGCCGCTCAGTCCGGGGACGTGATCCAGCTGGGGAGCGGGATCTTCACCGGCACGGGCAATCGCGATCTCAGCTTCGGGGGCAAGGCTGTCACCGTCACCTCGATGGCGGCCAACGCCGGTGCGGTCGTCATTGACGTGCAGGGCAGCGCAGCGACCCCCCACCGCGCCTTCTCCTTCACCTCGGGCGAGACGAACGCTGCCAGGCTATCGCACGTGACTGTGCGCGGCGGCTATATCAGCCCCGGTGGCGGAGCGATTCACATCGATGGTTCCTCGCCGACGCTGGACAGCTGCGTCTTCGAGTCGAACAGCGCCCACGGCGGCGGTGCGGTCTGGGTATACAACGGAGCCGATCCCGTGATCATCGATTGCCACTTCGTTGACAACCAGTGCACCGGCCAGAACGGAGGCGCCTTGCTGATCGGGCAAGCGTCGGATCCCTATGTCGAAGGCTGCCTCTTCTCCGGCAACACCTCGGCGGCCTTTGGGGGAGCAGTGCTATGTTATACCGGTTCCCGACCGACCTTTGTCGACTGCGACTTTCTGGATAATGTCGCCCCCTCGACCGGGGGAGCGGTCTATCTGGGCTGGGACTCGCACGCCGAGTTCGACGGTTGCCTCTTCGCGGGGAACGAGTCGGTTCTGGGCGGCGGTGCCATACGTTGCTACGAGAACTCCGACCCTCTCTTCACGTCATCGACCTTCTACGCCAACACCGGTGAGTATGGCGGTGCCTTCTATGTCACCGACACCAGCCACCCCTTCCTCGAGAACTGTATCGTGGCCTTCTCCCTGGTTGGCGAGGCCGTCCATCTGGCCAATGGCGGGCAGGCCACGCTGTCCTGCTGCGACCTCTACGGGAACCAGGGAGGCGACTGGGTGGGTGAGCTCAGCAATCAGTTCGGAGTGGCCGGCAACTTCTCGAGCGATCCCCTGTTCTGCGATGCCGAGAGCTACGACTGCTCGCTTCAGGAGACCTCTCCCTGCACGCCCACGAACAATCCGGGGTGCGGGCTCATCGGCTCTGGAGAGGTAGGCTGCGGAACGCAGGGGGTCGGTGATGAGCCGGTTCCGAGCGCCATCCTTCGCACCTACGCCATGCCCAATCCGGCCCGCAGCGGCGTCGAGATTCACTACGAGCTGGCTGACGGTGCGTCGACGGCACCGCGGATCGCGATCTATGATCCCACCGGTCGCCTCGTTCGTACGTTGGAAGCGGGAGCGCCCGGTGCGGGCGACGGCAAGGTGACCTGGGACGGGACTGACGCTGACGGGCGCCAGATGGAAGAGGGCGTCTACTTCTACCGGGTGCGCCTTGGAGATGAAGTTGTGTCGCGCCACCTCGTGATGCTTCGATAATCGCATGTCCCCCGGCCGGGGCCCGCCGGCGGCGAAGCGGCGGGGCCACGACCGGCGTTTGGCAAGCGCTTGGGGCCGTTGTCGTCGTTGGCAAGCGTCTGGTCTACTTCCGCCGGCGGAGCTTCTCGAGCTTGTCGACCAAGGCCTGGAACTCCTGCGGACTCCACTCGTGCATACCGGCCTCCTTGAGGCGTGAGACCGCCAGCCGAAGCATGTCGCGGGCCTGGCCATAGTTCTGTTCGGCGAGCGCAATCTCACCGAACTCCTGGGCCGCATGGCCCACCCACTGAGCGGTGTCGGGATTCGGGTCCAAGTCGTAGCGCATCTGGCTGCGCTCGAGCACATCGGTGATCCACTCGCGCGCGATCCTCAGCTCGCCGACCATGCGGTGCGCGTGGCCGACCGACCAGTCCGCCAAGAGCTTGGCACGATCGTTGCCCCCCAGGTAGTGGTACTCTCGGGCCTTGATGAGCGCTGCCAGCGAATCCTCGTAGCGCGCCAGGTCAGCATACGTCCAACCCAGGTTGTTCCACAGCGGTCCCAACCAGTGGGTGAATCCGCCCGCCTCGGCCGCCTCAATGCCCTTGCGGGCCCAGATGATCTGGGTCTCGAGGTCCGCCGCGATCGCCACCATGTGCGCGGCATTGACCGCTCGTTCATGAAGCTCGTGCTTCCGGCAGTAATCGTACAGGTCGATGAACGTTTCGGTGGCCAGATCACGGTCGCCCGCGTCACGCTGGTAGACGCCCAGCACCAGCCGGTAGCGCGCCCAGCCGGGAGGATCGCTTTCCTTCGCCAGGGATGCGGCCCGGTTCAGCCACGGCTGCCCGTTCTCGTGCGCGCCGACCACGCTGTAGCAGCGTGCCACCTGTGCCAGAGCCTCGACCAGGGTCGCGGTTGCACGTTCCCGTTCCGCCAGGGTGACGGCTTTCTCGTACAGGGCGCGCGCCTCTCCATACTCATTGCTCTGGAAGGCACGATCGCCGGCCGCAAGCAACGCCGCGCTGTCACGGAGCTGCTCCTCCTTCGGGCTCGCCGAGGGAGGTTCGTGCACGGCCTGCCGTCCACAGCCGACGGTCAAACCAATCACCAGCAGAAGTAAGCCCGCCATCCAGGCAAACGCCAGAAACCCATGAAACCCATCAAACCCATGAAACCCATGAGGCCTCGGAGCAACTCTCAGAACTCGGCTCGGCACCGGGCCCCGGTCCGGGCTCGGACTCGGAACAGGTACCGGAAGAGCTGTCGGAACGGGTCTAGGATTCATGCCCACCATCTCCGCCTCCCTCACATTCGCCGCGGCGCGCGAGCGAAACTGCCCGTGCTCATCTTGGGACGCAGCGCTCCGCCGCTAACGTGCATCGGAACTTCCCACCGCCACCCGCGAGACCGCGAGGTGCCCGGCGGCGTCGGCCGCTCGTACGCCAATCACCGAGACCGGGTCTTCGGCGGCGCCAGCCGGCACCAGGATCTCGAATGCTTCCTCGGAGGCGTCGAAGATCCCGTCGGCTGAGAGCGCCATCTCCCATCCCTCGCCATTGACCGAATACTCGATTCCCACGATGCGTGACAACGCATCGCGCGCCCTGCCCTGGACGGTCCAACCGCCGTCGGGCCGCCCGGTGACTTCCAGCGACTCGAGACGGGGCGGTGTGTTGTCCACCTGGAAAGGTGGACTCACCGTCTCGGCAGATAAGCCTTCGCCGGGTGGGTTGCCCCGATCGTCACGGGCGGTGACCTTGAGTTCGTACCACCCTTCGGGCCAGGCGGAACCATCCCAGCTGTACGCACGGTCTTCGAGATCCTGCTTCAGTGGCAGCCAGGCTTCTTCACCCAAACGCCGCAGGTGAAGGTCATAGCGCAGGGGGTCTTCATCCGGATCGCTCGCGCTCCAGACCGCGGTGCGCAGGCTCCTCGCCCAGTGTCCCGCGCGCTCGAGGGACAGTGATCCCGAAGCGCCCTTGTCGTTCAGCGTGAAGTCCACCTGCACCCCGCCTGGCAGCACCTGCCGCACGCTGCCGTGGCTATTGCCGCTGCTCTGCAGGTCCGCCGACTTCGATGACACACGCAGGGTCGAGACCTTCGGTCTCTGGTTGGGCCCGCGGTAGGGAACGCGCAGCTCACGCAGCTCGCTTCTCTCGCCGGCTGGCGCCGAGACCTCTACACGCACCTGAAGGTAGCGCGCGCGGGGACTGGCAATCCGGCCTCCCTCGAGCGGTTCCCATTCGGACCAGGTGTCGCCGGCGTCCTCGACCTGTCCGCTGCGCGATTCGATCGTGATCTGGCCTTCGCCGACCAGCAGGTAGTGGGGCCGGCCCCAGTCCGCGGTCTGGCGGGCATCGAGCACCTTGGTCTCGTAAGTGCCGGTGCGCGGGCCATCCCAGTCCATGCGATAGATCGAACCCGGGCTCCCCGTGCCCGCGAAAACGCGCTTGCCGGCAACTGCCAGCGACAGGACCTGTCCCTCGGGCAAGTCCAGCAGGCGTGTCGCCGTCCACTGGTCACCGAGATGGTAGAGCACCCCGTCCTGCCCGGTCCCGGCGAGGATGCCGCCGTCCGGCGCCGGCGCGAGGGAGAGGATGCTTTCCTCCGGACAGTCCCAGACCACGCGTACTTGACCATCGGCCGTGCGCTCGTAGAGCACGGCGGTTCCGGAACCCTCGGGACGAATCTCGAAGCCGCTCATGCTCAAGCCCCCGGTTCCTTGGGTCACCTGCCCTCCCGCGGCGCTGTTGGCGGCGAAGAGGAGCCGGCCGTCTCCGGGATCGAGGATGGCGACGACCTCGTCGTGCGAGCTCTCATAGAGGATTTCCCGCTGTCCGCTGTCGGGATCGATCCAGACCAGCAGCCCGCGACTGTCGGTGCCGCACAACAGGCCCTCGCGCCACCAGGCGAGCGTGACGACATGCACGTCGGGCACCCGGCCCACGCGCTCGGGATCGCCATCGGGCGGAACGCGGTAGATCTCCCCGCTCTCCCCCGTTGCGGCGTAGAGTGAGCCGTCGGGCGCATGGATGAGGTCCCATACGAGGCCCTCGGGCAGGTCCAGAAGGGTTTCACGATCATTGCCGGGCGAGACCCGCTGGATCGTACCATTGGGAGCGCCGGAGACGTACAGCCGGTTCTTCTCATCCCGCGCCAGCGAGAAAAGCTCGTACTCGAAGGTCTCGGCCAGCTGCTCGGCCTCCCCCGACGCGCTCACCCGGTAGAGAATTCCCTGGCTGCCGGTCGCGGCGTAGACGGTGCGCTCACCGTCGGCCATGAGTCCCCAGACGTAGTTAACCTCGTCGCCGAAGATGCGTTCGTGGTCCGGAGCCGGGACCAGCGTGCCCTCGGCGGTGACCGCCATGCCGCGCAGTTCCCCTTCCAGTACCCTCTCCAGGGTCTCGACGGCGAACTCCTGACTACGGGCGGCCTGCGCCTGCGGAATCGGCATCAGCCCCGCCACAGCCAGCACCGTCAGCGCCGTGACCGCCCCCGCGAGATCGAGAATGGCTTGCTTCATCATCGGTTCCTTATCGGTTCCTTCCGGCAGGCACGAGGGCTACCGTGGCCCCCGGGCGTCTATGATCGCTCCCGTGGCCACCCCGCCGAGGATGACCTCTTCGGTTTCCAGAACGACCTCGGCCAGCGGCCGATGGGTCATCGGGGCCAACGTGCCCGCGCTGGGCGACTGGTTGAGCGCCCGCCATTTCGAGAGCGGCAAAGAGGGCACTTCGCGGCCCCGCATCACCAGGCCGCGCGAACTCCCGTACAGACGGACGAAGAGCCGGTTGTTGGGCGGAAACTCCTGGATGAGCTGCAGCAAGTGCTCGAAGTCCTGAGCTAGATACTTCTCCGGTACCTGCTCGCGTTCCCATTCGAAGAAGGCGTACGCGGATCCCACCATGACGGCGATCTCCTGCCCTTCGAGACCGTCGGGCACTTCGATCGCGATGCGCCGGACCTCGTGGCCGCCCAGATGTCGGCGCAGGTGAACATCGATTTCGAGAGTTCCTCCTGGCTCGACCCGGTCCTCCAGGAGCCGAATCTGCTCGATCTCCAGAGCGAGCAACTCGTCGTGGAGTTCGAGCTCGACCTCCACACCTTCGACGGCGAAGGGTTCGAACGTGTTCGACACGAGGTAGCTGACCGGCGCCAGCACCTCGGCGCCCACCGTCTGGGCCGGATTCAGCGTGCGGAAGAGATCCTCGCGCTCGATCGTCCGCCCGTCGGGCAAGCGGATTCGAATCCGGCTGGCCAGGGTCGAGAGGCCGAGGGCGAACTCACGGTCGGTGAGCGTGCCCCCAATGGCCATCGACAGCAGCGAAGGGGTGAGAAAGTGATGCTTCGCCGTGTAGAACTCGAAACGCTCGGCGGCTCCGGACTGTCCTGAACGGCGCAAGGTAAGCTCTAGCGGCAGGTGCGGGGCTTCCTCATCCAGGAGAGCGACGACTCCCGGGGCCGCATCGGCCACCAGTGCCCCGATCGGAGGGCCGGCCGTACCGACCTTGAACGAAACGCGTGAGGTGGGCACCACGGTGTGAATCTTGGCCCGGCTGACCGGCACCGCCAGGTAGCCGGTCTGCAGGAATGGGTGGCCCAGCCCGTAGAGTCGGTTGCCCTCGGTCCAGGTGACGGTGCCGATCGCCGCAGCGGTGGCATCCCCCCACAACAGGTTCAGCCCGATCGCGTCCCCCGCCGCGAACCCGCGAGGCCAGCTCTCGGGCGAGCCGGTTGCCGTCCCGGCCCCGGTCGCGGCCCGGGTCGCGGCCCGGGTCGGGGATCCCGCGCCGCCGGAGAGCAAACTCAGGCCGCGAGAGGCGAACGCCTCGCGCCATCGGTCCTCTTCTGGAGCGCGCCCCGACCACACCAGCGGCAGGCCGATCGGGGTTGCCAGGGAACTGGATACGGGCGCGCTTCGTACACCCGCGGACAGGTACTCCAGCCATTCTCCGGTGGCGCACATTCGCTGCCACTCGGGGAAAGGGGGCATCGTCCCGGGTGCGCCGTGGGGCATCGTGCCGTGCGCGCCAGGGGGCATCGTGCCGTGCGCGCCAGGGGGCAGCGTGCCCCGTGCGCCGTGCATGCGGACACCGTCTTCACGGCCGCCCTCTCCGGCGGCGGCCCGCTCGAGATAAGGCTGGAGCTGATCCCGCATCTCGACCGCCGGGGTGATGCCGCCGATCGGTTCCCGGGCGTCGACGAAGGCGAAGGCCAGAGCTCCGAGGAGACGTCCGTCCACGTAGACGGGACTGCCGCTCATCCCCTGCGCGATCCCGGTGCGTTCGAGCTCGCCATTGCCCCGGGCCAGGATGATGTGCGTTCCAGGGGTCGAGGATGTGTAGATGTCCAGGATTTCCAGCCCCAGGGTGTCGGGCTCGAATCCCTTCAATACCGTGACGACCTGGGCTTCGAGCCCCGGGCGAACGTCTTCGAGCGGAAACAGCTCCTGCGCGGAAACCACGGCCGTTCCCATGACCAGGATCAGCCCGGCGATTCCGATGCCCCTTGAGATCATGCCATCCATGCGTTTGCCATCCTCATCCGTGTCCACGGCTGCCCTACCAGAGATCGGCAGCGGCGGGTGCTTTCCCATGGCATCAGGAATCCCCGGCATCACGGAGTGTGGGTAGGCTGAATCCACTCCCGGGCCTGACGTTACGAGAGACGGGTCCGGCCCCGCGCCTCAGAGCGTAGCGCGGCCCGGCCGGTCTTAGAGGGCGTAGAAACGGAACCCGATGTGAACCTGCAGGCCCGACATGTCGATATCTAGCTCGTCCGCGCTCAGCTCTTGCAGCTGGAACTTATGTGGCCCGTACTCGTCAAGCTCGCCCCTTGCCTGCATCTCAGCCTCTTCGGTGGCTTCCGCGTCGAGAAACGCCCGCAGGACGTAGCTATCTTCGCGCCGGAGACGCTCCAGGTTCGTGCTTCCGTCATCGAGAGTGACCGTATCGGTGTCGTTGATGCTCACATTGCTGGCCGAGGACCAAACGCCATAGTCCACGGTCGCCCAGCGGTAGGCGAGATCGACGCTCAGCGTGACGCGGTCTTGCACCATGTACTCGGCCGCCACTCCGATCTGCCATCCCTGGCCGTCTCCCGAGTAGGTGACCTCTTCCTTTCGTTCCGTGGTCGTGGTTCCGCTGCCGCCGCCGGCACTGCTGCGGGCGGTGTGGCTGCCGGTCACCTCCTGCTCGGTGATGAAGACCGGACCACCGGCCAAGAACATTCGTGTGTTCTCCTGGAGGCGGAACGGCAGAGTGTAGAAGAGCCGCGCGTGGTAGGCTGTCTGACTGGCCTCCACCTCGATGAGCTCGTTGTAGTCCTCGCCCCCCGAGGTGCCCATCGAAACGCCGTACCCACCACCCACGGAAAGCTCCACTGGAAGGCTCCCGCCGATGAACGGCATGGGCAACTCGAACTCGCCCAGAGGAATCGGAATGCGCAGGTCACTCCAGAAGGTCCAGCCGTGATTGAGCTCATCGATGGTCGACCAGCCCTTCTCCAGCAGGAAGCCGTTGCCGGCGCCGCTGATGCGTTCGTTGACCGCGTCCAGGGCATAGCTCGAGAAGCCGCCACTGGCGCCAAAACTGATCCGGCCGATCGGATCATCCGCTCCGGCCACCGGGCAAAGCACCCATAGCGCTCCAAAGATGACAACCCACTGCGACAGCTTCATGCAAACCTCCGCACTCCTATGCCCCCCGTCACCTCCTCTGGCCCGGGGACTATTCGACAGAATTCGGGCCGAAGCCTACCACGGTCCGAAAACGTGTGTCAACGAAACCACTTGCCCCCCCAGGGCCCCGACATAGTCCCATAGTCCATAGCGTCAGTTGAGTTTAAGATTCCG
>CAZNJE010000025.1:0-61995 GCA_964573295.1 uncultured bacterium | reverse complement strand
GGCACTCTACGAGACCCTCGACCTCTCGCGCTACCTGAGCACGTAGGTCATACAGCAATCAGGGGACAACCTCCAATATGAGCAGTAGTTACGTGATCGGCGCGGTAAAGTCGGGCTAGAGTCAGCCCTGGGTGAGACCGCCACGCACCCGTCCCACACCTGCCCCCTGGGCAATGCAAGCCCGCTGTCGTTCGCAACGGCTGGTGCCCCGGGCTCATCGGCGGGGAACACGTTGTCCGATTCGACCCAAAGCGCGGAACCGGACTCTCTCGATCTCGCCGCCTATCTTCGCCATCTTCTCCGCGACCACCCGTTTTCCGCGCAGCAGGCCCTGTCGGCCCGCCAGGTGCGCGTCAAACGAGAGCAGTTTCGTGCGGTCCAGGACTGGCAGCTCGGGACGCGTGTCGGCTACGCCTACAGCGAGCCGGTGGAAAACAGCACCTTCGCTCCCGAAGAGCTTAGCCGCGCCTCGTTGGGGGCCAACCTAGGCCGCGGCTTATGGGCGACCGGCGGTCGTCTGTCACTCGAGTGGGAGACCTCGTACACCGATCAGGTGCTACCCACGATTCCCTTCCCTGACCTGGGAGGCGGCGGCCGCCCCGGTGGATCCACGAACGGGATCGTGACGGGCGCTCCGGTCTACCATCGACACCGGTTGATGGTGCGCTTCGATCAGCCGCTGCTTCAGAACCGCGGTGGCTCGCTGGACCGACTCGCCTTCGACCTCGGCGGCCTCGGGGCGGTGGTCGGCTCGCTTCGCGCCGCCGAGCAGCAGGAGCGGTTCCTGGGTGAAATGGGCCGGTTGTTTCTGGAGTGGGTTGCCTTGCGCGAACGGGAGGCGATCGCCCGAGAGCGGCTGGATCTGGCTCAACAACAGGTAGACTACACTGCCCGCCGACGAGAGGCGAACCTCGTGGACGAGGCCGATCTGCTGCGTGCCGAGCAGACGTTCCAAGAAGCCCGGGGCCTAGTGGAAGCGCTCGCCACCCAGACGGAAGCCCTTGCGCACCGGTTGAGCTTGTTGACCGGCTTCCCGAATCTGCACGACCGGGCACCGCGCTACGACCTGTATGCGCAGCACGACTCGCTGCCCTCCTACGAAGAGCTCGCTGACCGAATCGAAGAGCAATCCCGATCTCTCCAGATGCTTCAACTACAGATCGATCAAGCCGAGCGTTCGGTGCGGGCTCATGCAGAACGCACGCATCCTGAACTCGATCTTCAGCTTGGTGCCGGCGTTCTGGGGGGCGATCGCGATCTCGGGTCCTCCTTCGAGATGGACCACCCGGAACTCTCGGTGGCGCTGATGTTTTCGCATCCGCTCGGTGCTCGCGTGGCAACCACCCAGGAAGAGGTGGCCACGCTCGAGGTCCGCCGCCTGCGACGCCAGCGGGACTATCTTCTCGACGAGCTGCGGTCCTCGGTTCGCGCGACAAGACTACAGCTGCGGAGACTCGATGACGTGATCGTCATCAACCGACGCGCCCTGACCCTCGCCCGTGACCGGGCCAGGGAGGAACAAGCCCTCTATCGGCAGGGCCGGCAACCGCTGCTCTTCGTGATCGAGGCTCAGGATGATGTTCAGCGTACCCGGATGACGCTGGTAGAGAACGCGACCACCTATCAGGCCGAGTTGCTGCTCTTGTGGGAGCTGGTGGATGAGCTTCTGCCCGCCGCATCTCATGAGGGCCGTTTGGCGGAGAGGATGTCCCAGTGAAGGCATTCTTCCGTTTCATGGCCAAACGCCACCTTCTGGCGATGCAGTTCACCATTCTGGTTCTTCTCTTGGGTGGCGCGACAGCACTGCGAATCCAGCGCGACATCTTCCCGGCCGTGGACTTGGGCGAGGTGATCATCACGACCCGGTATCCCGGCGCTTCCCCCGAAGACGTCGAACTCGAGGTTACCAACGAGCTGGAAGAAGAGCTGCGGGGTGTGGCCGGGCTCGAGTCGATCGTCTCTTGGTCGATGGAGGGATTCTCGGCCATCCGGATCACGATCGGGCCGGATGCTTCCGACCCAGACGAGATCAAGGACGAGATCCGCGAGGCGGTGGATCAGGTGGTCACCCTCCCCCCCCAAGTGACGCAGCGCCCACTGGTCGAGGAGCTGACCACGGGAGAGATTCCTATTCTGGAGGTCGGCGTCACCGGTGACGTTCCCTACCGGAGGCTGCGTACGGCCGCTCGCAAAGTCGAGGAGGAACTGCGGCGCACCGACGGCGTGGCCGAGCTCGAGGATTTCTGGCTGCGTGATCGCGAGGTCAAGGTGCGGGTCGACCCCGCTGCGATGAGGGAGTACGAGGTCTCCTTGTCCCAGGTCGCCGGCGCCGTGGCCGCCCGCAACCGCCGAGCGACCGGGGGGAGCTTCACCTCGAGGCAGAACGAACGGAGTGTCGTGACCCGGGCGGAGTATCCCGCCCCTACCGATGTCTCCGAGACGATCGTGCGGGCCACACTGACCGGGCCCATCGTGCGGCTCGGGCAGGTAGCGTCGGTAGAGGACGGCTTCGAGGAACCTCGCATCATCGCCCGCGTCAACGGCGAACCGTCGATCACCTTTCAGGTCAAGAAGATGCCCTCGGCGGATGTCTTGCGAACCGTTGAACGGATTCGCGAGCGAATCGGTGCCTTGCAGGACGACCTGCCCGACGGCGTCTCGATCGTCTTCGCCAATGATCAATCCTTCTACGTCGAACGTCGCTTCGGCGTCGTTCTCAACAACGGCGCCATCGGTCTGGTGCTGGTGCTCTTGATCCTGGGTACCCTGCTCTACTTCCGGGCGGCTATCTGGGTGGCGGTCAGCATTCCGGTCGTCTTGCTCGGGCTCGTCTTCCTACTGAATGCTCTCGGATACTACCTCGACATCATCACCTTGGCCGCCATGCTGGTCGTGCTGGGAATCATCGTCGACGATGGAATCATCGTCTCCGAAAGCATCGTACGACAGCGCGAGCGCGGGCAAGGTGCCCTCGAAGCGGCGGCCAGCGGTGTTACCCGGGTCTTCACACCGGTCGTGACCACCTTGATCACCACCTTCCTGGCCTTCGCCCCTCTCTTCCTGATGACCGGAATCGTAGGTGACTTCGTCAAGATGATACCCCGTGTGGTTGGGTTGGCTCTCTTCGTCTCACTCCTCGAAATCGTCATCGCGCTGCCGGGACATCTTGCGTTCTCCTTAAAACGAGTTCAGCCCAAGGGTCGGGAGGGTGCGAGCGGTTCCGGCAGGTTCGACCGCCTGCGACAGCTGTACGAGCGTCTCTTGGACAGGATTCTGGCCTGGCGCTACGCCTATGTCTTGCTCTCGATCGGCCTGCTGGGCGCGACCCTTGCGTATGCTGTTCGGCACATGGAATTCATCCTCTTTCCCGGCTCGACCGCCGAGGCGTTCTCGGTCTACGTAGACACGCCGCGCGGATCCCCCCTCGAACACACCTCCCGGAAGGTGCGCGAGATCGAACGACTCATCTCCGGCCTGCCCGAGAGCGAGCTGGAATCCGTGACCACCAGGATCGGCAGTCACGGACCTCAAGAACCGGGAGAGAACGATCACTGGGCATTTCTACGGGTCGATCTCACCCCGTTCGCGGATCGTTCACGCCGCGCCACGACCATCGCGGACTCCTTGCGCGATGCCTTCGCCGAGCTGCAAGGATTCAGCGACATCGACGTCCGCGTCCAGGCCGGCGGCCCGCCGGTTGGAGAACCCATCACGATCCGGGTCGTTGGAGAGGGTGATAGTACCCGAGTCCAGCTTACAGACGCTTTGATGGCGTTTCTTCGAAGGCAACCCGGTGTCGAGGAGCTTCAGCGCAACGACCTGGAGGGTGAGGAACAACTCGAGATCGATCTGGACTTCGAACGTCTGGCTCGTCGGGGACTCACCGTGGCGGACGTCACGCAGACGGTCCGCACGGCCTACGACGGTCAGGTGGTGTCCACGGTGCGCTACGGAGATGAGGACGTTGGTTTTCTGGTCACGCTGGCCGAAGACGCCGCCCGTTCGCCCGACCAGCTGCTCGCGCTGCGCGTCCCAAACCGCGCCGGCCGACTGATCCGCTTGGGGGATGTAGCCAAACTCACCCGGCGTCAGGCCCCCTCGACCTTCTATCACTACGATGGCCAGCGCGC
The DNA here is from genome assembly GCA_964573295.1 of uncultured bacterium. Lineage (GTDB taxonomy): Bacteria > Eisenbacteria > RBG-16-71-46 > CAIMUX01 > WJJG01 > CAYQJL01. The sequence goes on along the minus strand of CAZNJE010000025.1, from coordinate 57,865 downwards.
GGCCCTCGTCACGGGCGAGGTGGACGAAGACGTCACGACGCCGGTCAAGGTTGCCGAGGCCGCCCGCGCGCACTTCCATTTGGAGGCGGACTACCCGGGCATGCGATTCGTGGTCGGGGGCGAGGCCGAAGAAACGCGGGAATCCTTCCAGAGCTTGTTCTTGGCCTTCGGCGTCGCAGTCCTCGCGATCTACTTCACCCTCATGCTGCTCTTCTCATCCGTCACACAACCCTTGGCCATCATGGCCGCTGTGCCCTTCGGCGTGATTGCCGTCATCCTCACATTCGTCATTCATGGGAAGGTACCGGGCTTTCTCGCGGTCATGGGGTTGGTGGGGCTCACCGGCGTGGTGGTCAACGACTCCTTGGTCATGGTCCACCACATCAACAGACTCCGGTCGTCCGAGGGTGTGGCCTCTGTCCGTGAAGCCGTGACCCGGGGGGCTGGCGATCGCTTGCGCGCGGTCACGATGACGACACTGACAACCGTCGCCGGTCTTCTTCCCTTGGCATATGGGCTAGGGGGCTCGGATCCCTTCATCGCGCCTATGGCCCTGGCCTTGGGTTATGGACTGCTCCTGGCCACGCCATTGACGTTGGCGCTCGTGCCGTGCCTATATGTGATTCATGAAGACGTCGCCGGCCGAATACGGAGCTGGCCGGCCTTTCGCGATGACGAGTCTTAGGCGTGGTCGTCTTCCGAGCCGTTTTCCCGTCCTCGCACCTTGGCCACCAGTTCCTGAATGGGCCCCGACTTGAGGAGATAGGCATCCGCACCCGCGGCCAGCATCCGCCGCCGACTCTCGGGGGCCTCGAACATCGAGAGCCCAATCACCCGAATGCGGGGGAATCGAGCCTTGATCCGCCGGGTCGCCTCGATTCCATCGATCTGGGGCATGGCCAGGTCCATGATCACGACATCCGGTCTGATCTCGGATGCCTGCTGTACCGCCAGAAGCCCATCCTGTGCTTCCCCCAGCACCTCGATGTCTGGGTAGTCATCTAGAAGAGCGCGCAGGCCTTGCCGCACCACCCGGTGGTCGTCGGCCAGCAAGACCGTGACCGGACGTCGGGATTCCCGCCGACCCAGCATCCGGTTCGTGACCGCTTTCCGGTTAGCCCCCTCTGCACCCGCCGGCTCGGACGCAACCTCAGACGGCACGCGGGCTGGGGCGGACAGCACCATTGGCACAGTGACCCGAACCAGGGTCCCCTCATCAATGCGGCTGTCGATGTCGACCTGACCACCGAGGATCGCCACACGCTCCTCGATGCTCAGCAACCCCAAACCGGGCGTGCTGCTCTTCTGCGCGTACTCCTCGTAATCAAATCCGCATCCGTGATCCTGCACTTCGAGTCGCACGTGCTGTTGTTTCATCGCCATGTGCAACCGTGCCTCATGAACATCCGCGTGCTTGACCACATTGAATAGCAGCTCCTGCGCGATTCGGAAGAGAAGCATTCGCAGGGTCTCACCGCAGTTGAGCGCCGTACCGGAGACCTCGATATCCACCTGCAATCCATAGCGTGACCGCATGATGTCGCTCAGCCAGCTCAGCGCCGGTACGAGCCCTTCCTGGTGCAAGACCGATGGGCTCAACTCATGCGATAGCGAACGCGACGTTTCAATCGCTCGGTCGAGTAGCCGTTGCACAGCCAGGGTCTGCTCTTCGATGCGCGCCTCGTCCTGTGGGCAGTCTCTGCAAACGGTATTCAGCGAGCTGAGACCGAACTTGGCCCCCACGAGAATCTGCTGCAGATCGTCATGCAAGACCTGCGCCAGACGGATGCGCTCGCGCTCCTCGGCGTTCGATAACTCGGCAACCAGCCGTTGAAGCTGCGAAGCACGGCGGTCAAGACGCGCATTGAGTTGGCGCAGGCTTTGCAGCAAGCGGCGCACTTCATACTGGCGCTCGCGCGATTGGACCACCGAGCGAATGAGAGTCAAGAAGGAAGGAACCTGAATCGGCCGCTTGAGCAGTGTCGTGTTCCGTCGTCGCGCCAGCCTCTGGACGGCAGAAGACGTGAACGAACGCCGGATGAACACCACCAATGGCAGATCCGACCAGCTCGGCTGGACCTCCAGCAGGCCGCAGAGTTCTTCAGCCGTCTGGTTCGTGAGAGCCTCCTCGGCGATCACCGCCGGCCCAGACCCGGCTGTAATACGGTGCATGAGATCATCCGTGTCGCGGCAACGGATCCCTCTCTCGCCGGCCTGCTCGATGAGCTGGCAGGCCAACTCCGCATCACGTCCCTGGGGCGCCAGAATCAGAACCGGTTCATGCCGCAATCGATTCCCGTCGGCGGTCGGCGAAGGGTTCGATACGGCCATCACTCGCCCCCGCTTTCAGGGAGCAATTGGCTTCGTGGTCCACTGTAAACCGGCGTCCCCGTCAGAACGCCACTGAACTGTTCGAGCGGTGGGCCGACCTCGATCCCACCAGCGCCGCTGTGAATCTCCCGAATCGCCGTCTCGTGATCACCGTGGCGTTTCTTGACAACCGAGATGCACCGGTGCAACCGGCCGCCGGCTTCGAAATGACGCATCAGCACGACGCAGTCGGCAAGATAGCTGGCATCCACCAGGTCCTGGCTGCCGTCGCGAAACACGTTGACGACAGTCGTGATCAGCAACGACAACACCCCAGCGCCGTTCAGATACACCAACAGGTCGTGCAGCTGTAAGTCCAGCTCGCGGCGGCCGGGCATGGCGTTGAAGAAGCCGTTGATGCTGTCGATGACGATACCCTTCGCTTTTCCGATGTCCACGGATCGCCGGATGTCGTAGAGGAACTCACCCGGAGAAACGTCACCTACCTCGATCTGCTGCAGATCAATCAAACCGTTTGCGATATAGGGCTCCATGTCGAGCCCGAAATTGGCGGACCGCTTCAGAAACGTGTCCTTGCGCTCGTCGAAACAGTAGACGCAAGAATGTTTACCGGCCCGGGCCATGGCGTGCACATACAAGCTGGCCAACGTGCTCTTGCCGGCCCCACTCGAGCCGCTGATCAAGCAGGTCGTGCCCTCCTCCAGACCTCCGCCCAACATGGTATCGAGCTGTGCGTTTCCGCTCTGGATCTGACTCCAGGAAGTCCGCGCCGACGCCGGGACGTTCTCCGTGCGGGGATACACCTCCAGCCCGCCGCGGTGGATCTGGAAGTCGTGCTTGCCACCTGCGAAGGCCAGGCCTCTCATCTTGATGACTTCGAGCCTCCTGAGGGGACGGCCGTAGTAGGGAGTTTCCGATTCGAGATGCAGCGCGCCGTGGGCCATCGTCTCAACGGCGCTCATCTCCTGCTGCCGGCCTTCGCTGGCGGTCAGCAGCGCCGTGCATCCGGACGCATCCAGCCCATGCTTGAGGCGCACGAGCTGCTGGCGAAGCTGATAGGGCGTTTCGAGCAGAAGTGACAACTCCGAGAGCGAATCAAGCACGAGCCGCTGCGGTTTGTATTCTCTAATGGCGGTCAGGATGGAGTCGATGGCCTCGGTGAGCTCGATGTCCGCGGGGCTGAAGAGGGTCTGCGAGGATGTCAGATGTTTCTTGGCCCGGGCCGGGAGATCGAACATCTCGATGCCATTGATGGTCCATCCGTGTGAGTGCAGCACGACATTGAGCTCCTCCTCCGTTTGCAGGAGCGAAACATAGAGGGCGCGTTCGCCTCGCCGACGGCCTTCCTGGAGATACTGAATGGACATCGTCGTCTTCCCAGTCCCAGGCGCGCCTTCGATCAGGTAGATGCGACCCGGAAGGAGGCCGCCTCGAAGAATGATGTCGAGACCTGGAACGCCGGTGGGGACTGCATCTCTACGAGGAGTAGATTGTGGCATGCCCGGTGACCTCCTTCGGAAGCAAGATGAAGCACTGGTGCGGCTTTGAATAGCGCCGGCCGTTGTTGATCTGCTCGCCGGGAGATACGCGACGCACGCACAAACGCACCCCCACTTGGTTCCATTTTCCCCAGCTTCCGCTGGGGCGGTCAACGCATTCTCGGTGGGGGAATCCCCCAAATCTTGCCGTATTGTGCAGATAGCTCGAACCTCGATGCAAGCCTCAATGCTCTCGATCGGCTCCCCGGCCGATGGGACCGATTTGTGCGCCCGACGGGACCAATCTCCCCACCTAGTGATACACACGTAGCAATGCCCTTCGTCAGGCGGAGGTGCGGCCCGCGGCGCCCCTGCCGAGCCGGGGCTGGAGTATCCTCGCCTCTGTCGGGTACATTAGTTGGAAGCTGGTAGGTGGTGGACCTGTGGGCATAGGGGAATGTGGCATAGGGACATGTGGCATACGGGCATGTGGCATACGGGCATGTGCGAATGAGGTGCTTTCCTGTTGCCCGGTTCCTTCTCCGACCAGCAGCACACTGGACTGGCGGCGGAGTACTTGGTCTGGCCGACATCAACCCGCAATCCATAGCGAGGAGATCTTAACGAGGAGATCTTAACATGGAAACGCCGACTCCATCTGATCGTCCTGGTCGTCCCGATCGTCCGCATGGCTCTCACGAGCACGAATCCCAGTCCTCCGAGGTCCGCGAAGAGCAGACCCGAAGGCGGGGATCCGACCGGAGAGGATCCGACCGGAGGGGATCCCACCGAGGCGCCACGCCTCGTTGGGCCGAGCATCTCATGCTAGCAACCGATGCATTCGCCCAGGAGATGCGGGGCTGTGTACCCGTAGGATTCTCCGAGCATGCCCGCGGATCTGTGCGCGAGGCACTCCTGGCCGTGCGAAGTCTCCTGGATGTAGGCATAGAGAGCCTAGAAGAGGATGAGCACAAGCCGGCGGCGCGCAAGATCGAGGTCGAGTGATCACTGGTGAGGATCGGAATCGCACGGTGATGACCGGAATCGCATAGCGGGCGGACGTGACCGGACATGGTCTTGCATCACATGGGCTTTCATCAGACTTTCATCAGAGGAGACTTCTCGCGTGTCCCGCATCCTACTCCTCACTGGCAAGGGCGGTGTCGGCAAGACCTCGGTTGCCGCCGCCACCGCGTTGCGTGCTGCAGATCAAGGCAAGCGAACCCTGGTCATCTCGACCGACGCCGCTCACAGCCTGGCCGACGTGTTCGACCGTCAACTGGGGCCTGAGCCCACGGCGCTGGCCGAGAATCTCGATGGACAGGAGATCGATGTCTACTACTCGGTGGAACGTCACTGGGGAAAGCTGCAGGACTACGTTCGGACGCTGTTTCGCTGGCGGGGCGTGGACGAGATCTTCGCCGATGAACTGAGTATTCTGCCGGGGATGGAAGAAGTGGCCAGCTTCCTGTGGGTTTATCAGCACTTCCATCATGGACAGTACGACCTGATCGTGATCGACTCGGCCCCCACCGGTGAAACGTTACGGTTGCTCTCTCTGCCCGAGGTCGGACGCTGGTGGATGGAGAAGCTCTTCCCCATCCAGCGCAAGGTGGCCAGGTTGTTGCGACCGGCGGTCTCCACCATGACCGACATTCCCGTCCCCCGGGAAGAAACCTACGACGCGGCGGCCGAGCTTTTCGAGCAGCTCGTTGCCATTCACACCACCTTTACGGATCCTTCGATCACGTCGGTGCGGGTGGTCCTGAATCCCGAGACGGTCGTGATCAAGGAGACTCTACGCGCCTACACCTATCTCAATCTCTTCGGCTATTCGGTGGACGCGGTCATCCTCAATCGCGTGTTGCCGGCCGAACTCCGAACGGGCTACTTCGCGCCGATGCGGGACGCACAGGATCGCAACCGAGACCTCATCGAGCGTTCGTTTGCGCCGGTTCCCATCCTGCAAGTGCCGTTCTTCCCCTCCGAGGTCATGGGCCTCGAGCGGCTGCGGGAGATGGCGAGCAGCCTGTACGGGGATCAAGCTCCCGACACTCGTCTCTACAAGGGAAGAGTCTTTTCGCTGGAGGAAGCCGAAGGCGGTCGCGTCCAGCTTACCCTCGCATTGCCCAATGTGAAGCGTGAGGATATCCGTCTGCTTCAAAAAGGACCGGAACTTGCCATTGCGGTGGGCACTCACCGTCGCAACCTCGAGCTCCCAAGGGTATTGCATGAGCGTTCGATCGAACGGGCTCGTGTCGTGGACGAGCACTTGGTCATCCTGTTTGGTCCCCGGGGCGCCAGCGGAGCCCGCTAACCCGGCCACTGAGTATCGCCGCCACTGAGTATTGCCTGCCCCGGGCTTGCCAACTCAATTGCATCTTCTTGCCCGCCCCGATTTTCCGTGCGTTCGCAAGTAGTCTAGTGTTATTGTAGACATTCAAGGACCGTTGACGACCCCGCCCCGGCGGGGGAGAAGCATTGCTTAGTCCGGACTGCTCACACGCCATGCTTCCGGCATGGCCTGATTCGATGTGACCCAACAAGAAGACAGAATCCGCTGAGCGTCGCTCAGCGCAACAAGCGCAACAAGCCAGAAAGGAATTCGCAGCATGTCTTGCAAGAAGCTCCTCGCATTCATGGCCGCCGCCGGCATTGTCCTGATGACCGTCCCAACTCCTTCGTCGCAGGCAGTCGAGGCGATCACGGTCGTCATCGACGCTTCCACCACCCAGCCGGTCGGGACCGGCATCGTCCCTTCCGCATCGACCGAGCACTGCGTCTTCTATGCGGAGGGCGCCTATCGCTCCGGGCAGTCTCCGCCCTACACCGAAGGGTGGATGAACCCGAATGGGGAAACCCGCTTGCGCACCGCCAACCAGCCGGTGAGCGACATGCAGTTTGGCGCCTTGCTCGGCGACTTCAGCTCGAGTCTAACCAACGCCTCTTTCCTGGGCGTCTCGGGCGAGATCGACATCCAGCCCGCGCACGTAGGACAGGAACTCCGCGTGGGCTTGAACATGAGCGACGCCAATCTCGCCAATCTGGAGGGTAGTGCAGTCGTTACCATCGTGCTCTTCTCACCGGAAGAGGTCGACTACGCTCGGGTCGTGATCGACAACTCGGTGACCCAGCCGGTACCTACCGGTCTTCTCACCGAGTCCACCGACGACCGCTTCCTGGTCCTGCCCTATGGCGCCTTCCGCGTGTTGTCGGAAGTCCCATACACCGGCGAGTGGTTTGGCCCCCAGGGCCAGCCCTTCTTCTTCCGCGCCGGTCAGCCCGTGCCGCGGGCTCCGTACGGGTCACTCGTCGGGAGCTTCAATCCGACGCTCACCAGCGCCTTCAACATCGGTGACGGCGGCACCTGGAACGCGCAGCCCGCCGACGAGGGCGATGAGCTGTTGCTGGGTTTGAACATGTCCGATACCGACTTGGCCATGGGCAACGGCCGCTTCATCGTCAATGTGATTCGGGTTGATGGCACGACGCCCTCTGACGCCGGTGATCCTTACTCCGCCAGCGAGTTCCGCCTGGGTTTGGGCGTGACCAATCCCTCCGGCGACGGCGCCGCGCTGCGGTATCGTCTACCGGTCGGGGATGAGGTCCGGCTGCGCGTCTACGACGCTAGCGGACGCGTACTGAACGTATTGGTCGATGAGATTCAGAGCGCGGGAGACTACGAGCTCCGCTGGGACGGATTGGATCACTCTGGCCGCCGGGTTCCGTCCGGCACCTACTTCTTCCAGCTCAGCACAAGCGCGGGATCTGAGACCCGCCGAGTAGTCCTGACGCAGTAGTCCGGTTCGAGATTTCCCCGTCGTGTCGAGCAGTGATCAAGCCGGGGACCAAGCCGGGGACCGAGCCGGTGATCAAGCCGGCGACTCAGGCCGGCGACCAGGCCGGTGATCAAACCGGCGACTATGGCCGGCGACTCAGCCGCGGATGTCGGACGTGATGGCAGCCTCACCAGCATCCTTCACCCACCGGCATCCGCGGCCTCGGCTTACACTCCGGAGATAGCCATTTCCGCCACCCGGAAGGTCGGTGCGCTGGTTTCGCTCACGAACTCGAGATCATTGCCGATCATGTCGATCGCTCTCAACATCTCGAGCGTCGTGCCCCCGACACTGATGCTGCGCACGGGATAGGCGATCTCGCCGTCTTCGATCCAGAACCCCATCGCGGCGGAAGAGAAGGTCTCATTGAGCGGCGATAGGCCCACCCACCAACCCGAGAGGTTGGCAAGCAGCAAGCCGCGCTTGGTCGCGCCGATGATCTGTTCGCGGGTCTTCGTGCCGGGCTCGAGATAGAAGTTGCTCGTGCCGATCGATGGCCGCGACGCGTATCCATCGCGGCCGGCACTGCCCGTGGGCGCCAGGCCGAGGCGCTTGGCGCTCAGCAAGTCGGTGAAGTAGGTCTTGAGCACGCCATCCTTTACCACAACCAGGTTCTGTGTGGGCGTGCCCTCCCCATCGAACGCTCTGCGTCCAGGGCCTTGATGCAGCCACGCGTTGTCCCGAATGGTGACGCCTTCGGCGGCGATCCGCTCACCGACGGCATCGGCGAGGTAGGAGCGGCCGTAGGCCACGTTGTCTCCGGACAAGGGCGGCACGAGGTAGCGCAGCAGGGCCCAGCCGGTGCGGCGATCGAAGATCACGGGCGCCTTGGTAGACGGCAACGCGCGGGAACCGAGCAAGGACACAGCCCGCTCGCCGGCAGTCCGGCCGATTTCTTCGGTCGGCGGCAGGTACTTGCGGGCGGGAACATCCACATGGCGTCCACCCGTAGCGCTCTCGCCGTCGCGCTCGGCAATGGCCTCTCCCCCCAGACCGATGTGACAGAAGCGTGATTCGAGAGAAACGCCCTCCGAGTTCACCAGCGCGATCAGTCCCGTGCTCTCATCATAAGACGTGCCCGATGAGTTCGTGACGCCAGGCACGTCGATCATGGCTCGCTCCACCTCCACCGCCCGGCCGATCTTGACCGACTGGTCCTCCTCTGAAATCAAGGGATCAGGCATGGGCATCGGCACGACTTCATGCGGCTCGGCATATAGGGTGGGTTCTTCAGGATCGGGAAGGGTTCGCGCCATCGCCAGGGCCCGCTTGGCCAGATTCATCAGCGTGATCTGGCCGAGGTCAGTGGTGTGGACCATGGCCGTGCGACCGTCCACCGTCACCCGCAACCCCAGACCCATGGTGGAGGAGCGCTTCAACGATTCGACCTCACCGCTGCGCACTTGAATCGAGAGCTCCGAGGCCGTTCGCACGTAAGCATCACTTGCATCGGCGCCGGCCTGCAGAGCCACATTGACAATGCTGGAGGCGATCGAGATCGGATCGGGTTTCCTGCTCATGAACGAGACTCCCTCTCTACTGAGTCAACCGCGCGGAGGCGCAAGCACAACTCCATGGTTGTAAGGCTTGGCGTACGCCCGATGGCGCGTGGCATGCAACGCGCCGTGCGCACCACGCGGTACACAACGCGCGGTGTAGGACACAGCGAACGGCCGCGTAGCGCACGGCCCGGCCGAAACAGCGCCTACGCCGTTCCACCCACCGTGATACGCTCGATGCGCAAGGTCGGGCATCCCGAGGTTACCGGCACCCACTGGTCGGCCTTGCCACAGGTACCCGGCCAGGCATCGAAGTCGTTTGCCACCCGATCGATGCGGGTGAGTACCTCCGGGCCGGATCCGACCAGCATCGCACCCTTGATCGGGGCCGTCACGCGACCGTCTTCGATCAGATAGGCCTCACGCAAACCGAAGGTGAACTGCCCACTGCCCGGATCGACTTCGCCACCGCCGAAGCTGACCGCGTAGATGCCGTTACGTGTGTCGCGGATGATCTCCTCGGGGAGATCGGCGCCGCGCGCCAGGTTGGTGTTCGTCATGCGCGGGATTGCTGGATACCGGAATGACTGGCGGCGGCCGTTGCCCGTGGGCTCGGCGCCCATGTTCATCGCCGTGCGACGGTCCTGCATGTAGCCGCGCAGGATGCCCTTCTCGATCAGGAGGGTCTTCTTGGCCAGCGTCCCCTCGTCATCAATATTGATGCTGCCGCGCGCACCCGGAATCGTCCCGTCGTCATAGAGCGTCACATGCTCGGAAGCCACCGGTTCTCCAATGCGTCCGGCGAAGACCGTGGCCTCGCGCAGCACGGCGTCGGCCTCGAGCCCGTGGCCCACCGCTTCGTGGAACATCACACCGCCCCCCGCCGCGATCACCAGTGGCAACTCGCCGGTGGGCGCCGGCTGCGCCGCGAGCATCCGGATGGCTTGCTCGGCTGCTTCACGTCCGGCGTCCTCCGGCGCGGTGCCGGCAAGAAGCTCCATGCCCTGTCGTCCGGAGACGCGCCGCATGCCTTCGGCCGTACCGCCATCACGCTCCGCACTCACGTTGACGCGCAGATAGATGATGGGCAACTCATCGTCGTAGAAGGCGCCGTCCGAATGCGCCAAGCGGAAGGTCTGGGTAGCGTCTTGATAATCGATGCGTACCTGCTTGATGTGCGGCGAAACCGCTCGCGCCGCCTCGTCCACGCGCCTGAGAATCTCGACCTTGGCGGCCACCTCCACATCGCTGATGGCCTCGTGGGCCCGTACGATCTCAGGGACGCTACTCTGCCGCACGGGGACGACGCTGCGGCCACCTCCGCCGGAGGCGATGAGCGCTGCGGACTCGGCCACGGCGGCGAGCTCATCCACATCGAAGCTCTCGGCGTAGGCGAAACCGCTCTTCTCGCCCACGATCGTGCGCACCCCGCCGCCAAGCAAGACTCCGTATTCGAGGCCGTCGACCTCGCCACCGGTCATGGCGATGTGGGTAGAGAGGCGCGTCTCGAGAAAGAGGTCAGCATACTGACCGCCGCGTGCCAGCGCCTTGAGCAAGATGGCTTCCATCTCAGGCGGGCCCGGCATGCCGCGGCCGCTCATCGCGTAGGTCTCGCGGACCCAACTCGGACAGGCGAGCAAGGCCGCGCCGGCGCCCAGCCCCTTCAGAAAGGTCCGTCTAGAGGGACGGTCCACCCGCATTCGACGTCGCGCCCCCCGATCCGCTGACATCCGGTCCATGGTTCGACCTCCCTCGGTCCCGATGATGGGCGAACAGACCGCGCCTCGTTCGTCCCGGTCCTACCTCACGATCACGAGCCGTAGACTCCGCATCTCCTCCTGGGTGCGCAGGCGGACCCAGTAGAGCCCGCCCGGAAGCGGACGGCCGCTGTCGTCGCGCCCGTCCCAAACCACCTCGCCAGCGGCCGGGCGCGCCGCGCCGGATGCGTCCCGGAAGAGATTCCGCACGCGCCGGCCCGCGATGTCGATGACCTCCAGACTCTCCAAGTCCGAAGTCCCGGCACTGTAGCGAAGCGTCGTCTCCCCGTGCAGCACCGGTCCAGTCGCCGCGCGGAGGATAGGTCCGTGCGTGGTGCCGGCCAAATAGCTCACCTCGCCCAAGACCCGTTCCTTCCCGAAACGATCCAGGCCCACCATGCGGTACGTGTAGTCTTGCGACGGATCCGCCGTGGCATCGAGGTGCCGCCCGGAGATCGGCGCCAGGCCGGTCTCCGTCAAACGCTCAAAGCGTCCGCCTTCCTCCGCAGCACGTTCCAGATGAAACCGCTCGAACGGCCGCTCGTCGTCGTACTGCCACCGCAGCTCGAGACCGGCCTGTCCGTTGGCAACCGGGCCTCCCGCCAAGACATCGAAGTGAGCCAGCTCGATCGCCTGACGTACCGGCGGGTCGGTCGTGAACTTGATGGCCAATCCCGGGGCCAGTGGTGCCGCTCCGAGCGCATACAGGTTGTCGTACGAATACTCGATCCCAACCGTTTCGGTGTGATCCTCGATGCCCACGGTGGAAAACATCTTGATGTGGTCATCATTGACGATCTGCTTGTACTGGAAGATGATCTCGCCGTCTCCGGTCGGGGTCACATAGTGGTCCGGATGACGTAATACGACCTGGAATGTCTGGTAATCGTCCGTGATGGCCTCTTCGTAGTTCGGCAACCGGCTCCACTCGAGCACGAAGCAGTGGTTCTCCTCATCGTGATACGCATAGATCCCATCCGAGATCGGATCATCGCTCGATAGCGGGGGCACGAGGTTGTCCCAGAAGGGTGCCACCTGGCAAGCACTGCCCCATTCACCCGGAATATTCCAGTTGCGAATGTCGTACCACCAGCTGGTATCGAACGCAATCCAGCCGTTCTCGTGCACGCGGATCGAATCGTACTCCACCCCATAGTAGGTGAAGGGGAAAGGCAGCTCGAGTACCACCCCGAGGATGTTGTCGTAGAACGGATTGAGCAGCGTGCCCTCGCCCCCGAAGCGCGGCGAGCACTCGATCCAGCGATAGACCGGCGCCTGGCCTCGGTAGTCGATGTCAGCGCTGTCGTAGGCGTAATAGCCATAAGCGTCGGGTCCGGTAGGCGCGCTGAAGTCCACGAGACCGGCGACCAAGGTGATGGGAAGCCTCGTCACGGGCCCTTGAGCATGCGTGACCACCAGCTCCATCGGGACGGGCGTGCCCACGGCAACCGACTCATCGATCTCGAGAGCAAACGGATCGCCCGCGTGTTCGGCCTGTCCGTTCTCGGGGACCCCCGGCATCGCAGCTGTCGAATCGGTCACCGTGACCAGATCCGGCACCAAGGCGCGCAGGAGCATGCTGAGCGCGCCCGCCTCCAGACCCCGGTTGCCCAGGGTCATTGTCAGGCTCACCGGCTCACCCGGATCGAAGATGTCGTCCTCCCCATCGGAAAGGGCCTCGCAGGTAAGCTCGGGCGCCTGGAGCTGCAGCCAGCATTCGCTGAGATCGTCGTCCCCCCCCGCATCACAGCTGACTCGGAAGCGCAGCCGCCTTCCATTCTCGAGAGCGGGATCGAAGGTCGCCGAGATCGCTCCGCTCAGCGTGGTCGCTGCACCGGCGTTCAGCGAGGCGATCTCGAAACTATCCTCGGCGAGGGTGACACCCGCGGGTGCCGTAACGGTACCGGCAATCCCGAAGGCCGTCTGGCTGCCGGTGTTTGCGATCGTCAGATCGATCGAAACCGTCGCACCCGGTAGCGCCGGAACGCCCCCCGCCACCGCCGCGGCCGTGCACACCACGTAGTCTTCCTCAGTGTGTAGCGGCAGATTCTCCTGATAGGGATAGATGTTCTCACCCGTCACCGTGATCAGGGCCGCGTTGTCACCCTCCAGGCTCACACACACATCGACATGGCCGGTCTCATCGGTGAGCGCATAGCCCACCGGATTCCCGTTCTGGGAAATGGCTACGCGCGCGCCGGGTACCGGCGTGACACCGTCATCTTCCATCACCGTTACCGACAAGAAGTCCTGGCCCGCGACGAGTTGCTCGGGGTGAGTCACCGTGAGGGGGCGCGGCCTGTCAGTCCACACACTCAGACTGGGATCGCCCAGCAAGTTGTAGATGTAGTTGTAATACTCGACCGCTTCTTCTTCGTGTTCGGGACCCATGTGCAATTCGCTCGGGAACTGGGTAATGAGTCCGACCTTGGTCGCGACCATCAGGTGGCCCATCTCGCGAACACCGAGATGCGTGAAGGCCTCGAAGACACCGATGATCATCTGATCATTCCAGCGCGAGTGCGACCAGTGCTCGCCGGTCCCGAAGAAGCCCACCGCGCCGGTAGGTGCTTCGGCCGTTCCGGCCTTGAGCCAGGACTCGCCGAAGCAGTCCTCCTGCGGGTTCCCGTAATTGCCGGTGTGGCAGACCAGGCTGAAGACGACCGGGAGTTTCCAGACATTGTTCAGGCCGGGAATCTCATCGGTCGTGAAGCGGGGCGGCTCCCAGCCCCGGTCGCCATATGCCCACCCGCGATAGGCCACAATGCTTACGCCTTCATCCACCACCTGGGTGATCTCGGTGACTCCATTGCGAATCGGAGGGAAGTAACAGCTATCGGCTCGTTGCTGGCCGATATCTTGGAGCTGATCGGCCACCCAGCGGCACGTCGACACCGGCGTCGAGGACCCGGAGTTGCCTGCCACCATGAGCGAACGGTTGAACCAGTTCGACCCGTCCATATGGGGCGTCTTCTGGTAGCCCACCGTCTTGGCAACCTGTGTGGCGACGTCGGAGGTCGTCTTGACCGAAAGACGGCCGATGTACAGGTCCGCCATCCAGTCGTCTCCGTCCACGCACGCGTAGGGATGGTCGGAGACGTTGCTGAGCACATCGTGGGTGGGCACGTGCTCCACGTCGCCTACCAGCAAGACGTACAGCGGCGGGTTGTCCCAGGTGTCGTAAGCGTTCTGGATGAAATCCTGGAGTTCGTTGACCGTATTCCCGATCTCACCCATGGCGTAGATGCGCACGTCGTAGCCTTCCTGGCCCTTCCACTCGACCAGGCTCGCAAGGCTGGGAACGAAAGCGTCTCCGGCAACGATGAGGTAGCAGCCCGCATCATGGGCCGGTTCCTCCCCGGGCCTACCCAGCAGCTGGTAGCGCGAGAAACCGTCCCCGCTACCCGTCGGCGTTCCCTCCCATTGCACACGTGGCTCAGCATGGGTCTCGGGATCGAACGGCAGGTCAGCCTCAGGCACGGAGACCACACATCCGGGCTGCCCCCGCATGATCATGACCCGGCTGATCGACGTGCCCTCCGGTAGTGTGTACTGCTGTCCACTCACCTGAAGACCGAGATCCTCGGCCTCGACCTGTTCTGTTCCGCGAGGCAGGGTCACCCACTGGCTCCATACCGCCACCTCACCCGATACCGAACGCACCATGACCGGCTCTGCAGCCGCCGCCATGGCTGTGCCAGATGCGGCTCGGGCGGGTGTGGCCACGGTGGTCGCGGCCAAGAAACCCATGGCGACAAAAGCGGTCAGTCCCAGAGTTGCCAGCACGGCCTGCGAAAGGCCCCGACTACGGGTCATGATTCCCCCCCGTACAGATGATGTGAGCATGATGATTGGCGGCGAGCGCACCTTGCGCTCCGACCGCGACGCCCCTTGTCCCACGCCCACCTGAAGCGCGGCAAAGGGGCATTCTAGCACGGCAGTTACGCCAGATATAGAGGCATCAATATAGGCGGAATGAGGGCGGGGTCGCACCAGTTGAGAAGCCCTTCCCGTAGAGGCCATATAGTTGCATTCATTGGCTTTGCGGTTGCTGCGGTGAGCGGGAGCCGACACGAGGGGGTGTGCCCACCCACGCGGTTTGAGGGATCCTGGGGCGCAGCCATCCGGTCTAAGAGGGACAGGATTGCTAAGCCCATGGTAGGCATTTGTTTAGGACCGATCTAATCCAAGGCCACTTCGCGACGACAGCCTTCCGGCCACGAAACGGCCGGAGGCCCACCTTGAGGCGGGCCCCCGGGACCGAGAAGCGATCAGTCCGCTGCGTTCGTTCTACGACGAGTGCCGTTCGTCAACCAGCCCACGCACAGACACACCGGCCCGCGCACAGACTACGCACAGACACACCGGCCCGCGCGAAGACTACGCACAGACACACCGGCCCGCGTCCGGCCCGCATCCGGTTCCGGTTCCGGTTCCGGTTCCGTGGCACTGGCGCTGGGGCCGCATGACACTAGCGCAGCCTCAGCATGCGCATGCCCTGCACGTTCTCTCCCGCGCGCAGCTGGTAGAAGTAAACACCGGCCGGCGCATGCTCGCCGCTGTCCAGCGCACCGTCCCAGTGCGCCAGATGCATGCCGGCACTCTGAATGCCGTCCTGCAAAACGGCCACCCGGCGGCCAGACAGGTCGAATACTTCCAGCGTGACCTCGCTTTCGTCGGCGAGCTGATAGCGGATCGCCGTGCCACTCTGGAACGGGTTCGGCTCATTGCCGAGCAGCAAGCCGTGCGAGGTGAATCCCGGATCGGCCACATCGGTCGTACAGCTCGCCCGATAGGCGCCGATCAGCGTCCCGCCGCACATGTCCGGGCCACCCGGGTGGTTTCCGGGCGCGCAGGGCGACATGGATTGAAGGAAGAAGTTCCCGCCGGCCGCGTCGCAATAGAGCGGATCGGCCGAAAAATTGCTCTCGTCCACGATATCGCAGATCTCATCGCCGCCGGCATTGTTCCATACATCGCAGCACGTGATCTCGAGCAGCCCAGGAGCACCACTACAGTAAACTGTGCTCTGGCCCTCCGGCGAGTCAGTCATGATACAATGGCTGATCTGGATCGAGTGCTGGTCGCCAAGCCACCAGAATCCGAACTGCGCGCCATCACCACCATAAGGTGCCATACCCTCGGATGCGTTCGCGTAGAGCGTGCAGTTCTCCATCTTGAGACTCGAGTAATCGGCCGCCACACCGCCACCATTGGCGAAGAGACCGGTCGTCGTGTTGCCGGCAATCAGGCACCAGCGCAGCTCGGCCGAAGCGTCGTTGCCCACGTAGACGCCGCCGCCATAGCCTTCCTCACCGCTGTTGACGTTATTGCGAATCGTGCAGTAGGCGAGTTCGACAAACGTGCCTTCGTCGGTGATGGCAATGCCGCCGCCGTTGCCACTCGCTATGTTGTTACTGATATCGCAGTTGAGCAAGAGAACCTCGGCCCCGCTCTTGATGAGGAGGCCGCCTCCCTCGAGATTGGAACCGATGTCGGTTTCATTGAACTCGAACACGCACTCTTCGAGGCGCACCTTCCCTCGTAAGCGGGCCCCCGCCGCGAACGGAGCCCCGTTGTTGCTGATCTCACACTGATAGACGTAGGCCTCGCACTCCAGGCCCACGTCCAGACCGCTGCCTGACTTGGCGGCGTTGTTCGTCATCGTGCACTGCGAGATCTCGGCATAGGAGCCGTGCAGGAGCGTGATGGCTCCGTCGTGGTTTCCGGACGCATCCACGCGCCGGATGACGACATTGCAGCTGTCGGCAAGGATCCCCGCCCCATAGACTTCCGCGAAACCGCGGGTCACCGCCAGGTCCTCGATCACGATGTCCTGGCATGCGAGAGCGAAGATGCCGCGTCCGGTGGAATCCGCATCGATGAAGGTCTGATCGGCCCCGGCGCCACGCAGGGTGATTCCCGACTTCATCACGACGACACAGAGGGTCGAGTCGTCTGGCACATTCGCATAATGCGTTACGTCATCATAGGTTCCAGCGGCGATCTCGATCTCGTCGCCGTATTGGGCGGCGTCGACTGCCTCCTGAATCGTCCCAAACTCGCCGGGCACATACAGAATGTCGCCCGAGGCGATCCCCGCGAAGACTAGCAAGGCAAAGGCCAGCCCACAGGTTGCTCTTACCGTCCTCATCCTCATCCTCCTTAAAAGATGGTGCCGGTTCTCGATGCTTCGGAACACGTGACAGTATACCACAGTACGCATCCATTCGCCGAATGCATCGGATGCCGGATTCCGAATCTGCGCGGGGAGCGAGGGCAGCGGCTGGCCAGGAGGGCAACACGCCAGGAGGACGACACACCAGGAGGGCGACCGGTCAGGAGAGTGACCGGTCAGGAGAGTGACCGGCCAGGAGGGCGACCGGCCAGGAGAGCGTCGGGCGCGGCTTCCCCAGCCGGGAACCCCAATCGCCGGTGGTCCATCTGCATCTATTCTGCATCCACCCCCCCGCCGGATTCCCCCTTCCGACATCCGATTCTTGAATTGCCTCCCAACGCGGTACATAGCCTTCAAATCTGGAGCCCGGAACTGGTATCATTACTAGGAACCATGCCGTTCGCAAAGGTCGTCCCCAAGGGCGGCAGCATTGTGATCCGAGCGCGGGGGGATTGGAGTTTCCACCTGTACGCGCATAGGATCTAGCGGAGGAGGATTCCATGCATCGAGGCCCGGCAGCTCTGATGGTCATGACCCTAGCGGTTGTCACCTGCGGCATCCTTCCTGTTTCGGCTTCCACATCCCTCGTGACGTTGGATGAAAGCACCCTTTCCTACGGGAAAGCCGAGACGATTCGATTGGGCGATGAGGAGCCGGCCCCCAAGGCCACTCCCCAAATCAAGCTCCTGGAGTCGAGCGAGGATCGCGTCGCGCTCGAGTTCGATCTCCAGGCGCTCGAGAGCCAATCGATCGAGATCGAGGGTGTCACCTATCACGCACTGGAGGTCGAAGGCGGTGGTTTCATCGGCGAGGAAGGCGAGCCGATGTTGCCGAGCTTCACACGCCTCATTCAGATTCCCGACAACGCATCGGTGACGGTGCGCTACAAAACCTTCGAGACGATGTCCCTGGCCCAGTATCGGCCCATGCCCGTGCAGGCTGACGGTGGGACCACGTTCGTGATCGATCCGGAAGCGTACAATGCGACCGGCTCGACACCGGAGCCGGTCATCGTGGGTGAGCCCGCCGTGGCGCGCGACCTACGGGTCGTGCCCATCACCTTTCATCCCGTCACCTATGATGCCCATACCGGCGGCATCAATGTCATCCGCCGGATGCATGTCGATATCAGCATCGAGGGCACCGACACCCGCAACAACCCGACGCGAACGCGCCGCGTGATCCCCGAGTCGTTCGACAAGCTGTATCGCGGCATGGTCCCCAACTACACCGGACCGCGCGACGGACAGGTCATCGACAAGGGCGCCTACGTGATCATCTGCCCCAACAACTCCACGGTGGTCAACTACCTGCAGCCCCTGGTCGAGTGGCACACCCGCCGCGGGTACGATGTCACGCTGGCCACCACATCCGAGACGGGCACCTCCACCAGCTCGATCAAGAACTGGATCCAGAACGCTTACGATAACTGGGAGAACCCACCCGCCTTCGTGTGCTTGGTTGGAGATCATGACGGGTCGATCTCGCTCCCTACCTGGTTCGAAAACTACAGCTACTACGGCGGTGAGGGCGATCAGCCCTACACCGAACTCGAGGGCAATGACCCCCTGTGCGATGTGCACCTGGGACGCATCTCGGTCGGCAGCACGACCGAGGTGGCCCGCTACGTCGACAAGGTTCTGGGATACGAGGCCACCCCCTACATGGGCAACACCGATTGGTACGGCCGCGGATCGGTCCTCGGCGACCCAAGCGTGTCTGGCTGGACCTGCGTACAAATCGGTCAATGGCTCAAGGAGCGCATGCTGGCCCATGGATACGCCGAAGTCGATACGATCTTCACCTCGCCGTATGTCACGCTCTTCCGCAACAGCCTCAACAACGGTGCGAGCGCGTTTTCCTACCGCGGCTACTACGGCATGAGCGGCATCGATGAGGGTGACATCTACGGTCTGACCAACGGCCGCAAGCTGTGCTATGCCACCATATCCACATGCGGCACCGGATCATTCAGTTCGGGCACGGGTTCAGCGTGCCGTAGTGAGGCCTTCATCCGCGCCGGGAGCGGCACCAACGATCCGGACGGCGGTATCGGGGCAGTAGGAACGGCCACCACCGGTACGAATACTCGTTACAACAACTGCCTGACCTATGGTCTCTGGCGTCCGATCGTGATGGACGACAACTTCAGCTTGGGCGCCTCGATTACGAGCGGGAAGTACGAGATGTATCTCAACTACTTCACCTGGGATACCAACCGCTGCCGCTACTTCATCCATTGGAATAGTCTGATGGGCGACCCCGCTGTCGAGATCTGGACCGGCGTGCCGCAACCGCTCACGGTCAACTACGACGCGCAGCTCGCACTGGGCTCGAACTCGGTGCAGGTCGAGGTGCTCGACGGCGGCGTGCCCCTCGCGGGTGCCTACGTCTGCATCTGGAAGGGTGAAGAAGTCCATACCGGCGGCTACACCGACGGCAACGGTAGGATCGAGATTCCCTTCGCGGCGGCCTCTGGCGGCGAGATGCTGGTCACGGTCACCGCTCACAACTTCATTCCCCATCTTGGCAGCCTGAGCATCGGCCAGCAGAGCCGCTTCGTCGCGCAACACAGCTATGTGATCGACGACGATGGCAGCGGCGGCAGTTCGGGCAATGGCAACGGCGTGCTCAACCCGAGCGAGACGATCGAGCTTCCCGTCGAGGTCAAGAACTTCGGCTCCCAAACGGTCACCGGTCTCACCGGCACGCTGACCTGCAATGATCCGTATGTCACGATCATCGACGGAAACGAGAGCTTCCCGGATCTTGCCCCCGGTGCTACGGGGTGGTCACAGGAGGATTTCGACATCCAGATCGCGCCCGGCACCCCGCACGGCCATGTGATCATGCTGGGGCTCGATGTTGCCTCCGGCACCAGCTCCTGGCATTCGGTCATCGAGATCCCGGTGGTGGCGCCCTCGTTCTCCTACTACGGAGAAACGCTCTACGGCCTGGGAACGCAGGTGGACCCCGGCGAATCGGGCCAGATCAGCGTCGTGATCTACAATGCCGGCGGAGAGACCGCGTCGGGAATCACCGGAACGCTATCCGCGCGAAGCCAGTGGCTCTCGGTCACCGATCCTAACGGGGCTTGGAGCAACATCGGTCCCGGATCTCAGGGCGAGAACACGAACAATACCTTCGGCATCAGCGCCGCGCCTGAGTGCTACCATGGCCATGTAGCCAACATGGAGCTCGTGCTGACCTTCAACGGTGGCGCCCGCGACACGCTCTTCTTCGCCATCCCGGTTGGAACTCGCAGCTCGGATGACCCATCGGGTCCGGACGGCTACGGTTACTACGCCTTCGACAACACCGACACCGACTACGAACATGCCCCCACCTATGACTGGGTGGAGATTTCGCCGAATTTCGGCGGCCCAGGTACGGCCGTCGGACTAGGCGACTATGGCAACCAGGGAGATGACACCATGACCCTGGATCTGCCGTTCGAGTTCCAGTACTACGGGGAGACGTTCAACCGTCTCAGCATCTGCTCGAATGGCTGGATTGCCATGGGCTACACCTACATCACGAACTATCGCAACTGGAACATCCCATCCGCAGGAGCTCCGGCCTACATGATCGCACCGTGGTGGGACAATCTTTGTCAGAGCGGCAGCGACAAGGTCTATCACCACCACGATGCCGCCGGTCACCGCTACATAATCGAATGGGATAACGTGCGGAGTGTGCTGGATACCAATCCCAGCAGCTATCGCCAGAAGTTCCAGATCATTCTCTACGATCCGGCCCATCACGAAACCGATACCGGCGACGGAATGATCCTCTTCCAATACAACACGGTCAACAACGTCGACAATCAGCAGCAATACGCCACCGCCGGCATCATGAACGGGGAAAACACCGACGGCGTGCTCTACGAATACTTCGACCATCCGGGTCCCGGCGCCGCTCCGGTCGTTGCTGGGCGGGCGGTTCTTTTCATGCCCCTGGCCGATCTGCCGAGCGGCACGCTGAACGGCGTGGTCTACAATGCGTCGGATGGAAACGCCCCGCTCGAGAACGCCACGATCACGGTCCTCGAGAGTGGCGTGCAGATGACCTCCGGGCCCGACGGGACCTTCGGCACCGATCTCGAGCCGGGGTACTACCATGTGGTCGCCGATCACGTGAGTTTCGAGGCTGACACGCTCTATCCGATCGTCATCACCGAGGACGAGATCACCAACATTCCTTACTTCCTGCATGATGATATGGCGCCCATCTTTACGGAAACGACTGTTTACGCCAATACGATGGACACCAGCGGCCCCTACGAAATCTACAGCACCGTGACGGAGTACTCGAGCTTCGGTGATCTTTCGCTGCATTACAACGCTCACGGAAGCGGCTGGACTACGGTGCCAATGAGTTTGGTAGAGGGAAGCCTCTACAAGGCCGATATCCCCGGACAGCCATATACCTCATACGTCGCCTACTACTTGACGGCCGCGGATGCCGCGGGCAACGCATCGAAGGATCCGCACGGCGCCCCCTACCAGCGCTATGACTTCTGGGTCATGCCGCCGATCTTCGAGGATGACATGGAAGCCGGTGTGGGCACCTGGTCGCACATGGTGGTCACCGACGGGTTCGTCGACCAGTGGCACCAGTCCGCGACTCGCAATCACACCTTGGGGGGAAGCACCTCCTGGAAGTTCGGCGACGCGGGAAGCGGCGATTACGCCAACCTGAGCGACGGGGCCTTGGTCTCCGAGGCGTTCGCCGTCGGCGGGACCGCCACGATCAGCTTCTGGCATTGGATGGAAGCCGAGCAGAGCGGGACCTACCCGAACGAAGCTTACGACGGAGGCTTGATCGAGATGTCGATCAACCAGGGATCCTGGAACCGGGTAACCCCCGTGGGAGGCTACACCCACTCGATCCGCCATGGGTCGTCCGATCCGGGTCCGTTCCCGGTCGGCACACCCGTGTACTCCGGCGCCTTCGGGTGGACCGAGGGGCAGATCGTGCTCGAGGGCGTCGAGGGATCGGTTCGCTTGCGCTTCCGCTTCGGCAGTGATGGGGGAACCGCCGCCGAGGGTTGGTACATCGATGACGTCAGCGTCATCAGCGACTCTCCCAGCCCCTCTGGCAATGACGATCTCGAATTGATCCCCACGCGTCTGGCCTTGCACCAGTGCACGCCGAATCCGTTCGGGGCTCGTGATTCAGGAACATCGATCCGATTCGACCTGCCCCAGTCGACGCCGGCGAAGCTGCAGATCTTCGACACCAATGGCCGCCTGGTGCGGACACTGATCGACGGCGGGCTCCCGGCCGGACAGCATAGCGTCCGCTGGGATGGCCGGGATGCGCACGACTTCCAGGTCGGCAGCGGGATCTACTTCTACAAGCTGGAGGCAAACGGCACGCTTCATTCGCGCCAGCTTCTGGTTCTCCGGTAGGCACGGACCGAGACTCGGCCCCCAGCCGGCTGACAGGGCTGGGGCCACGAGCCGGCCACGAGGGCTGAGCCCGCCAGCCGGCCACGAGGGCTGAGCCCGCCAGCCGGCCACGAGGGCTGAGCCTTCAAGCCGGCCTCGGGGAATTGGCCCGCACATGGGATCATCACTCCCATGTGCGGGCTTTCTTCTGCCCGACTCATTCGCTATGGTGACGCCAAGGGGGAGAATGGAATGCGAGAACGCCGCTCTACTCGAAACACCGGCTTCCTTATCTTGACCGCCTGCATGATCTGGTCGGGGCTGACACTCACAAACACCGGCTGTGAGAACTACGGCACCGTGGCACCCTCCGATGTCGACACGCTAACCGTCGCCCTGTCTGATCCTTGGGAAGAGGGACAAGCCCACCTGTTCCTCTATCGAATCACGTCGCTCGCTACCGGCGAACGCTTGGGCGTAGGCCGGGAGTTCGAGATCCAGGACCGCCGCGATGTCCGGGCGGTCGTGAGGCTCGAAGGCCTAGATGGAAACGAGCCGGTTCTCATGCACGTGATGTTCGTCAGCCCAACCGGCAAGGAGATGTACACCAAGGAGGTCTTCGTCAAGGCCTCCGATTGGCCCTCCGCGGAGAATCGTCAGGCTTGGGCCGACAAGTTCGTCTATCTCGATCCTGTCGAGGGCGTCTTCGAGATGGAAGCGCGCTATGGCGTCGGGCCCGACAAGTATGATCTCGAAGCACACAAGCCCCAAGAGCAGAAAAATTTCCGGGTTGGCGACTGGCAGGTGCGGATCTACCTCTTCCGCCAGCTGATCATGCAGACCGGTTTCGAGTTGATCCTCGTCGGCGAATGAGCGGTTTCATTCCTGTCGGGACGTGAGCGGGCACAATCCTATCGGAGAGTGCCTGGGGCCGATTTCTGCTGGGAGTAGCCTGCACCATCACTCGTCGGCTGGCGTCACGAGCCGCCACGAGGCGTCACGAGCCGTCACGAGGCGGACTGCTCAACACGCGGGGTCTCCAACCTCGCGGTCAGCCCTCATCCCCTCATCCCCCCAACCTCCCATCCCCGCCATACCCCGCACACTCCTTCTGGTAGAGTCCGATGAAGAACGCTTTCCCGCGCTTCAAAGGCATCTGATCAGTTTTGATCGCTCGAAGACCGAGGTTCTCACAGGCGCGCGAGAACTCTCCCGTTGGCACCAATCTCATGATCGGTGCCAATCGAGCCAGGCTTTCGTACTTCGTAGCGGTCACCGGCGTTTCCTCGGCGCTTCTCTCCTGCAGCACGGCCAGCAAGAGCCCTCCCGGATTCAAGCTGCGTTCAATGTTCGACAATGCCTGCTTCACATTGACATACTCGAAAATCAATCCAGCGAACGCCATCGACACCGGCGCCATTCGAAAACCCGGCGCGGCGACATCGGCATCGATCAGTTCGAGTCCGGGGATCCGCTCTTCGTATCTGGCCCGGAGGTACTCCAGGTAAAGAGGGTTGATGTCAAGACCCACGACGCGGCGCGTACGCCTGATGTCGATGTGCTCGAAGCCATTTCCCGTGGAACAACCGATCACGGCGACCGAATCCGGCTCATACTGCTTCAGTGCGGCAGCCATCAGCGAGCTCAGGGCTTGAGCTTGCGCCACCTCGGGTAGCGACATGTGTGCTTCGTATTCCGAGGCGGGAATGTCGAGCCACGGGTTTTCCATAGTGGTGGCTACTCCTCCACTGCTACTCCACTTTCCTGGCGAGATAGACCCCGTAGTTGTAGTAACCCCTGTAGTTCGAGAAGAGGTCGATTTCCTTCTTCTCGGCTTCAACGATCCTTTGTGCGTCTTCGCTGTGACCATGCCGTTCGAGGAAGTCGCCAAACATCTCCTGCATGGGCTCATAGAAGTTTTCCAGCCAACAGAGTTCCGGCAAGGTGAAGTATCCAATCGGTGAATAGCCGCATGCTTCCAGCACGCGCAGTTTCGACGAGGCCAGATCGATCTCCGGATACTCGTTGGTCCAGTGCTCTTCGAGTTCTGCTGGACGCGATGCGGTGAGCCAAGTGATCTCCGACACCACGAGCAGGCCACCGGCTTTCAGGAAGCGATTCCAGGCTCTGGCCCCATTGGCAAACCCCATGTTGTAGATTGCCCCTTCGGACCAGATGACATCGTACTCTTCATCGCCAAACGGCAGGCTGTCCATCGAGCAGGCAAGAGTCGTTATCTTGTCGGACAGGCCCAAGCTCTCGGACCGTACCTTGAGCATTTCAAGAAACTCGTCAAGGAAGTCCACCGCTGTGACTTCAGCATTCAAGAGCCGGGCAAGCACGAGAGAGGATGCACCTGTCCCGCACCCAATGTCGGCAATCTTCAGTGGAGTCGCCCGATCCAGCGAGGTCAGGGCGATAGCCTTCTCAGTCTCTGCATCCCCTCCAGGACCCTGCCGGTAGGCATTCTTGTAAAAGTCTACCAAGAGCTGCAACTCGCCCATTTGGTCATCCTTCCGAGTTCTGCCCGACGAACGGAGATCGCGCTTCAGCCCACAGATGGATTTCGCCGTTGCTCCAAGACACCCGGTAGTCGCCGATAAGCCGCATATCCTCCGAGAAACAGCTCCGCTTTCGCTCAACGAGCAGATTCATGAAGACGGCTCTGTCAGGATGCTCAGCCAGTCTCGTCCTTAGCTCTCGCAGGTACTCATCATTTCCCTTGGCGTCCGCGAACACGACTGCGTTCCAGGCAAGAGAGGTGATTTTGATGACGTCGGTGACAGCCTCAGGTGTGGCATCCGGTGGGAGCATCTCGAGAACCGGCTTGGCGAAGTCGATGATTGTCTCCGAGATCTTCCGATCAGGAAACCTGCTCCGCATGTCCATCGTTGATATCTTCCTTCCCAGGCGCCGAACTGAGGCGCCTTCAAGCTATCCCCTTCCGCCTGCGCTTCATCCGTTCCTACATTCGGCTCCCTCGCCGGAAACGGGCCGGCATCGGACTCGGTTGAGATTCTCTCACGCAGTTGCCCCCGGGGACCGCCGTGTCTTGGCCAAACCCCGGAGACCGCCCGGGTTTGGCTAAGCCCCGGTACCAAGGCGCCTACGAGTGTAGGGCACGAGTCCGCCGGCCTGCACGATTCCAATGACCTCCGGCGGAAGCGCCGGGAACTTGAACTCACCTGCCTGACAACGAAGCACACCCTTTTCCAGATCGATTTCCACCTGCTCGCCCGCCTCGATCTTCTCGGCAATGCCTGGAATCTCGATGGTGGGCAATCCCGCATTGATCGCGTTCCGGAAGAAAATCCGCGAGAAGCTAGCTGCCACCACCGCACCCACCTGATTGGCGGTCAGGCAGAAGGCGGCTTGTTCGCGCGAACTCCCGCAGCCGAAGTTCTTGCCCGCGACGATCACATCTCCGGGTTCAACCTTCTTGGCGAACTCGGGATCCAGATCCTCCAGCGCATGCTCTGCCATCTCCTTCGGATCAGTGATCGTATAGGTGTACTTGCCGGGAAAGATAACGTCTGTATTGATGTTGTCTCCGTATTTCCAGGTCTTGCCCGTGATCAGATCCAATTCGGCCATCTCTTGTTTCTCCCCCTATGATCGGTTTCTACGCGTTCCTCATCACAACGACCTGGGGTCGGTGATCTTGCCGGTCACGGCGGTCGCCGCTGCCACGGCAGGCGAGGCCAGGTAGATCTCGCTGTTCGGATTGCCCATGCGGCCCTTGAAGTTGCGGTTCATGGTCGAGAGGCAGGCTTCTCCGTCGGCCAGCACCCCTTCGTGCGCGCCCAGGCAAGGACCACAGCCTGGATTGATGATCACGGCGCCGGCCTCGAGGAAGTCGCTCAGCATGCCCTGAATGGCCAGCTCCGTGTAGATCTCCGCCGAGGCAGGACCCACCAGCAGTCGTGTGCCGCTCGCGACGCGCTTGCCCTTCAGGATGCGCAACGCCAGCTCGAAGTCCTCGATCCGGCCATTGGTGCAAGTGCCAAGGAACACTTGCTGAATCGGTGTGCCGGCCACCTCGTCGATCGGCTTGGTGTTGTCGACCGTGTGAGGGCAGGCCACCTGGGGACTCACACCGGTCATGTCCATCGTCACGCTCTCGGCGATGGCGGCATCGGCGTCACTGAAGAGGTACTCCGCCTGCTCCAACCGGTCACTCGGCACGCGCTCGGCAAGGTAGTCGCGCACCTTCTCGTCGGCGGGGGTATAGCCGTTCTTCGCCCCGAACTCGACGGCCAGGTTACACAGCACCATGCGGGAGGCAATCGACATCTCCTCTACGACCGGTCCGGTGAACTCCAGTGCCTTGTAGAGCCCCCCGTCGGCACCGTAGTCGCCGATGAGCTTCAGGGCGATATCCTTGGCCGTCACGAACGGCTGCAACTCACCGGTCACCTCGATACGCATCGTCTCGGGTACCTTGAGCCAGATCTCCCCAGTAGCCCACGTCACCGCCGCCTCGCTACGGCCGATGCCGGTCGAGAAGGCCCCGAAGGCGCCGTAGGTGCACGTGTGGCTATCGCTACCCACGATGAGGGTGCCCGGGACGACGTGACCTTGCTCCGGAAGCACCTGATGGCAGATCCCGACATGGATGTCGTGGAAGCGCGAGATCCTTTGCTCGGCGACGAACTCGCGTACGGTCTTGTGGTTCTGAGCGTACTTGGCGCCGGCAGCCGGCACGCAATGATCGAGGACAATCGCGATGCGGTCGGGATATCGCACTTCGTCGACCCCGAGCTTCTTGAAGGTCCCCGAGATGGCCGCCGAGTTGTCGTGGGACATGCAGAGATCCGGAGAGGCCTGGATGATCTCGCCGGCCGTCACCTCACGCCCGACGTTCTTCCCCAGCGCCTTCTCGCTGAAGGTCTTACCCATAGTCAATCCTCCCGCAGCGGAGGCTCTGCTCCGCCTTGCCATTGCCGCGTGCGTGCCTCCCAGGGCGCCGGCCAGTGGCCGCGACGGCGCCACTCGAAGTTCCACATCTTGACGACGCCACCTCGTGGTGTCAATCCAGGTACGGATGCGGCTACCGCTCGGGTCGGGATGCCCGGCAGGCTTGGCGGCTGCGGCGCCGGGGATCACGTCGGCCGGGCGGCACGTCTGGCTGATCCTGGCCAGCGAGCCGCCATCATACTTTGCTGGCGAAGCTTCGGATCTGGTATCATTAACCACGTTCCTTCACAGCACACAGATTCGACCGCGAAGGGGACGCTCTGCGTCCCGCCTTGGATCCACGGTCGCGGGAGTGTATCTCCTAGTGTAGACGAGGGCACTGGCCGCCTTGCGGGGGCCGGTGCCCTTGTCGTGTCCCCCACGACCGGAAGGCGGCAGATCGGGCTATCGGATTGCCACAGAGACTCTTGCGGTCCTTCCCCACTTGAGCCACACTCCTACTGACGTTGGTCGCACCGCCCGAACCTCGGGTGGAACACGATCAAGACATCCTCCGGCTCCGCGTGCAGGCCCCGATCGAGGCCACAGCCGGATCCGCGGTAGGCCCCGATCGAGGCCACAGCCGGATCCGCGGTAGGGCCCGATCGAGACCACGGCCAGACACACAAAGGGACCCACGAACGGGCCCACGAACGCGAGGAGGCAGCACCGTGCAGGAGCGGGAGCTGAAAATCGAGCTGGATGACGCCTCAGCCGTCCGGCTCATGCGCGTTCTGGATTGCCCGGCAGAGACGGTGCTGCAGGACAATCACTACCTCGATGATGAGGACGGCCGTCTGAGGGAAGCGCGATGCGGCCTACGGCTGCGCCGCCGGCTTTCAGTGCCCCCCCCGGCCTCCCTGGCAGAGGCCGTTGGGTGGCTCGAGGCTGACATTTCGCTCGCGGACGCATCCGTCGCGCCGACCACTCCTCCTGACGAGCGGGGCCGGCCCATGCAGCCTGCCGCGCCGAAGTGGGGGTTCGACCCAACCTGGGTGCTTTCGCTCAAGGGGCCCTCCCGGACCTCCGGCGTGCTGTACGAGCGATCCGAGTACGAAAGCCCCCTGGAGCCGGAGCAAGCCGAACGCCTCGTGGCAGGCGAAGCCGCGGCTCAGGTCTTCGCGCAGTCACCGCTCCCATCCCCGCTTATGGAGGCCTGCTCGCTGGGCGTGGACTTGAATGCGGTCCGTGTCCACGGCGCCGCACGCAACCTGCGTCAGCGCTACGGCTTCCCGGACACCCCCGGCGAAGCGACGGAGGCAACCCGAGCACACCTCGAGCTCGATCTCACACGCTATCCGGATGGCGTCACCGGTTTCGAATTGGAGCTGGAGATCGGCACCGGCGACGCACCGGACTGGGAGAACCGGCTCCACTGCTTCCTCGATGAACTCGGGGTGCCCTGGAAGCCAGCCACACGCGGCAAGTACGCTCGCTACCTCGCCCACCTCGCCCACCTCGGCCATCCCGGACACCCCGGACATCCCGGACACCCCGTCCATCCCGGACACCCTGTCCGGAGGTTGCCCTGAACTCCGCCCCGGCTTGACTTCCCCGGCCTCCCCGCCTAGCGTGCATTCGATTTCCATGGAGGCACACTGAATGACCGCTCTGAAGTTGAGTCACATCCGCAAGACCTTTGGTGATCATGTCGCGGTGGATGACGTGTCGGTCGAGATTCCCGCCGGGAGCCTCTACGGCTTCATCGGCCCCAATGGTGCCGGCAAGACGACGACGCTACGCATCGTCGTCGACATCATTCGCCCCGATGAGGGCACCGTGGAGGTGTTGGGGGAACGGGATCCGGCAGCCATTCGCAGTCGCCTGGGCTATCTGCCCGAAGAACGCGGAATGTACAAGAAGATGCGGTGCATCGACTTCGTGGCCTACATCGGTGCGCTCAAGGGCGTACCCTTCCGCGAGGCGCGGGAGCGGGCGATAGATCTCATGGACCGCTTCGATCTGGGGAAGTGGAAGATGACCACCGTCGACACCCTCTCGAAGGGAATGCAACAGAAGCTGCAATTCATCTCCACCATCATTCACGAACCCGATCTTCTCATCCTCGATGAGCCCTTCTCCGGTCTCGATCCGGTCAACTTGGAAGCGCTCAAAGACGCGATGCTGGAATACCGGCGTCAGGGGCGAACGGTGATCTTCTCGACTCACATGATGGAACATGCCGAGCGCTTATGCGACTCGATCCTCATGATCCACCAGGGCAGGAAGGTTCTCGACGGCACCCTGCGTTCGATCAAGGCGGATGTACCGAGCCGCGCTGTGCACTTGAGCACCGAGGGGGACGCCTCCTTCGTGCGCGAGCTGCCGATGGTTGAGCGGGTACGCGAATACGGCAACGATTGGGAGGTGTTTCTGAACGAGGATGCCGATCCCCAGGCTCTGCTCGCCGCCCTGGTGGGCAAGGTCACGGTCAAGACTTTCGATGTCAGCGAGCCCTCTCTCTACGACATCTTTCTGGAACAGGCTGGCGTCCAGCGGGACAAGCACTTCACCGAAACCGGCGACCTGGTCGAGCAGGGCCAGGGCGCGGCGGGAGGCCAGTGATGTTGAATCGCATCCTGCGCGTCATGTCGCGCGAGTACGTCGCCTATGTTCGCACGAAGACCTTCCTGATCTCCGCCATTGCCTTCCCGGTCACTTTGATGCTGGCGATAGGCCTGCCCGTATTGCTCGAAGGACTATCGACGACGCCGCGCGCATTCACGATCCTCGATCATACCGGCCGCTACCGCGATGATGTGCTGGCCCAGTTCTTTCCTGAAGGGGAGAAGAACGGCTACGTCGTTGCCAATGCGATGCGCGACTTTGTCTACAACACGCCCGAGCAGCTCATGCTGCCCGAGGACCCCGCCGCTCGGGAGTGGACCCTCGAGCAGCTCATCCATGAAGGCAAGCTGTTCGCTTTCTTCGTGATTCGGCCGGGAGCCCAGGACGGCGCCCCCACCGTGGATTACTACACCTCCGACCCCGGCACCGACGACCTGGCCCACAGCTTCCGGCGCATCCTGAACGAGGTGGTCGCCATGGACCGCCTCCTGCCTCTCGTCCAAGACGAGCAACTCTTGCGTGAGAGCCTGCAAGGAATAAGCCTCATCACCCACGCGGTGATCGAGGGCGGTAGTGAAGAGGTAACCGCCGCGCACATCGCGCGATCCTACGCTCCGATGGCGTTCGTCTACTTGCTGTGGATCTCGGTCCTCATGATGTCGAGCCACCTGATGACGAGCACGATCGAGGAGAAGAACAGCCGGATCATCGAGGTCATTCTGTCTTCGGTGTCCTCGTTCGAGTTCATGATGGGAAAGCTCTTGGGACTCGCCGGCGCCGGGCTCACGATGATCGGCGTCTGGGCGGGGACGGCCATCGTGGTGATCGGGGCTGTGCCGAGCGACACCTTCCAGCAAATCGGCAGCGGAATCGGCAGCGCCTTCGGTGGGCTGACGCTGCTGTGGTTCATCCTGTTCTTCTTGCTCGGCTTCTTGTTCTATGCCTCGATCTTCGTGGGGCTGGGATCGGTGTGCAACACCCTGCGGGAGGCCCAGAACCTGACCCAGCCCTTCATGTTCGTGCTCATGATCCCGCTCTTCCTCATGGTCTATGTGACCAACAATCCGGATCACATCGTGTCGGTGGCAGCCTCCTTCTTTCCCCCCTTCACGCCATTCGTCATCATGAATCGCATTCCCGCTACACCCCCGGCGCCCACCTGGGAGGTGCTGGTCGCAGCGGTGATACTCGTTTTCTCGACCTACCTGGTCGTGCGTGGCGCGGCCAAGGTGTTTCGTACGGGAATCCTCATGTACGGAAAGCCGCCCACAATGCCCGAAATCGTGCGCTGGGCGCGGCAACGGTCATGAGGATGAGGAGGAATCATGGCTGAACGGCTTCTGCCGCGCTTTCTGCGCTACGTCCAGGTCCATACCACGTCCGACGAAGATTCGAAGTCCAATCCCAGCACCGCGCGTCAGTTCGATCTGGCCAAAATGCTGGTGCAAGAGCTTCATGACATGGGCCTGGAGGCGCGAGTGGACGAACATGCTTACGTCTACGCAACGTTGCCGGAGAATCTGCCGGAGAATCATCCCCGCAAGGGCCGTGTGCCGGCGATCGGCTTCATCGCCCATCTCGACACGAGTCCGGATGCGCCCGGTGAGCATGTGAGGCCGCAGGTGATCCGCAACTACCAGGGCGGCGACATCGAGCTGCCCGGGGATCCGGACCAGGTGATCCGTGTGGCGGAGATGCCCGAGCTCGAGAAGCAGATCGGCAATGATCTCATCACCTCCGACGGCACGACCTTGCTCGGGGCCGATGACAAGGCCGGGATCGCCGGGATCATGGAGGCGCTACAGCGCCTGGTCGAGCAGCCCGACATTCCCCACGGTCCCATCCAAATCGCGTTCACGCCCGATGAAGAGGTCGCACGCGGCACGGAGAGGTTCGATGTCGAGGGATTTGGAGCCAAGGTAGCCTACACGCTCGACGGCAGTGAACTGGGCCGCATCGAAAAGGAGACCTTCAACGCTCACTCGGCCACGTTCCGTCTGAAGGGTTACAATGTGCATCCCGGCACGGCCAAGGACAAGATGATCAACTCGATCTACGCGGCAGCGGACATCGTGACGCGCCTACCCGAAGACATGCGGCCCGAGACCACCGAGGAACGGCAGGGATACATCCATCCGCGGGGTATTCAAGGGGGGATCGACCAGACGACGATCCACCTGCTCATCCGCGATTTCGACATGGAGGGCTCACAGGCGAAGATCAAGCTACTCGAGCAGATCCGACGGGATGTGGCCGAGCGGTTTCCCAAGACCGAGATCAAGCTCGAGGTCACCGAGTCTTACCTGAACATGGGCCCCAAGGTCGATGAGAGTCCGCGGATCGTGGACATCGCCTTCGAGGCCTGCCGAGCGGTGGGAGTCGAGCCCTTCCTGAAAGTCATCCGCGGGGGCACCGACGGCGCCCGTCTATCCTACATGGGCGTGCCCACACCCAACATCTTCACCGGCGGGTACAACTTCCACAGCGTGCGCGAATGGGCCTCGCTTCAAGAGATGGAAAAGGCCACCCAAGTGGTGATGAAGATCGCCGAGCTATGGAGCCAGGAAGCTTGAGCGGCACCTCCTTGGTCCGCAGCGGCCTCAGACCCTGGAGCGTTTCCACACTCGTCGCCCTGGCAGTGTTCCTCTCCGGTGCCGGTTGCGGGACGGGTGGCGAGGCGCCTCCACCCATCAAGATGGCCACCACCACGAGCACGGCCAACAGCGGCCTGCTGGACTATCTGCTGCCCGAGTTCACCAAGGACACCGGCATCCGGGTGGACTACGTCCCGACCGGCACCGGCATGGCCCTGGCGCACGGACGTAACGGAGATGTCGACGTGGTGCTGGTCCATGCGCCCGCGGCCGAGGAGGCATTTGTCGAAGAAGGCTACGGCGTGGAACGGGTACCGGTGATGTGGAACGACTTCGTGATCGCCGGCCCGGGGGTCGATCCCGCCGAACTGGCCGATGCGGGCAGCGCCGCCCAGGCGTTTCAGCGCATTGCCGGGCAGCAAGCCATCTTCATCTCGCGTGGCGATGATTCGGGAACCCATAGGAAGGAACTCGCACTCTGGGTGGAGGCCGCTGTGGATCCCGCCGGAGCCTGGTACGTCGAGGCCGGTCAGGGTATGGGGGCCTGCCTCACGATGGCCCGCGAGAAGGAGGCCTACATCTTGACCGACCGCGGCACGTATCTGGCCTTCGCCGGCAAGTTCGCGCTCGATGTTCTCTACGAAAAGGATCCCCAGCTGCGCAATCCCTATGCCATCATCGCAGTCAGTCCCGAGAAGTACCCCGATCGCAATCACGAGGGCGCCCGAAGGCTAATCGAATGGATGACCTCAACACGGGCGAAGCAGCTCATCGCCGATTTCAAAATCGGGGGGGAGCAGCTATTCTACTTGTTCGAATGATCCAGACGATCCGGATCATTCTCGATCATTCTTGATCACGAATCTGATCGCCACAGGCGGCACGGGCGGCACAGACTGCATGAGCGGCACGGCTTGCATGAGCGGCGCGGCTTGCATGAGCGGCGCGGCTTGCATGAGCGGCGCGGCTTGCATGAGCGGTGCGGCCTCCCGGCCCAGGCAACCGACAGAGGGTCCGAGTGGAATTCCTGACGCAGAGTCTGTGGGAAGCCCTCCAGATGATCGCTCGTCTGGACGCCGATCTGCGCAATGCTCTCGTCACGACCCTACGGGTCTCCTGCACGTCGACGCTCATCGCCTCGGCGATCAGCTTGCCCCTGGGATTCCTGATCGCCCGTTTCGAGTTTCCCGGAAAGCGGGCGGTCTTGAGTCTGCTGCGCACTGCGTTGGCGCTGCCCACGGTCGTGGTGGGTCTGTTCGTCTACGCCTTCATCGCCCGCCGGGCACCGCTGGGAGATCTGCACCTGATCTTCACCCAGACAGCGATCATCATCGGCCAGGTGTTTCTTATCATTCCGCTGATGACGGCTCTGCTGCACACCGCCCTCCGCGAAGCCCTGCGCGACGCCTATGAAGAAGCACGCCTTCTGGGGGCATCGCCGATGCGGGCCACTCTGACCGTCATCGCCGAATCCCGCCTGGCCGTCATGACCGCGGTCATGACCGGCTTCGGACGCGTGGTCTCCGAAGTAGGCATCTCGTTGCTCCTGGGTGGTAACATCCGCGGCCTGACCCGCACGATCACGACCGCCGTGACGCTGGAGACCAGCCAGGGCAATTTCGCCACCGCGTTCGCGCTGGGACTGGTCCTGCTCTTGCTTGTGCTGCTGGTCAATATCGGCGTCCAGGTCTTCGGAGGCCGCCGTGAAGCTCTATGACATCGAAAATCTGTGTTTTTCGCGAGGCGAGCGCTTCACGCTGCAAATCGAACATCTGCAGATTGCGCCGGGAGAGAAGGTGGCCTTCGTGGGTCAGAACGGCTCGGGTAAGACCACGTTGTTGCGCGTGCTCGCGTTTCTTGAGAAACCCGACCGCTTCACACGCTTTGCATTCCGGGGTCAGACCCTTCGCTCCGGTCGGGAGCGGCCGGAGGGATTCGGGTTCCTGCGGCAGCAACCCTATCTGTTCCGGGGCACGGTGTGGAGCAATGCGGCCTACCCACTGAAGCTGCGGGGTCTCGCTCGCCGACAGGCCGAAGACCGGATCGCGCGGCTCTTGGATGAGCTCGATCTGACTCACCTGGCCCAGGCGGATGCGCGTGAGCTATCCGGCGGCGAACAGAAGCGGCTGGCGCTGGCCCGTGTGTTGATCTCTGAGCCCACCTTGCTCTTGCTGGATGAACCCGCCGCGCACCTGGACCGGCAATCCCAGCGTGTGATCGAGCACGCGCTCCTCGGCAGCAGCGCCACCTTGCTCCTCACCGCACACGATCTGCACCTCGCGCACCGGCTCTGCCCCCGAGTGCTCACAGTGCGCGCCGGCCGGTTGACCCAGAGCCTCCCGGAGAACGTCTTCACCGGCCGGGCCGAAAACGGCCACCTCCTCACTCCCGGGGGCCTTCGGATCACGCTTCCGAATCCGGCACACGCGAACGGGGAGCGGATCGTGGTGATGGTCGACCCTCGCAGCGTGGTCCTTTCCACCGAGCCGCTGGTTTCCAGCATGAGGAACCACTTCGCGGGTCGCGTGTGCTCGATCCAGGAAGAGGGACCGAACGTCTGGGTGGAAGTGGATTGCGGAGACCGGTTGACAGCCATCGTCAGCAAGGCGTCTTATGAAGCATTGGGGCTCAATCTACATTGCGAGCTAGTGGCCTCGTTCAAGGCCCATGCCGTGGAGGTGCTGTGAGCGCAGACAAGTCCAAGTCCCAGCTTGGTTTCGAGGAAGCCCAGCGGCTCATCCTGGATCGGGCCACCGAGGGGACCCAAATTCAGAAGATCCCATTGGCGCAGGCCGATGGACACATCCTCGCCGAGGATGTCACGGCTCCGCTGGACATGCCCGCCTTCGACAAGTCGGCCATGGATGGCTTCGCCTTCCGGTATCGGGACCACGACGAGACGAAGGCTTTCCGCGTGGTAACCACGATCGCTGCCGGGGATGTTCCGACACAGTCGATCGACGCCGGCGAGTGCGCCCGGATCATGACCGGCGCTCCGATACCCGAGGGCGCCGACACGGTCATCCCCGTCGAGGACACGAGTCCATCGGCGACTGGTGCCGAGGATGCGCCATCCAAGCAGACGGATGCCGAGGAACAGGCGCCCGACTGGGTCCGCTTTCAAACGATTCCTTCCCGTGGAGCCCACATCGCCAAGCAGGGCGAGGATCTCAAGACGGGCAGCGTGATCCTGCAGAGTGGAAGACTATTGCGCCATCAGGAGATTTGTATTCTGGCCGCCTGTGGGCGGGCCGACGTGCCGGTCCACATGGGCCCCTCGATCGCTTTCGCCGCGACCGGCGAAGAGCTGGTCGAACCCGGATCGGCCGCTGATTCGGGGGACGAGTTGAAGCCCGGCCAGATCTACAATTCGAACGCCTACAATCTCTGGTCGCAAATCCTGGGCTCCAAGGGCCGTCCCCACTACCTGGGTATCCTACCCGATCGCCCCGAGGTTCTCCGGGAACGCCTGCAGGAGGGTCTGACGGCCGATTTCCTGATCCTGTCGGGTGGCGTCTCGATGGGGCGCTTCGACTACATTCCCCGGATCCTCGAGGAACTGGGCGTCGAGTTGTATATGGAGAAGCTGCTGGTGCAACCCGGGCGGCCCACCGTGTTCGGCAAACGCGGCCGTACGATGGTGTTCGGACTCCCCGGCAACCCCATCTCCACCCTGTACGCCTTCGATCAGTACGTGGCCCCGGCCATGCGCAAGTTCCGCCATCATCCGCGTCCCCAGGCTACCCGATTCACCGGCGAGCTAGCCGAAACCGTGACCAAGAAGGCTGGCCGTTTGAACCTGGTGGCCTGCACGACCGAGTGGTCCGACGGGCGCTTTTTGCTCACACCCCTCAAGACCCATGGCTCGGCCGATATCTTCGCCATCTCCGGCGCCGACGCGATCGCCTTGATTCCAGCGGGCGTCGAGAAGGTGGACCGCGGCCAGATGGTTCCCTTTCGGAAGTTGTATGATTGAGGCACCCTGATGGACGACTCCCACGGCCGTAGGATCAACTACCTCCGCGTGTCCCTGACCGATCTGTGCAACTTTCGCTGCCGCTACTGTATGCCGCCCGAGGGGGTGCCCAAGCTTCGTCACGGCGACATTCTCAGTCTCGAGGAGTTGCTGGCCATCGTCGAACTCATGGTCTCCACGCTGGGCTTCGACAAGGTGCGAATCACCGGCGGCGAACCTCTAGTGCGACGGGGCAGTTTGCACTTCATGACCGCGGTGGGACGCATCGCGGGCATTGCCGACCTCTCACTGACCACGAACGGCTACCTGCTTGCGCCCGCAGCGGCTGCGCTGTACGAGGCCGGCTACCGCCGACTGAACATCAGTCTCGACACGCTGCGAGCGGATCGCTTCAAGGCCATCACCGGCGTCGACGGCCTTGACCATGTGCTACGCGGCATTGAGGCGGCACGACAAGCGGGTTTTCGCCCGATCAAGATCAACGCGGTCACCATGAAGGACACTCTGGACGAGGTGCTCGACCTGGCCGGCTTCTGCATCGACCGCGGACTCGAGTTGCGCTTCATCGAGCTGATGCCCGTCACGGGCACGGCGCGGGATCAATTCGTGCCCAATGAGCGGATCGAAGAGATCATCGCGACCCGGTACTCGCTCGAGCCGATTCGTCCGCGGGGAACCGGCGATCCCGCCTACCACGCGGCGGCCCGCCGCTATCATCTTAGGGACACCGGTGCGGTTGTGGGGCTCATTTCGTCGATGACCCACCCCTTCTGTAGTCGTTGCAACCGCATCCGCATCCAGGCCGACGGCCGTATGCGCCCCTGCCTGGCCAGTCCCAGGAGCTTCGATCTGCGGCCGTTTGTGCGTCCGACGTTCCGCGCCGACAAATTGGAGCAGTACCTGCGCGAGACGATCGCTCGAACCAAGCAGGCACCGCCGGGAATGAGTGACCTCGACGCCATGTCTTCGTTCGGAGGCTGAAAGCCGGGCGCACATGCGATGACATGCTCGCATGCTGGCATGCTGACATGCTGACATGCTGGCATGCTGGCATGCTGGCTATCACAACTGGACCTCGATAGACACAACCAGACGTGAACAAATGCGGGAGGAGTGCGCTCATGTGCGAATTCAGTCACCTCGACGAACAGGGCCGCGTCCGCATGGTCGATGTGAGTGAGAAAGCCATCACCGTGCGTACGGCCCGAGCCTTCGGACGCGTCCGCATGCGAGCGGCTACGATTGCTGCGCTGGGTGCTGGCGAGGTCGCCAAGGGCAATGTCCTGGCGGTGGCCAAGACGGCCGGCATTCTGGCCGCGAAGCGCACCGCCGAGTTAATCCCCCTCTGCCATCCGCTGTTGCCCGAACACATCGATCTCGACTTCGAGATCAAGCCGGATGGCGTGGGTATTTCATCCGCGGTCAAGCTTCAGGGCCGCACCGGTGCGGAGATGGAGGCACTCACCGCGGTCGCGGTCGCTGGGCTCACCATCTATGACATGTGCAAGGCCCTCGACAAGGACATGGTCATTGGAGAGATCCGCTTGCTCGAGAAGACCGGCGGTCGTTCGGGTCCCTACCGCCGGGAGGAGGAACGTGATGGGTGAGATCGTGGCGGTCTGCATGAGCGCCGAGCGGGGCGTGCAGAAGAAGCCGGTCAACGAAATCGAGCTTGTCGCCGGCCATGGCATCCGCGGCGACGGTCACGCGGGCCACTGGCACCGGCAAGTCAGTCTGCTGGCGCTGGAATCGGTAGATAAGCTCCGCGGCCGCGGGATAGAGATCGGCCCAGGCGACTTCGCCGAGAACGTACTCACGCGGGGAGTCGATGTCGCTCACCTTCCCATCGGTACACGGCTGCAAGCCGGTGATGATGCGGTACTCGAGGTCACCCAGATCGGCAAGGAGTGCCACGAGGGTTGTGCGATTCGCCAGGTCACCGGCGATTGCGTCATGCCCCGCGAGGGTGTGTTCTGTCGAGTGCTCGCCCCCGGCATTCTGCGCTCGGGCGACGAGATCCTGGTACTCGCGCATCAACACGAGGCTGCGCAAGTCGCGATGCAGGAATCCAAGGCCGGAGCCGCGCGTAGAACCTCGCCAGGAGCTTCGCGGGACGCCACGCGAGAAGCCTCACCGCTGGGGCCGCCCTATCCGACCGCTCTGGTCGTGCTCAGTGATTCGCGCTCGAGTGGCCAGCGCAGGGACGAAGTCATCCCAACCTGCCGCATCCACCTCGAGGACAGCGTCCTGGCGCTGGTGGCAACGGAGGTCATCCCCGACGATCCTGCCACCATACAGACGACACTTCAGCAATTCATTGAGCGCGTAGACATAGCGCTCATACTGACTTCCGGAGGTACGGGCTTCGCGCCTCGAGATCACACCCCAGAGGCCACCCGCGCGGTCATCGACCGGGAAGCCCCCGGCCTCGCGGAATTGTTGCGACTCCGTGGCCTCGAGCACACGCCTCATGCTATGCTGAGCCGCGGGGTGGCGGGCATCGCTCACGATACCCTGATCATCAACCTCCCGGGCAGTCCCAAGGCCGTTCGGGAGGGACTCGACACGCTGCTTCCCATCTTGCCACACACCCTGGAGACGCTACGCGGGAACGTCAGCGAGTGCGCGGACACTCGACCCGGGCATGAACCCGAGCATGGACCCGGGCATGAACCCGAGCATGGACCCGAGCATGGACCCGAGCATGGACCCGGGCATGGACCCGAGCGCGCATGAGTGCGTCCGCAGAAGGCTGAGGGCGAACTCGCCAGCAACAGACCCGCAGCCGAATGAGCTTGTCAGGCAATGAGCTTATCAGATAAGGAGATCTTCATGTTTCGCACTAGGACTCGTCGGGGTCTCTCGTTAGGCACGATGCTTCTTCTCGCGCTTGTCATCCTCTCTTGTACTACGGTCCCGATCACCGGCCGCAAACAGTTCAGCCTGATCCCATCATCGACGTTGCTGTCGATGAGCACCCAGCAGTACTCGGAGTTTCTCAATTCGAACCCGGTCATCACCGGCACCGCCGAATCCCAGATGGTCAAGCGCGTTGGTATGCGCATCCGTGCTGCGGTCGAGGAGTACTTTGAAGAGCGGGATCTTGGATCCGAGCTCGAAGACTACACCTGGGAGTTCAATCTGATCGACAGCGATCAGGTCAATGCCTGGGCCATGCCCGGCGGCAAGATCGTCTTCTACGCAGGCATCCTCCCTTACACCCAGGACGAAGAGGGCCTGGCGGTCGTGATGGGCCACGAAATCGCGCACATCGTCGCCCAGCACGGCAACGAGCGCATGAGCCAGCAGCTCGTGGTCCAGATGGGGGGGCTGGCCCTGTCAAAAGCACTGGAGAGTAAGCCCGAAGAAACGCAGGCCTTGGCCTTGACCGCCTTCGGGGTGGGATCGCAAGTGTTCGGCATTCTGCCGTACAGCCGTCTTCACGAGTACGAGGCCGACCGGTTGGGAACGATCTTCATGGCCATGGCCGGATATGAACCGGCAGCCGCACCCGCGTTCTGGACCCGCATGTCACAGGCTCACGGGGGAGGTTCTCCACCGGAGTTCTTGAGCACACACCCTTCGGACGAGAACCGCATCGCGAAGCTTCGCGAGGTCCAGGATGAGGCCCGTCAATACTACCGCCCGCGGAAATAGTCGCTTCGAGGCCGCAGGCGGCGACGATAGACGGACAAAGGAAGGAGGCAAGCATGCCAGAACCCAAGGACGGATGTGTGCAGCCTGCGCGAGGACCGATCCTCGACAACACGCCGTCAGCTACGCCAGCCCCCGAGAAGGGGAAGGAGGAATCCCGTATGCAAGTCCAGGCGCGCGTCGGACGTCCGGCGCCCGATTTCGAGGCCCATGCCTACGTCCAGGGCGAAGGCTTCAAGCCCATTCGCCTCTCGAACTACAGGGGCAAGTGGATCGTACTTTGCTTCTATCCGGGCGACTTCACCTTCGTTTGACCCACCGAGTTGGCGGCGGTCGCCGCCCTTCACAAGGAATTCAAGGATCTGGGCGTCGAGGTTCTGGCAATGAGCGTCGACAGCCGGTTCGTCCATCAGATCTGGCAGGCTGAAGAGCTGTCCAAAATGGTCGATGGCGGAGTTCCCTTTCCGATGCTCTCGGACGCCGGTGGCTTGATCGGACAGCTCTACGGGGTCTACGACGAGGAAGCCGGTGTGGATATCCGCGGCCGGTTCATCATCGATCCCGACTTCGTCATTCGTGCCAGCGAAGTACTGACACCCGAGGTCGGCCGCAATCCTCAGGAGCTCATCCGCCAAGTCAAGGCTTTCCAGCACGTGGCCACGACCGGCGAAGTGACCCCGTCCGGGTGGGAACCCGGCGGGAAGACACTGACCCCCGGCCCAGCCCTGGTCGGCAAGGTTTGGGAGCACTGGAAGCCGTAGCGATCGGCGCGATCGTCGGCCAGACAGGCGGCCAAACTGTCGGCCGTCGGGCCGGCCAGACGGTCGGCAACACGATCGTCAAGCCAAGAGCACGACTCTCGAAGCGCACAGGAGCGGGCGGACCTACCGGTCCGCCCGTTTCGATCGTCCGCGACAAGCCGGCTCCTGCCTTGGGCCCGGCCTGATCCTGGCCCGATTCTCCCTTGGGCCCGGCTTGCCCTTGGCCCGATCCTCCCTCTGGCCCGACTTGCCCTTGGCCCGATCCTCCCTCTGGCCCGACTTGGTTCTTGACCGGATGCGTGATCTCGGCCTCAGTTTCTACCCCCATGATGGTGAAGCTGATAAGATTCATCCATCGCATGATCGGAGTGGTGTCGCTTGCACGATGCCCAAGGCGGGCCCGCTCCCCCCCCCGAGGGGCGAGCGAACGAAAGGAGCTGGCCGTGGAAGAGAAGACGATCGACGCTCGCGGGCTCGCATGCCCCAAACCGGTCCTGCTAACTCGCAATGAGCTGGAAGCTGGGGGCGCCACACGATTGCGCGTGCTGGTGGACAACATGGCCTCGTGCGAGAATGTTACCCGGATGGTCCACAGCCTGGGCCACGTGGCGCGAATCGACAAACGCGGGGAAGATGAAATCCAACTCGTGATCGATGTCGCTCCTGTTGCGGAGGAAGATCTGGCGCCCTTAGCGTGCCGACCGGCGTCGCGAAACATGGTGCTCGTCTCCAGCGACCGATTCGGCGAGGGGGACGACGAACTGGGGCGCGTTCTGATGCGCGCGTTCGTGAAGACACTCAAAGAGGTCGTCCCCATTCCGGAGGCAACCTTCTTCATCAATGCCGGGGTGCGCCTGACCACCGAAGGATCGCCACTCATTCAGGACATTCGAGAGCTCGAAGAGGGGGGGATGGAGATCTTC
The DNA here is from genome assembly GCA_964573295.1 of uncultured bacterium. GTDB lineage: Bacteria > Eisenbacteria > RBG-16-71-46 > CAIMUX01 > WJJG01 > CAYQJL01. Next base: position 15,958 of record CAZNJE010000025.1, on the reverse strand, counting down.
TCCTGCGGCACATGCCTGGACTTCTTCGACCTTAAGGAAAATCTGGCCGTCGGCAAGGTGACGAACATGTTCGAAGTCGTGTCCCATCTATCGTCGGCTGACCGCGTCATCCGGCCATGAGCGGATTCGGTTCTGTCATGCACTACCTCGATCAAGCCGCCACCTCCTTTCCGAAGCCGGATGTGGTCATCGATGCCATCTGCGAGCACCTGCGCACTCGCAACGCCAATCCTGGTCGTTCGGGGCACCGCTTGGCGGCCGAGGCCGCACGGTCGGTTTTCGCCACGCGGACATCGCTCGCACGCCTTTTCGGCGTCACCGATCCGCGGCAGATCATCTTCACGTCCAACGCCACCGCAGCCATCAACCTCGCGCTGCGCGGCCACCTCCTTCGCCGGGACCACGTTGTCATCACCTCGTACGAACACAATGCGGTCATGCGCCCATTGCGCGCGCTCCAAGAGGAGCTGGAACTCGATGTCACGATCGTCCCGGCCGACGCGGCCGGTGTTCTCGACCCACAGGCATTTGCGGACGCCATGACCGGCCGCACTCGGCTCGTCATCGTCAATCATGCCTCGAACGTCACCGGCACGATCGCGCCGCTCGGTGAGATCCGTGCCGCGACCGGCGATGCCACCCTACTGGTCGACGGGGCGCAAACGGCCGGGGTTCTGCCGATCGATCTGGAGCGCGAACGCATTGACCTCTTCTCCTTTACGGGGCACAAAGGACTTCTGGGACCCCAGGGCACGGGAGGGTTGTACATCCGGGCGGGACTCGAGATCCGTCCCCTGGTCTACGGTGGGACAGGGTCGGCGTCGGAGTCAGACGTCCAGCCATTCGAGCTGCCAGACCGTTACGAAGGGGGAACACTCAACGCACCGGGCTTGGCGGGGCTGGGAGCGGGAATCTCGCACTTGAACGCCATCGGGCTGGAGGAGGTGCGGCGCCACGAGCTTGCGTTACGGTATCGCCTGTGGGACGGCCTCGTGAATCAGCCGGGGGTGACACTTTATGGCCCATCCAGAGAAACGCCCGCACTGCCGGTGGTTGCGATCAATGTGGTCAACATGCCGCCCAGTGAGCTGGCCTATCGGTTGGATCGCGAGTTCGGGATCATGACGCGCAGCGGTCTGCATTGCAGCCCGCAAGCTCATCGCACGCTCGGAACATTTCCCGAGGGGTGCGTTCGGATCTCGGCGGGAATCATGAATCGGGACACTGACATCGAGGCGGTGATCGAAGCTGTGTCGAGCCTCGCCAAGGGCGCGGCTTCACCCAATCCGTAGGGATTGACCCAATTCGGTAGATCCAAAGAGGGCCCGAGCGAAACACGGTCAGGCTTACGACCCCTCGGACGGAGATGAGCAGAGTGGAGCATCAAGGGTTCTATGTCTTGATTCTGGCCTCGATCCACGATGTGATGGCCGCTGAAGCGGCGATCCAGCAGGCAGGCCCGTGGTGCGACATGATTCCAACGCCGCGGCAGCTCAGCTCAGATTGCGGCATGGCGTTGCGGATTGGGAGTGCCGATTGGCCGACCATTCGCGCTCTGCTCGCCGGTCGGCCGATTCGGCTGCGTGGTGTCTATCACGAGTTCCGCGGCGCTTACGAAGCGGTCGGCGACTAGATCTTTGACCGCCGGACAACGACCGGCCAGTGCTTAGCCCGGATTAGACCATCTCACGCACCGGCCGAACGAAGGATCAGAGGTATCAATGGATGCACACGACATGACGACGGGCAACCGGCCGCTGCCGCTCACCCAAACGGTGAGCGGCTCTGGGTGAGCGTCAAAACTGGGGCCGGGGGACCTGGCCCGAGCGCTTTGCGGTCTGGAACTGATTGACGACCCGAATCTGATCGTCGGATTCGACAAGGCTGACGACGCGGGTGTGTACAAGATCAGTGACGACATCGCATTGATCCAGACGGTGGACTTCTTCACCCCCATCGTCGACGACCCGTTCATGTTCGGCCAGATCGCGGCAGCCAATGCTCTGAGCGACGTCTATGCCATGGGAGGGCGGCCCTTGTGCGCGATGAACATCGCCGGGTTCCCCGCCCAGACGATGGACATCGGGGTCCTGCATGAAATCCTGCGCGGCGGCTTGGAGAAACTCCGGGAGTCCGGCGCGGCCTTGGCCGGCGGTCACACCGTCGAGGACCCCGAACTCAAGTATGGGCTCAGCGTCACCGGCATCGTGCATCCCGACCGCGTGATCACAAACCAGGGCGCCCGCTCGGGAGACCGCCTGATCCTGACCAAGCCGCTGGGGACCGGCATCGTCAACACGGCGATCAAGGGAGAGCTGGCGAGCGAGGCAGCCATCACCGAGATCATCGCTTCGATGGCCACACTCAACCGCACGGCGGCCGAGGTGATGGCGCGCTATGAGGTCCATGCGTGCACCGATATCACCGGATTCGGCCTGGTCGGCCATATCGGTGAGATGGTGGCCGGCTTGACGGTCTCGGCTCGCTTGAGTGCCGCACGTTTGCCGTACTTCGCCTCGGCTACCGAGTACGCCGCCATGGGGCTGCTTCCGGCGGGACTGCACCGCAATCGCGACTACTGTACGCCGGCGACGATCGTAGAAGAGGGAGTACCGCTCGAGATCTCGGATCTCCTCTACGATCCGCAGACATCCGGCGGGTTGCTAATCGCCGTGGCCGAGCGCGATGGCGAGCCACTACTCCACGCTCTTCAGGAGGCGGGGGTCTCGTCCGCCACCATCGTGGGCGTCGTAGACGACTCGGCCCCAGGAAAGGTCGTCATCGAACCGTAACGCTTTCCGGCAGAATCTTTTAGCAGACTTGGCTCGGCGGAGACCCCTTCTGCCGAACTCATCCCCGAGTGCGGGTCGGTCCGAGAGACGGCCAAGCTGGTCCTGGGATGAGCCCGATGGGATGATCCCGAAGGCAGGGTTGTCGGTGGTATTCAGTCGGGCATCGGCCGTCTGCTTCTGTGTCTATGACTTTCTGCCAGAGTTTATCACGTCAAGAACCGCATCGAGCCGCTCGTTGATCCGCTCATTGCTGGGACATGTCCGATGACCCTCGCGCAGGACATTGAGCAGGCGAGTATGGTCTCCGGCGCGTTTGTATGTCTCGGCCAGACCCAACCACGAATCGGCATGCCCCCAGTCCTCTTCGAGTGCCCGCTTGAATGCGAATTCGGCCTGTTCCAGATCGCCGGCCTCTAGCGCTAGCCGGCCCTGCCGATAGCGTGATTTGACTTTGAGATCTCGATTGTACATCTCCACTTCATCGGCCGGATGAGGAAGCCCCAGGACGATGCCGCGTTCATCGCGGGGGAAGAACCACACCGCCTGAGAGTCCGCCGGAGAGGGCGTCTGCGGGGCCACCCGCGAGGCCCTCTCCGAAGCGGCCGGCGGGGCCACCCGCGCCCCCCCTCGCAAGCCGGCCCGCGCCTCAGGCATCGCCTTGGGCAGTGCGGACGGCGTTGCGGTCAGGTACCCCAGGCTCTGCAAACGTTCATGTTGTTCGGCTGAAAGCGAGATCGTTTCGGCCTGGGTCGCTCCACGATCGAGAACCTCGAACGCCGTTGCATTCATGAGCACGCGCATTGAATCCCGCACCCCGGGTTGCTCATTTACGACGTTGGCCGTCTCACCGGGATCTGTGTCCAGATTGTACAAGGCGTCCCATGGACCGGCGACGTACTTCCAGTCCTTGGTACGCACACCTCGCAGCTCGCTCCAGTTGTACGACAGGCGGGGTCGGAACGTCTCGATATAGGCCGCTGTGGGCGCTGGGATCGGATCCTCCTGCCGCGATCCGAATGACAGCAACGGAACGCCGGCGCTCTGGGGGATGGCCTCGAGTCCCATCAGATGACACAGGGTGGGCGCGACGTCGATTGTCCGTGCCAGATCCCCGCGTCGCTGCCCCGCTGGCAAAGGGACGCTTTGGGCGCGGTTCGTGCCATCGGGCCGGGCGAATCCGGTCAGAATGAGCGGTACGCGCATGGTCTCCTCAAACAGCAAGAAACCGTGGAGTTCCTCCCCATGATCTCCCAAGCCTTCGCCGTGATCGCTCATGAACGCCACCAGACGATGGTCAGCACGCCACCCTCTCTCCAAACCGGCAAGGAGGCGGCCGATCTGGGCGTCAGTGAAGGCGATCTCGCCGTCGTAGGCGTTGTCGTACCGGCGGTCGTAGGGCGGTGGCGGATCCTGTGGGATGTGTGGATCGAACAGATGAACGAGCAAGAAGACGTCGCGGCCGGCCTGATCGCGAACCCACTCGAGGGCTCGGTCTACCGTGCGGTTGGCCCTCCGTTCAATGCCCACGACCGAATCCGCGAACGGCTTCAGCTCGGGGTCATAGACAGCGTAGGGGCCAGACATGTCATCGTCGTAGATGGCGAAACCCTGATCCAGCCCGTGCTGGCTGGCGATGACCGCTGCCGAAACGAAGGCCGCGGTGCGAAATCCCGCGGCGGAGAAGCGCTCGGCCAGCGTCGACCAGGAGGGTGCCAGTCGAAACGGGCCGTTGTCGCGGATGCCGTGTTGGTGAGGATAGGCGCCGGTCATGATGGTGCTGATGCTGGGCAGCGTGACTGGAACGGCAGTGGTCGCCCGCTCGAAGAGAACGCCCTTCGATGCCAGTTCATCAATGTGGGGTGTCTCGATCGAGTAGCACCCGTAGCACCCCAGATGATCCGCTCGCAAGGTATCGACGATGATCAAGACGGCGAGGTGGCCATCGCCAGCCGGGCCGCTTCCGCCGCAGCCGGCCAACGCGAGGAGTGCCGCCAGGAGCAACCCGCCCATCACCCGGTACCCAGTCGCTCGGTACCTAGTCGCCCGGGACCTAGTCGCCCGGGACCTGGTCGCCCGGCGCCAGGCCGCCCGGCGTGCTACCGACCTGTGCGCGACCAACCTGCGTCCAGCGGATTGCCGTCCTGTAGCCCTGCACTCGGGTGTAGATGCAACTGTAGTGTATTTCCCGGCCATCATCATCCTTCCGGTGCCTAACCAGGTTCGCCTTGCAGGGCTAATGTACTGATGTACGCATCGTGCTTATCGTAGGTTTCTTGCGTCAGCATTGCAACCGGCGGCAACTCCAGCGATGATGGTGCCGTCGGTAGGGTGATCGTCCATCTTCTTCACGGGCTAGGAGTCTTCCATGAACTCGACCCAACCTCTGGACGCCGGTACCATACTCTGGTGCGATCTCACAGTTCCTCGAGCCGAGGCCATCCGCGATTTCTATGGGGAGGTTGTGGGCTGGATCCCTCAGGAGGTCCCGATGGACGGCTACGAGGATTACGGCATGGTCCCGGCCGCCGGTACGCATCCGGTCGCCGGCATCTGCCATGCCACTGGCCCTAACGCCAACCTGCCGGCTCAGTGGCTCATCTACATCACGGTCGATGACTGCGACGCTGCCGCCGAGCGCTGCCGCCAGCAGGGCGGGACGGTGCTCGATGGACCGCGCCCCATGGGAGGCGGGCGTTTTTGTGTGATCCGCGATCCCGCCGGAGCTGTTTGTGCGCTCTACACGCTGCCGGAAGGTGCGGGGGTGGAAGAAGAACCGGAGTTCGAGATTGTACCCCAGTCCGTGGAGGACTCGGAGGGCTCGGAGGCCTCGGAGGCCTCAGAGGCCTCGGAGAACTCGGAGAACTCAGGGAACTCGGACGAACCGGAGGAGCCGGGCGAACCGGAAAAGCCCGACGAACCGGAAAAGCCGGACGAACGCTGAATCCCATAATGCGCGCGAATCCCCTCTCGCCCGCTGGTGCACCCCGGAGGTTGGACTGGGAGGCGGCCGACGCGCTGAAACAGGATCAACCTCATGTTTGCCGAAGACCGACACTCGCCCCGAGCCCCCGATCCTGGGAACTCGTGCGAGCGGGCCCCCCGTTCGGGCCCTCCATTCGATGACGGGCAATCGTCGGCCGATTTCATCTTCGAGCCGATCGCCGTGCACTTCGAGCATCCGCCAGAGCTCGAGAAGAAACCCAGCTGTCCCAACGCCTTCACCTGGAGAGAACGCCTCTTCCGCATCACCGCGCTCGAGAGCGAGTGGCGCGACTACCGTCGCCGGGGGCGGATGGCCCACAACATGCGCCCCGAACACACTGCCACCGCGCAGCGCAGGGGTTCCTGGGGCGTTGGGCGCCAGTACTTCCAGGTTCGGTTGGACTCGGGCGCCACGGCCGTGCTGTGCTATGACCGGGCCCCGCGGAGCGTCCGTGATCGCAAGGGTAGCTGGCGGATCCTGAGCATCGATTCAGACGAATCCGCCACGTCCACCGAGTGAGGTCCCGAAGACCCTGGAAACGAACCCGGAATGCAAAGACCCATTGGCGCGAAGGCCGATTGCACCCATCCCCTCGACAAGGACACAGACTTGTGAATCGTTTGTCTTCTAGGAGTTGCCCCTCTGATTCTGATTGGGGCCGGAATCCGTGGAATACGAACCACACACTCAGCACCAGAACCCCTTCCTGATCCGGTCTGGCCCGCCACTGAGCCGCTCCTGAGCCCGCTTTGGATCCGCTCTGGTTCCGCTCTGGACCACGATCCCAAGCCGCTCCTAAACTTGTAACCTATTCCCCATCACGATCTTACCCCATGAAACCGGTCGGCAATCACAGTCCAGTCCCGGCGGGTCAGACATAAGGAGTTGGGCGTGGGGAAAGGCGAAGGGGCCGGGCATGGAAAGAGACAAAGGCATGTCGGTCCGGCCATCGGCCTACGCGCGCCACGAGCCAGGCATTCTGGCCTCATCTCAAACGCCGGCTCAGCCCGGAGGATACGGAAGATCAGTGTCAGGGCGGCCATCGCCCGCGCGCTGGCGGCCGAGAATGCGCCGCAGGAGGAAGGCCGCGGCTACGCCCCCTGCCCCCCCCCCCCCCGCGATCGGCGCGCTGCAGACCACGCCGGGGTGGTCGCGCGACGAGCGCATCTCTACCTGAGCCAACGATTGTGAAGCGCTCAATGCGAACAGCTCCATGGGAAGCACAGAGAATGGGAAGTACAGAGAATGGGAAGTACAGAGAACCGGATCCGCCTGAGAGAATGGGACTTGCCAACCTTTCCGTAGGACTGCCACTATCCTGCCGGAGCCAGAGCGTTCGGACACCGCGGATAGCGGAGCCTCACATGCCGATTGCGTACAAGCTCGATAAGACTTCCAGGATCATGCACTCGGCTTACCAGGGATCCATCAGTGACGATGACATTCGAGTCCACCTTGACAAGCTGGCCCACGATCAAGCGTGCGATCGTCGTCTCGAGCGATGAGACCTACGGCCTCGCCCGCATGTTTCAATCTCTATCGTCCCGGGTCCAGGAGTTGACTCGGATGTTCCATAACGTAGACGAAGCCAAGCCTTGGCTCGAGGAGAAGGACTGACTCGACAAAGGCGTACCGGTCATCGAAGTCCTTTCATTGAAGTTCTTTCATCGAAGTTCTTTCATTGAACTCCTTTCATTGAACTCCCTTCATCGAAGGCGCTTCATCGAAGACCATGAATGCTGGGAGGTGCCTTGGCGGAATCGTTACGGCTATTGGTCAACGGAGAGGGCGCGGCCGGCGTGACCGCCGCGATCGAGGCGTTGCGGTCAGGCTGTAGCGCCATCGATGCGGTGGAGAAGGGCATTCGCCCGGTGGAGGATGACCCACAGGTACGCTCAGTGGGGCGTGGCGGCATACCCAACCTGGCGGGCGAAGTCGAGTGCGATGCTTCGATCATGGAGGGGCACGGGCGCCAAAGCGGCTCGGTTGCCGGCCTGCAACAGGCTCGTCACGCAATCACGGTGGCGAGAGCGGTGATGGAGATGCTTCCCCACGCCTTTCTGGCCGGTACGGGCGCCCTTCAGTTCGCGCGGGAGATCGGTGCCGAGATGGCCGAGATGCTCACCCCCGAAGCCCGCGTTACGTACGAGAAGGCGCTCCATCGAGCGCTGTCTCCCACCTTCGCTCCCGGCCACGAACCGCCAGATCCCGCGCAGCCGGCGCGCACGGCGCACCGTACCGCGCCCGACCCCACTCGACGTCGAACACTCGATCAGGACAACGATCCCTGTGGATCCGGTCGCTGGATCGATGCCGCGTGGCGTTGCGCACGTCACACGGCCTCGAAAGGGACGACCATCTTCCTGGTTCGGGACCGGCACGGCCATCTGGCTGGGGGCACGAGCTCCTCTGGTTGGCCGCTCAAGTATCCGGGCCGGGTGGGTGACAGTGCTGTCATCGGTGCAGGTCTTTACGTGGACGACCGTTACGGAGCGTGCGCCTGCACGCACACCGGCGAGATGACCATTCGCTGTCAGACGGCATCCCGTGTGGTGCATCGCATGGAGGCGGAGGCCAGCGTCGAAGAAGCCTGCCGAGACGGGATCAGGGATCTGCACCAGTTGAGGGAAGGACTCCTGGGTCCAGTAGCGATCCATGCCATGGACCGGGACGGGCGGGTATGCGTGATGAGCAATGTCGCCATCCCGTCCGACACCGATGCCTGGTACTGGGTGGGGGACGGCCGAGGACCGGAACGTATTCCAGCGAAAGTGTTTACGTGGAGCTAAGGGATGCGCGGACGATCCACGGCAACGTATGATCTTCTTTCGTCGATCTGCGTGGCTTCCCGCAAGCGGACCGCCCCGCGCTTCCCAGAGCTTTTCTGCCAAGGTGACCGGCCTACGATTCGCCGGGGGCTCCATCGGAAGAAAATAGCTATTTGATTCTGAAGGAGGCTTGCTTCATTCCTGTCCCTATTATAGCGCGGGCACCGGGGTGTATTGCGACCCGTTCAGACAGGGGTAAGTAGGGAAAGGTTCGGGTAGGGATCCTACTCACTGGAGGCGCAAGCGATTCACTGGCAAGGCGGTAGCGATCGTAAACATAACGCCGTATCGAATCCGCTCCAGGACGATCTCCCCAACCACTCTATTCAATGGATCTTAGACAGGCACTGACACTCAATCTCGCCGATCCATGTTGAAGGCCGTCTCGAGATAGCTCGCCAAATTGACCTTCTTGTTCACCACCCCCAGCTTGCGGCGGATGTTGCGGCGGTGCGTACTCACCGTGTCAGGCGCCAGATTCTCCAGGTTGGCAATCTCCTTGACCGTCAATCCCCGGCGAATGAGGTTGCAGATGCGGATCTCGGTCGGGGTCAGGCTCGCCAGGTCCTTCGACAGTTTGTCGACGAACGGAGATGTGATCTCGGTGAGGCTCTGCTCGATCTGATCGACCACCTTCGCATCGCTGCCCGCCAGCCCTCGGCGCAGCGACTGCAACATCGGAAGGATGACCTTATTCACACTGCTGATGACGCTCTCCTCGACCCGGCGGCGATCGGTCTGGATGTTGGCCAGAATTTCTCTCAGAGCCAGATTCTTCTCCTCGAGGGCCTGACGGGCCGACTCGAGCTCGGCAGTGCGGCGGGCGATCTGGGTCTCGAGTTGGCGGCGGTAGTCCCGGTTCTCCTTGATGAGTTGCGCACGCTCGAGCGCCCGGCAGACCGAGACTTCCAGCACGGTCATATCCTGGATCGGCTTGATTAGATAGTCCCAGGCACCCAAACGCAACGCCTGGACCGCATCTTCCATGACACCCATTCCCGAGACCACGATCACGGGCGTCTCGGGACTGCGTGTGCCCAGGGTCGCCAGCACCTCGAGTCCATCCACACGGGGCATGCGCAGGTCCAGGAGGATCAGATCAGGCTGGGATTCCTCGAAAATCTCGAGCGCGGTCTGCCCATCCTCTGCCTCCACCGCTTCAAAGCCAAGATCTTCCAGATGGCTAGCCATGCTCTGACGGATGGCTTCGTCGTCATCGACGACCAGGATCATCTTCTGCATCCAGAACGAGGAATCGGTCTTGGCACGACTGGTCGAGAAGGACTGCCACGAGGTGACGTTGCGATGGTGGTCGGGGACCATGGGCATATCCGTCGGCGGCCCCGTAGACTTGCGATTCATGAAGCCTCCTCTACTGAGTGAACGGTAATCGTACGACGAAGCATGTCCCGGCGCCAGGCTCGGATTCAACCGTGAGCGAACCCTGATGGTGCTCGACGACGATGAAGTACGATACCGAGAGTCCCAGCCCGGTGCCAACCCCGGGTGGTTTGGTGGTAAAGAATGGCTCGAAGACGCGCTTGCGGACTCCTTCCGTCATGCCGGGTCCGTTGTCTTCGATCTCAATCCGCACATGCGCATCCTCACGCCGGGCACGAATCGCAAGCCGGGCCCCACCACCGTCGGGGAAGGTCTCATGCAGCGCCTGGGCCGCGTTGCGCAGGATATTCAGCAGGACCTGCTCGATCTCAATCTCCTGACACTCAACCGGCGGCATCCCCTCCTCGAACTCACGGATGACTTCCAGGTCGCGGAACGAGTAGACCTTCTTCAGATCGAAGTCCTGTGCGGCCAGCTCAAGTGACCGGTCAAGGATCTCCACGATGTCGTGCGGCTGGGCTACTGTGCTGGCCTTTCGGCTGAAGGTCAGCATGTTCTGGATGATGCGTGCCGCCTTGTGACCTGACGACCGCATCGACTCGAGCAACGGCAGAATACCGCGGGCTTCCACATACCCGGCAATCGACGTCATGTCGGTTCGGCAATCCCGGGCGACCTGATCGTTGATAGCATAGCCCGGCCGCAGCCGGTTGAGCACAACATGCGCATTCTGCACCATCCCTCCCAGCGGATTGTTGATCTCGTGCGCCATGCCGGCGGCCAACCCTCCGACCGAGAGCATCTTCTCGGACTGGATCATCATTTGCTCGAGATGATCCCTCTCCGTGATGTCATCGACCCGCAGCACCGCACCTTCCACATCGCCCTCGGTGAGAGGATAGATCGTCACTTCATAGGTTCGCGCAGTCCCTCGGGTTTCCCAAACGATCTTGGGCATCTGGCGTACTTCCTGGCGTCGGATGGCCTCTTCTACGGCCCCCAGCTGATCGCGAAGATAGGGAAACACCTCGGTAAGCGGCCGTCCCAGAGACTCATCGGCGCTGCGACCGGTCAGCCGCCTGGCGGCACTGTTCCATTGGGTTACGCAGACTTGGGTGTCCACTCCGATCATCGCCGACGGCATCGAGTCGATCATGCTCTGCAGCAATCGGCGCAACTGAAGCATCGCTTGCTGCGCCTGTTTGCGCTCGGTGATGTCGCGAATGAACACCAAATCCGCCGGCTGGTCCTCGAATGTCACGATCCCACCACTGATTTCCACCTCCAAGTCATGACCGTTCTTATGACGCAAAGCGGCCTCATAGGCGGTGGGTACATTCTCTCCCTTCAGACGTCTTGTATAACGGTCGACGATAAGATCATGATACCGGTCACTGATGTACTCTCTCATGTTCGTGTTGATCATATTCTCGACATCGAATCCCAGGATCTGCGCACCGCGGGGATTGACATACTTGATCAGGAAGTCCTGGATGATCAGAATGCCATCATACGCTCGCTCCACGACGTTACGGTACTTCTCTTCACTCTCCCGCAACGCCCGAGCGGCCCGCGTACGATCGGTGATATCCAGCGCGGTGAAGGATATACCTACATCGTGATCGGTGGGGTCAAGCGGTGTGGAACTGAGCAAGACATTGATCACCTCGCCGGTCTTCCTCCGCCACTGCGTTTCAACCGTCCCCGTGCCATAGTCCCGAATCTGGCGGTACTTCTCTGCACCCACGTACTCGAAGTCCTCATCCGTGGGATACAGAATGCGGACACTGCGTCCCACCAGCTCCCCGCTCGTGTAACCGGTCATCTCACAGATCCGATCGTTGACCTGGATCAGGATCCGGTTGCGCGCGACGCCAACTCCGGTAGGTGCCGACCGGAAGATGCCGCGCAACCAGGCCTCGCTGTGGATCAGCGCCTCCTCGGTTTCCTGCTGAACCGTGATGTCGATGCCGGTCCCGACGACGTGGACCCGTCCGGTTTCGGGATCGGTCAGGACACAGTTCGACCACTCGATCAACCGCCGCTCGCCATTCTTGATGATCCAGTGATTGGTATGCTCGCAGGGCAGGCCTTCATCCCGGAGCTTCGCGAAAACAGTACGCACATCTCCGGCTTCAGCGGGGGGGATGAGCGTGTCCCAGATGGGTCGGTCTTGAATGTCTTCGAGACGGTATCCGGTGGTTTCTTCGCAGACACGGTTCATCGACACGGGGTGGCCCTTCTCATCGAGGACGATGATGAGCGCATTGACCGTGTCGAATACGAGACGACTCTGCCGGTTCCAGCGAAAGAGCGCCGAGGCCTGCGGCCGTTTTCGGTTGGCCTCCATCCGACTGCCTCCAGACTGTCTCCAGACAGCCTCCAGGCTGCCTCCAGGCTGCCTCCAGGCTGCCCCAAAGATGATCGTGGTTTTCGACTGCGCACATTCTGCGGCGCTCGTCGCCCACACGCAACCTATGGATGATACGAGCCGGTCGCTCTCGCTTGATCCAGGCAGCCGGATGCGGGAAGATCGCGCCATGCGCGCCATGGTGCTCGAAAACGTCGGCCGTCCCCTGCAACTCCAGGACATTCCGGTGCCCAGGCCGGGCCCGGGAGAGGTCTTGCTCAAGGTGGGCGCCTGCGGTATCTGCCGGACGGATCTCCATATCTTCGATGGTGAACTGCCACGGCCGGTATTGCCCCTCATCATGGGGCACGAGATCGTCGGGGAAGTCACACGCCTAGGCAGGGGCGTGCTCGGTCTCGAGGCAGGTCAACGGGTCGGGATCCCCTGGCTCGGACACACGTGCGGCCGTTGCCGGTACTGCCGCGACGGCCAGGAGAATCTTTGTGACCACGCCGTCTTCACCGGGTATCAGCGCCATGGCGGCTACGCCGAGTATGCGGTCGCCGACGCGCGCTACTGCTTTCCCATTCCCGGGCCAATGACGGACGAGCAGGCGGCCCCATTGCTATGCGCTGGACTGATCGGGTATCGGGCCTATCGACTGGCGGGACGTGTGCGGCGTCTCGGTCTATACGGCTTTGGTGCGGCCGCGCACATCCTGTTGCAGGTCGCCCGGTATCAGGGGGCCGAGGTATTCGCCTTCACCCGGCCGGGGGACGACCGGAAGCAGGTATTCGCCAGGACACTTGGGGCGGTCTGGGCGGGTGGCTCAGAGGACTCGCCACCGGAACTACTAGACGCTGCGGTCATCTTTGCGCCCGCTGGGAGGCTGGTCCCCCTCGCACTGCAGGCGGTGCGCAAGGGAGGACGGGTGGTCTGCGCGGGTATTCACATGAGCGAGATTCCGGCATTGCCGTACCGGATCCTGTGGGAAGAACGCCAGATCATCTCGGTCGCCAATCTCACCCGCCGCGATGGCGAGGAGTTCTTGACGCTGGCGCCTCGGATTCCGATCCGAACCTCGACCGATACGTTGGCTCTCGAGGATGCCGGGCGGGGACTCGAGCGCCTGCGGGCCGGGGACGTTCGCGGGGCACTCGTTCTCCGTCCATGAGGACACCTCTTCTGCGGATACCGTTGTTGGTACGAACACAACTTGTCCTGTCACATGTCACGCGGACACGACTGGCTGGCGTACAAGACGCCCACTTCATCCCGCGTGAGAACGATCCGACCACGTACAACTCGTCGGCGCTGGACCTTGCGGGCACGACTGGACCGCGTGCAACCCGTCGGCGCTGGACCTTGCGGGCACGACTGGACCGCGTGCAACCCGTCGGCGCTGGACCTTGCGGGCGCGACTGGACCGCGTGCAACCCGTCGGCGCTGGGCCTTGCGGGCACATCGAGGCATGATTGCCTTGGAAATGAAGACTCTCACCCTGGGAGGGACGACCATGATGGACATGGCGGATGCCATGATTACCTTCTGCTACACATCCGATCTGAAAGAGACGTCGCGTTTCTATGAAGATGCCCTCGGGCTGCCTCTCGTCCTGGATCAGGGTGGTTGCCGCATCTATCGCACGGCCGAACACGGCTACCTAGGCTTCTGCGGCCGCGCCGACGCGGTCGCACCGGGCGGCGTGATCCTGACCCTGGTCACCGAAGAGGTCGACGCCTGGTACGAGCGCCTACGGGAAGCTGGCGTGGCCTGCGAGCATGCTCCGCGACACAACGAGGAGTATGGCATCTATCACTTTTTCTTCCGGGATCCGAGCGGCTATCTGATCGAGCTACAGCGATTCGACGATCCGCACTGGAATCGCCCCGACCTGCGCCGCGGCAAGTCGACCCAAGCCACGAACGACTGATCATCTGATGACGGACCGGAAGATGATGAGCCGGCCGATCACGGACCGGAAGATGATGAGCCGGCCGATGGCGGACGGCGGATGATGGCCCACCAGATCATGATGGATTGGATTCGTCAGCGGTAAGCAGCAGGAGGCCGAATGCCACATTCCCCCTTGTGGGCCCGAGCCCTTCTTCTGCTCACCTCGGCCATCTGGGGTTTCGCCTTCGTCGCGCAGCGTGCGGGGATGGCACATGTTGGACCGTTCACCTTCAACAGCATTCGCTTCCTCCTGGGGGCTCTCACCCTGGTGCCTTTCCTTCGCATTCGCAGGCTCTCGGCCGGCAGTGCGGATCCGCCGTGGTCCCGGCGCCGGGTGCTGGGCGCCGTCTTCATCTCAGGTACAGTGCTCTTCGCAGGCGCCTCGCTGCAACAAACTGGCATCGTATACACGAGCGCAGGCAAGGCGGGCTTCATAACGGGCCTGTACGTCATCATGGTTCCTATCCTGGGGTTGCTCTGGCGTCATCGTCCGGGGCTGCCGAACTGGATCGGTGCCGTGCTGGCAGTCGCCGGCTTGTACCTCTTGAGCGTGCAGGAGGATCTTACGATAGCCAAAGGGGATCTACTGGTTCTGCTCGGAGCAGTGGCCTGGGCTGTGCACGTCTTGGTGGTGGACCACTACGTTCGAGCCGTCGGTCCCCTACGTTTGGCATTCCAACAGTTCCTGGTCTGCGGCCTCTGGAGCCTGGCGGCCGCCCTGGTGACCGAATCCATCACCTGGCGAGGAATCGAGGGGGCAGCCCTGCCGTTGCTGTACGGCGGCTTCCTTTCGGTTGGCACGGCTTTCACCCTTCAGGTCGTGGCCCAGGAACATGTGGCTCCCTCCCACGCCGCCATCATCATGTCCCTCGAAACTGTCTTCGCCGTCTTGGGAGGCTGGCTCCTGCTCCACGAGATGCTATCCGCCCGTGCCCTCGCGGGTTGCGCCCTCATGTTGGTCGGAATCGTCATCTCGCAGTTGCGATTCCGGGCAACCGCACCGATCCCCACCTGAACCCCTGAGCCGCCGCATTGGTCCGAACCTGCTCCCCTCCCCCGGGTCGCCGGGCCGGTCTCCACCTGAGATCACTCGTTGGCCGCGGGGCTTCACCTAACGCCCTTCCGTAAATCGTCCTAGTTCTTCACCGCCCGTTCGGCCGACCCGCAGCGGATGAAACGAGTTGCAGGCCACGACCGGCGAGGCAAGCGGGCCAGCTTCTCTCTTCCACCGGCTTCGGTCAGCCCGCATGCGGCATGGCCGGACTCCAGGCTCCGCTCTCTACGGGGGCGACTGTCAGGCTCCGTCGTCCACGGCGACTGTCAGGCTCCGTCGTCCACGGCCGATCGTCAGCATTCCTCCTTCCGTGGACAGCACGCGTGGGAGAAGTCGATCTTGGCACGATCTTGGCACGATCTTGGCACGATCTTGGCAAGGTTGAGTCCTATAAACCATTCGATATCAATAAGTTAAGTTTTTTGCCCCGGGGCAAAAATGAAGATACAATATTGCAACACGGACAACTAGGGTCGGGTCACAGTGCCTGCCTGTGCCGTGAGTTTCTGTCTAGTTCGTCACCGCCCGTTCGGGCGACCCGCAGCGGATGAAACGAGTTGCAGGCCACGAGCGGCGAGGCAAGCTGGCCGGCTTCTCAATTCCACCGGCTTTGGTCAGCCTGCATGTGCCGTGGCGGGTGGGCGGCCTCCAGGC
>CAZNJE010000024.1:0-64939 GCA_964573295.1 uncultured bacterium | reverse complement strand
CCAAGATCGGCTTCTTCCACGCGTGCTGTCGACGGAAGGAGGTAAGCTGACGATCAGCCGTGGACGACGGAGCCTGACAGTCGCCGTGGACAGCGGAGGCTGACAGTCGCACCCGTAGAGAGCGGAGCCTGACAGTCGCCGTGGACAGCGGAGGCTGACAGTCGCGCCCATAGAGAGCGGAGCCTGACAGTCGCCCGTGGACAGCGGAGCCTGGAGGCCGGCCACCCGCCACGGCACATGCAGGCTGACCAAAGCCGGTGGAATAGAGAAGCTGGCCAGCTTGCCACGCCGGTCGTGGCCTGCATCTCGTTTCATCGTTGCAGTCTGTGTCGCGGTCCGTGTTGCAACATTCTCTCTCCATTTTTGCCCCGGGGCAAAAAAACTCAACTTACTGATATCGTGAACATCACCAGTGGGTGGGCTGGCGCGGCCCTGGCCTTGCAGGACCTGTGTCAGACCGGCCACGTTGGACGGCCCGCACATCTGGTGAATGTAGTGTTAGGCGCCACCTATCAACCAGCCAATGCCATACGCTTCACTAGGCCTTCCGTCTTCGGGGCTTGGCTCTTCTTAGTTCACGCTCAATGCATTCAGCGAGAAACATCTTGAGAAGTGACTGATATGGCACATCTCGCTTGTTGGCGAGGAGCTTCAGCTCCGCCAGCATTGGCTCAGGAAGTCGCAAAGAGATAGTCTTGAGAGTCGGCCGCAGTTGGGGCATGGCCGGAGCTTGCGCTTGACTCCAATCAATGTGGTCAGTTGAGTCAGTTTTGGCCCAGAACTTACGCTCTGCTTCTTCAGAGCGAAACTTGGGAATGCGCTTTTTATTCTTCATGGCTATCGTACTCCCTACGCTCCTTGCGGCTCTGTCTCTGGCAGAAATCACACGGATGAGTGTGGCTCTAATGGTAAACACTAAGAAGAGCCTGCGCCCGGCATCTGTTTGCCCCAAGAGGTAATAGCGCGTCTCGCGTTTCGAGTGCCGAATGTCTGGAAAGACCAATAGAGGTCGATTGAAGAAGACCTGCTCGCACTCAGAAGCATGGACGTTGTGAGCTTCCCAGTTCTTGAGGAAGTTACCCTTGTCCCACTGGAATCCAGTGCACTTCGAGAGTTGTTCCCAGACATCCATGCCTAATGTATATGCCAGTCATATACACGAAGTCAAGGGTCTAAGTTTCCGGATGGATGCTGCGAACCCACCATGTGCTGCAATCGATTACCACAAAGTCGCTTAGGGGTAACTGGGTTTCAGTTGAGGTGACCCAGACTTCCGAACTGGCCCTAGTCAGACGAGAGAGGTCGAATCTCCTCCCTGAAGATAACGTAGTGGGGTTCAGGCGCCTCCTCGAGGCGAACGCACCAAGTGAGGAGCTGATCCAGCGTATAGACTCCATCACGCATTGTGTCAGAGACGCCGTCCATGCGCAGATGGAAGCGAACGCCGTCGATGATCCAGCAGTCGCGGGTTTGATCCCGACTGACGCTTGGGTCACCGTCATAGGTGACCTCAAACCTCCGGACCTTCTCGGGAGGCGTTTCCCAGATCTGCTTAAGGCCAGCCAATGCTTCTCTCTTTCCCGGGCACCCCGTTTCGGGGTTATCGAGATAGACACACTCGAAGTCGTCGGCGAGCAAGAGGTCTACTGCGCCCAAGTCACGAGTCTCGTGAGCCAATTGATAGCAGCGGATGACGGCATGGGGACTTTCGGTGGCACAGATGACTTCATCCGACATAGCTGAACCGCCGACAAGCAAAGCAACAAGAACGATTGCAGATACAGCAGCTGGACTCCTCATGGGGGACCTCCCAGTTTTAGGTTCAGCGCCAATAACACCGATCGGCAGGGCAGGTTCTGCGCTATAGCTGGCAGCGTGGAGGAACACGCCTAACGCATGGGTTATAGGACTCGGCCGTGCCAAGACCTTGCCAAGATCGGCTTCTCCCACGCGTGCGGTCCACGGGAGGAGGAAAGCTGAAGATCGGCTGACGATCGGCCGTGGACGACCGAGCCTGGCAGCCGCCCGTGGACGACGGAGCCGGACAGTCGCCCGTGGACAGCGGAGCCTGGAGGCCGGCCACCCGGGCGGTGAAGAACTGGCCCGGCCGGCTGGACCGGTCAAGACCGCGGCCTGGCCGGACGGGCTGGCCAAGACTCTGCTCACCCCGGCATGACACCATCCTTGCGCTCAGGGGCCTTCCCCGTGATAGTTACCAGCGAATGAGTTCGAAGTCCTTCAGGCCCGTTACTCGCGGAGGTTCCCATGGTCTCCCTTGCCAGGTTCTCCGACCGGTCGCGTCTCTTCACGGTGGTGGGGCTCATTGGGGCCCTCGGAGCCCTCGGGGCCGGCGTGGTGTTGGCATCCTCTGTCGGTTCGGCCAAGGCGCAGGAGGGTGGCGCCGGGTCGGAAGGGTGCGACATCATCGTCGAGCAGGCGTTCGACTACTTGGTCAGTGACCAGTACCGCAACGCGCTGCAGATGGTTCAGGATGCCTTCGCCAGTCCATCGGCGACGCCGGACTGCCAGGCCCGCGCCCTGCAGACACAGAGCTGCGCCTATCTGCGGATGGGCGAGCGGACCCGCGCCATCAGCGCCCTCACCGAGCTGCTGAGCCGCGATCCCACCCCGCCCTACGATGGACGCATGTTCCCTCCGGCGATGAACCGACTCTACCGGGCGGTGCGCGACTCGTTTCTGTCGGCCGGCACGATGGATATCGGCACGATCGCGGTCCTCGACTTCAACGTGATCACGCTGCAACCGAAGGACGATGACTACGACTACGATGCCCTGGGCAGCGCCCTGCAGATGATCATCGGCACCGACCTGATCGAGAGCACGAACCTGACCGTCGTCGACCGCACGAACATGAAGGACGTCCTCGCCGAGCTCGAGCTGAGCTCGAACCGCGAGCTGGTCAACAAGGAGAACTCGATCCGCTTGGGCGAGTTGCTCAATGCGCACGCGTTCATCACCGGCCAGATCCTGCTGCTGGATGATGAGTCTTGCCGGATCGATCTGCAGATCATCCACGCGCCGACCTCACGCGTCTTCGCCCGCCAGTACACCGGCCCCTTCAGTGGGAAGCCCGGCGACCTGCTGAAGCTGCAGACCGGGGTCCTGTCGCTGATCGTCGAGGGGCTCAATGACTTCCGCGCCGAGGTCCAGGACGTGGGCCCGATCCGTCCCGACCCGCTCTACTTCGACACGTTGCAGAAGACCGCCCGGGACAACGAGCGCGCGATGGAGATCTGGTTGCTGCAGGGCAAGGCACTCGAACGTGAGGATGCCGGCAAGCATGGGGATGCGCGCAAGGCGTACGAGAAGATCCTCGAGATCGACCCCGATCACAAGATCGCCCAGGCCAAGCTCTGGGCGCTGCAATCGAGCTGATGGATCGGCGGCGGGCGAAGGCCCGGACGCGGGGGAGACGGCCATGCGCTGGACGGCGAGTGAGGTGAACGGGGCCCGCGGTAGGGGCGGGCCGGCTTCGGCCTCGGCCTCGGGTGCGGCCTCGGGTGCGGCCTCGGCCGCGGCGGTCGGTTCGCGCGCTGCGCCGGGACGCCGGGGGTACGCTGCGGCCGGCCGTCGGTTCGCAGCGACCCTCTTGTGGACAGCCCTCGCCGGACTCGCGCTCGCCGGCCTGCTCCTCTGGGCTTCCGGGGGGGCGCAGGCCCAATCGGCGGGATCCGGCGCACCCGTCGCATCCGCCGCATCCGGCACACCCGCCGCACCCGTCGCATCCGCCGCCGACCCTCTGGCGCTTCTCTACGACCGCGACTTCGCCGGCCTGCATGCGCTGGCCGCCGCCGAGCTCGACTCCTCCGGCATCGGACCGGAACGTAAGCTCGACCTGCTGCGGGCCGAGGCGGCCGCCCACCTGGCCACCTACTTCGAAAGCCGCCAGAGCGCCGACCGCGAGAAGGCGGTCGCCGCGATGAAGGGTATGCTGGCCCTGGACGGGCAGGCCGATTTCGTGCCCGGCTATCGCTTTCCCGAACCGGTGCACGCGCTCTTTCGTGAGGTCCGCCACGAGTATGTCACGACCCATGAGGCCGTGGCCGATCCGTCCCGCGTGGCGGTGGCGCCGTTCTACCTGATCGACATGGGCGGCAGCGAGAAGGTCAACTGGGCCGGTTTTGCCGAAGCGCTGCCGTTCATCATCACCGATGCGTTGCAGGAAGTGCCCGGCCTGATCCTGCTATCGCGGGAGCACATGCGGACGATCCGGGCCGAGTTGAGTTTGGCCTCCCAATCCGATCTGGTCTCGAAGGAGAACCGCCTGCGTCTCGGAGAGTTGCTTTCGGCCTCCTCCTTCGTCTACGGCGAGCTGCAGGTGCTGCCCGGCGACGAGGTCTACTTCGACATGCGCTGGGTCCAGACCGAGACCGGCGTCACGCTCTTGGCCCGGCAGGCTCGCAAGCGCATCCGCAACGGCGGCGATCTGCTCGAGCTCGAGGAATCGGTGCTGATCGATGAGTTCATCCCCGCCATGCTGGCCGCCCTCGACAAAGAGGCCGGCGTCAGCGGCATGGCGCCGAGCGCGGGGCGCGTGCGCGACCACTTCCAGCGCAAGATGGCGATCGCCGGCCGGGGCGACACCTACCTGCACTACGTGGCCACGATCGCCTCGGCGATGGCGGCCGAGGAGGAGGGGGCCTACGAATCGGCTCTCGAGCAGTGGCGCTCGGCGGCCGAGTTGATGCCGGCCTACGAGGCGCCTCGCGAGCGGGTCGAGGCGTTACGGCTCCTGAGCGCGCGGGTGGAGGACGCGGGAAACTGACCCGGAGAGTCGGATCGATGCGCGCACGGCCCGTCGGTTCGGCCGGCCGCGTCACGGAGGATAGTAAGGACGATGATCGCGAGGCGACACCTGCTGTGGTGCGCGGGGCTTCTGCTGCTGGGAGCCTGCAGTTCGCAGACCGTGCGGTGGGGCGATCCGGCCGCCTGGCGCGATGCCCTGCCTGAACTCCAGGCGCGTGCGCGGGCCGACTCTACCGATCAACAGACCCGCGCCCATCTGGCGCTGGCGCTGCTCTACGATGAACGGTCCGCCGCCGCCGACTCGCTGGCCACCGCCGTGCTGGAGACCGCGCCCCGTCACGCGCTGGCCTGGTACGTCAAGGCGATCGTGCACGAGCAGCGCGGCGAGTGGGCCCAGGCCGACTCGATCTACCGCCGGCGCGAGAGCTTCGCCGGCGCGCCGCGCGGACTGCCCGCGATCATGGCCGCGCGCCAGAGGCTCGCGCTGCGCCAGGTGCTGCGCGCGCAGCTGCGCGACGACCTGGATCGCGCCCGCCGGGACCAGGGTCTGACGCTCGAACCCCTGGGACTGCTGGTCTACCCCTTCGCGCCGATCGGCGAAGGCCGGCAGGATTCGGTGCTCGCGGTTGGGGTGACCCACTACCTCACCAACACCTTCGCCCTGATCGAGACTCTGGTGGTCATCGACAACACGCGCCGCCGGTTGCTCGAGGAAGAGATCCGCCAGAGCCGGTCCGAGGCATTCCAGTCGGCGACGCGCCTCGTGGCGCGGACGATCGGTGCCAGCTTGGCGGTGCGGGGTCACGTGGGCGGCGCGGTCGAGGAAGACGATGCGGCCCGGGTCCAGTACGGCATCGAAGACCTTCTGCTGGGCCGCGACGATCCGTCCTACCGCGGCACGGCCGCGACGGTCGACTTCACGTCACCGACCCGCTACCTCTTGGCCGATCTCGGCGAGCGCGTTGCGCGGATCGCCGAGGATCAGTTTGGACTCGAGTTGGACGAGCAGGTTCGCGCGCGCCTGGTGCGGCCGCGCACCGGCGAGTTCGATGCGTTTCTGGCCTACGCCGAGGGCCTCTACTGGGAAGAGCGGTATCGCTACGGCTTGGCCAACCAGGCCTTCCGCGAGGCCCAGCGGATCGATCCGGGGTTCGACGACGCGCGCGAGGGCGCCGAGCGCACCGGCGGCGGTGATGCCGACCTGGCCCCGCCGCCCGCCGGACCGGTGGTTCCGCCGACCGGATCCGACCTGGCCGACGATGCCGGCGCCGGCGCCGGCCGCGGCGTTGATCAGATGCCGGACGAGCGGTCCGAGGAACCCGCGCCCGTGCCGGCGGCGGTGGGAGAGAAGGTGCGCATCATCGTGCATCCGAGATAGCGGTCCCACTCCCGTGGCGGTGTCCACGAGAGGGAGACCGAGGGTTGGGCCGATCAACGAGCCGGAGGGAGTGCCAGCGGGCATGCACACGATGCAACGACCAAAGCGACCGCCGCTTGGCGAGGATGGCTCGCCGCGGGGGGAGGGTAGCTCGCCGCTGGGCGAGGATGGCTCGCCGCGGGGGGAGGATAGCTCGCCGGTGGCCGAGGATAGCGCGCCACGGGGCGTTCTGTGCCGGCTGGGGAAGGCCGTGCTCGTGCCCGTGCTTCTCTTTGTTTGGCTGGGGACGCCGGCGGTCGGCGCGGACGGTCCCGAGGCGCCCTGGCTGTCGATGGCGTTCTCCTATGAGCGTTGGGACCTCGACACCGGTGGCGGCCGGGAGGCGTTCGGCCAGACCTGCGGTGAGCTGGCCTTCGAGTATCCCGAGCTGGCCCGGGGCCTGCGCGCCCGCGCCTACCTGCCCCTCTTCTGGACCCGCGACGGCGAGGCCGACGCCACGCTCTCGGGGCTGGGTGACGCACAGGTTCGCTTCCAGTATCAACCCGGGCGCAGCACCTGGCGCTATACGGCCGGGCTCGACCTGCCCACCGGGCGTACCGGCCTCGACGAGACCGAAGCCCGCGTCGCCGCCCGTGCGATGGCCAGCCGCGTGCTCGATCTGCGGCTGAAGCGGCCTGGGGAAGGACTCGACCTCTTCGGCGGTCTCTCCTGGGGCCTGCCGGCCGGACGCAACACCGCCCTCGGTGTGGCGGTGGCCGGATACGTGAAGGGCGCCTACGACTTGTACACCACCGCCGAGGGCGCAACCGTCGAGGCCGACCCGGGCGAACGGCTGCACCTGTCGCTGCGCCTGCTGGCGCGCGAGCACGACCAGGATCCGAACTGGACCTTCCGCGCCATGCTGAGCGGACAGCTGGCCACCCCGACCGAGATCGAGCGTGAAGGCACCACCGCCGAGGTGCGCGAGGGCGCCCAGCTCACCGCCGAGGCGGCCTACGATCGCCGGCTGGGCGACGCGGCCCGGGGCGGCGTCACCTTCTATGCGCTGGCGCGCGACGCGAACGAGTCCGATGAGGCCCTGGTCGTGGCCGAGGAGACGCTGGGTCTGTCGACCCGCTGGGTCTCCGAGCTCGGCCTCTTCTACACCCGGCCGCTGTTCGGCACGCGCGCCCGGGTGGCCGTGATACACACCGTCTACCGGATGGACGCCTCGCGCGGGGTCAACAGCCGGATGACGGCGCTGGTGGTCGAGTCGCGCCGGCCGCTGTCGCCGCGACTGGAGCTGGCTTCCGAGATCGAACTGGGCGTCGGCAAGACCCCCTGGGCAGGGGCGACCGCCGGGGACTGGGAGAAACGGACCCTCAGCGGGTTCGGCTTGAGGCTCCAGGGCATCTACCGCTGGGGTGCGGAGTGAGGTAGCCATGAGAGAGGGCACGACGCACGGGCCGGTCGGCCGCCCCCGGGGGCGGAGCCACACGGCGTCCGCCGCACACGGGACTGCCCGCCGGGCTGCCCGCCGGTCGGCCACGGGTCAGGCCACTGCCCGCCTGGGAGGCGGCCTGCTCCTGGTCCTGCTGCTGGTGGTCCTGCTGCTCGTGGGGCTGGCCGGTTGCGCCCGTGACGAGGGCGGGACGTTCCCGGTCACCGGCGGCTTCGGCCTCCGGCTCGTCCATCCTCCGCGGGGGCTCGGACAGGAGGTCGCCGGCGCTTCGCTCCAGGACAGCTTGCAGGCCTACCTCTACCGGCTGGGCACCGCGCCCGAGAGCCCCTATGCCGTGCGTCCCCATCCCGACAGCACCTCGTACCGTCCGTCGGCGGCGGCCTCCGGGCCCGCGGGCGGCGAACTCGTTCTCGAGATCGATGCTCCCGGCGAGCCGACCTGGTGGCGCCTCTTCGTCGATCAGGGCGCGTTGCGCGGGGAGAGCACCTTCGAGCTCGCCCCGTCGGATCGCGAACGTGAGGTCATCGTCGTGTTGGCGCCCAGCGCCGTGACCGGCGACGGGTTGATCCTCTACGAGGGCCTGCCGGCCCACGACACGTTTCCGCACGCGTTCTCCGCCGCCGCCGCCGCGCGGCTCTTTCCCGTCAGTGTGGCGAATACGACCGATCTGAGCGCGCTCGGGCTGCGATTCTCCCTCGAGGGGGCCAGCGCCCCCTTCGTCCATGCCGATCCGGGCAGCCGGCTCTTCGCGGGGGGCGACACCCTGGGATTTGCGGCCGCGATCACGCGGCTCAACCTCTCCGGCGCGGGCTGCGCCATCTACGAACTCCACCTTGCCGCCACCCAGACGCAGGCCCGGATCGCATCGGGCAGCGGAGTTCTTTTCTACCTGGGCGCGGAGGAGTCCGATCCGGACGCGGGCCTTTGCATCGACCCGCAGCGCGTGGACTTCACCGGCTCAGGCACCACCTGGCGACTCGACCCTGGGGCAGTGGTGACGCCCTCAGGATGTGAGTTCACCGGCTGCGAGCTGGCCGTGCTGTTCCCCGATGCGGGGGCACAGCTCTGCGAGGAGGATCCGGTCACGATCGAGTGGACCCGGACCGGCTGCTGCTCGGATTCGGTGCGGATCGAGCTGCTTCAGGACGGCGCCGTGTGCCGGACGCTGGCCGCCTCGGTGCCCGGTGACGGCACGTTTGCCTGGAGCCCCGAGCCGTGCGGCGGCGAGACCGGCGGCTACGCGATCCGCGTGACCGACCGGGTCACCGGTGATGCGGCCCGCAGCGAAGGCGCCTTCTCGATCCTACCCGGCTGCGCCATCACGGTTACCCAGCCCAACGGTGGGGACGTGGTTTGCGAGGGGACGCCCTACACCATCGCGTGGGAGGCGGCCACGTGTTGCTCCGACAGCGTCCGCATCGAGCTGCAGCAATCCGGCCAGGTGTGCCTGACCGTGGCGGCCTCGGCGCCCAATGCCGGAACCTACGAGTGGATTCCTGCCGGCTGCGGCGCGGGCGAGGAAGACTACGCGATCTGCATCACCGATCGCAGCAGCGGCGCCGCCGATTGCAGCGACGGCGTCTTCGCCATCCGGCCGGCGTGCGCGCTGGATGTCACCGCTCCGGCGGCCGGTGCGCTCGTGTGCGTGGGAAGCACGGTCCAGGTCGAGTGGACCGCGGGAACCTGCTGCGGCGAATCGGTCGCGCTCGACCTCTACCAGAGCGGGCGATACTGCCTCACCCTGGCCGATGAGGCCCCCAACACGGGCACCTACGCGTGGACCGTCACCGGCTGTGAGCCCGGCGAGGACTACAGCGTGAGGATCGCCGACAACGCCACGGGCGCCACGGCCGAAAGCGGCGCCTTCCGGATCGAGCCGGCCTGCTCGCTGTCGCTGACCGCTCCGGCCGGGGGCGGCGCCTACTGCGCCGAAAGCGAGCTGACGATTACCTGGGAGGCCTCGGCCTGCTGCCCGAGCACCGTGCGCCTCGATCTGCTCCGGGACGGAACCGACTGCCTCGTGCTGGCCGAGGCGGCCCCCAACACCGGCGCCTATGGGTGGACCGTCGAGCGTTGCGGCGGTGAGGACGGAGAGTATGCCATCCGCGTCAGCGACCCGGCCAGCGGCGCCTTCTCCCAGAGCGCCGAGCCGTTCACCATCCTGCCGCCTTGCGAGCTGACGATCACCGCGCCCGAGAGCGGCGCCACCCTCTGCCAGGGCGAGCAGGCCTTGCTGGCCTGGGAGGCCACGTCCTGTTGCGGATCCGAGGTCACGATCGAGCTGCTCTTCGAAGACGAGCCGTGTCTCACCCTGGCCACCGGCGAAGAGAACGACGGGCAATACGAGTGGACCGTCTCTGCCTGCGCCTCCCCGGGCGCGGGCTACGGCCTGCGCGTCACCGACGAGGCCACCGGCGCGGCCGCCACGCTGGCCGGTAGCTTCGCCATCGAAGACTCGTGCGCCATCGGCGTGCTCTCGCCGGTCGGAGAGACCAGCTACTGCGAGGGCGATCCGGTCGAGATCCTCTGGACCCGGTCGGCTTGTTGCGACTCGCTGGTGACGATCGACCTGCTGCTCGGGGGAGAGGTGTGCGCCACGATCGCCGCCGCCGCCGCCAATGACGGCAGCTACGAGTGGACCGCCGCGCCGTGCGCGGCGCAGAGCGGTCCCTACACGATCTGTGTGCTCGCCGGTGAGGAGGGGGACGAGAGCGATCCGTTCTGGGTGCACCCGGACTGCACGCTCGCGATCACCGCGCCGGCCGGGGGCGATCGGCTCTGCGAAGGGGACCTCTACGATCTGACCTGGAACGCGTCGACCTGCTGCGGCGACAGCGTGCGCATCCTGCTACTGCTTCGCGGCGAGCTGTGCGCCACGATCACCGAGGGGGCGCCCAACCTGGGCACCTTTGCCTGGACGGTGGCCGGCTGCGGCGGCGTGACCGACGGTTATACGCTGCGGGTGATCGATCTGGACACCGGGGCGGCGGCCGAGATGCCGCAGGCCTTCGGCATCGAGACCGGTTGCGAGCCCGCGCTGCTCTCCCCGGCCGCCGGGGAGGTGTATTGCCCGGGCGACCCGGTGACGATCGCCTGGAGCGCGGGGGCGTGCTGCGGCGAGGTCGTCGAGATCGTGCTGACGCAGGGCGGCGCGCCATGCGCCGTCATCGCCTCCGAGACGCTCAATGACGGTCTCTTCGTCTGGACGGCGGCGCCGTGCGGTAGCGCGACGGGTGATTACGCGATCCGGGTGACCGACGTGACGACCCAGGGCGCCGGCGAGAGCGAGGCCTTCACGATCGAGGCGCCCTGTCCCCTGCTCACCTATCCGAACGGCGGTGAGACGCTGTGCGCCGACGAAGAGATCGAGATCACCTGGGAGACCTCGGCCTGCTGCGGGCCCCTGGTGTCCCTCGAACTGCTGCGCGACGGAGAGCTGTGCCGGACGATCTCGACCGGCGCCGGCAACGACGGGAGCTACCCGTGGACGGTCGAGCGGTGCGGCCAGGAGACGAGCCTCTACACCCTGCGCGTCACCGATCTGGAGACCGGCTCGGCGGATGTCTCCGCAGCGCCCTTCACCATCGAGCCGCCCTGTAGCCTGACGGTGACCAGCCCCTCGGGCGGGGGCACGCTTACGATCGGGCGGAGTCTTCTGATCGGCTGGGACTACACCGACTGCTGCGGTCCCCTGGTGCGGATCGAACTGCTCCACGACGGCGCCCCGTGCAGGACGATCGGAGATCCGGCCGGCAACGACGGCCGCTTCAGCTGGGTGATCCAGCCCTGTGACGACTACGTCGACGACTACACGATCCGCGTGACCGACCTTCAGACCGGCGTCAGCGACGTCACCGACGAGACCTACTCGATGGGCCAGGCGCCGCCGCCTTGTACGCTGGATGTGATCTCGCCGGATGGGGGCGAGTGGTACTACGAGGGCCAGGTCGTGCCGATCCAGTGGACCCGGTCCGACGCGTGCGGGGAGTCGGTGCGCACCGAGTTGTGGTCCGCCGAGACGCTCTGCGGGGTCATCCACACCTCGACCGCCAACGACGGTGAGGCCGAGTGGGAATACGTCCATCCCTTTGAGTGCTCCAGCGGGGACGAGTTCCGCATCCGCGTGATCGATCTGCAGAGCGGACGCGACGCCTACAGCGACTCGACCTTCACGATCAGCGGCGACCGGTGATCCGGTCCGCCGTGCTGCCACGCGATGCCGGTCCGTTGCGCCGCCACGCGATACCGGTCCGCGCCGCCGCCACGTGATACCGGTCCGCGCCGCTGCCACGTGATGCCGGTCCGCCGCGACGGGCGGCTCTACTGGACCGGTGGAACCTGGACGGTTTCGGGGATCGAGAGCAGGATCGGATCGCCCGCGTCGAGCCCGCCCTGCCCGCCGCGCAAGAACAGCCCCACCAGCAGCGGCGTCAGCAAGATGGCGGTCAGCTTGCGGGATTTGCCGCGGAAGGTATCGCGTCCCGACAACTCGACCGGAACATCCACGGCCGAGCCGGGAATGCTCCCCGCGCCGAAGACGACCTGGCCCGGCTTGCCCCACAGCATGCCGTTCTTCTTGACGGCGGAGACATCGAGCGTGCCGACCGTGCCGGCCTTGATCGCGATCAGTCCGTGCATCTCGACGTCTTCGGCCACCTCGAAGCGGACGCGGTCGCCGGCCGCAACGCTGCGCGAGCGGGCATCGTCGAGCATGCGGGCGCGAATCTCACGTCCCTCGCGCAGGGTCAATTGGCCGGACTGGGCTTTGGGGCCCGGGGCCAGGACGGGCAGTTGCGCGAGGGTGAAGGTTGCGATCACGGCCAGGACCGTGATCCGCTGCAATGGGACACGCTGCCATGGGACCAACGCGGAAAACATCGATCGCTTCCTCCTCTTTCGGTGTCATCGGGTGCGCGGCTGCACCTGATCGGCCGACTCGGGACAGTCGCCGCCGGGCTCGTGCACACACCACAGGTCGTAGCGCCTCACGGGGCGATACGCGAAGCTGGCCAGCGCGACAGCCGCGCGGCGCTCAGGCGCGAGAAGCGCCAGCGCCGTGCGGCACACCTCGTCGATTGCGCGGCACGGCCGGCCGGCCTGCAGCCGCACCTCACGCCCTTGCTCGAGGGCCGCGGCGATCGCGCGGGCCGGGACTTGCGCCGAATCCGAAAGGCTCCCGGCATCGAGTGCCGGCACCAGTGCGGCATCGACGTCGATCGGCTGGCAGTCATCGTTTTCGAACCAGCGGTCCTTGAAGAAACCGGCCTTGTCGAAGGCGAAGCAATCCGCCCCGGCCGCGAGGTAGTCCGCCTCGTTCAGGATCAGGACCTGGTGGTACCAGGCCATGCGTGCTCCGGGGTCGGTCCCCTGGCGGATGACCTTGCTCACCAGGTGCGCCTCGTGCGGGGCGGGCAGGGCCAGGTGCCACAGCGCGCTGCGGAACTCGGGGCGGCCGACCTCGCCCCACGACCGGCAGGCCTGAACCGCCGCCTGGGCCAGCGCCGGGTCCAGGCCCGATGAGCGGGCCACCAGGGTGAAACCCTGCGTGAACGGGAAGGTCCCGTAGACGAGCTGCTCGGCGTGCAAGGTCGACACGGTCATAGCCTCGGCAACGCGCCCGATAAGTCCGGGAAGGTGATCACCACCGACAGGTTGCCCTGAAAGACGTGGCGGCCCCCATCAGACTGGATGCGGAAGAGCGCGAAGCGATCGGTGACCTCCCAGACATCGAGAATCGCATTGCTGGTGCTGGTCGGGTCGGTGCGCTCGATGCCCAGCTTCACCGCCTCGCCCGGCTTCCAGCGCAGGGTTCCCGGCAACCCGGGCTCGACGTCGCTCGGCTGCCAGGCGCCGGCCTCGTTGTCCCACAGGCGCAGATGGTAGCCGCTGGGGATCTCGCTCACCTGCATCGTCACCAGAAGTCCGTTCTTCTCGATGGCCTCCACGCGGGAGAGGAAGGAGGCCACGCGCTGGCCTTCGGGCGTGCCGCGGTATTTCTGCGCGAAGCTGCGCGCCCGGCTCTGGAACGTCTCGCTGAACCGAAACGAGGGCTCGCCGGTGTCGATCATCTGGGCGAGCGCGTCGTAGGTTTCCCCGGCCGAGGCGGCGACCGCCTCGCTGCTCAGGCTGATCAGGTGATTGGCGAGACGTTCGCCCACCGGCTGGCCTTGGATCTCGCCGATCGCCCGCAGCTGGCGCGCGATCCCGCGCAGCTCATCGGCCGAGTCCCGGCTCTGCAGGGCCAGCCCTAAGAGGTTCTGGATCTGGCGGACCGATCCGTAGACCTCCTGCCACTGCCCGAGGGCGCGCACATCCTCCGAATAGGAGTCCAGGTAGGAGCCCGACAGCGTGGCGATCGTCTCGAGCGCCTTCCAGGATTGTCCGCCCAGCCCGGCCGCCGAGGTCAGGATCTGCTGCAGGTCCTGGCGGCGCAGTTCATCGCGGGTGTGCGTCTGGCGCTGCGACCATTGCGAGGACCACTCCCGCCGGTTCTCGGGCGCGAAGAGCTGTTTGAGCGCGAGCTCGACCTCGGCCGGGGAGGGGTTGCGCGTCAGCAGGGGCTGGAGCTTGTACTGCACGTAGGCGGCGTCCCAGGCCGACTCCATTTGCGACAGCATCTCGGCCGCCCGCCGGTACTCCTCCGACATGGGCGGGAACTGGTCGCGCAGATCCCGCAGGGCGCGGTGGCGCGCCGAGAAGGTCTCGTAGTCGAGCGCATCGATCGCCGTCCGCATCTCCGCCGAGAGGGCGCGGGCCTGTTCGTAGTCCAGGATCAGATCGACCGTCTCCCCGAAGTCGGAGGCGAAGAAGCCCGAGAGGAAGCTGTTGCGGTAGCCTTCCAGGGCTTGCACGCGTTCGGTGGCCGGCGCGGCGCCGACGCCCGAGCGCCCGCCCGAGAGCCGGTTGACCGACTGGATGCGGCTTTCGTGCCAGAAGTTGACCAGTGAGAAGACGGCGATGAAGAGCGCCGCGGCGCCGGCGACCCACCACTTGATCTTGCGGGCGATGAGCGCCTTGCGCTTCTCCATCAAGAGGTGCACCGACCAGACGAAGGGCATCTCCAGCCCCACCGGGCGCAGGTCCTTCGGCGGCCGGGCCGCCTGGCTGCCGTCAGGCTGCTCCACGGTCTCGACCCCGCCGGTCGAGGAGACGAAGAAGACCTGCAGGTCGGGCGACTTGGTCAGGCAGTAGTCGACCAGGGGCTTCATCATCAGCAGGACGTCTTCGACCTGCTCGCGCCAGGGCAGGTGGGCCGACACGTGGCCTTGCGCCAGTACGGCGCTGACGAAGTTCTCGTAGCCGCGGTAGCGGGAGTAGCGGATGTCGTCGCTGATCAGCACGACCTGGCTCGGATCGCGGTAGCCGTCCAAGAGGTCGGCCTTGGTCACCACGATCGCGACCGGGATGCGCAGCCGGTTGCGCGTACCCTCGACCAGCTGGGCCAGCATCAGCTCGAAGGAGTCGATCTTCTTCCGGCGCCGCTGGGCCGCGTCATCGCCCCGGTGGATCAGGTCCTCGGCGTCGACCAGAATGAAGACCGCATCGCAGGCTTCGAAGTACTCGAGAAACTCCTTGCCGGTCTCGACCTCGCGGTCGATCGAGACGCTCTCGCCCTGGTAGTCCTGCGACTCGAACGGGTACCGGATGGTCGTGTCGATGACCGCCGTGAAGCGGTAGAGGCGCTCGGTGGCCGTCGGCGGCGGCCACTCCCCGCTGGCGAGCAGGTCGTAGTAGCTGCTCATGTCCTGGCGGGTTTGGTAGTCGTCGGTCTCGAGCGAGAAGTCGCGGCGGCCGTGGGTTTGATGCCAGAGCATCGTGAGGAAGACGGTCTTGCCCGCGCGGGTGTGGCCGAAGATCCCGATTTTGCGCTGCTGCGGCCCGCCGTCCCGGCCGCCCTGGGCCTTGGCCCCGGCGGTCTTGGCCTTCTTGCCTTGCGAGAGGCCCTTCTTCAGCATCCCCAGACTGAGACCCATCCGTGTCCCCCAACCTCAGGTGTGCTCGCCTACGTTCCCTCGCGCCGCAGCGGGGCGGCCCCCGGCTCCCGGCCCCCGGCTCTCGGCCGCCGGTCGCCCCGCCTCTAGCGGAGTTCGCTGACGCGATCGTAGTACTGCTCGAGCAGCTCGAGCTGCTGGTCCTGGCGCCAGTTCCAGAAGAGCACCGTCAAGACGCTGAGCAGCACCGCCAGGACCATGTAGGAGAGCTGCAGCCGGTAGACCATCCGCCAGCGGCCGAGGCGCCCGAAGGTCGAGCGTCCCCGGCCCAGGGCTGCCAAACGCCGCCGCAGGCGCACCCAGAACGACTCGGGCTCGATGTAGTCCATTCGCTCGAAGAAACTGCCCAGCACCCGGCGCACCGACGCGGCCTCCTCGAAGAAGCCGGCCTCGGCCAGGCGCTGCTCGAGCGTGTGGGCCTTCCGCGCCAGATTCGGCACGTCGCGATAGCGGGCGCGCCGGCGCATCAGTTCCAGCAGGAGGGTGTCGGGGCGCGCCTCCTTGACCTGCTCGAGCGCCAGGCTGTCGCCCCAGTGACCGCCCGGGTCCTTCTCCTCGAGGAATCGGGCCACCTCCCCGACCAGGTAGAACCGCAAGCCATCCTCTTCGTGCAGCGTGGTTTCCTCGAAGATGGCGGGCACGAGCTCTTCGTAGATGAACGGTCCATCGATCGTCGAGACCGCGCGCTTCTCCTGGGTGAACTCGTAGGCCTTGCGAAAGCCGCGACCCTCGTTGGCGTAGTTCTCGAAGAGGGTTGCCAGCACGTGGGCCACCAGGGTGCGCAGGCCGGGCCGTTCGTAGTCGGCCGCCTGCACCAAGCCGGCGAGCGTCTCGTCCATCTCGCGCAGGCGCGCATCGTTGCCGCGCAGGTTCTTGAAGTCGTCGACGACCCCGACCAGGTTCCGTTGCAAAGCTTCCATGTCCAGCGAGGACGGATCCTCGTCGAACCGGGCCGCCTGCGCAAAGATCTCTTCGAGCTGCTTGACACCGACGCCCATCGTGCTCGGCTCCCTAGAGGTAGTACAACCGAATGTCGGTCGCTTGGTTCTGCAAAAGCTCCTTGAGGTCGACCACACCCGAGGATCGCAGCGTGATGTACTCGACCCGGTCGCGTTTGCCGCGCTCGACCTCCATCAGCAGGTAGATGCGCCCCGGGCGCTCCTTGAAATCGGGTTGCAGCTCGGGACAGTACAAGGGGCGGTCGTCGTTGACGCCGCCTTTCAGGCGAATGTCGCGCTCATCGGCGCCCTCGGCCGCGTTGTTGCGCAGGACGAAGAGTACGCTGCGCATCTCGCGCTCACCCAGATTCCGGAAGTAGAGCACCTGGCTCTCGTCGGTGAAGCTGCTCTCGATCTGCCCGACATCGAGCAGGTAGTGGTCTTGCTGGCGGTAGGTGACCTTGGGCCGCGGCGCGGCGATCGTACCCTCGAGCCCCGAGGCCAGCTTGCCGGTCACGAAGCGCAGGCATTCGCGCGCGTGAGAGAGAAGCCGGTAGCCGCTGTGGAGCTGTTGGCCCATCGCATCGTGGGCGTAGGGGGTTGTCACGAAGCGGCTCACCGCGCCGTGCACGTCGAGCCCGCCGGCTTCGCCGGGCAGGCCGCCGGTCTGCAGGAACTCGCCGTCCAGGGTCTCGCGCACCGGCGCGTGCGCATCGAGCGCGAGGGCGAAGGTGCGCAGCATCGCGCGCACGCCGCCGACGAACTGGACCGGCGGGGCCGCCTCCCACCCGACGAGGGATTCGATGCCCACCGACCAGCCCACCACGACCGCGTCCAACAGGCCACGGGCCGAAAGCCGCCAAGGGTGCATGTCGCCGGTGACCGGCGTGGCCCGCAGCACCCCGATCAACTCGTCCAGGGTCGTCTGGGCCACCCGCGCGGTGTCCTCGCCCAGGCGACGCAGGGGGTCGGTGGCCCGCATCGAGCAGCTGGGCGGCAGGTAGGTCTCGGATTCGCGGACCTGTTGCTGGGCGACGGTGAGCTCGGCGATCTTCAGGCAGTCGCGGCTCCCGCCGGCCTCTTCATCGCTCAAGAGCAGCTCGCACCGTGACAGGCGCTGGGCGGGGTGGCCGGAAGCATCGGGCGGGCCCACCGCTTCGCGTTCGCCCGAGACCCGCACGTAGACCGGGATCCTCTGTTCGGGCTCACCGGAGAGCGTGCGCCGGCCGGTGACCGGCCGCCCGCGGCCGGCGCCGGTGTCGCTGTCGACGCAGACGATGGCGCCGCTGGGCGTGATCGCGTGGCAGCGGGTGAGTTGAACCACCAGCTCCTGGTTGGCATCGAGCTGGGGGCGGATCTCGAGGGCGGGGCCTTCGCCGACCTGCGTGGGCAGGACGCCGTAGAAGGGCAGGGCGTAGCGCAGGACCCACTGGAGTTGCTGTTCGTGAAAGGCCTCCTGGGCCCGCAGGTGATCCGCCGACACCAGCATCCCGTCGAACCAGTTGACCGAACCCAAGTCGAGCCGTCTCACACCCTCACCTCCGAAACCGGAGCCGCCAAGCTGCCGATTGGTAAACACCTACAGCCCCTGCACGGTGTCCCGCTGGGTGCCGGCAGTGTGGCACAGCCCCCTGGGGCTGTCCAGGACCCAATGCGCGTGCGGGCCGCGGCGCGCACCACACCCTGCGCCGGGACGCGCACCGCGGCGCGCGCCGTGGAGCGCGCCACACCGTGCGCCGGGACGCGCCGGTCGTGCAACCAACCGGCAGTTCGCGTCCTAGCCGCTTTCGCCGGGGTTGACACCCTCCGAGTCTGGGGGTAGGAATGCTATGATGGTGATTGGACCAGGCCACGTGCGCCGGTGAAGCGGCTTCTACCCCCATGACGCTGCCCCGGAACGCACCGTTTGGAGACGGATCTCCAACCCGTTGAGGGCTCATGGATCGTACATCTCTATCCTCGGAACTGCAGGAGCTCCTTCGCCGGGCCGAGGCCATGGCGCGTCACCAGCGCAGCGAGTTCATCCTTCCCGAGCACGTCTTCTTCGTCACGGTCAACCTCGAGGAGGGCCTGGTGCCCGCGATCCTCGAGCACCTGAAGGTGAGCCCCAACAAGGTCAAGGCGTTGATCGAGGAGGAACTGAAGTTCGTCTTGCCCACCTCCGTGCCGCGCGAGACGCTCGATCCCACGCCCAAGACCGGCAAGGTCTTCGACGCGGCCCATTTCTGGGCGGTCGAGCTCACCGACGGCGACGAGGAGGCCGAGGCCGGCGCCGAGCATGTGCTCTTGGCGATGGTCAGCGACGAGAGCCCGATCGGCAAGGACGTGCTGGCCGAGACCGGCCTCAATAGCCGGCTGGTGCGCAAGGCGATCGCCGAGCTGAGCGTGTTGGGGCCGGTGAGCCGGCTGGCCCCCGGGGGCGGAACCGGTGCGGGCGGCGTCGGCGCCGGCGCGGGCGCCGGGAGCGCGGGCGGCCGGTTGGGCAGTCAGAGCGCCGCCCGGCAGGCGCTCGATAAGTTCTGCATCGATCTGACGCGCCAGGCCGAGGAAGACAAGCTCAGCCCGGTCATCGGCCGCGAGGACGAGATCGAGGCGGTGGTGCGCACCCTCTCTTGCATGAAGAAGAGCAATCCGTTGGTCATCGGTGAGCCGGGGGTGGGCAAGACCGCCCTGATCGAAGGCCTCGCCCAACGAATCATCGCCGGTGAAGTGCCCGAGTTCTTGCGCGAGAAGCGTGTCTTCTCGCTCGATGTGGGCTCGCTGATCGCCGGCGCCAGCTACCGCGGCGAGTTCGAGGAGCGGCTCAAGAACGTCATCGAGGGCGTCACGCAGTCGCAGGGTAAGATCCTGCTCTTCATCGACGAGATCCACGTTCTGATGGGTGCCGGTGGGCAGAAGGGCGGGGCCGATGCGGCCAACCTGCTCAAGCCCGCCCTGGCCCGCGGCGAGATGCAGGTGATCGGCGCGACCACCCGCGACGAGTACGCCAAGCACATCGAGAAGGACGCGGCCTTCGAGCGCCGCTTCGCCGTCATCGTGTGCGAAGAGCCCACCGAAGCGCAGACGCGCCAGATCCTGGAGCGCGTCATCCCGCGCTACGAAGCCCACCACCGGGTCACCTATACACCCGAGGCACTGGATGAGGCCGTGCGCCTGGCGGTGCGCTACCTGCGCCAGCGGCGCCTGCCCGACAGCGCCTTCGACATCATCGACAACGCGGCGGCCGATACGCGCGTGGCGGTCGTCTCGGCCATCGAGCGCTTGCGCAAGGCCGGCGGGGAGAGCGGCGGGCCGGCCGGTGCGGCGAGCGCTTCTGAGAAGGATGCGGCAGAGGATGCGGCGACCGACGCGCGAAGCGATCCGGCGAACGGCGTGGCCACCGGCGCCGGCATGATCATGACGGCTCTGCGGGAGCGCTTCCGGGGTGAGCCCGGCTTTGATGCCCTGCTGGAGGAGATCAGCGCGGGGGCCGCCGAGGGCGTCGGTGCGGATGCCGGGGCGAACGATCTGGACGCCGGCACGAGCAAGACGGGTGCGAGCATCCTGACGCCCGAGCAATACACACGCTTCGCCGCCGCTCTCGAGGGCTGGACGCCGGTGGTCGGCGGCGAGGCGGCCTCGCGCTACGTCTCGCGCGCGAGCGGGGTGCCGGTCTCCCGGGTCTCGGAGGACGAGTCGGCCAAGCTGCTGCGGATGGAGGAGCTGCTGGGCCGCTACGTCATCGGCCAGAGCGAGGCCGTCGGGCTGCTGGCGAAAGCGGTGCGGCGCTCGCGCACCGGCTTCGGCGATCCCAAACGCCCCATCGGCAGCTTCCTCTTCTTCGGCCCCACCGGGATCGGCAAGACCTATCTGGCGAAGATGCTGGCGCGCTTCCTGTTCGACGACGAGAAGAACGTGGTGCGGATCGACATGTCCGAGCTCAAGAGTCAACACGATGTGGCCCGCCTGGTGGGCGCCGCGCCCGGGCTGGTGGGCTACGAGGAGGGCGGCCGGCTCACCGAGCCGGTGCGCAAGAAGCCCTACTCGGTGGTGCTCTTCGATGAGATCGAGAAGGCCCACTCGGGCATCTACGACCTGTTGCTCCAGGTGCTCGACGAGGGCCGCTTGGAGGACGGGCAGAATCGCCTGGCCAACTTCACCAACACGGTCATCATCCTGACCAGCAACGTTGGCGCGCAGGAGGTGCTGCGCGCGCACCGCGAGGGACGGCGGCTCGACCAGGAAGAGAAGCGCAAGCTGGCCCTCCAGATCTTCAGTCCCGAGCAGATGAACCGGATCGATGAGCTGGTGCCCTTCTATCCCTACACGAAGGAGGAGATCTTCGACATCATCGATCTGGAGCTTGCGCAGTTCGCCGGGCGCATGCAAGAGAAGGGTCTGGATCTGTCGATCACCCCCGCCGGCAAGGACCTGCTCTGCGAGGCCGGCCACAGCGAGGAGTTCGGCATCCGGCCCCTGCGCAGCGAGATCAAACGTCTGGTGGTCGATCAGATCGCCGACATCGTCATACGTGAGAATCCTGGAGCCGGCTCCACCTTCATCGTCGACGCCGACGGCGGCGAGATGAAGGTCCGCGTCGAGACCGGATCCGCATAGAAGCTCCCGGGACCGGCCGGCCGCACTGCGCCCGCGCGGCGCATCGCGCGGCCGGCGCCGCGCGGGTGTTTGAGACAAGGGAGGAGCAATGGCTGGAAAGCAGAAGTGGAAGTTTGCGGAGTTCGAGGATCCGAAGCTGAGCACGGTGACCGAGGCGCTGCAGATGAATCGCACGCTCTACGTCGACCAGTTCAGTGACGATCCGGACCTGGAGAATCAGCTGATCGAGGTCGGCAGCACCCGCGAGCTGTTCGAGAAGATCCCCGCGAAGGCGAACGTGGACGTCGAGACCCTAGAGGGCGACATGGTCAACGAGGATCTCGAGTTCGGGGGGATCGGCGACTTCAAGAAAGAGGCCATCACGCTCAAGATCGAGGCGCTGCGCGAGCAGGCCGAGACGGCCGATCTGCTCGAGCACTTCGAGAAGCTCTTCGGCAAGGGCGGCAAATGGAAGCAGGTCTTCGACGATCCGGCCACCAAGGCCGGGTTCGTGGAACGGCTCAAAGCCGTGATGGACCTGGTCGAAAACGCCTGAGGCACGAGCGGATCCGACGCAAGAACGCCGCTGTCCGCCGCCCGCCCGCCGGCTCCCCCACGGAGTTGTGCCGCGGCGCCGGACACGAGGAGATAAGGAGAGACAGATGGCTGACGAACAAGAACGGAACCAGGGTGAGGAGCAGGTCCGGGAGAAGGAAGCCCAGGCGGTCGAAGCCAAGGAGTATGCCTGGAAAGACTTCAAGGCCATGCTCAGCGGGGCGAAGCTCTCCGACGGCCGCAGCATCCCGGCGATGCGCTGGTATCTCGAGGACGACATCTCCGAGACCAAACGCTTCATCCAGGATCCGGACTTCGAGAGCGAGCGCGCCACGCTGAAACTGCGCCTGAAGCTGCTCCGGCAGCTGATCGAGGAATCGGATTCCTTCGAAGACGCGAAGATGAAGACCAGCGAACGGGCCGAGAAGGCCCGCGAGCTGCTGGGCAAGAATCTGGCCACGATCAGCAGCCAGATCCGCGACACCGAGACGCGCTACCGGTCGTTCGCGCTCTTTGCCGACAATGCGCAGATGGACCCGAACGAGAAGCTGAAGGTCACGATCCTGAACACCAATCAGGACGAGCTCTTCGAACCCGACAGCGACGGCATGCGGGAGCTGGCGCGCGAGATCAGCAATTACAACGAGTACGCCGACTACAAGGACCGATCCTACGGCCTGCTGTGCATCCCCGGCCACCACTACCGCAAGGATCATCTGAGCGCGCTGGGCACGATGCTCAAGAACAACCGGGTGATGCTGATCACCGACGCCTTGGCGGGCCAGAAGGGCATGAACGAGGCCGAGGATTACCTGGAGCGCCTGCAGCTCGACCAGTTCCGCAGCATTCCCGACGCCAGTCACGAGAAGCGCCACATGATCGTGACCACCAACGAACTCGTCGGGCGGGCCAAGGAGAAGTACGAGAAGGAGGACGTCACCCTGCCCAGCTCGGCGGCGCTGGCCGGTCTGATGTACCGGACCGACAACGAAGAGGGCCCGCACGTGACGCCGGCCGGTGAGATCAAGGGAGATGTCAAGGGCGCGGCGCGGCCGAAGGTGCACCTGAATGCCAAGGATCACGGCACGATGAGCCGCGAGCTCAGCTTGATCCCGCTGGCGTTTCCGCGCGATACCCTGCGGTTCATGGGGGCGCGCTCGCTGTGCACGGGCGAGGAGTTCAAGTTCTTCGCCGTCTCGCGCGTCTACGACATGATCTGCAACGTCCTGGGCGACTTCGCCAAGGGGGTCGAGTTCCGCAACTGGGACGCGGCCACGCAGAACCGCCTGGAACATGGGATCCGGACCTTCTTGAACGCGCTGACCGGGCCGGGCAAGCCGCTCAAGGCCTGGAGCAAGCTCGAGACCTATGAAGATACCTCCACGGGCGAGGCCGGCGTGATCCGGGTCAAGGTCGAGCTGCAGTTCAACATGCCGATCGAAAAGGTGCTCTTCGAGTTGCCGGTGAAGCTCTCGGAGGATGCCGGAGACTAAGGGAATCCCACGGGCCTAGACCATGAACAGGGAGAGTGTGTATGGCAGCGGAACGCAGGTATCAGAATGAGGTGCGCGTCTACGTGGCGGGCCAGGAGATCCGGGATGTCTATTCCTGCTCCTATTCGATCCGCACCGAGATGGCGCGCAGCGGTTTGCCGACCGGCAATGCCCGGCCCTACCGGATCCACATCATCCGGCGGTCGGAGAGCGAGACCCCGGGCTTCGAGTGGGCGCACATCAGCAAGCCCGACGCCCATCAGTCCGGCAAGATCGAGTTCTACAATACCCGGGGCGAGATCTTCAAGACCTTCGAGTGGGACCGCGGCTACGTGGCACACTACAAGGAAGGTGTGCCGGATCTCACCAACGCCGAGCGGGCCACGATGCTCGAGGAGTACGTGATCTGCGCCGAGGAATTCCGCTGCGGC
Source organism: uncultured bacterium (assembly GCA_964573295.1). Lineage (GTDB taxonomy): Bacteria > Eisenbacteria > RBG-16-71-46 > CAIMUX01 > WJJG01 > CAYQJL01. The sequence goes on along the minus strand of CAZNJE010000024.1, from coordinate 41,370 downwards.
GAGTCGACCGTCAACTGCCACTGGTAGAGATAGAGGGAGGAACACGACATGGCGCACCAAGCCAAGGTCTATGTAGCCAACAAAGCCTACTCGGGCATCATCAATGTCTTCTACGAGCAATACACGCCTCCCGACGAGAAGAACTACCGGCCGGCCGACCGCGCCCGCAATGGCCTGATCACGATCCGCCGGGCCAGCACGGACGAAACCGACTGGTTCGCCTGGGCGGCCGACTCGACCGAGGGCAACTGGAAGTCGGGCAAGATCGAGTTCCTGGACGAGAACGACGACAAGATCCGTGAGCTCATCTGGGATCACGGCTTCGTGCACGTCTACACCGAGTGCATGCCCGATCGGCGGACCGAGGACGTGGCCAGGCGCATCTACGAAGAGGTGCAGATCCAGGCCGAGATCGTCACCGTCGACGGCACCGCCCACGAGGACAACTGGCCCGAGGTCTAACACCGCGCCGGCACGAGTGGTCGAATGACGGGGCCGGAGGACCTCATCCGCCTCCGGCCTCCAGTTCTGCCCTTCGCCGGCGCCGCGGGCCGGCTGCAGGCCGGCTGCCCACCGCCGTGGGCCGCGCGCGCGCGGTAGGGCCGGCACGACAACGGCCAGGCAACCGGCGGAGCCCCCCCCGCGCCGGACCGCCAGCCGGTAGCCTGAACTTTGAGGGAAGGTTCCTCCCATGAGACCGGTTGATACCACCGTCACCTTTTCCGAGAGTACGCTCGAACCGAAGATCCTGGAGGTTGCGGTCACCAACGAGCCGTTTGCCCACCCGCGCCTCTCCCTCTTGCTGTCTCACGGCCACAAGACCGAGCAGGAGGACTACATCCCCGACTTCACGAGCCTGGTGGGTCAGAGCGTCACCGTCGAGGTTACCGACGTGACCCTTCCCGAGGACGAGCCGGCCGAACCGGTGGAGCTGTTCCGCGGCGCCGTTGCGTGTGCCAACTTGATCTACGCACCGGGCGAGCTGCGTCTGGAGGTCGAGGCCGTGGGCGGCACGAGCGCGCTGGCAGGGGTGCCGCGCACGCGCATCTTCCAAGATGCCTCGTTGCAGGATCTGCTCGAGGAAATCCTGGCCGACTACCTCGGCGATGCCATCGAGGCGACCGACATCGACGTGGGCTCGCTCGGCAACAAGCGCATCAGCTTCCTGGCCCAGTGGAACGAGACCGACTGGGACTTGCTCTTGCGGCTCTGCCGGCGATTCGGCCTGTTCATGATGGCCCGTGGCCGGGACCTGTTCATTCACACGCCCGATCCCTGGAATCCCCTCTCGGGCCTCGATACGCCCATCGAGCTTCACCTGGGCGGCAGCCTCTCGCACTTCCGGCTGGGCCTGGGAGGAAACGCGCGACCCGTGCAGGCCAGCACCTACCAGTACTTCGGTGACCAGGGGCTGGCGGCTTCCTCCGGCGACAGCGCCGAAGAGACCCGCACCTGGCAGGGCCCCTCCAGCCCGCCTCTGCCGGGCAATCCGCTGGCCCAGCGGGTGTCCGACGACAGCGGCCGGCCCGAGGGGCGCGTGGTCGAGTCCGATGACCACTTTTCCCAGCAGGAGTTCGACGCGGTTGCCGGCCGGTGGAGCCAGCAGGCCCTGACGCGCCGGGTGCGGGGTTCGGGCGAGAGCGACCTGCCGGGGGTGGGGCTCGGCTCGATCCTCACGCTGACGCCCGACGAGACGCTCTCCTTCGATGCGTTCGAGAATGTCCAGTTCATGGTGACCCGTGCCGAGCACCGTATCCGCGATGGGGTCTATGCGGTCGGTTTCGACTGCCACGCCGACGGCGCCCCGCCGCTGCTCGATCCGGCCCGCAGCGAGCGCGAGCCGGCCGGCCGGCTCGTGAGCGCGGTGGTGACCGACGCCGAGGATCCCAGCCGGGTCGGCCGCGTGCTGGCCCGACTCCTGCCGTTCGGTGAGGAAGACCTGACCGAGGAGATCTGGGTCCGTGTGCTGGCCGACGGCTGCGGGGAAGGCCATGGCACGCTGAATCTGCCCGAGATCGGCGACGAGATCATCCTGGCGCTCGACCCGGCCAGCCTGAGGGCCCCGCTGGCGCTGGGATCGGTCTACAACGGCGCGGCCAAGGCGCTGGCCGACCATCTGCCGGAGACCGCCGGCATCGACAGCGGGAAGTTCGCCGGCAACAACGCGAAGTACTACCTGTCGAAGGCCGGCACCTGCGTGGTGCACGACACCACCGACGGCGGCGCACGCTTGATCGTAGCCACCCGGAGTGCATCGATCATTCTCTCGGAGGAGTCGCCCAAGTCCTTCGACATCCAGGTCGGGGACGGCGCCTGCCAGATCAAGGGCGATGAGGACGGCGCGCTTTCGATCAAGGCCAAGAACATCACGATCGAGGCCGAGGAGTCCTTCACCCTCGAGACCGGCACCGAGACCACGATCGAGGCCAGCGGGGACCTGACCGCCAAGAGTGATGCGAACATCAAGGTCGAGGCCGGCGCCAACTACGAGATGAAGTCGGCCATGGCCAAGGAAGAGGCATCGGCCACCTACGAGATCAAAGGCGGTGCCAGCCTGAAACTGCAGGCTGCCATGATCGATATCAACTAGGGTCACGTCCGGCGCGGACGTGCGCCCAGGTGATGCCACGCGGGCCGCACCACGAGAGCGCGGCCATGACGGCCGCACGGCGTGACCGCGCCGGAGAGGCGAACAGCACATGGAGTATCTGGATCTACCCCTCGTGATGGAGGGCGGCAGTTTCCGCCGCACCGAGCGCGAGCGTGCGCTCGAGCGCTACGTGGCCTGCTTCTTCGCTTCGCGCAAGTACGAGTCGCATCCGGCGCTCGATTTCGGACTGGATCTGGATCGGTACAGCTGGCTCTCATCGGAGGAGTATCTGCGTGTGCAGGTCGATGAGTTCAACCGCCACCATCGCGGACGGATGTCGCTCATGGTGGGAGGGGCCGAGACGCGCGGGGGGACCACTGCGGTCGGGCTCACCCTACGCCAGGGCAAGGAGACCTTTCGCATCAGCTTGACCAAGGGGAGCCTGGAGACCGGCGAGGTCTGACGGGGGCCGCCCACGCGTGGGACACCAAGCGTGGGACCCCGCGGCAGGGACCCCGCGGCAGGAACGCCGCGGCAGGGACGCCGCTCCATGGCCCGCCATGTCAGGGGGGCCGCATCTATGGCCGGCAGCGGACGGACGCACAGGTACGAACGCATCAAGGCGGACCTCTTGAGCGAGGCCCAGGCACTCGGCGTGCACACGAAGGGCGCCGCCCTGGATCCTGTATTCGAACTGCTGATCAACGGGTTCGCACGCGAGATGGAGTCGCTCTACGACCGCGTGGACCGGGCCTTGGAGCACAACCGCCGCGCCCTGCTGCGCAACTACTTCGATGAGCCTTTTCTCGAGCCCCCGGCGCAGACCGTCGTCGGGCTCGACCTCAAACGCCCGGCCGTGATCGGCCCGGGCATGCGCATGGCCTGGCAGCGCCCCGGCGCCGGCCTCACGCCCGAATACGCGGTGCTCTCCGATCGCGAGATGGTGCCGCTCTCGCGCGTGGCGGCCTTCTACGTCAGCGGCTCCTCGGTCTACCGGCTCAGCTGGGACGAGGGGCTGCAGATGACGAGCGATCGTCAAGCCCTCGCCGAGCCCGCGATGCGCCCCGCGCTGATCCTGGCGCTCGCGACCACCGAAGAGCAGATCGACAGCCGGCACCTGTCGCTCTTGATCCAGCCGAACGAGACCGGAATCCCGGGTCTCTTCCCGGGCTCGGATCCGCGTCGCTCCTTCGCCGACTACTTGCGGGCGGGCCTGTGGCAACAGGCCGGGCCGGACGGGACCTTCGGATCGGCGCCGGTCCTGGCGCCGGCGATGAGCGCGGGAGGCGACTTCCTCGATGCCAGCGGACGCTTCCCGACCGAGCAAAGCGCGTTTGGCCGCCTGCAGCGCGAGCATTTCGACGCCGATGCGATCCACCGCTTCGAACCCGGCACGCCGCTGCGACCCGGACCGGCGCCGGCCTTGCTGCGCGCTGCTCTGGAGAAGCACGCGCCCTGGCGCGAGCTCGCCCAGCAGGACGGGCTGCTCTGGCTGCGCCTGCAGTTGCCCCACGCCGCGGCCGACGATCCCCGCGCCCTCATCTCGATGATCGCGCCCAATGCGCGCCTGGCCGTCGGCTACCGCCGTGCGCCGCGCGACCGGTTCAACTACAAGAAGATCGACTACAACCTCCGGCAGGAGGTCTTCGAGTTCGGGCTGGCCGACCGGCCCGCGAAGTACTGCGCGACCTTCGGGCAATGGATCATCGCCCGGATCGAAGACCAGTCGGGCAACGAGTATCCCTACGTCTACGAGTCCCTCGAGGGCGGCCGCGAGCGGTGGTTCACCCTGGAGGTCGGCGACGAGGAGGCCACGCTGGTGGTCCATCTCCCGCGGCGCAAGCTGCCCGAGATCGGCTACTTCGACCTCCATGCCGGCCACCTGCTGGGCCAGGTGGCCAACACCACCGACCTGCGCGCGCTGGCGCGCGTGCCGGCCAACGCGCTCGACTACCCCGAGGTGGCCGAGATGCGACTGCTGGTGCCCGCCAAGGGTGGAGGCGACGGACACGCGGGCGGGATCGGCGCTGGGAGTGGCGCCGGTAGTGGCAACGGCGCAGCGAGTGGCGCAAGGCGCGGCGCCGGCAGCGGTCGCGGAGGCGAATCGGATCGCTTCGCCGCCGGCGGAGCCTCGATCCTGAACCGCCAGTACGCCCGGGCGGCGGTGAGCCTGCGCACGCGCGATCGGCTCGTCACGCTGCCGGATCTGTGCTCGTTCCTCCGGTCGCTCGACAGCCGCATCCAGCGCGTCGGTACGCGCCCGGTGGGGCTGCAGCGCGAGGGCCGCACGGTCCCCGGGGTGCGGTTGGAGGCGTTCTTTGATCCGGCCGCCAAGCTCGGCGAAGACGAGCAGGCGGCGGTGTGCCGGCTGGCGACGCGCAAGATCGAGCAGCTGACCCCGGTGGGGCTCTACGCCGAGGTGTATCCGGCCGGCGGCGAGGGAGGAGAGTACTCCGGTGAGTGACCCCAGCGAGCGAGGACGACCGGCCCACCAGAGTGCATTCGCCGGGTCTCCCAGGTCTCCCGTGCCGGCCGAACCGGTGCATCCCCGCTTTGCGCGCACCGACCGCTACGCCACCAGCTGCAGCGCCCTGAGTGCCCTGGCCCAGTGGGAACTGCTCGGCGTGGTGCCCGAGGACATCCGGCTGCTCTTTCAAGGGCGCGCGCATCCTTCGCGCGCCGAGATCATCGCGCAGGATCCCGAGCCGGACAGCCCGGTCCGCCACGGCCAGGCGGTTACCCTCGAGCTCGCGCTGCCCAGCATGGCCGACGAGTATCCCGAGCGACTGTTCGTGAGTCTGACCGGCGCGGAAGGGCGCGCCCAGATGGCGGACGCCCGGCGGATCTTCGCACCCTTCGACAAGGAGCAGCTGCTGGCCCGCGCCCGGTTGCGCCGCTGGAACGCGGTCTTCTCGGGGGCCTCGCGGGACGCATCCTTCGCCCGGGCGCTCTACGAGATGCTGGGCCTGGAGGCGGCCTCGCTCGAGCGTGCCCGGCAGGTATTCGACGAGCAGGGCCTGCAGGATTGGTTGCGGATTCTGCCGCTGCTGCACCGGGTGACCGGTGACCGGGCCGTGGCCGGAGCCCTGCTGGCCCGCTTCCTGGGGGATCCGGTCGAGATCCGTGATGGGCATGCGGCCGAGCAAGCGCTCCCCGGCGCGACTGCCTTGACGCTGTCCGCCTCTGACGCGCCTGGCGTGCCCGCTGTGCCTGCCGCACTGGGCCGCGCCGCACTTGGCAGCCGAGTCGTCTTTTGCGGTCACCAGACGCGGGTCCGCATCGGACCGCTGCCGGCGGCCCGAACGCGTGAATACGAGCCCGGTGCGATGGAGACGCGCATGGAAGGCCCGCAAGGCATCTACTCGCGCGACCTCGGGCCGATCAGCGCGTTCGAGCACATCTGGGCGGACTGGGAGGCGGGGCGCCACACGCGCGACCCCGAGTGCCTGCCGCTGACCGGCCGGTGGCCGCTCCTCCTCTATCTGCTCGAGCACTTCCTGCCCGCGAATCAATCGGTACGGGTCGAGGTGCTGGTGGACATGCACGCTCCCTGGCGCTTGACGGGCGGGGAGGAGACGGGGGGCGAGGCCGACCACCCACACCCAGCGGCCAAGCTGGGTGTGGGGTCGGTGCTGGCCGCGGGCGCGGACCATACCCACATGGGTTCGGGTGGCCGCGCGCATCGGTTCGGCGTCGCCCCGCCATAACAGCCAGACCAGAGAGGACCGAGACCAGACGCAGTCATCTTGTGGTATCCTTTACTCATGTTTCGAAGTGTGGGAGCCATACTGCTGGTCGCCATGTTGGCCTGTGTCCTTTGCGCCGCCCAGAGCGGAGCCGGGTGGACACTGCGCGTGCATCGGGGCGATCAAATCCACGAGTACGATCTGGCGACCGTCGACAGCCTGACCTTCGTCCCGGCCGATCCCGGCATCCCGCCAACCGTCCCGGTGCCGGCGGGGACGTTCATCCAGGGAGATGGTGTCGCCTGGTGTGGTCAGGATGAACGAGAGGTTACCCTCACCCGCAGCTTCGAGATCGCCCAGCATGAGGTCACCAACGCGGAGTACGTCACTGCCTTGCAATGGGCCTTTGATCACGGCTTCGTCGCGGTCAACGATACGGCCGTGCTCGACAACCTCGACGGGAGCGCCGTGGAGCTCGTCGCTCTCGACAGCCCCGATTGCGAGATCGCATTCGATGGCAACGGGCTGTTCCTGGTTCGTGAGGCGCCCTCCGAATACGCATCGAATGCCTATCCCGAAGGCTATGACGCTGCCTCACACCCCATGAAGATGGTGACCTGGTTTGGCGCCGCGCGGTATTGCGATTGGCTGAGCCTGTATCGAGGATGGCCGCGAGCCTATGAGCACACCGGGGATTGGGCGTGCAACGGGAACGATCCCTACGCGGCGCCGGGATACCGTTTGCCGACCGACGCCGAGTGGGAGTACGCCGCACGCTATCCGGACGATCGCATCTATGCCTGGGGTGGGGAGGATCCTGCCTGCGAGCGTGCCAACTACTGGGGTTTCCTGAACTACTGCGTGGGCTGGACCACGCCGGTGGGATTTCTGCCCGATGGATTCTCGGCCCTGGGGTGCGCGGACGTATCGGGGAACTGCCAGGAGTGGTGCAACGATTGGAAGGTGTGTGATCTCGGCACCGATCCGGTCCTCGATCCCATCGGGCCGGTCACGGGCACCGCTCGAGTGCTTCACGGGGGTTCCTGGAACCATCAGCAGCTCGACCTGCGGTGCGCTTCTCGCGCCAGCATCCACACCCCCGACTACACGAACTATGCCGTGGGCTTTCGCTTCGCGCGCACGATCCCGACCTTCTAGTTGCCGCCACCGTGGCGCTCGAACTGCATCGCGTGTTGCGTTCAATGCCAGGGCATGTAGAGCCATAGCCCTGCACCGCCGGCGGACTGCACCAGTCCCGTACCAACGAAGAGCTGTCCAGAGTACCTCACATAGTGAAGAGCCCGTACGTAATAGACATGGCCCTGCGTTTGAAATGGATACGTTGCTCGCAGTCGGGACCCAGATGAGGAATAGGTGTAAAGGGCGTCGTGACGAGCAACAAAGATGCCTCCGCGGCCGTCCGTCTCAACGGCTTCGACATCCCCAAGAAGAGTGCCCATCGGCCATTCACTCCAAGTATCACCGCGATCTGTCGAAATCATGGCCGGATTGCCCCATGCGTACAGGGTGACGGACCTGTAGCCATCAGGCGATATGCATGCGACTGGGTGAGTGATGTCTATCCAGGTCGCACCCGCATCGTCGGATCTGAAATGGTCGGCGTAGACCGAGGTGTGATGACGTGGATCAATCGCTAGAAAGTGGTCATGATAGAAGTTGTTGTCTACATTTAGGACATAGTGCCACGTCAGCCCGGCGTCGGTCGACTTGCGGAGCCCTGCGTCAAAGCTCCCGCACCACAAGGCTTGCGTAGATGGACCGGTAGTTCGAAGAGGGAGCCAGGCCCGTTACCTTCGCTAGCCCGGGTAGACCCACGCGTCGCGAATGCCACGTCATTCCATCGGCGGAAAACAAGACTGTCAGCGGGCCATACTCGCCGCCGTTCACCGCTGCATACACCCACTGATGTTCGACCGGAAGCGACGCGATAGAAGAGACTCCGCAGTCACCGGTCAGCCGCTTCCAGCTGACGATGGCGAGCACGGTGTCTGCGCACGAGAGCGCATCGTCTTCGCTGTCAGCGCTGACGATCACCTTCACCTTTCCGAAGTCATGGGCAGTCAGCCGGCCCCTTGCATCAACTGAGACAATGGTTGAGTCGAGCGAACGGAAGTGATGAGGGGCGTAGTACTGGACGACTCCGTCTAGGGTTACCCGGGTGGTAATTCGCGGGAGCCGATCGGAGCCAATCGCGGGGAAGAGCGTATCGGGGGTCGCCACGACAGCCATATCGGGTTCGGGCATCGGGACAACCGGCCGCGCATGTTCACTGTCGCATCCAGAACATGCAAACGTGCCCAAGACAAAGACAAGCACGATTCGCAATCCACCGGTTGGCATCACTTCTGCTCCCGCTCGCTCACAGTTTCTATCAGCACACGGCGCTAGGATGACGCCAATCGTCGTCTTGTCAAGAGGTTCCCGCCCGTGCCGGTGATTCTCACTCCGTGGTCGTCACTCCGTGGTCGTTCTGCGCACTCCGTGGTATGCTCTCGGTATCGAACTCGCTCTTGCGAAGGTCTTGCGAAGGTCTTGGAAAGAGGTCTTGCCCTGAATATCCGACTCACCATATTTGCTCTCCTGGTCCTGCTCGCCGCTTCGGCTGCCGCGGATCCCATCGAGGTAGGCTATACGTCCGAACCGGGCCTGATCGAAGGCGGCGGTCTCGACGAGTGTTCCGGGACTCTGGTCTACAACCACTGGGGCCCCACCAACTCCATGGGGTACGGCTTCTACTACAGCGTCTCGACGCCCACGCACAGCTCTACGTGGGGAGCTGTGAAGCGGTCGCCGCCCCCCAGTCGCCCGGCAGCCGGCCCGGCTTGACCCCCGCGCCGCATTCCCCGATCATCATCCCTGGCCGAACGTGCGGTTTGCGCGGGCACGAGGTTTTTGCCCCGGGGCAAAAACTGAGGGCGCGCGCTCGGCCCGGGTCTTCTTGAAACCCTTGAGGAATCATGACGCGACCATCCGGACAGCAAGGCTCGCAGGACGCGCGAGATCACCTCCCGGGAGCCGAAGGCCTGCGTGCCCAGGAAATCATCATCGTCGATGGGGCGTGCGGTACGAACCTGCAGGAGATGGAGATCCCGGGATCGGCGTGGGAGGGCCGCGAGGGCTGCAACGAGCTCTTGAACCTCACTGCCCCGGATGTCATCCGCCGCCTGCACGGCAGCTTCGTCGATGCCGGCGCCCAGCTCCTGGAAACCAATACCTTCGGCGCCACCGGCATCGTGCTGGCCGAGTACGGGCTCGAGGCCCAGACGCGCGAGATCAATGCCGCCGCGGTCGCAAACGCGCGGGCGGCCTGGGAGGAGGCCGGGGCCACCGGCTGGGTCGGCGGCTCGATGGGGCCCACGACCAAGCTCGTCTCGCTGGGGCACGTGAGTGCCGAGGAGCTGGCCGCGGCCTACCGCGAGCAGGCCGAGGCGCTGGTCGGGGCCGGCGCCGACTGCCTCATCATCGAGACTTGCCAGGACCTACTGCAGGTCAAGACGGCGGTGGTGACCGCGCTCGATGTGATCGCCCAGTCGGGCCGGGACGTGCCGCTCTTGGTTTCGGTCACGATCGAGACCACCGGCACGATGCTGGTCGGATCGGATATCGGGGCGGTATGCGCCACGCTCGAGCCCTTCCCGATTCTATCGCTGGGCCTCAACTGCGCGAGCGGTCCGGCCGATATGGAGTCCCACATCCGCTATCTCTCGAAGGAGTGGCCGCATCGGATCTCTTGCGTCCCCAACCAGGGCCTGCCCGAAGTCGAGGACGGCCGCACCGTCTACCGGCTGAGCCCCGAAGATTTCGCCGCCCAGATGCGCACCTTCGTCGAGCGCTACGGCGTTAGCATCACCGGCGGCTGCTGCGGATCGACGCCCGCGCACATCCGCGCGCTGGCCGAGGCGCTGCGCGGCGTTCACCCGGCGCGAAGGACGGTCTCGTGAAACCATCGGTCGCCAGCCTGTACCAGTCGGTCGAGATCCTCCAGAAGCCGCCGCCGCTTCTGATCGGCGAGAGATGCAACGCCAACGGCTCGAAGCGCTTCCGCAAGCTGCTGCTGGCCGACGACTACGAGGGATGTCTCCAGGTGGCCCTCGAGCAGCAGGAGAGCGGCGCACACCTCTTGGACCTGTGCACCGCCTACGCCGGGCGCGACGAACTGAAAGACCTCACGACCCTGGTGCGCCTCTTCGCCGGTGCGGTGCGCCTGCCGCTCGTGATCGACAGCACCACCCCGGCCTGCATCGAGGCCGCCCTGCGGCTCTACCCGGGCCGCTGCGTGATCAACTCGATCAACTTAGAAGACGGCGGCGAGACCCTCGATCGCGTCTGCCCCCTCATCAAGCGCTACGGCGCGGCGGTCATCGCCCTGACGATTGGTCAAGACGGCATGGCCATGACCACCGCCGACAAGGTCGCCACCGCACGCGCGATCTACCAGCGGGCCGTGGACCGCCACGGGCTGCGCCCCAGCGATCTTCTCTTCGACCCCTTGACCTTCACCGTGGGGTCGGGGGATGAGACCCTGCGCGACGCGGCGGTCCAGTCGATCGAGGCGATCCGCGAGATCAAGCGTGAGCTGCCCGGGGTCTTCACCGTCCTGGGGGTGAGCAACATCTCCTTCGGCCTGCCGGCGGCCTCGCGCAAGATCCTGAACTCGGTCTTCCTGCACCAGGCGGTCGAGGTGGGGCTGGACGCGGCAATCGTCGACGCCGGCAAGATCCTGCCGCTGGCCACCATCGATCAGGCCGACCGTGAGGTCAGCGTAGACCTGCTCTACGACCGCCGCCGCGGCGAGGGCGACGATCCGCTCATGCGCTACATCGAGCAGTTCTCGGCACGCACCGAGGCGGCGCAACCGGGCGCCGGGAGGCGGGACGCCCATGAAGATGTCGGCCCGGCCGAGACCGCGCTGGCCGAGAAGGTCGTGCGCGGGGACAAAGAGGGCCTCGAAGACCTGCTCTCGATCCTGCTGCGCCGCTACCTGCCGACCGCGATCATCAACACCATCCTGGTGCCGGCGATGCGCCACGTGGGCGTCCTCTTCGGCAAGGGTGAGATCCTGCTGCCGTTCGTGCTCCAGTCGGCCGAGGTGATGAAGCGATCGGTGGCCTACCTTGAGCCGTTGATGGATCGCTCCAAGGAAGAGAAGAGCGTCGCGATCCTCTTGGCCACCGTGCAGGGGGACGTGCACGACATCGGCAAGAACTTGGTCGACATCATCCTCTCGAACAACGGCTACACGGTCTACAACATCGGCATCAAGGTGCCGGCCGAGACGATCCTGGCGAAGGCGCGCGAGTACGAGGTCGACCTGGTGGGCCTGAGCGGGTTGCTGGTCAAGTCGGCGATCCTCATGCAGGAGAGCATGCCGCAGTACAAGGCCGAGCGGCTGGGCGTACCGATTCTCCTGGGCGGTGCGGCGCTGACGCGCAAGTTTGTGGCCGAGCAGTGCGTGCCGGCCTACGACCAGCCGGTGGTCTACTGCACCGATGCCTTCGCGGGGCTCAAGGCTGTGCGCGACTTCGAGGAAGGCAAGCTCGAAGCCACCACCTACGAGGAAAACGCCGGCCGCGTGCGGGCCCAGACGGCCGTGCGGGATGAGACCATCGCGCGCAACGTACCCGTGCCCGAGCCGCCGTTCTGGGGCGTGCGCTACGTGCGCGACATCGATCCCGCGCGCCTCTTCCCCTACATCAACGAGCAGGCGCTCTTCCGCGGCCGCTGGGGGTATCGACGCGGGAAGATGACGGCCGAGGAATACGAGCAGCTCACGAAGGAGAAGGTCCTGCCGCTCTACGAATCGCTGAAGCTTCGGGCGACCGAAGAAGCCTTGGTGCGCCCGCAGGTGGCCTACGGTTACTTCCGCTGCCACAGCGAGGGTGAACGGGTGTGCGTTGAACATGAGGGCCGGACCTACGACTTCCCCTTCCCGCGGCGCACCGAGCCCCCGCTGCTCTGCATCGCCGACTTCTTCCGCACCCGCGAGGAGGGAGGCGATGTAGCCGCCTTCTTCGTGGTCACGATCGGCGAGGCGATCGGCCGGGCCGCGCGCGAACTCTTCGAACGCGATGCCTACCACGACTACCTCATGCTCCACGGCTTCGGCGTGGAGGTCACCGACGCGCTGGCCGAGTACTGGCACGAGGTCATGCGCGAGGAGCTGGGGATTGCCGCACAGCGCCCCGACTCGGTGGCCGGCTATGCGGTGCAGGAGTACCAGGGGTCCCGCTACGGGTTCGGCTACCCGGCCTGCCCGGACCTGGAAGCTCACAAGCCGCTCTTCGCGATGCTGGCGCCCGAAGAGATCGGCGTCACCCTGACCGAGACCATGGAGATGGTCCCCGAGCAGACCACCTCGGCCATCGTGGCCCATCACCCGCAGGCGAAGTACTTCGCCGTCTAGTGTTGTTCGCCGGCGATGCCCGGGACCGCATCGGTGGCCGCAACGACCAGCCTGTCTGAAGGAGGGGCGCCATGCGCTACATCTGCGTCAACTGCGGCTACATCTACGATCCAAAGGCCGGGGATCCAGCCAACGGAATCCCGCCGGGCACCCCGTTCGAGGAGTTGCCCGAGGAGTGGCGGTGTCCGGTCTGCTACGTGGAGAAGGAGCAGTTCGATCCGCTGGACTGACCTACCTGCCTGCAGCACCTGGTTTCTCCCGGCGAAACCTGTAGCAAGCGCGGGGGGAGGCCAGAAGCCCCGCCGCCCCTCGCGCGTTTGCTTCTCAACTGGGAAGCCGACAGTACTAGAAGTAGGCACCGGAGGTTACCGGGGCGCCGCTCTCGTCCCGCCCGTCCCGATCCGTGCGCACATCGGCCTCGAGTACGATCGTCTCGGGAGGTGCGGTCGGGGCTGGATCGCGGGGCGAGAATCGGCCATAATGCCATGGAGGCGGCCCAGCCGCCCGGATGGCTACAGGATTCGGGAAGACGAGGGTAACGTACTTGGAAACATCTGATCTAGGCGACCACGCCGCCGCCACCGTCGAAAGGGACGCCGACGAGGTGGCGCAACAGTGACCCTGGGTCCAGTCCAATTGACGACACCGTCCCCCGCGGGCGATCTCGTAGCGCAAGCGGCCGGCAGCGAGGCGGTCGTGGCCCTGGTGCTCTATGTCCTGCTGGCTCTGATCTTCTCCTTCCTCTGTTCCATCGCCGAAGCGGTGCTGCTGACCCTGACGCCGTCCTACATCGAAGGCCTGGCCAGACGCCGGCCGGGGCTCGCCCGGCTCTTGAGGCGACTCAAGGTGGAGAACGTCGATCGCTCCCTGGCCGCCATTCTGACCCTCAACACCATCGCGCACACCGTGGGGGCCATCGGGGCGGGCGCCCAGGCCGTGTTGGTTTTCGGCAATGCCTTCTTCGGCCTCTTCTCGGCCGCGATGACGCTCTTGATCCTCTTCGCGTCGGAGATCGTGCCCAAGACCATCGGCGCGGTCTACTGGCAGAGACTGATCGGCTTCACCGCCTGGTACGTCCAGATCCTGATCTGGCTGCTCTACCCATTGATCTTGATCACCGAGTCGATCACGCGCGTGATCGCGCGCGGGAAACAACCCCACATCCTCAGTCGCGATGAACTGACCGCCATGACCCTCATGGGCGAGCGGTCGGGGGCCCTGCGGCCGGAGGAGTCGAGGATCATCCGAAACCTCCTGCTCTTCGAGGACCTGAAGGCCGGAGACATCATGACCCCGCGCCCGGTGGTCATGGCCCTGCCCGAGGACATGACCGTCGGTGAGGCCTTGGAGACCTCCGGGGTCCGGCCCTTCTCGCGGTTGCCGGTCTATCGCGGCAGCATCGATCACGTCACCGGTTTCGTTCTCAAGGAGGAACTCCTGCTCCAGCAGGCCTTGGACCGGGAGGATCAGCCGCTCACCGAACTCAAGCGGGATATCCCCACCGTGGCAGAGTCGATGCCATTGCGCGAGCTGCTGGAGTTCATGCTCGAGACGCGGCAGTCCCACATCTCGCTGGTGGTCGACGAGTACGGCGGCACCGAGGGGCTGGTGACCATGGAAGACGTCGTCGAGACGCTTCTGGGTCTCGAGATCGTCGACGAGATGGATGAGACCGACGACATGCAGGCCTACGCCCGACGGCGATGGGCCGCCCGGGCTCGGGCCATGGGGCTGCCCGTGGAGGAGCCGGCGCCGGTCGGGGGCGAACCGCGGGCCGGCGGCGCGGGCGAGCACCGCGGTGAAGGTGAGCGCCGCGGTGAAGGTGAGCAGCGCGGCGAGAGTCGGAACGGGGCCGGCGGAGCGGGCACGGGCTCGACCGCGCGCGAGTAACGGGCGCGCTTCGATCCCATGAGCGTCCGCCCGAAGCACGTCCGCGGCTTGGAAGAGCCGCCGCAGCTCCTGCTTCGACTGGATGGGGGCGCTGGCCGCTGCCGGCCTTGATTCAGATGACGCCTTTCCGATCGAAGTAGCACTTGTCCAGGCCTTTGGGAACCGCAAGAGGGAATGAAGACGTCATGAGCACCGGACCACGCAGAAGCGCATCCACCTCCAGCCCCGTCACCAGCCCGGGCAGTATCTGGGACAGCGAGCTGCTCCTCGAGCCCGAGGATCTCTTCGAGCTGGCCAGCTCTCGCATCGTGCGCCGGGGCCTGAGCTACGCGCGCGCAGAGCGGGTGACCGACATCACGACCTCCGGCCGGCGGCTCGAAGCCCGCGTGGAGGGCACCCGCGGGGAGCCCTACCTCGTTACCCTCGAGCACGATGGCGAGGAGATCCTCTCCTCATGCACCTGCCCGTTCGACTGGGAGCCATTTTGCAAGCACGCGATCGCAGCGCTGGCGATCCAGTTCGGGTTGGCCACCGGCGATGCCCCCGGGGGGCGCGCGCCCGATCGGGCTGCCGGCCGCACAGGCGGCCGAACAGACGGCCGATCCGGGGACGCGAACGCATCCGCCGCGGGGGGCAAGCGAGGCGGGGCCTCGGCCCACCGCCCGCGCACGATCGAAGAAGAGGAGATCGAGGTGCGCCGCCGCCGGGGTGTCAAGTCCGGCTTCCGCGTCATGCGCCACGAGGGCGACGGCTACTTCGGCCTCTTCGATGTTCGATCGCCCTCGGAGAAGACCTACCGCGTGGAGGTCCGCTCTCTGACCGAGCGGGTCAACCGCTGCTCGTGCCGTGACTACGCGATGGCGGCGCTCGGCACCTGCAAGCATATCGAGGCGGTGCTCGCGGCGCTGCGCAAGCGCGGGGGCAAGCGCGGCTTCGAGCGGGCGGCCGCAGCGCCGGCCAAGGTGGGCCGGGTGCTGGTCGATCGCACCGACGTTCCCCGCATTCGCATGCTGCTTCCCGAACGGGTGACGCCCGGCCTGGCGAGCCTGGCCGAACGCTTCTTCGATGCCGAAGGGTTCTTTCTTGGCGATCCGGTGACCGACATGCCGGCCTTCCTCACCGGCGCATCGCGGCTCCGCAAGCTGGTCGTCTATGCCGACGTGGCCGAGCTTGCCGAGCAGGTGGCAGCCGAACGCGCGGCCGAGAAACGCGCCACCGAGGTGCGCCGCCAGGTCCTCGAATCCGGCGCGCGCGTGCCCGGCCTGAAGGCCCGGCTCTATCCCTACCAGGTCGAAGGGACCGCCTTCTTGGCCGCCCGTGGCCGGGCGCTGCTCGGCGACGACATGGGCCTCGGCAAAACCATCCAGGCGATCGCGGCCACCCACCTGCTTCGCAAGCGCGGCGAGGTGCGCCGCGCCCTGATCGTTTGCCCCGCCTCACTGAAGCACCAGTGGGCCGCCGAGATCACCCGCTTCACGGGCAGCGAGTCGGTCACCGTGGGGGGCGGTGTGGTGGCCCGCCTCGAGCAGTACCGGCAGGGCGCGCCCTTCACGATCGTCAACTACGAGCTCATGCTGCGCGATCGCCGGGCCGTCGCGGAGCTGGCCCCCGACCTGCTGGTGCTCGACGAAGCCCAGCGTATCCGCAACTGGCGCACCAAGACCGCCGAGGCGATCAAATCCATCCGCACGCCCTTCGCCTTCGTCCTGACGGGTACGCCGCTCCAGAACCGGCTCGATGATCTCTACAGCGTCATGCAGGTCGTCGACGCCCGCGTCCTGGGACCCTTGTGGGCCTACAACGAACGCTTCGTCGTGCGCGAGGAAGGCCGCAATCGCATCGCCGGCTATCGCAATCTGGACGAGCTGCGCCGCCGGCTCGCCCCTCACGTCCTGAGGCGCACCAAGGAGGAGGTGGCGCTGCAGCTGCCCGAGCGGCTCGACACGCGCCTGGCCGTCGATCTCACCGAACGTCAGCGGGAGCTGATGGATGAGAACATCGCCGTCGCCGCCCGCCTGGCCAAGATCGCCGAGAGGCGGCCGCTCACGCCCAAGGAGGAGAAGCGCCTCTTCATGTCCATGCAGAACGCGCGCATGGCGTGCAACGCCGCTGGGCTCGTGGACAAGGAGACGGTCGGATCGCCGAAGCTCGACGAGTTCGAACAGGTGCTGCGCGACCTGTGCGTCGACCGCGAGCGCAAGGTGCTCGTCTTCAGCGAGTGGGAGACCTTCTGCCGCCTGGCGGCTCAGCGCGCCGAGAGGTTGGGGCTGGGCTTCGTTCGCCTGCACGGCGGGGTGCCCGCGCACAAGCGCGGCGCCTTGATTGAACACTTCCGGGACGATCACGACTGCCGCGTCTTCTTCTCCACCGATGCCGGAGGGCTGGGACTGAACCTCCAGTTCGCCAGCACGATGGTCAACCTCGAGCTTCCCTGGAACCCGGCGGTGCTGGATCAGCGCATCGGGCGCATCCATCGCCACGGCCAGCGCGATCGGGTGCACGTGATCCGTCTGGTGGCGGAGGACTCGTTCGAGGCCGGGCTCGAGACCACCCTGCGGTCGAAACGAGAGCTCTTCGGCGCCGCGCTCGACGCGAGGACCGAGGTGGCCGAGGTCGATGCCCCCTCGAGCTGTCTGGCGGCGGTGCGGGAGGCGCTGGTCGAGCTCGAAAGCGAGGCGGAGGAAGGCGCCGAGCCGGTGTTGATCGAGTGCCGGGAAGAGGCCGGACGAGGTGGCGGTGAAGATGGCGAGGGAGGTGGACGTGGCCTCGGCGAATCGGCTTCTCCAGCGGAGCGCCTGGCTGGCGTGCTTGGGCCTCGACTGGCTCGCGTGCTGCGGCTTGCCTCGGGCCGGCTGGTTGCCTTGGTCGACCGGGTGGATGCGGCCACCTCGGCGGCGGCCGAGGAGGCCGGCATGACTGCCCTGGCGGCCGGCACCGAACAGGCACTGGAATCGCTCGGCGCCGACTCGATCTTCGCGGGGGCCGAGGTGGTCTTAGACCGCGGGGCCGGGCAAGGCTCGGCCACAGAGGCCGAGCGCGCCCATCACGTGTCGCTGGCGAAGCGTAAGCTGGCAGCCGCGGAGATGCTGGCCAAAGGCGGCATGGGGGCCGAGGCGCTGGGTCAGGCCATGGCCGGGATGGGAGCCGCCCTACGCGCGATGGCTGCCGGCGAAGCAGTCGCCGACACCGAGGTCGGCGGCACGGCGGTCGCCGACTCCGAGGCCCCGGGCACCGTGGCCGCCGGCGACCGTTTGCCTCCGGTGCGACTGCTCTACGAGGTTCTCGTACCGCGCGGCCGGCTGAGCCTGGAGGACGCCGCCAAGGTCTCCCGGACGGAGGCCCTGGCCCGGGCCTATGAGGGTGTCGGCGGGACGCCGCCCGCCGACACCGTGGTGGAGATCTTGGAGGATACCCGTGCCATGATTGCCGCGCTGGACCTGCCGTAGCCGGTTGCCAGGGCTGGGCGGCGATCGCGTGCGGGTCGAATCACGGTGCGGTGTCGTGATGTGAGTTCATCCGTCAGCGCCCGGCACCCCTCGCTGTCCGCGGCGCCGTGGCTGGAGTGGTTGGAGTGGCTGGCGTGGCTCGTGCGGCTCGTGCGGCTCGTGCGGCACGCGTGGCTCGCGCGGCTCGCGCTTCCCACCACGGATCGCACAACTCCCGGTTGATCGCATCCTCCACCCGGCGTACACTTACGCCTTGTTCAAGGGCGGGCCCCGCTGGGGGGTTCATCCTATGGGGAGGAGTCCGAGTGAGATCCATCAAGATCCGCAGGGGCCTGGACCTGCCCATCATGGGCGCGCCGGGGCAGGCAGTCGAGGAGGCGCCGCCGGTGCGCTCGGTTGCCGTGCTGGGCCGCGACGCCGTCGGCCTGCGTCCGGCCATGGCCGTCAAGGAGGGCGATCGCGTCAAGCTCGGCCAGCTGCTCTTCACCGATAAGCGTAACGCCGGTGTGCGCTACACCGCACCCGGCGCCGGCACGGTGACGGGCGTGAACCGTGGCGCCAAGCGCGTGCTCTTGTCTGTGACCATCGCGCTCGATGGCGACGAGGCCGAATCCTTTCCGGTCGTGGCGCGCGGCGAACTGGCCGGCCTCGGTCGCGAGCAGGTGCGCGAGACGTTGCAGGCATCCGGCCTTTGGACGGGCCTGCGCACGCGGCCCTGGAGCAAGGCCCCGGCGCCGGATGCGACGCCCGCGGCGCTCTTCGTCACGGCCATGGACACCCAGCCCTTGGCCATGGATCCGTCGCCGCTGATCCGCGAGGCGGCCGAGGAGTTTCGCGCGGGGCTGAGTCTTCTGGGGAAGCTCACCGACGGACCCGTCTACCTCTGCCAGGCTCCCGGCGAGCCCCTGCCCGGGGCCGAACTGGACCGCACCGAAGCGGTGGCCTTCGCGGGTCCGCACCCGGCCGGCCTGCCCGGCACGCACATCCACTTCCTCCATCCGGCCGGCCGGGACCGTACCGTCTGGCACATCGGCTGGCAGGACGTGCTCTCGGTCGCGCGCCTGTTCGCCACCGGCCGCTTGCCCGTCGAGTGCATCGTCGCTCTGACCGGGCCCTCCGCCGCCCGGCCGCGCCTGATGCGCACGCGCCGCGGCGCGGCCATCGGTGATCTCTTGCACGGCGAGCCGGCCGGAGAGGGGGTGCGCGTCATCAGCGGCTCGGCGCTGGCCGGCCGCACGGCCGAGGGTGCCGAGGCCTACCTGGGGCGCTACCACCAGCAGGTGACGCTCCTGCGCGAGGGTACCGAACGCGACTTGATGGGTTGGACCCGGCCGGGCCTGGAGGTCTTCTCCGTGACACGGGCCTTCGCATCGGCCCTGCGCCCGGGCCGGAGGTTGCCGCTGACCACATCTTTGGGCGGCGGCCCGCGTTCAATGATGCCGATCGGCAGCTACGAGAAGGTGATGCCCCTGGATCTCGAGCCGACCCATCTGCTGCGCGCCATCGTTACCGAGGACACCGACGAGGCCGTGGCCCTGGGTGCCCTCGAGCTGGACGAAGAGGATCTGGCCCTGTGCAGCCTCGTCTGCCCGGGCAAGTACGAGTACGGGCCCATCCTGCGCCGCGCCCTGGAACTCATAGAGAAGGAAGGCTGATGAAGCAGATACGCTTCGGGCGGCCCCACGGCCAGCTCCTGAAGGACAAGCCCTGGGGGAAGGCCTTCCCCCTCTTCGAGGCCATCGACAGCTTCCTGTACTCGCCGGGCGCCACGACCGGGGGGCCGGTACATGTCCGTGACGGCCTCGATTACAAGCGGATGATGAGCGTCGTGGTGATGGCCCTGATGCCGTGCGTGCTCATGGCCATGTACAACACCGGCTACCAGGCCAACCTGGCCATGCTCAACATGGGGATCTCCTCGGCGAGCGGCTGGCGGGGCTGGCTGATGGATCTGATCGGGGTGGGCTACGATCCCGGCAATATCTTCTTCTGTCTGGTCCATGGCGCCCTCTACTTCATCCCGATCTACCTGGTCGCCAACGCGGTGGGTGGGATCTGGGAGGTGCTCTTCTCCATCGTCCGCAAGCATGAGGTCCAAGAGGGGCTCTTCGTAACCGGCTTCCTGGTGCCGCTGATCATGCCGCCCACCATCCCGCTCTGGCAGGTGGCCGTGGCGATGAGCTTCGCCGTCGTGGTGGGCAAGGAGATCTTCGGCGGCACGGGCCGCAACTGGCTCAATCCGGCCCTGACGGCACGCGCCTTCCTCTTCTTCGCCTACCCGGCCGAGATCTCCGGCGATGCCGTCTGGACGGCCGTCGACGGCTTCACCGGCGCCACGCCTCTGGCCCTGGCTGCCGAGGGTGGCATGCAGCAGCTCACCCAGCAGGTCTCCTGGAGCCAGGCCTTCCTGGGGCAGATCCAGGGCAGCATAGGCGAGACCTCGGCCCTGGCGTGCCTGATCGGAGCCGCGATACTGGTCTTCAGCGGGATCGGGTCCTGGCGCATCATGGCCGGCATGCTGCTGGGCGCGGCCGGCTTCTGGGCGCTGCTCTACGGTATCGGCAGCCAGACCAATCCGATGTTCGCCATGCCGTTGCACTGGCACCTCGTGCTGGGCGGCTTCGCCTTCGGTCTGGTCTTCATGGCCACCGATCCGGTCACCGCGGCGGCCACACAACGCGGCAAGTGGATCTACGGGATCCTGGTGGGCGTGGTGACGATCATGATCCGCGTCATCAACCCGGCCTTCCCCGAGGGCGTGATGCTGGCCATCCTCTTCGGCAACGTTTTCGCGCCGCTGATCGACTACTACGTCGTCAAGGCGAACAAGAAGCGGAGGGTGCTGCGCCATGCCGCGTAACAAGAACACCATTTCCTGGACGCTCTTCATCGCCGTGGCGGTTTGCCTGGTATGCTCGGTGCTCGTTTCCTGGACGGCCGTGAGCTTGAGGCCGCTCCAGGAGCGCAACAAGGAGATGGAGCGCAAGCGCAACATCCTGGCCGCGGCGGGCCTCCTCACCGAGGAGGTCGATGTGGCGGCGGCCTTCGAGCGCATCGAGACGCGCCTGGTGGACCTGTCCACCGGCGAGTACGTCACCGGTCGCGACCCGGCGGAGTTCGATCCCCAGGCGGCGGCGCGTGACTCGGAGCTCAACGTGACGATCCCCACGGCCGATGACCTGGCCGGCATCAAGCGCCGCGCCCGCCTGGGGCGGGTCTACCTGTTCCGGGAAGAGGGGGAGTTGAAGCGGGTGATCCTCCCCGTCT
The DNA here is from genome assembly GCA_964573295.1 of uncultured bacterium. Lineage (GTDB taxonomy): Bacteria > Eisenbacteria > RBG-16-71-46 > CAIMUX01 > WJJG01 > CAYQJL01. The sequence continues at coordinate 20,067 of CAZNJE010000024.1, read as the reverse complement.
ACGGCAAGGGTCTCTGGTCCACGCTCTACGGCTTCCTGGCCCTGGAGGATGATCTGCACACCATCTCCAGCCTGGCCTTCTACCAGCATGCGGAAACGCCGGGGCTGGGCGGCGAGGTGGACAACCCGGACTGGAAGGCCCAGTGGGTGGGCAAGCAGGCCTTCGACGACGGCGAGGTGGTCATCGAGGTCGTCAAGGGCAAGGTGCCCGCCAGCAGCCCGCGGGCCGAGCACCAGGTGGACGGAATCTCCGGCGCCACCATTACCGCCCGGGGGGTGAGCCAGCTGGTCCGCTACTGGCTGGGGGAGAACGGATTCGGTCCCTACCTGGACCGCCTGCGTGAGGAGGTGAGCCATGGGTAAGGCGCGCGACACGCTGATCAAACCGATCTTCGACGAGAATCCGATCATCCTGCAGATCCTGGGCATCTGCTCGGCCCTGGCCGTCACCACCAAGGTCGAGATCACGCTGATCATGTGCGCGGCGGTGACCTTCGTCTTGGCCCTGTCGAATGTTTCGGTGAGCTTGATCCGCAGCCAGCTGCCCACCAACATCCGCCTGATCGCCCAGATGACGATCATCGCCTCACTGGTCATCATCGTGGATGAGACGCTCAAGGCCTATGCCTTCGAGGCCAGCAAGCAGCTCTCGGTCTTTGTCGGTCTGATCATCACCAACTGCATCATCCTGGGGCGCGCCGAGGCCTTCGCCATGAAGAACGGCGTCGGCCTGAGCCTGCTCGACGGCATCGGCAATGCCCTGGGCTACAGCGTCATCCTGATCGGGGTGGCCGTCTTCCGCGAAGGCCTGGGCTCGGGCACCCTGATGGGTATCCAGGTGCTTCCGCTGGTCGCCGACGGCGGCTGGTACCAGCCCAATGGTCTGATGCTGCTCTCACCCAGCGCCTTCTTCCTGATCGGCTTCTTCATCTGGGCGGTGCGCACCTGGAAGCCCGAGCAGGTGGAGGAGGAGAACTGATGACTGAGGAATACTTGAGCCTGCTGTTCCGCTCCATCTTCGTGGAGAACCTGGCCCTGGCTTTCTTCCTGGGCATGTGCACCTTTCTGGCGATCTCCAAGCGGGTGGAGACGGCGGTCGGTCTCGGCCTGGCGGTGACGGTGGTGCAGGCGATCACCGTACCGGTGAACAATCTCATCTACACCCACGTGTTGCGCGAGGGCGCTCTGGCCTGGGCGGGCTATCCCGAAGTGGACCTGAGCTTCCTGGGCCTGATCAGCTACATCGGCGTGATCGCCGCCATGGTCCAGATCATGGAGATGATCCTCGATAAGTACTTCCCAGCCCTCTACAACGCCCTGGGCATCTTCTTGCCGCTGATCACGGTCAACTGCGCGATCCTGGGCGGCTCCCTGTTCATGGTGGAGCGCGACTACACCTTCGGCCAGAGCGTGGCCTACGGACTGGGCAGTGGCGTGGGTTGGGCTCTGGCGATCGCGGCTCTGGCCGGGATTCGCGAGAAGATGAAATACAGCGACGTGCCGGCTGGGCTCAGGGGCCTGGGCATCACCTTCATCACGGTGGGACTCATGGCCCTGGCCTTCATGGCCTTCAGCGGGATTCAGCTCTAGACGGACGCGCGAGGACGGGAAGGTAGCATGCTGCAGATCATCTTCGGGGTCGTGATGTTCACGGCCATCGTGCTGTTGCTGGTCGTCGTGATCCTCGTCGCGCGGGCGCGGCTGGTGGCCTCGGGGCCCGTACGCATCGAGATCAACCAGAACCCTGACAAGACGCTCACGGTGCCCGCCGGGGGCAAGTTACTGAACACCCTCACCGAGGTCGGCATCCTCGTGCCTTCGGCCTGCGGCGGCGGCGGTACCTGCGGCACCTGCAAGGTCAAGGTGCACGAGGGCGGCGGGCAGATTTTGCCGACGGAGCTGGGCGTGGTCTCCAAGAAGGAGGCCCACGAGGACGTGCGTCTGAGCTGCCAGGTGGTCGTCAAGCAGGACATGAAGATCGAGGTGGCGCCCGAGATCTTCGATGTCAAGAAGTGGACCTGCAAGGTGCGCTCCAATGTCAGCGTGGCGACCTTCATCAAGGAGCTGGTGCTCGAGCTGCCCGAGGGCGAGGAGGTCAATTTCCGCGCCGGTGGGTACATTCAGATCGAGGCGCCGCCCCACCGCGTCAGCTTCAGCGACCTGGAGGTGGAAAAGGAGTATCGCGGCGATTGGGAGCGTTTCGGCTTCTTCCAGCTCGAGTCGGTCTGCAAGGAGCCCGTGACGCGCGCCTACAGCATGGCCAACTATCCGCTCGAGAAGGGCATCATCATGCTCAACGTCCGGATCGCGACTCCGCCGCCGGATGACATGAAGGCCCCGCCCGGTCTGATGAGCAGCTACATCTACAACCTCAAGCCCGGCGACGAGGTCGTCATCTCCGGTCCCTACGGCGAGTTCTTCGCCAAGGAAACCGATGCCGAGATGGTCTTCATCGGCGGCGGCGCCGGCATGGCGCCGATGCGTGCCCATATCCTCGACCAGCTCGAGCGCATCGGCACCAAGCGCAAGATGACCTTCTGGTACGGCGCGCGCAGCCTGCGCGAGATGTTCTACGAGGAGGACTTCGATCGTCTGGCCCGCGAGCACGAGAACTTCACCTGGCACGTGGCCCTCTCCGAGCCCCAACCCGAGGACAACTGGACCGGACTGACCGGTTTCATCCACCAGGTACTGCATGACGAGTACCTCAGCAAACATCCCGCCCCCGAGGACTGCGAGTACTACATCTGCGGACCGCCGCTCATGCTGCAGGCAGTCATGCGGTTGCTCGATTCGATGGGGGTGGAGGATGAGAACATTCTCTTCGACGACTTCGGCTAGGAGCGTCCGGCTGTCGGCCGTGGCCCTGGCGATCCTGTTGCCGGCCTGCTCGCCCCGCGATGAGGCGCCGCCCGACCTGCTGGTCCTCGCCGGCGCCACGATGGGCACCACCTGGACGGTGAAGCTGCCGGCCGACGGCGCACCCGACACCACCCGCCTGCGCGCGGCCGTGGAGGCCGTGCTCGAGGGCGTCGACGCCCGCATGTCCAGCTTTCGCACCGACTCCGAGCTTAGCGGATTCAACCGCCAGGCCGGCACCGAGTGGTTTCCCGTCTCGCCGGCCACCGCGCGGGTGCTGGCCGAGGCCGAGCGCACCAGCCGCCTGTCGGGCGGTGCCTTCGATGTCACCGTCTGGCCCCTGGTCCAGCTCTGGGGTTTCGGGGATGCCGGCGACCGGGACGAGCCGCCGCCGGCCCAGGCCATCGCCGATGTCCGCCAGCGGGTCGGTTGGCGCCTGCTGGCCGTCCGCGACGACCCGCCGGCCCTGCGTAAGGCCCATCCGCTCGTTGCGATCGACCTGGGCGCCATCGCCAAGGGCCACGGCGTGGACGCGGTGGCCGACACCCTGGCGGCTCTGGGCCTGGAGGCCTATCTTGTTGAGATCGGCGGCGAACTGCGCTCAGCCGGGACCAAGACCCCCGGCCGGCCCTGGCGCGTGGGCGTCGAGCGGCCCCAGGAGGTCGGTCGCGGAATACAGCGCACCCTGAATTTAACGGACCTGGCGCTGGCGACCAGTGGTGACTACCGTAACTACTTCGAGGCCGATGGGCGGCGCTTTTCGCACACCATCGACCCGCGCACCGGCGAGCCGATCCGGCATCGGCTTGCCTCGGTCACCGTGGCTGACTCGCTGTGCATGCGCGCCGACGCGCTGGCCACGGCCCTGATGGTCCTGGGCCCCGAGCGCGGCCTGGAGCTGGCGCTCGCGGAAAGCCTGGCCGCCGCCTTCATCGTGCGCGGCGATGGGGGATTCGAGGAAGTGGCGACCCCCGCCTTCGAGCGGCTCGCCCACGAGTGAGCCGCCCCCGAGCGGCTCGCCCACAAGTGAGCTGCCCCCGAGCGGCTCGCCCACGAGCGAGTCGCTCTCCCTTATAGGAGATCACCGGATGCTGACCATCTTGCTCATCTCAGCCGTCGTCTTCCTCACGGCCATGGCCGCCATGGCGGTGGGCCTGATCATTCGCAAGCGGGCGCTGCGAAAACGCTGCGTGGGCTGCACCTGCGAGGCCGGGGAGCGGGACGAGCCGTGCTCGACGCGCCAGAACGCCTGGCATTGATTCACCATGTCCAGCCCCGTGGTCCGCGAAAGGGCTGTAACTCCGTCACAGTCGCCTATCTCTCCCATGGCGGGTGATTTCGTGGCCTTATCCATCGGTGAGCCATCGAAGCGCGGCCATGCCCGACTCCCGCGCGAAAAGGGAGCGCCTCTATGCAAAGTCGCAGGCAAAGTCGCAGGCAAAGTTGCGGGCAAAGTTGCGGGCCGCGCGGGTGAACATCTGCGGCGCACAGAGCGATTGGTTGGCGAGCCCAATCGGGCCTGGTGATCTTCGATGCGATCCAGCCATCGAATCGCGCCCTGAGTTCCCGGGAGCACGTCTGAACTCCATCTCGATCCATGCATTGCAATCTTAGTTCGCCATCCGTACAAATTAGATCATCGTAGCCGGGACCGGGTGCCATGGGATCAGCGTTGTAAGTCTTTTCATAATTGAAGATTATGTCGATAGTCTTCCGGGGCCCACGCTGAGTCTGTGGCGGTGCGAACAGCCCCGACTGGCAACGGCGATTCAGGAGGGAGTGGCCTGGGCAGCGCAATGTATTGATAGTATGATAGATAGAAGAATTGTTCATCTGGCAAGAAAAAGATCTTTGTTCGGACACCGAACATAGTCTATGATGCCCTCCGTTGGGCGATCCACCCGGCCCCCGTGTCGACTTCGAGCCTGAAGTCTCGGCCCAGATACCGAAGGGGGTTCCGCCCGAGGGGTTGGGGATCGTCGAGAACCGACGCGAGTACCGATCTGAGAGCACACGTAGCTCTGTTACGACCAGGTAGAGGATTGTGCGCTGGTCGGAGAACGGGGCAACATCCCAGAGGAGATTCATCCATGTCATTGAGAATGACGCTTGTCGTAAGTGCATGTGCGTTGGCTCTGGTTGCCGGTGCAGCCCAGGCCGATCCCTTTGAGCTGGCGGTCAACGGTGGGTTTGAGACCGGGACCTTCGACGGCTGGTCCCTCTTCCCGACCGGGCCGGATCAGTTCTCCATCATCACGCCGGGTTTCGAGAGCGAGTACGCTGGCTGCATCACGAACACGGTGCCCGCCTCCGCCGCTTTGATGAAGAACGCCAACATCGGAATCGGCGTCGTCGAGCCGAACGAGCCGGTCACGATTTCTTTCGACGCCCGGGGATTGTTGACCGCCGGTGGTGTCGCGTTCGCCGAGTTCTTCTCCGAGATCGAAGGCGGTGGGGTTTCCAGCTCGGAGATTCTGGGCGGCGGGCCGCTTTCACTCGATCCTGATCCGGAGGTTTGGACGCACTTCAGCTTCACGACCGTGACCGGTCCCGACGTCTCCGGCGGTGTGACGCTACAGTTGACCGCTACGACGGGCGCAGACCCGGCAAGCACGGCGCAGGTCTACTACGACAACATCAGCGTGACCGTCGACGCCCCCGTGCCCGCCGAAGGCTCGAGCTGGGGAGCCGTCAAGGGCCTGTATCGCTGATCTGCTGAACTGCTGATCTGCTGAACTGCTGATCTGCTGAACTGCTGAACTGCTGAACTGCTGATCTGCTGATCTTCAGAGGTTGTGGAAATGGGGCCGTCTCCCTTCGGGAAGGCGGCCCCGTTCTCCGGGTGTCGTTGAACACCGGCTGGTCGTCAAGGATCTCGATGTCGCCCTCGGTATGAGTCAAGGATCTTCGCCATGTCGCGGGTATCTGAAATGAGAGTCGATGTCCCTCAGTTCCCTTCAGCCGGCTCGAGCGGCGAGTGGATGTGGGTCACCAGGTCCTCGGGGGCGGTCGTGTTCGGATCGTTCAGGTAGAGTTCGAACGAGGGGGCCGAGCGCAGGGAGCGACCGCTGCGCGGCAGCCACTCGCCCAGCAGCTTCGCATAGCTCTCGTTCAGTTTCGCGTAGGGGCCATAGTGGGTGGCCACCGCATAGTCCCCGCCGGGAATCGTCTGCACCCCGATCTCTCCCTGGGGCTCGAAGCTATTGCTCACGGCCACACACGCGTCGTAGCGGATCTTCTCGGGCGGGGTGACGTCGGGGTCGTCATGACAGAGGCCGTAGAATCGGGCGTCTGGGCCCAGGTGGCCGCGCCGGCCCAGAAACGAGCAGAGCGTCTCCCACGCGGCGCCGCACTGATCGTAGGGTCCGACATGCCGCACGAATGCAACGCGCATCGGGTCAAAGGTCTTGATCCGCACCTCCATCGTTTTGCCTCCTGAGTCCATGGGGTCGAAATCACGGCACACGCCGGCTTCTTTGTAGTGAACGCCCGAAGGCGCCGCGCCCAGCGTCGGCGCGCTCATAGCGCCCCGAAACCCCGACGGCGACACGCCCAACACGGCCCGGAAGGCTCGCGTGAAGGATTCATGTGCCTCGTAGCCCGCTTCCAGGGCGATGTCGGTGACCGGTCGGTCGGTGAGCTTCAGCTGCACGGCCGCACGTTCCAAGCGCAGCCGGCGGATGTGCTCCCTGACCGATTCGCCCACCATGCCGCGGAAGACCCGGTGGAAGTGATACGGCGAGAAGCAGGCCACCCGGGCCAGCTCCTCGAGCGGCAGATCCTCGTCCAGGTGTTTCTGGATGTGGATCAGCACCGTGAGCATCCGCTCCCTGTAGTGCTGTAGCGTGGCATCCTTCATTCGTGTCCTCCCGTGGCGTCTCCACCGGGCTTCGTTGTACCTGATTCGGCTATCACTCGACGACCGGCGCCCCGGCGTGATACGCTGACGCTTCCCATGCCATTGAGGACTTCCAGGAGCCGTCATGGATCTTGCCCACGACCCGGCCGCGCCGGCGAAGAACCCACGGTCGCCTTCGCGACGGCCCCGGCCGGCGGATGCGCCGCCCGAGGAGGGTGCGCGCCAAGAGCTCGAACGCCTGCGTTCGGTGACCGGATCGGGCGAGCAGTTTCGTTTCATCAGTGAGCCCCGCCGCGGAGCCTATCTTGCGATCCTCCATGCGTTGCATCGCCGCCGCATCGCACACGAGATGGAGGTCTACCACGATGACCTGCGCGATGAGGTCGCCGATCTGCTCCAGGTGGAGCAGCGTGGTGAGTTTGTTCCGGGACGCGACCATGCGCTCGATCTTGACCCCCAGCAGTTTCGCAGCGATGTCGAGCAACTCCGCCGCTGGGGCAGCGTCACCGAGCGCATCGAGCCTACCTGCCCGCATCCGTAGCCTGGCTGACCGCGGGCGCAGCAAACTCCTCCTGCGTCTCGAGCCGGCGACCGCCGCCTTTCTGCAGTTCCCGGAAGGTCTGGCCGACCCGCTGCCCCTCGGCCTACGCGACCAGGGAGCCAACCTGCTGGCCGACGTTCACGAGAACCTCAAGGAAGCGGTCCGCAGCCTGAAGCAGGCCCGGGAGCTGATGGGTGCGCAGGAGGGTGATTCGGCGCATGAGGAGCTGCCTGCGCCGGCGCGTGCCCCGGGCGCGGAGCCGACCGGCACGGTTGCCGGTCCCCGCGCAGAGTTCGAGAAGGCCGTGTTGCGCGCCTCCCACCTCATCCACGAGGCCGGTGCCAAGATCGGGCGGGTGGCGGCCGAGCTGGTCGAGTTTGAAGATCGGCTTACCCGTTTCGTGATCGAGCCGTTTCGGATCGCCGATGTCGTGGCGCTGGGCAACTGGCTCGAGCATTACCTGGACCGCTACCTGTCCCTGCTCGATGAGCGCGGCCTGCCCATCCGGCGTGTGCTCGGCCAGCTCGCCGGCGAGCGGCTCGGACCTCTCCTGGGTGCGGCCGAGGAGCTTGAACGTTGCCAGCTCGCCGAGACCCCGGCGCTGGCCGAGACGCCCGTGCGGCTGCGTGCGGCCAGCGAGACGGTCCTGGCCCTGCGCCGCTTCTTCGATCCCCATCGTGGTCTGGCCGAGATCTGCCGCCGGATCAATCGTCGCACGCGCGATGCGATCCGCCGCATCCAGCGCCACGTCGAAGCGATTCGGCTGCGCAATGTGCGGACCGAGGCGATCCGCGCGAGGACCGCGGAGCTGCTGTCGCTTCCGGAGCAAGGTGATAGCGATGAGCGGGCGCTTAGGTTCCTGAGCGAGCTGATCGGGGCGGTCGGCGCCCGCAGCGACGGGCGCGCCGGCACGCCGCAACGCCGCGCGGCACCCCCGCGTCCGAATCGCCGGTACGAATCCTCGCGTCGTGAGTACCGGGGCGATCCGCTGGCGGTGAAGCGCGGCCGGCCCGGGCAGCGCCGCGAGCTCGAGCGCCTGCGCTTGGAGGTGCTGTCGCGGTTTGTCGAGAAACGCCTGCTGCGCGGCCGTTCCGAGGCCCGGTTGACCGAGACGCGTTTGGAAACGTCGGAAGATTCGAAGACGCTTGTGCAAGCTGTGGCGGCCTACCTGCTCGCCGAGGGGCGCCACCGTTGCCACCTGAGCTATCGCATCGGGCGAGCGGCTCACGGTGAACGGGGCTTGATCGATGCCGGCCGTCACGTCCTTGACCTGCCCGACTCGCTGGTTTCGCGGCGCAACCCTACGGCGCCGGCGGCTCGATCGGACGAGCGGGCGAGAGCAGAGAACGAAGAGGAATCGACCGCATGAATGACCCCAACCCGAATGCGGCCACTCGCGTGCCGTGCGATGCCGACCTTCCCAACGGCCTCGCCCCCGATGCGGCCACGCCGCGTGCGCCCTTCAGCCACCTCTCGCGCCGCCGGGTGCGCGGTGTGCTCAACTGTCTCACCGAGTCGGCCTTCTTCTATCGCGAGGACGATCCGGATCTGTTCGATTACCTGCGCCGTCACCGTGCCGAGTTCGAGCGCTTCTTCGGTGATTACTTCGGATGGGATCTGCACGTGGATCGTAAGGTGAGCCGCCTGTACCGGCGCGAGCAGCACAACAAGGCGTTGACACCCAAGCAACGTAGTCTCTTCGATCTGACCAAGCGCGAGGAGTGCATTCTCTTCATGCTGCTGCTCGAGTTCTACGAGATGCAGCTTGCCGCCCAGAACGTGCATTTCGAGCATGACGAGGATCTCAACTTCGTCTTGGCCGACTTCGTCGAACATGCCGTAGCACGCTATCGCAAGGAGCTCGGGGAACGGGCTCCCGGAGATCGCGAAATTCTGAATCATATCCACGGCCTGTTCCGGGAACTCGAGAAGCATCGCTTTCTGCAACTGGTCGAGCGTGCCGACATCGAGAGCGAGGAAGATGTGATCGGTGGCCAGACCGAGCATCTGCTCTACGCATTCCTGCCGGGGATTCGGTGCTACGATCCGACCCGGCTGAGCAGCACGGTGTTCGAAACGAGCTACGGATCCGCCGCCGGAGACGAGACCGATGCCGGCCGGACCTCCGATCTCAGCTCCGACCGGACCTGCGACCTCACCTGCGACCTCACCTGCGACCGCACCTCCGAGCCGGACGGGGACGCCGTCGTGCAGGCCGCGGATATTGATGACCGGGAGGGGCCCCTCCAATGAAATCTTCCCTTCGGCTGGCGAAGATCCGGCTGATCAACTGGCACAACTTCATCGACGAGACGATCGATGTCGCGGGCAGTCTGTTTCTGATCGGCGACAACGGGGCGGGCAAGACCACGCTGCTGGATGCGGTCCATTGCGCCCTGACCGGCGATCTGAAGGTGGAGCTCAATGCCGCGGCCCGCGTGGGGGGGCGTGCCGGTACCGGCCGCAATCTCCAGGGCCTCGTCCTGGGACAGGATCTGGAGCGCGGATACCGTCGCCCCGACGGGGCCGTGGCCTACGCGGCGCTCGAGTTCCGGCAGCCGGCCGGGGATGGAGACCGCGCGGGTGAGCGGCCGCTCTCGATCGGGATGGGGATCTACGTTGCCTCGCGGGATTCGCGCCCGGAAAAATGGGGCTTCATCAAATCCGTGCCGATCGAGCAGATCCCGCTGACGCTGCCGGCCGCTGATGCCCGGCGCCCGGCCGACCGCAGTGAACTGCTCGGCGCTCTGGGGCACGGCCATGTCCACGACATCGGCCGCTACCGCACACGGGTCGGCGAGCGCCTCTTCGGTTCCCGCGCGCGTTTCGAGCAGGTCGCGGCCTTTCTGCACGCCGGGAAGTCCTACCGCGAGCTGGTGGCCAAGACCGCCAACTTCTCGGATCTGATCGCCGAACTGTTGCCCCAGCCTGATCTCGAAACATTTCACGAGGTGCGCCGGGCGCTCGAGGCCATCGAACGCACCCGCGCCGACCTCGACGGGCTCGAGCAGGAGCTGGCGCGCTTGCGCAGCTTGCTCTTCGAGCTGCAGGAGGTCGCCAAGACGCGCGAGGCGATCGCCCGCTACGATTACCTGGCCGCCGATCACGCGTACGCCGAGGCGCGCGAAGAGGTCGAGGCGCTTAGCGCGCGGCATGCGCGCGCCGGTGAGGAGCTGGCCGCGGCCGGCGAGGCCCGCGACAGCGGTCGGGCGCATCTGGCGGCCCTGGACACCGAGATCGAGCGATTGCGGTCCAGTGGCGGCATGGAGATTGTCGAGCGCCACCGGGAGGTGGGTCGCCTGCTCGAACGTCAGCGCGGTTTTCTCGAGCAACTCGCGAGCCAGCTGCGTGAGCTGCGGGAGGAGACCCAGCGCGGCGAAGATGACCAGGAGCAGGTCGTGGCCGATCTGGCGGCCTGGGCGGGAGAGGCGGCCACGGCCTTCGGTGAACTGCTCATGGGTCTGCGGGAGGCTGTCCCGCGCGCCGACTTCGGCGAGGCGCACGACTTGCTCGGCCAGCTCAGCGACCTGGCCGCCGATGTCCGCTCGGCCGAGATCCAGATCGGCGATGCCGACGACCGTCGCCGCCGCCTGCGCCGCGAACTCGACCGGCAGGCCGCCGCCGCGCGCGAGCGGCGCAGGGCCGCCCGCCAGGAGACCGCCGCGGCCCTGCGCCAGTGGCGCACGACAAGGCGATCGCTGTGGGCGCTCCACGAGCAGGGTGAGAGTGCCCCACCGGTCGAGGGCCTGCGTGAGGCCGAGCAGCTCTTGCGCGAGGCGGGCATCGAGGCGGTGGCGCTCTACCGAATGCTCGAGCCGCGCGAAACCTTGACTCCCGAGGATGCGGGGTTGATCGAGCGCGCGCTGGGCCGGCGCCTGTTGGGCACGCTGGTCGTCCCGGCGGTCGATCATGCCCGGGCGCTCGAACTGGTCCTGAGCCAGGCCCCTGGCATCGCCGTGGCGGATCCGGCCGCGGTGGGGAAGGGGATCGAAGCGGCGCTCTCGGCCGGTTCGCCGACCGGCGGGACGCCGGCGCCGTCGGGGCCGGCGGGGCCGGCGGTGGCACCCTGCGTTCTGGATCAGGTCGAGATCGCGTCCCAGGATCCCTCGGCCGCGGCCTATCTGCGCCACCACGTTGGCGAACTGACCTGGCGGAACGAGCCATGGCCCGGCGCCGGCTCCGGCCAGGCCGACCCGCTTCCCGTTCTCACCGCCGGGGGCTACCTCCACCATGCCCGGCGACGGATGCGCGTTCCGGCCGGACCGGCGATCTGGTTGGGCCAGCGGGCCCGGCGCCGGGTCTTCGAGCAAGCGGTGGCGGCCCTGGAGCGGGAGGCCGCCGAGGCGCGCGTCCGGGCCGACGAACAGCGGGCCGCATCCGCCGAAGCCGAACGGATCGCGCGCCGGCTCGAGGAGGCCGCGCGATTCGCCGACCGGTTGGATCTGATCGGCATCACCGCGCTCGTCCACCGGCGCGATGAGCTGGGTCGCGCGCTCGAGCGCCTGGGAGCTGACCTGGCGGTGCGCCGGACCGAGGCCGCGCGGGCCTCCCTGGAAGAGACCGCGCTGGCCCGCGACCTGGAGACCCTAGCCATGACGATGAAGGCACAGGGACTCGAGACGCTCTCGGACCGCATCGGCGAGCTCGATCGTGAACGCGCCGGGGTGCGCCGCGAACTCGACGAGCTGGGCGAGGACCTCGGCCGCCGCCGCGAACGCCAGGCGCAGCTCGCTACAGGTCTCGAGGATGCCCGCGGGCGGGCCGCAGTGCGTCTGGAAGAGCTGGCCAGGGTGCGCGACCGGCTCCTGCGGTTGGTCCTTCCCGAGCAGGCCGCGGATCTGGACGACTACGTCATGCGCACCCGCCGCGGGCGCCAGATCAAGGCTGCCAATCTCGGGGCGCTGCGCGAGGAAGCCGTGCGGCGCGGAGCGGTGGTGCATGAACGGATCACCCAGGGCGAGGGCATTCGCCACCCGCTTCTGTGGCAGAAGTACGCCTTCCGCTACGAGGAGGAAGCCAATGCGCTGCGCGACAGCGCGGGGGTGACCATCGATGAGATCACCGAGACACTTCAGGCCCAGGTCGATGAGTTGAACGAGGTCCTGCGCGGGCGCAATGAGGAACTGCTCGAGCGCATCGTGCTGCAGGAGCTGGCCGGCGTCCTGCGGCGTGAGGTCGATGACCTGCGCAGCACTGTCCAGGGCGTCAATCATCTGATGGGGGATCTGACCTTCGGGCGCACGCGCTACCGGATCGAACCGCGTCTGAAGCCGGAGATGAGCCGCCTGCACACGCTGCTCAAGGAGTCCTCGCGTCTGAGCTCGGGCGCGCGTGAGGAACTACGGGACTACTTCGCCGCGCGGCTCGCGGAGTTCGGCGATCCGTCGGGCGACAGCCTGCCGGCCTTTCTCGACTACCGCCTCTGGTTCGACTTCCACCTGCGCATGTCGACGCTCGATGACGACGGCGTCGAACTGAGCCAGGAGCGCCTGCGCCAGGGCTCGGGCGGCGAGCAGGCCGTGCCCGCCTACCTGCTGCTCTTCTGTCTGACCAAACTACTCTATGACGGTATCGAGGCGCGTGTGCGCCTGCTCATCATCGACGAGGCCTTCTACGGCATCGACGGCGGTCGGCGCAACGAGCTGCTGCGCTTCTGCGGACGGGCCAGTATCGACCTGGTGGTGGCCACACCGGAGGTCGACGGTGTGACCGAGGCATTGCCCTCCTCCACGACCGTTCTGATCGAGAAGACCCCCGAGGCCGACATCTTCCTCTTCGATCTGCACTACCGGCAGAAGGTCCCAGACCTTTTCGATTCGGGGAAGGATCCGCAGCCGGAGGAGTTGGTCGTGGGCGTGCCGGATGGGAGGCCCTCGCCATGAGATGCGCGCCCCGGCAGGGCCTGGCGGGATTCGGGTTCATCCCCGATGGGAGCACGCGGTGCGGGAGGCCACGATGACCCGGGAGACGCCCGGCGCCGAGAAGGCTGGGTTCGCCGCGGAGATCGGCGCCTGGGCGAAGGATCCGGCCTGGCTTGCCTTTGTGCACCGGGTGCTCGATCGGCGGGATCGCACGGGGCGTTTCCCCAGGACGATCACCTGTGACAGCGAGCCCGGCAGCACACTCGAACACTGCCTGCCCCCGGCCGCGGTTACGCCGAAGGGAGCCGGGAGGATCCGGATCGATCTGCAGCGGATCGAGCGGGTTCTGGCGGCCGAGGCCGAGGATGGGCTGCGGCCCCCCGAGACGCTCGAGGCGATCTTCGACCGACTGGCCGGCCGCGCGGCGCGCGACCTGCGCGCGGAGGCCGAGCAGGCGGCCGGAGCGCAGAGCCAGGCGCTGGCCGAGGGTCTCGTGGAGGGCCTGCAGCGGGTCGCGCGCTGTGCTCGCTTCTACGGCATTGGCGAACTGGACCTGTCCGCGGTGGATCTCGATCCAGCCAACCCAGGGCTCGCCGCGGCGTTGAACGCCCCGGAAGAGCCCGCGGCCCGTGCCTGGCGCCGCTTGAGCCGCGAGGGCGGGCCGGGTGCGGTGCGAACGGCGGCCGCGCGGCTGGTAGCCGGATTCGTTTTGGCCCGGTTTCATCGGCGGGGCACGGTGCGGCTCGATCACCTGTCCTTGTCCGTGGCCGGCGATACCAAGACGCTGCGGCCGGGCAGTTCCGACCACCAACGCCTGGCCGATGCCCTTCTGGCCGCCGATTCTGAGATGGCCGCCCAGGTTCGCCTCGCGGCGCCCACTTCCGTGGCATTGCAGCGACGTCTGGCACTGGAGCGATGTGGGATCGTTACCAACGAGGCCCCCCTCGAGGTGCTCGTGCAGGGTCCCCTGACCATGCGGGTGGGGGGGCAGGCGCTGCACGATGCCGGCAATCTGGCCAAGCTCGCCCTTCCGGCCAAGCTCACCTACGGTCTGCTGCGCATCGGCCTGCCGGTCGTGCCGCCGGACACCCCGATCGTGACGGTCGAGAACGAATCGGCCTTCCACACCCTCGCGCAGCGTTGGCCGGAGGCGCTCTTGATCTACACCGGCGGCCAGCCCGCCTGGTCGGTTGTACTGCTTCTCCGCCGGTTGTACGAAACGAATCACGAACTGGCCTTCTCGCACGCCGGCGACCTGGATCGCTCCGGCCTGCTGATCCTGCGCAGCCTGCGGGCCCGCAGCGGTCTGGTGGTGAAGCCGCTCTGGATGGATGGCATCAGCTTCCGGCGGTGTGAGGACCTGGCGCTGCCGATGCCGCCCGCCGAGCGGGAGCGCACGCGGCGGTTGCTCACCACCTGGCAGGAACCGTACGGACGGGACTTGCTGGAGCACTTGGCCGCGAGCGGGCGGTGGCTCGAACAAGAGGCGCTGCTGCAGCGCCTGGTCGGAGCATGGGCGTGATGCGCGGGCGGCATGGGAGGATCAAGCGGATGATCAAGCGGAGCGTAACGGACGGCAAGGTGGACCGGGAGGCTGTGTGTTGAGGATTCTCGAGGAACTGGATTACCAGCAAACGCCCATGGGCGAGCTCATTCTTCGTCGCCGGATATCTCCATCTGTGCCGGGAGAGCCCGTCTTCGAAGTGAAACTCGACGACCAGATGCTGATGTCGAGCTCCGTCAATGCCAGCGAGCGGGCGTTGGCCCGCCTGGCTCTCGAATGCCTGGGCGATCGGCCGTGTGACGTGCTGGTGGGGGGCCTGGGTCTGGGCTACACCGCCTCTGCCGCGCTGGAGTTTCCGAGCGTTCGGACGGTGGTCGTCATCGAGCTGCTGGCCCCGGTGATCTCCTGGCTACAGCGGCGACTGGTGCCGGCGGCGTCCGTGCTTCTGGACGATCCGCGCTGCTCGATCGTCGAGGCGGACTTCTTCAAGCTGGTGTCGCCCGGGGGTATGGAGCGCCGCTACGACGCCATCCTTCTCGACATCGATCATTCGCCGGAATCCTGGCTGCACGAGAGGCACGCCGAGTTCTATACGCACGCCGGCCTCGGTGAGCTGATGGGCTGTCTCCGTTCGGGCGGTGTCTTCGGGCTGTGGTCGGCGACCGAGCCGGCGGATGAGTTTCTGAGCGTGTTGCGGAGCGTAGCGGGGGCGGTTCAGGTGCATGAAGTGTCGTTCATCAATCCCCATCTCGGAGAGACCGACTCGAATTGGATCATGCTTGCCAAGACCTGAACGCCGATGGCGCCGCTCTGCCGTGGCCTGGAGTGCGCGGTCACCACGTCGTCCTCGACCCGGCGCACTGCATCCGCACGACCGGTGCATGGGTCGGAGAGATCGTCCAGGGGAGGGACGAATGATCGTCGAACCGATCCGCCCGGAGCATCGGGATGCCTTCCACGCCTTGCTCCAGGCGTTTTCCCAGCACGCGAACAACCCGTCGCCAGGCAACGACGCCTTCGAGGAGTCCTTCGCATGGGCAACCGGCTGTTCTTCACGCCGCTGTGACCCGGGCCGGTCGGGCCACAAACGAACCACGAGCTACGGCAAGGGTGTCTCGGGGGGGGCGAGCCCCGCAAGGATCCACAATTGGCTTGCGTGACAGGGGCAAAGCAGCGTATAGTCTCTTGCTTGCACGAACTCCGCAATGACAGTGCTCGTTGTGGCCGCGTCTTTTCCATGCGTCCGGTGGGGAGAGCGTTGAACACCCCCGGACCAGGAAAAGTATGAAATCATCAACTACCGCCACCGCGCCCCGCGCCTCTGCTGATCTGCTATCCCGTTCACTCAGGTCGAGGCCCCGGCACGACGCGTTCGACGAGCTGATTCCAGAGTTGAGAGAAGCCGTGGCGTCCATGGGCCATCTCACCCCCACCCCCATACAGGAGCGGTGCATTCCTCTCCTTCTCGAGGGCCGGGACCTGATCGGCACAGCACAGACGGGTACCGGAAAGACGGCGGCCTTCGCGCTGCCGATCCTGCAGCGCTTGGCGACGAATCGCAAACGACCGCGCAAGGGTTCGCCTCGGGCTCTCATCCTTGCCCCCACCCGCGAACTCGCCGGCCAAATCGGTGAGAGCATGGGAAGCTATGGGTGCCATCTACGCCTCCACCACACCACCATCTTCGGTGGGGTCAATCAGTTCCGCCAGGTGAAAGCCCTGAACAGGGGCGTGGATACCTTGGTGGCGACCCCCGGCCGGCTGCTGGATTTGATGCAGCAGGGCCACCTCCGCCTGGATGACGTCGAAGTCTTCGTTCTGGATGAAGTCGATCGCATGCTGGACATGGGGTTCCTGCCCGACATCAAACGCGTCCTGGTTCAGGTACCCGATGAACGGCAGACACTGTTCTTCTCGGCCACGTTGCCACCGCAAATGGCGACACTGGCCCACACCATGGTCAAGAATCCTGCGCGGGTGACCATTGCACCCAAGCAAATCACGGTGGAGCTTGTTACTCAGAAAGTCCTCTTCGTCAGCAAGACGGACAAGGACACGCTGTTGACGGATCTGTTCAGCGATACCCGGATCTTCAAGGCCATCGTCTTCACTCAGATGAAGCATGTTGCCAGCCGGGTGGCCGAGAAGCTTCACAAGGCCGGTATCAGCAGTGTCGCCATACACGGCAACAAGAGCCAGGCGGCACGGGTCAGGGCACTGAAGGGCTTCAAGCAGGACAGGTACAGGGTATTGGTGGCAACGGATGTGGCGGCAAGGGGTTTGGATGTCGATGACATCACCCATGTGATCAACTACGACCTCCCCACCGAAGCGGAGACCTATGTGCACCGGATTGGCCGCACGGCCAGAGCCGGCGCAAGCGGTGATGCCATCTCATTCTGTTGTGCCGAGGATCGGGCCAACCTTCGGGAAATCGACCGGCTCCTGGGCGATCCGATCGAAGTGGACAAGAGTCATAGGTTCCACTGCGAAGGAGCCATGCAATCCAGTCAGCCGAAGAGCTCCTGCGGCCGCGGCGCACGCCGAGGCTCAGCCTATGGCACCGGTCTTGCCACCGCGCGTCAAGAGCATAGGCGTCAAGCGTTTGGTCGCAGCCGTGCCCGCCGCTCCGCTCCCGGGGTTCTCCGGCCACGTAAGCGCTAACGCCACGATCCGAAAGAAGACTCCTCACGCTTCCGATACCAGGAGGGACAGGTCTGGTCGTGAGCAAGAGCCTGCCGGCGGGACGCCCCCCCGGCGCTCGTGGCATGAGGAGGAGTCCGCGATGAGAGTGATGAGCCAGGTCGTATGGATGGTGGTGCTGGGTTGCCTGATCGCCGCACCGGCGCAGGCCGGGCAGTTCAGCTTTGGCCTCAAGGCCGGGGCGAACCTGGCCAGGTTCGATACCGACGGAGGAGCTTCCGATCTCGAATACGGTTCGCTCACCCGCATTGGCGGGGGCCTTGTTCTCTCCTTGGGACTGAGTCGGGTCATGAGCCTCGACCTGGATCTGCTCTACATGCAGAAGGGCCTGAGTTCGGAAGTCGGCTACGAGGATGGCGGGGCTTACTACAACTTTGAGAACGAGATGAAGCTCGCCTATGCCGTGGTGGCTCCGATGCTCAAGATTGGGGGTGGCCGGGATGGGGTGGCGCCGTACTTCCTGGCCGGCGGAGAGCTGGGCTATCTGCTCGATGCGCAAATCGTCCAAGAGTCTTGGATGATGAACCCGGACAATGCGTCGACCAACGAGTACGACATCAAGGATCAGCTCGAAGAGGTCGCCCTGGGCCTCGCCTTCGGAGGCGGAATCGACATTCCCACCGGCGGCGCGACGGTCTTCGTCGAAGGACGGTATGTGCTCGGCCTATCGAACATCTGGCCGTCGGACTACCAGACGATGGGCGATCAGAAATCCCGGGACGTCTATCTGCTCGGGGGGGTGCGTTTCTAGGCCGCGGCCTCTGACGCGATTGGCACCGCCCAAGGTGGGCACCCGGTCATGGGACTCGGCCGTCGTAGCTCAATCGACTGGGAGCCCACCGATAAGGGCAACGCGCGGGTCAAGAATGGCACCGCGGACTTCTTGTCGCTTCTTCGATGTCTTGCCCACCTGCGGCGATTCCCGTGCCGGCCTCCAGGACATCCTCGACCTGTCCAACCACTTCTCGGAACTACTCTTGCGCTTCACTTGTCAGGACCAGAGACGGCTGTCGACCCAAGCACGACAGCCGGGGTAAGCTCAACTCACCGACGATGTGGTGACCCCAGTCGAGTAACGCTATGATGCCCTCGTCGGGTAGGTAAGAAGCGGCAGCAAGCGGTTGATCAACGAACACGAGGAGGGACCGCTCGGTGGCCAAGACGAACCTCTACTGCGACACGCTTCGCATCCCCGTTCCGAGAATGGAGCAGGTCGCCGGCCACCGGGAGGCCGGGCCCTATGCGCTGCTGCTGGTCGCCTTGCTCGAGCGGGGCGGTCCGGTCACGCTCGAGGAGGTCGCATCGCGCATGGAAGAGCTTGGGATCGCCCCCCGCGCCTCGGCGCTCGCCTCGCTCAAGAAGTGCAAGCCGGCCAGGCCACCCATCCATCGCGACGGCGATCACTATGTCCTCGACCCCCACGATGACGAAGCCGACATGTGGGCCTTCCGGCTCGGCATCAAGCCGCCGCGCACTCCCAAGCTCAGCGTGGTCCGCCCGCCCGAGCGGCCGTTGCCGTCACCGGATGAGCCCCTGGAGGTTGCCGACCTCGAAGAGGCCTGGCGGCACGAGACCCCGTGGAGCTGGTCCAGCCAGCGCCTGGCCATCTGCGTCCTGGATGCCCACGGCGGACGCCTGTTGCCCGAGCAGGTGGTTGGCTTCATCGAGGACCGGGCCCGGGGTGGGCGGACCGTCAGGGTCGAGGACGCCCGGTACTGGAGGCGAGGCGCACCGATTCAGACCGCCGAGGATGGCGCCTGGGTCCTCGACCGCAACCACAAGGCCGTTCGCCCCGCACGCATCGCGGTGCGGGAGAAGGTCGAGGTGGTGAGGCGCAATGTCAGCCAACGCCTGGATCCGGCGGTCCAGGAGGCCCTGGTCAAGGCAAGCGAGCGCCGCCGACGGGCCAAGGCCGAGGCCTTCGCCCGAGAACGCCGCGTGCTCGTGCACGCGTTTCCGGCGAAGGATCCCCAAGCGGTCGTGCTCCTGGACATCAAAGCCCACACGATCGAGACCCTCATGGGAGAGGATCTCGCCGGGATCGGCGGGCGGCTGGCCGCCTACGACTACATCTGCGGCCTCGAGATTCGTCCGCTTCTGCGCGAGTTGGACTTCGATCCAGAGGCGCGGCGGGTCATGGACCTGGGACCGCCGCAGAAGACCGTGCGGCTCAACCGGCGGGGACGCACGCTCAAGATCACGACCGAGCTGCTCATCCAGGGCAGCTGCAACATCAGCCGCCCGCTCGGCGATCCGAAGAAGATGAGCGACTACCTTCGCCGCGGCGCCAGCACCAAGCTGCGGCGGCGGCTGGAGTCCGATGCCAAGTCCCTGCATGCGCTCCACGAGTACGGCCGGCTGCACGGGAGCGTGCGGCTCAGGTGGGGGTTCATCGACACCGATCTCCGGGTCCCCTGGCGGCATTGGGAGGAGCCGATACTCCTCCAGGTGATGCATGAGGCGGCGGAGGAGGGCCGGATGCTCGAGGTCGTCACCGGCACCGCTCCCGGGTGGGAGGATCCGTGGGCCCGTGGTCGGCTCGTCCGGGTCGGTGATGGCGTGCGCCGGTTTGAGCACGTTCTGGTCGCCGAGGACGGGGTCTTGATCGACCCCCGGGACGTGCAGCGGGCGAGGGCGGTGGATGAGGAGACGGATCGGGAGGTGGATCGGGAGGTGGATCGGGAGATGGATCGGGAGGTGGATCGGGATGGTGGAAAGGGCCGGCCCGTTGAGGTGGGTCC
>CAZNJE010000023.1:0-65397 GCA_964573295.1 uncultured bacterium | reverse complement strand
CGGCGGGTCGGCGGGTCGGCGGGTCGGCGGACGGGTAGGGCGGGTAGGGCGGGTAGAGTGAGTACTCGGATCGAGGGGTTTCGGAGGTAGCGCAATCTCTGAACCACGCGGATCCGCACTGCTCGGTCCAGCCCTCGGCCAGGACGTTTCTGCAACCGCGAGCCCCCATTAGATCATCCGCACACTGACTACCCGCCGCAGATGCGCCGCACATATGCTACAATGAGTGACGGTGAGTTCTGCTGGTCCCATCCCCCCAGAGGCCCCAGGACAGGGCTCGCGGTTGGCTGCATCTCTCGCATTTCGATCTTCAGTAAGGAGGTCTTCCGTGTATCGGCTATTGGTGATTTTCGCGCTTCTGCTGCCTGCTGGTCTACTGCTCGCCACAGCATCTCAGGCGGCCGAAGATCCACCGCACCACGCCTTGGTGCGGTTCTACATCGAGTCCGAACAGGATCAGGACTACATCGACCAGCATCACGGCCGGCTGGACATCGCCACCGGCCGGCGGGGCGCCTACTACGACCTGGTGGTGACCCAAGAGAACCTGGGGTCGATTCTTGCGGCCGGCACGCGCACGGAGGTCCTGCATGAGGACCTGGAGGACTTCTACGCCGCGCGCATGGGCCGCCCCGACAATTTCGGAATCTGGCACACCTACTCCGAGACGATCGAGTGGATGGACCAACTCGCCGCCGATTACCCGGACGTGATCAGCGCGCGCTGGTCCATCGGCCAGAGTCATGAGGGCCATGATCTGTGGTGCTTCCGGGTCTCGGACAATCCCGGGATCGATGAAGACGGGGAGCCCGAAGTGCTCTTCGATGGCCTGCACCACGCTCGTGAGATCATGGCCTCGGAGATGGGCATGATGTTGGCCGAGTATCTGGCTCAGGAGTACAACGCCGGCAACACCGAGATCATCGATCTGGTCGACCAGAACGAGATTTACATCATTCCCATCGTGAACCCGGACGGGTTCCTCTACAACGAGCTGACCAACCCCAGCGGTGGCGGCATGTGGCGCAAGAACCGGCGCGACAATGGCGATGGCAGCTACGGCGTGGATCTCAACCGCAACTATCCCTACGAATGGGGTTGCTCTTATGGCAGCAGTGGCTACACGTGGGATGACACGTATCGGGGTCCGTCCGCCGGCAGCGAGCCTGAAACGCAGGCGATGATGCAGTTCATCAATGAGCACGACTTCGTCACGCGGCAGAGCTGGCACAGCTACGCCGAACTCATCCTCTACCCTTGGGGATACACCACCGAGAATACGCCCGACGAGGCGATCTTCCGGGAGATGGGTGAGGCGATGGCGATGTACAATGGCTACGTGCCCGGCCAGCCGGGCGACGTCCTGTACGATGTGTGCGGCGGCAGCTTCGACTGGGACTACGGGCAACAGGATGAGCACACCAAGATCTTCAGTTTCAGCAACGAGATTGGGAATGGCGGCGACGGCTTCTGGCCGCCCGAGTACCGCCGGGATGCTTTGTTCGAAGATAACCTCTGGCCATCGCTCTACATGATCCAGGTCTCGGGCAGCCTGCGTAGCGTGAGCTTCGCTCACGATCCGGTGCCGTTCCAGGCCAACCCGGGCGCAGCCCACGAGGTCGTGACGGTGGTCTACGGTTACGAAGGAGCCCAAGTCGATCCGGCCAGCGTGACGCTTCATTACCGCATCGATGGCGGTGCCTTGATGGATGTCCCGATGGATCCCACGGGCAACCCGGACGAGTTCGCTACCGCCATCCCCGCGCAGCCGGAAGGCACAGTCGTCGAGTACTATCTGTTTGCCGAGGACGTCGAACAGCATCAAGGCACGAGCCCGCGCACGGCGCCCGACGCGCTGCATTACTTCGAGATCGGACACGAGTTCGAACATGCGATGGAATCCGATCGCGGCTGGCGGGCCGGCGCGTCCGACGACGATGCATCCACTGGACTGTGGGTGCGTGTTGATCCGGTCGGTACCGAGGCGCAGCCCGAAGACGACCACACCCCCGATGGCACGGACTGCTGGGTCACAGGACAGCACGTCGCGGGTCAAGGTGTCGGCTACAATGACGTCGACGGCGGCAAGACCACGCTCTTCTCACCGATCTACGATCTTTCCGGCGCCACCGGGGTGACCTTCGACTACTGGCGCTGGTACTGCAACGATGCCGGCAGCTCACCGGGAACCGACTACTGGGACGTCGATCTCTCCAACGACGGTGGTGAGACGTGGACATCGCTCGAGCACACGCAGACGACGAACACCTCGTGGGTGAACATGGGATTCGACTTGTTCGACTACATTGACGAGGCCGGTCAGGTACAGCTGCGTTTCGTGGCCAGCGATGAAGGGGATGGGTCGATCGTGGAAGCGGCGGTCGATGACTTCGCCCTGACCGCCGTCATGGGTACCTCCGCACAGGATGAACCGGACCGGCGGCTGTCGATCCAGCTCGCTCAGAATCGGCCGAATCCCTTCGGTCAGCGCACCACGGTGCGATTCCAGATTCCGGCGCGGGGCTTTGTGTCCCTCGGCATCTACGATGTCGATGGTCGTCTGCTGCGTAGCTTGGCCGCGACCGAGTTTCCCGCCGGGGACCATGCCATCGGCTGGAACGGCCGCGACGCACTTGGCCGGCCGGTCGCCAGCGGGATCTACTACTGCAAGATGAAGACCGGCAACGGAACCGAGCTGAGCCGCCAGGTCGTGCTCATGCGGTAGCGGAATCATGGGCTCGCGCGCTCCCGGCCTCTCACACGGATTGCGGGCTCGCGCATTCACCTAGGCAGACTGGGCGGGAGCTAGAAGCTGTCGCCGATGTAGAGATACAACCGCGGCGTCAACTCGCCGAACGCCGCGTCGAGACTCACATTGATGGCATCGTCGGGCCCCGTGCGCAGACGCAGTCCTGTACCCAGGGTGGGCCGCATCGAATCGAGCCGTAAGTCCTTGCCCCGCGCGGCGACGTCGCCCAGGCCGCCGAAGAAGGCCAGTCCCACGCGCCAGTAGACCGGCATACGGTACTCGGCCTGGAAGGCGACCAGCACGCGGTCCATGTAGCGGTTGAGCGGATAGCCGCGAGTGTGCTGCCGTCCACCCAAGGATGCATATCGCCAAATGGGCGGGCGCCCCTTGGCGGCGTAGGCGATGAACTGCATGGCGAACACATGATCGCCCGACAGGGCGTAGTAATGGCGCAGGTCGACGCTGTAATTGTTGAAGTCGTGCTCGCTACCGAATTCCTCGTCGAAGAAGAGGCCGAAGGCTTGGTAGTAGATGCCCCGCCGCGGAGAGTAGCGCCGGTCGCGAAGATCGATCTCGAGCAGAGCCCCGGTGCCGGCGATGGTGCTACGTTCCAGACCACGGTAGGCCTGCGTATCGAGCAAGCCACCTGGTTCGACCTCCAGGAATTCCATCCGCTCATATTCGTAGCGCAGGCCGACCTTGAGGCTGCGGTAGATCTGACGGAAGACCTCCACGTAGGTCCGCATCTGGCGCGGTCGATAGGTCTCTTCGTTCTCATCGGGCAGTGTGGGCCCCACGCCCCAGAAGTGACGGGGCGTATCGCTGTAGCGGGCCTTGGCCTTGAGCGAATAGCGGTCGTTGGCCCAGATGAGATTGGTTTCGATCTCGGCCGAGACCTGTCCCTGGTAGGTCCCTCTCCCGCGCAAGATGATGTCAGACAGCCGAGAACAGCCCTCGGCACCGGGCAGGCAGAACGGCTTGAGGATCTCGGCCCCCAGTCCCACGCCAGTATCCTCGGAATAGGAGGCCTTCGGCACGGCCACCACACCGCCCTGCGTGATCCGCGGCGGAATCAAGCGGAACCAGCTATCGCAGGCGGCGCAACTGGTATCAGCCGGCGCCGGGCCGCAATCGACACAGGCGCTTGACCCTGCCTGTCCGGTCCGCGCCTGCGCGAATCGGGGTACGGATAGGCCAATCAGGACCAAGAGGCCAAGCAGGAAGACATCGACGATCCGGGCCGGACGGAACTTGCCCGAAACCCTGGTGGGCGAGACACCGCCGAGCTGGCGGCCTGCTGTGGCCTCGCGCTTCCTCTGCATGCCCTTTCCTTCTGGAGGAATCTCAAGTCGGAATGCACCCATCCCTTCGGCGAGGGTTCACTCCCACCCTACCGCGGGATCAGCCAGATTCGGTAATGGGATCGGCATATGGGCGGGCGATGGTGACCCCAACTTCAGTGGCAATACACCACCCAAGAGCTTAGCTCCCCGGCTCTCGTCACCCGTTTTCAGTACAACGAAAGCACCAACGGAGGTCCAAACGACTCGCCCAACCCGGCCGGCTTCTGAACTCGTGCAGCTCCTTGCCGGCCAATGGTATAGGCGAACCACGGAACCCGTTCCGAATCCCCGCGGGATTCCGGAAGGGGTTTCTATGTGCAACTCGATTGGCTGGGGCTTCTCCCGGGTGAAGAACCGGAGTACGCACGCTGGTCTGGACGAGATCGTCTCTGCCATCCTGGAGCCTCTCGATGATCGGTCAACTACGAACCGTCCGAAGCGGTTCGTAGGCGATCCCATGGGAGGGCACAAGAATTCGTTGATCTGACACACCATAAAAGGAGTACGCCATGCGAATCGGAATCGCCGTCTTCGCCGTTGGCGTGATGTTGGCACTAGCCGTGCCGGCGAGCGCCGAAGATGTCTATGTGGACATCGTGAATTTCGCCTATATCCCGAACGACATCACGATCCAGATGGGTGACACCGTCTACTGGACCAATCTCGACAGCGTCCTGCATACCGTGACGAGCGGCACCGATTGCACGAGTGACGGTCTGTTCGACTCGGGCGACCTGGCTGGCGGTGACGAGTGGAGCTACACCTTCGAGAGTGCGGGGGAATACCCCTACTTCTGTCTATACCATTGCGAAACGATGGAAGGCATTGTCCGCGTGGAGGCACCGACGCCTACGACCCGGACAACCTGGGCTCAGATCAAGGCACTCTATCGGTAGCCTTCGGCGCCAGGTTGGCGCGCCAGGTTGGCACCGACGTCCAGGCGGCGCCCTGCGCGACGGACGCCAGATCACGGTTGGAGACCCTCACGAGATGCACATTCGTGAGGCACGGAGTGGAGAGGGCCCACGGGTTCTCTCCACTTCATGTAATGACCGGATCCAGGGGAAATCATCCGCTTCCCCCGAGGAGCGCCCCCCCTGTCGACGGATCAGGAATCCGCTTATGCTATAATGTTGCGCGAAAGGACACGACATCACCAAAGGGGGGAGTCCATGTATCCGTCCAGTATCCTTCGGCTCTTTCACCACCCCGGCGTGGGGCGTCCCATTGCGATCATCGTTGCGATCGTCGTATGGCTGGTCCTGGCAATGCTTCTGGGATCCGCGCCTGGATTCGCGGCCGGTGACACTTGGGATCGATCGGAGCTACTCGAGTACCACCGCGCGCAGGTCGCGGAGCACCGGGCTCGAATCGAGGCCGAGGGCCTGCACTGGAAGGCCGGAATGACCTCGATGACGGTCTACACGCCCGAGGAACTGGAGCAGATGCTCGGGTTGCGTCTGCCCGAGGAACAGCGACGCCACGGGAATCAGCTCCATCAGTCACCCTATCCGCTACGGCGCGATTTGCCGGTAGCCTACGATTGGCGCGACTACAGTGGGGTGACTCCGGTCAAGAACCAGGAAGGTTGCGGATCCTGCTGGGATTTCGCGGCGGTCGGCGCCCTGGAATCGAGCATCCTGATCCACGGCGGTGTGGAGCTGGACCTATCTGAACAACAGGTCCTTTCGTGCGCCACACCGGGATGGGGTTGCCAGGGCGGCTGGGCGTCGATTGCCTGGGTGCACTTCCGCGATCATGGGGCAGTGAGCGAAAGCTGCATGCCCTACCAGGCCGACGACACCATTCCTTGTACCGAGGATGAGTGCGATCTTGTCGCGGCGACGCGGGATTGGTTCGACATTCCGCCGCAGATCGATGCCATCAAGACTGCTGTCTACGAGTACGGTCCGATCACGACGGGCTTCGCCGTGCAGGAGGACTTCTTCTATTACGACGGAGGATGCTACTCACTGGAAGGCGACTACGGCATGAACCACCTGATGGTGATTGCCGGGTGGGACGATGAGGCCTGCAGCGGCAACGGCGCGTGGCTCGTCAAGAACAGCTGGGGTGAGGGCTGGGGCGAGGACGGCTTCGTGTGGATCGAGTACGGAACCTGCGGTGTGGGGACGCACTGTCAGCAGGTACCTTACTATGCCGCCGTAGACCTCGAGTTCGCCGACGCGGACGTGGTGGACGATCGCAAGGGAGGAGTACGTGCGGCGGGCGGCCGGGGAGACGACGATGGCAGACTCGATCCCGGCGAGACGGCCGACCTGGTGATCACCGTGAAGAACGCACTGTTGGCCGAGGCGCGAACCTCCGTCACCGCACAGCTCGGTACCGACTCCAAATGGATCGAGGTCTTGCAGGCCAATGCTGGGGGACCGGATCTCGATCCCGGCGAGTCGGGCGCGCTTTACCCGGCCTTCACGGTCCGGGCCTGCGACTACGTGCCGGTGGGCGCCGAGATCGGCTTCGATCTTCACCTGACCGCCGGCGGTGGCTACGCGCACACGGAGACCTTCATCCTGCAGATGGGCGATGTGCCGATCTTGCTGGTCGATGACGACGAGGCCACCGTGGCCGATCCGTACCTCAAGGCTGCGCTCGAAGACGGTGGCTACCTCTATCGCACGTGGGACACGAATGCCCACGGCTCGCCTCCGGCCGAATGGCTGGCGAAGCATGCGGCCGTGATGTGGATCACCGGTGTGGCCGGACGGCTTGATGAGAATGACCAGGCCGCGGTCGATGCGTACCTCGCCGGCGGGGGCGCCTTTTGCGCGACGGGGCAGGATATCGGCTGGTACATGAACGACTGGAGCGGCGCAACGCCCGAAGACTTGGATTTCTACCAGAACACATTACACGCGATCTACAATGCGGACGACTCCGGCTTCCGGCACCTGGAGGGGACCGTGGGGGACCCGCTGAGTGAGGGGCTGAGCTTCGACATCGGCGGCGGGGACGGCTCGAATTCACAGGATTACCCCAGTTGGATCAGTGAGAATGCCGGTGCCGTGCCCACACTCAACTACGATCCCGGCGTCAGCGGTGCCGTGCGCTACGAGGGCGACCATCGTCTCGTCTACTACGCCTTCGGTGTGGAGGCGATCAACACAGCGCAGGATCGCGCCGATCTGGTGGAACGGACACTCGAGTACCTCGTGGAAGAGTGGCCCGACATTGAAGCACCCTCAGTAACAGTCACGAGTCCCGAAGCGGGCGATCAGTGGTGGCCGGGGACCGAAGCGACGATCACTTGGGACGCGTCGGACAACACCGGGGTGACCGGACTGGACATACACCTCTCGCGGGATGGCGGCGTGACCTATCCCGATACGCTCGCCGTGGGCCTGCCCAACGAGGGTAGCTTCGCGTGGCCTGTCGCGGGAGATCCGTCCGAAGAGTGCGTGATCGAAATCGTGGCCTACGACGCAGCCGGCTACCGGGCGCACGATTACTCGGAGGGCTTCTTCGAGATCCTCGACGCCAGCGCGGGTGCCCAGGCGCCGCCTGTCGTCGAGGAATGGCGCCTGTCAGCTCATCCCAACCCGCTGCCGGGATCGGCGCGGCTGCGGCTCAGTGTGCCCCAGGACAGCGAGGTGTTCCTTGCGCTCCACGATCTCACCGGGCGCGTGGTGCGGACCTTGCACCGGGGTGCCGTCCAGGCAGGCTGGCACAGCTTCGAGTGGGCGGGCCGGGATGACCGCGGACGGCCCGTGCCAGGCGGGGTCTACTTCGTGAGGGTGAGCGATGCCCTTGGTGAGCAGCGGTTGCAGACGCGCGTGCTGCTCTTGAGGTAGACTTTGGGGGTGGGTGGCTGGGCGCAGGCGACAGGCTCGGTCTCCGCGGCGAGTCCGCGGCTAGTCCCCGGTGCCCGGAGTGTGCCCTATGCGGCATCAGCGGTTCAAGACGGCAGCGAGGAGGTAGGTCGTGAGAGGAGTTCGTCGGCTCGTTTTCTGCATGGGTTGGATGGTGGGTCTCCTTCTCCTGCCGGTGTCGCACACCCGAACGGCCGCGGCTGAGGTTCATGGAGCGCTCGAGGTCGTGGAAGGCAAGTACGTCCTGACCGTGTGGGGAACGCATGCCGAACGAGGGCATGCCGCCGGCTTCTTGCTTGGCGAGCAGGCCATCGCAATCACCGAGACTGCCTTGCTGCGATGGACTTTTTCACTGTGCCCACAGTGAGATTCCAAATGCTGTACGTCCTGTTCATCATCCATCATGCCCGTCGCAAGATCGTTCACATCGGCATCCCTCCCAGTCCAACTGCTGCCTGGGTCTGCCAGCGTCTACGCGAGGCATTCCCTGATGACGAGGCTCCCAGGTACATGATCTTCGACCGAGACGGGAAGTTCGGTCATGAAGTCATCAGAACGTTGAAAGGAATGCGCGTGAAGATCGTCCAGACAGCGTACCGAAGTCCTTGGCAAAATGGTGTCGCCGAGCGGTGGGTTCTATCCGTGCGACAAGATCTCTTGAACAACGTCATCGTTCTCGGTGAACGTCATCTCCGCCGCATGCTCAATGATTACATTCGCTACTATCACGAGGATCGCTGTCATCTTTCGTTGGAGAAGGATTGCCCGATGAAGAGGCCAACGAATCGTCGGCCAGATCCGAAGGCGAAGATCATTGCGTTGCCTCGGGTCGGTGGTTTGCATCATCGGTACGAGTGGCGTCCGGCCGCCTGATTCCGTCAACGACAGTCCACATCACAACTCGATTCCGTGCCAAGCTATACCTGCAGGATCGGGCAGAACCTCATCAAATCCATCCACCGACGATTGGGCGCGCATTGCTCGTGATTCCCGGGGCTTGAACGGCCACTCACCTCCGCGATGGGACTGACAATCAATCAATAACGGCCCCGGATGAGGTTTTGACTAAGCACAGGCATCAACCACTCCTTGACCGAATTCTGTACCCATTCTACTATCTCTTTCGGTCCACTGCGCCTACCTATGCGCCTTGTGGAGGGGGACGTGCAGATGAGTGAGCAAGTGCTCGACAAAGCGGCGGTGCTTCGGACTCTCCGTGCACATCGCGAGGAATTCCAACGTCTCGGCGTCGCCAGAATCGGGCTTTTCGGGTCTTTCGTTCGAGGTTCCGCTCGGTCCACCAGTGATGTCGACATCTTGGTGGAGTTTGGTCCTGCCCAGAAGTCACTCGACCGCTTCATGGCCCTCTGCGATCTCCTTGAAAGCGTCTTCGACCGCCGGGTAGACGTCGTCACAGTCGAGGCGCTAAGCCCCCACATCGGGCCGCACATCCTCAAGGAGGTGGAGTATGTCTCCATCGCCGCTTGACTATTTGCGACACATTCTTGATGAAGCCAATTTCATGATCCGTACCGCTGCTGAGATGACAAGGGAAGGCTTTCTAGAAGACGAAACCGCCAAGCGTGCATTTGCGCGGAGTGTTGAGATCATGGGTGAAGCGGTCAAGCAAATCCCCCATGAATTCAGGAACGAGTACCCGGAGGTCGATTGGCGGCTGATTGCTGGAATGCGCGATCGGATCATCCACCACTACTTCGGCGTCGACTACGACATCGTGTGGGACGTCGCCTTAGACAAGGCACCCCAGCTCAAGAAGCAGATCCTTGAGATTTTAGGCAAAGAAGATTCGCAAGGCGGAATTGACTAAGGGCGTACTCCGCGAAAAGTCCGTAATCCCTATACAATCACCCAACTCTCTTATCATGAGATGATCTGGCCTATCATGCGCAAACTATCATCTGCTCTACTCGTTTTCTCACGGGCCGCGCTGATGCCGCGGGCGCCCCAACGTCCACAAGATTGGCGAATGCAGTCTCAACTCGCAGCCGAATCCGTATGGCAGCCCGGAGGCCAGTGGGCCCTTCCCAGATTGAGCACGAGTCGTCCCTGGCAATCAATGACCACAATTGACAGGTCGACCGGGTTCGCGAGTTCGAATGCGATCGTCGTCCCCGTTGCCCTGAGAGGATTGGGATTGCAGCTTAGTGAAGCCAGGGATCTACTCACTGCCCGTCGGTCATCGTCCAGCGCGACATTCACGTTCGGGAACGGATGAGCCCAGATTTCCCAGCCATCCTGGTACGATAGGATGATTTCCTGACTGCCATTCCCGTCGAAGTCACATACATCGTGGCAGACGGCCCCTACAGCGTTGAGCACTATCGCGTTGGTCGACAGGTTGACAACGGCGACGCCGTACTGCCCGGTGTCGAAGTCGGACCAGTTCAGGACGGCTTCACGAAGTGGGCTAGGATCGACTTCTCCGAAACCAAGAAACCACCAACCCCAATTATCCGGGTTGCAAGAGGGGCAGACATCCAGACGCTCCAGCCCATAGGACCACACCTCAGAACCATCAAGCTTCTGAACCAGCAGGGAAAAGGGTCCCGGTTCGTCGCCGAGTTCGGAACACATCTCCGGCCACCCGTCTCCATCTGCATCGCTGATTGTCGGCGATTGCGAATTTTCTCCCATTGTGACGTTCCCGCTACCGGACAGTATCAGGTCGATAGCCGGTGCAGCAGGCGTCAGAAGAACCCAGGTCACCAAGTTGGCAATAAACAGTCGAAACATGACACCTCCGTCGGTGAGCCGTGCGTAGGCCAGGAGACAGATGGCCACAGGACATAGCAACAAGCTAGTCGGTCAAACTGGCGAATGTCTCGTCGCCGCTGAACTCGGGCGCCGCGGACTCATTGCGACCACATTCACGGGCAACGTGCCGCGCTACGACATCATCGCGTCATCGCGTCGGATGAATCTGGACGGCATGTCTCCGTCCAAGTGAAAGCCAGTCGTGGTCCTTCGTGGCAGTTCGCCGATCTCAAGCTGATGAGCGACAATTAGAACTTCCGAGAAACGACATCTCGAATTCCCTGTTTTTGCCGCCGAGCAGATCATCTAGGTCCTTAGCAATAGGATACTTAGATGATCACGGATCAGCAGGTGGCCCAACGAGGGTAGCTTCGCGTGGCCTGTCGCGGGAGATCCGTCCGAAGAGTGCGTGATCGAAATCGTGGCCTACGACGCAGCCGGCTACCGGGCGCACGATTACTCGGAGGGCTTCTTCGAGATCCTCGACGCCAGCGCGGGTGCCCAGGCGCCGCCTGTCGTCGAGGAATGGCGCCTGTCAGCTCATCCCAACCCGCTGCCGGGATCGGCGCGGCTGCGGCTCAGTGTGCCCCAGGACAGCGAGGTGTTCCTTGCGCTCCACGATCTCACCGGGCGCGTGGTGCGGACCTTGCACCGGGGTGCCGTCCAGGCAGGCTGGCACAGCTTCGAGTGGGCGGGCCGGGATGACCGCGGACGGCCCGTGCCAGGCGGGGTCTACTTCGTGAGGGTGAGCGATGCCCTTGGTGAGCAGCGGTTGCAGACGCGCGTGCTGCTCTTGAGGTAGACTTTGGGGGTGGGTGGCTGGGCGCAGGCGACAGGCTCGGTCTCCGCGGCGAGTCCGCGGCTAGTCCCCGGTGCCCGGAGTGTGCCCTATGCGGCATCAGCGGTTCAAGACGGCAGCGAGGAGGTAGGTCGTGAGAGGAGTTCGTCGGCTCGTTTTCTGCATGGGTTGGATGGTGGGTCTCCTTCTCCTGCCGGTGTCGCACACCCGAACGGCCGCGGCTGAGGTTCATGGAGCGCTCGAGGTCGTGGAAGGCAAGTACGTCCTGACCGTGTGGGGAACGCATGCCGAACGAGGGCATGCCGCCGGCTTCTTGCTCGGCGAGCAGGCCAAGACCGTCTTCGATGAGTACTTCATCGACTATTTCTGCGGCGGCTCGGCCGGACTCTACAACTACTGCCGGAATCTCTTCACGAGCAGCTTCACGGTAGACGCTGAATATCAAGAAGAGGCCGCCGCCGTCCACGACGGCATGGTTGAGGCAGGCGTCGACCTGCACAATGAAGTCCTTGGCCGCGACATCGACGCCGTTGACTTCCTGGTGTGCAATGCCATCGTGGATCTGTCGCAGTACGGTGACCGGTTCAACGCGGAAGGGGACCAGCCTTTCGGCTGCTCCAGTCTGTCGAGCTGGGGCACGAGTACGCTGGAAGACCCCGAGCTCGGTGGCCATCTCGTCATCACTCGCCATCTGGACTGGAGCAAGCATCCGGTCCTGACCGACAACGCGGCCATTGTCGTGCACCTTCCCGCCGAGGACGACGAGCAACCCTGGGCATCGATGACCTATGCCGGACTCATGGGAGCGCTATCGGGGGTGAGTCATGCCCGAGTGGGTGCCTTTCTCAACATGGGCAATGTCACAACCGGCACGCAAGGGGCACCGTTCCATCCCATCCTGTTTGCGTTGCGCACCGGATTGGAGAAGGCCGACTACAACGGCGACGGTCATCACGGAGCGGCCGACATCGAGGAAGCCTTCGCAGATCGCAGCCGCTGTGCGGCGGTGATCGTCCATGTCGCTGACGATGAGGGCGTGGACTCGGTCCCTGTCGTCGTGGAGTGCAATAACGCCGCCGGGGTCGCTACCCGCACGGTGGCAGAGAATACCGTGATTCCGGGGGAGCATCTGGTGGCGACCAATCACTTCCGTGCGCTCTACAACCCGGTGTACTGCTCGCGCTACCAGGCGCTGGCCGATTCGCTGACGGCCAATGGGGCGATGACCTGCGCGCGGAGTTGGGATGTCATGGCCGGGGCGGCGGGCCAGCCGTCGAACATCATGGCGATCCAGTTCGTACCATCGCGGGATCTTCTCGCATGTGCGGTCGACACCTACACCCAGCCAGCGTACATGCAGACGCCCACCGTGTTCGACCTCGGCACGCTTTTCGGAGATGACCCAGCGGCCGTGGAGGAGAATGGGGGCGGAGAGCAGGTTCCGTCCGGGGAGCCGGATGGATCGGCTCCTTGGTCTGTCCGCGGATCCATCCTGGGAGGTGTTGGCGGCATTATCCTGACCGCTGCGCCCAATCCCTTTCGTCAGGAGACGGTCCTCACCTACGAGCTGGGTGTCGACACGAGCCTTTGGCTTGAGATCTTCGGTCTCGCTGGACGAAGGGTTCGGGCAATCGAGTTGGGTTCCGAGACGGTTGGGCAACATTCCGTCTCGTGGGACGGTCGTGACGAGCGTGGACGGAAGGTGAGTCCTGGTGTCTATCTCTGTCGGCTCGGCAGCCCGGGACGGGGCCGCGGCCTGGCCTCCGGCGAGGCCTCCGGCGAGGTCTCCGGCGCGGTCGCTGGCGCGGTCTCGGGTCTGGATGGCGATCTTGACGCCAGCCCGGTCACGCGCTGGGACAGAAGCTACAAGCTGCTGGTTGTTGACTAGGTCGTTGGAAGGCGAATCTGCATCCGGCGTGCTTCTGCCCAGGCTGCGGTGCGCCAACCAACGCGTGAGAGCTTCGGCTACGAAAAGAAAGATCTGGGCGACCGCTGCGCTCCGGCCGCAGGGTTCACCTGCGAGCCCGCCGAGTCGCCCGCCCTGAAGCGGAATCACACGGCGCTGCTCCGTCGTCCTTGACCTCATACCCTCGCAGCCGGCCAAGGAGCTGGAAGCGTTACGACGGCGATGCCTGGATCGGCGCATTCCCAGGTGCTATCCTGGTTCTGAAACTCAACAGCGCAATCCACCAGGGCACAGAACGCACAACTGGTCGTGCTGAGGTGAGGAGAGGAAGCCCGGCGCCTCAGTCTCAACGGAACACCGACTTGAGCTGGCCCCAGCTCACATCGGCGGGAGGCTTGCCGCCACCGAAGTAGAGCTCCTTCCAGCGAACGATCGAATAGGTGGGTTCTCCATGAGGGCCCTGGTCCCACTCTCGCCGAAACCAGAAGACGCTGACGCCATTGAGGACATCATATCCTTCCGGCTCATCGGGATGGAGGGGCGTGCTGCCGTAGAAGAAGAGGTCGGTGTTTGTGATCCTGATCGTCCAAAGCGTGTCATCCGGCGTCGAGTAGACCTCGTCGATCTCGAGAGTTCCCATGTCGTAGTCGAAGCCGAGAACCAGAGACTGGCAAAAAGCAGGCGAGAACCAGGCCTCGTGGATTCCGATCTCCTCGGAGCGAGAGATGTCATCGGAGGGGATGTAAGGATTCGCCTGGTCCAGATCCGAGAATTCAAACACGAAGTCCGGTGCCAGTAAGCTGTCGATCAACACCACGTCGCGATACGCATAGGCGTAGCGCAGCTTCTCGAGGGTCTCGGCAACCGAATGCTGCGGAAGCAGGCTTGCTTGAGAGATTTTCTGAATGAGCGTATCCCGCATGGCATCGCTGTTCTCTACCGCGAGCATCACATCGTAGATACCGGCGGTAGGGAACGTGTGCCGAGCGATCGGATCACCTAGCGCCACGTAGTCGAATGTGCCGTCGTTCTCCCAGTCCCACCGGTAGGTCAACATGTGGTCGCTGTCATTGGGGTCACTGGAACAACTCGCATCGAAGTCGAACGGCAGGCCGACTTCCTCGGGCTCGTTGGTGACTTCGAAGCAGGCGGTGGGCGGTCCCGGGGTCCGCAACGTACAGGCACAGACACTGGAGAACGCGGACCAGTTGGGCACCTCATCGCCGGCCCGAAGCACGAAATAGTAGTTCGATGTTTGGTGCAACGCCGGAAACCGGAGCGTCTCGGGTGTACCTGCGACCTTGGGCACCGGCACGTCCCAGTAGGGACCCGTCTGCGACTCGAGCCAGTCGGGCTCCAAGGCTGGCTCGATACTGTACCGCAGCTCGTAGAGGGAGGCGCGCCCTTCGCCGCTGTCGTCCCCGGTCGCCGTCCAGGTGAGGGTGACGAAGGAATCGCTCACCGCTGCCACTGCAAGATCCTCGATCTGACCGGGTGCAGTGGTGTCAGGTGTGGTGGCGTCGTCGTCGCATCCGGCGAGCATGGCGAGGCCGGCGGCGCAGAGAAGGGCGAAGGTCCGTGCCATCGTGGGATTCGGTTCGATTCGCATCATCGCTTCTCCTGGCTCGGCTGTCGTCAGTGGCAAGGCCACATCGTCGCTTCCACCTGATCATGTGCGCGGTTTCATTCTGTGCGTGGTTTCATCATGTGCATGGTTCCATTCTACGGCTGCACAGGTTGCCGATCCAGGGGTCTGTGGCCCGGTTGCTTCGATGCGGGTGTTCACCGGGCTCGCTGATGCTCGCTGATGCTCGGTGGTGAGATCGGCGAAGGGACGCATTTGGTGGGGCGGCGGTGAACCGGAACGTCCAGAGGGTGCACCGGCAGGGACAGAAGAGGGTGCCGGGACGGATCGACAGGCTCGCACCGAGGTCCCCTGGCCGAGAGGCACCACGGGTCTCGGCAGAAGCCCCCTGCCACCTATCCTCCTAACTCATTCTCAATAGGTGAGATGCGAAGCACAAGATCCGATCGCTAGGAGATCCGGCCTGTGCCCGCGCCCTCTGGTGACCTCGTTCCCCGCCCTCGGAACGGGTCTTGCGTCACACCCGAGCGGACGACGACGAGGCCGCCACACGGACCGGCAAGACCGGAAGAGCGTGCCGGCGGCATACCAAGAGCCGGCCGACGGCAGGCCCGCTGGCAGAAGCAGCGACTGGAGGAAGACACCATGGCAATGCAAGGCACCTCGAAGATGACACCGAAGGCAGCTTGGATGGCCGCATTGGTCCTCACCGGTGCGCTCTTGATCCCGACATCGGCGAGCGCCTTTCCGGGCGTCCTGATCCGTTTGGCACCGGCTCGTACGGTCGTACTGGTGAAGACGCCCAAGCCGAAACCGGTGCGCGTGATCCGTCCCGTGCGCAAGGTCTGGGTCAAGGGTCACTGGGAAATCAACCGCTTCGGGCGGCGGGTCTGGGTGGCCGGCCACTGGAAGCGTCTCCCATAGATGGCCGATAGATGGCCGAACGCGCTGGCCGGCCGAATCGGCGGATCCTCCCACGGCCGGCCAGCGGCAGAGATCGACTGCAAAGACCGACGATTGACCGGCACCTGGGATCCCCGCAAGCGAGGTGAATCATGAACACCGCTACCCGTTCCAATCTACGAAAGAGCGACTGGAATGATCGCTACACCATGACGCTGCGAGATGAACCCACTGGGCGTAACGCGAGCGAGCTAGTGGACGAAGGCAGCGGGAACGGGCAAGCCAGGCCAAGTGCCAGCTCACCGACTGACGTGTCGAACGCTGGCCGTCCGGTGCTGGAGATCGTCGTCACGGCAAGCTTCGATCTGATGTTGCGAGGCAGTTCGGCGGCGGGATGAGAGTCTCTGCCTACGCACGCATGCTACCAGCCGCTTCGTGCACCTGAAGATACTCCTGGATGTTCTCCTCCGTCAGCATCCCCATCAACCGATGGGCAGAGGGACGCGCCTCGATTCGGGAGGCGCCCTCAGATCGGGGGACATCCTTGGTTCGGGAGGTGTCCTCTGTCACGCCTGACGCGTTCTCTGTCCCCTCCGATTCGTTCACTGTCACGCCCGATGCGCTCTCTGCCACACGCGGTTCAGAAGCGGAGTCTTCAGCATCGATCAGCGGAACGGCCGAGGGCCGGCCGGGCACCTCCTCGGCCAGCACGAGGGCAACCCGTGACTTGGTCTCCTGCATTGTCTCCAGCGCTTGCTCCAACGAACCCGATGGTGATACAGCGAGGACGTTTCGAGTGGTCGAGCCCCCCACATAGGCGTCGGGGCCATGATTGGCGAGGCCGCGCACCAGGTCCGGACGCGTCAATACGCCCATGATCTGCTGGCCGGCAATCACCGGGAAGTCCTCCTGGTGGCCGTTCAGCAACAGATCGGCGGCCTGCCCCAGGGTGGACGCATGGGAGAGGGTCTCGAAATGGGTGATCATGGCGTCGTGGACCCGCACACCCCGCATGAGCGCCCGCGAACGCTGCATGACCACTTCCTGCCCGGCGCTGATGAAGACGAAGAACGCGATGAACATCAGCAGGAAGTGTCCCATGAAGAGCCCCACGAGCCCCATCAGAATCGCGAAGCCCTGGCCAATGCTGGCTGCCAGTGAGGTTGCGCGCACCATCGACATGCGGCCCGCCAAGATCGCTCGGAACACACGGCCCCCATCCAGGGGGAAAGCCGGGATGAGATTGAAGGCAGCCAGGACGAAATTCGCCATCATCAGCCACTGCAGGACGGTTGCCGGTGTCGAGGGCATCTCATCGAGCGGCTGCCACTGCCCGGTGACTCCTGAGCCCGCAAAGAGGAGCAGGCCGAGCAGGATGCTGACCGCGGGCCCGGCCAGAGCGATCCAGAATTCCTGGCGCGGGGTGCCCATGCTTTGCAGCCGGGCGACGCCGCCGAAGGGGTAGATAACGATGTCCGACGCCCGGATCCCGTAGCGCAACGCCATCAGGGCGTGACCGAGCTCGTGGAGGAGCACGGAGGCGAATAGCCCGACGACGAAGAACAGCCGTGGTCCAACCGGCCCTCCAGACTGGGCGGCCGTCCAGGCTATCCAGATGAAGAGCAGCAGCAGCGTGAAGTGCAGGTAGATCGGAATCCCCGCCACCCTGCCGACCCGCCACGCCCAGCGGCGAGTGGTCTTCTGTTGTTGCGCTGCTCCTGCCATCGTGGGTCCTGCCTCATGGTAATGCCCGCGGCTTGCCAGTACTGATACCGGTCTTGCGCCTCCGTTGCGGCTCGAGGATCAGCCCGGTGCCCTCGTCTGTCGAGTATTCGAATCCCAATACTACTGTTCGGGTTCCGAGGCCACCACCAACAGCTGCGACCGATGGTGGGTCGCCTCGCGTTTTGCCCCGGGGCAAAGATGCCAACCGACCAGCCGGTGAGCGCAAAACCGGTGGGCGCCAACGTCATGGCCGCGAGCCCGGCCGTCGCCGGCTTCGTGGCCGCAAGTCCCGTGGGCGCCAACTTCATGCTCGCCAGCCTGGTAAGAACAGTCTGGAACACTCCTGGGTTCAATGCTTATCCGTTTTGAAACCGTGATTCGTAGAACCGACTGGAATTGCAATAGATGGAGGGTTTGCGCATGGGTCGGCCCTCTAGTCTTCGATCTCCCGACCCCGATAGAATCGCACGCGTACATTCTCGATGGTGGCGAGCCCGTCTGTGATGACATCTCCGACGTCTCGCAGAAAGGCCTCTACTTTCTCTTCCGTGTCGACGATCTCGACAACGATCGGCAGGTCTGTCGAGAGACGCATGATCTTCGAGGTGTGGATCCGACTCGTCTTGCCAAAGCCCATGATCCCGCGCACGACGGTTGCACCCGCCAAGTGCTGTTCCTTGGCACGGAGCACCAGCCACTCGTGGAGTGGCTGACCACCGTGGCGGTTACTCTCGCCAATGAAGATGCGCAAGAGGCATCCTTGTTCGGGCAATGTCACGATCAATCCCCCGGTTCGATTGGAGACGTATCATCAATAAGACGGGAGCAGTTGCCCGTCGAAAGTACTACTTCCAGATGGTCAGGACCAACCAGCGGGCGAATACCATGGCGCCCAGACAGATCATGAGATTGGCGAGTATGTTGAGTACGGCATAGAGGCGTTCGCCGCCGGCGTAGAGGTTCAGCGTCTCGAGGCTGAAGGTCGAGAAGGTGGTGAAGCTGCCCAAGACACCAATGGCAGCAAAGACTCGCGTCTCGGCGCTCAGAATACCTCGGGTCTCACCCAGCGAGAAGAGCAGACCTAGCAGGAAAGATCCCGTTGCATTGACTACCAGCGTGCCGGCCGGCAACAGAGGCCGAGCCGTGACTGCCTGGATCCAGCCGCTAATGCCGTAGCGCAACACGGCTCCCACGAAGCCGCCTGCGCCGACGAGAAGCCACATCTTCATCGCGCTGCATCCCCCCTTGCTGGCACTCGATCTCGTGCCTCCACGCTTGGTCTCTTGGGTGTCTTCGATCCAAGCCAAGCCGGAATCGAAAAACATACCATATTCTAGAGATGCTCTCGGGATTCCATGTCTTAGAAGTCCGGATTCAGAAGTCCGGATTCAGAAGCCCGGGCACGACTCTCTCTGGCGTCGAACAGCGTCGCTTGCATTCACCAGCCAACGCTCGGTCCGTTCCGTCCGTGCAGGCTCACCGGCGGTCATGCATAGGTCGACCGTGACGCGATGCGCGATCGCGTCGCCGCGTTGTTCCTGCTTGTACCCGCATTGGATACATGGTACATCCGATCTGAAACCGTCTTTCTTGTAGTTTGTTGATTTGATGGATGTTGTGTGCGATGAGTGTCTCTTCGCGGAGACGCCTTCGCCAAGAGGCTCTCGTGCGCGCCGGCAGATCGAGTGCGGGCGCCGGGGGGGAATGTATGGGGGAGGTCTTGGGAATCATCAAGAAGGGCAGTCTACTTGACGGCGTAACCGGAC
The DNA here is from genome assembly GCA_964573295.1 of uncultured bacterium. GTDB lineage: Bacteria > Eisenbacteria > RBG-16-71-46 > CAIMUX01 > WJJG01 > CAYQJL01. The sequence continues at coordinate 46,016 of CAZNJE010000023.1, read as the reverse complement.
GCGTTGGTGACCTGGTGTTGCGGGTCCAGGGCGACAAGACGATCGTCTCCCATCGCCCCCGGGGTCAGAAGACCAAATCGCCCACGACCGAGACCCGCCAGAAGACGCTGACCCGATTTCAGTCTGCCGTGGCGTTTGCGCGAGAGGCCCGGCACCGGCACGCCTACCGCAGCTTATCCAGATTGTTGGGGGGCTACTCGCCCTATCATGTGGCGCTGCAGGACTACCTGAGCGAACCCACGGTCGAAGATGTGGATGACGCACGGGTCACGCTCGAAGGTGGCACGCTCACGGTGCGAGCGGGGGAGACCGTGGCGGTGCGATTGGTGCGGGTCAAGATGCCGGCGGTGGAGGAGATGGATCCGGCTTTGCGCCGCAGCGAGCCGGCGAAGGAGCTGTTGACGACCTCGCCCGAGCATCCGAAGAAGCCGAAGGCCCGGATGCCCATACCAGCAGCGCTGTTTTTCACGAAGCGACCGGAAGACCCAGCAGGTCCACGAGGCTCGGGCAGCGCACCCGAGGACAAGCGATCGGAGCATGCGCCCGGTGCCACGCCGGCCGCCACGCCGGCCGCCGGCACAACGGGGGGCAGGATCCGTTCGAAGACGTTGGACGCACTCCCGGTCGGGAGGTTCACCGGCAATGCCAGTCGCGAGGAACGCGTGCCGGCGACCCGGCCCAAGGACGTGCCCAAGGGTGTCAAACTGCCGGTCGAGATGCGTGTGGAGACCTGGCGCGTGACGTTGCCGCGGGCCGGGGAAATCGAGATCATCGTCACCGACTACGCGGGAAATCAGACCACCCATCGAACCTGGGTGGGACCTCGGTTTTGAGACCACGCAAGTGCAACCCGTCGATACCCATTTGCAGCCCGAATCCGCTATAATGAGCAGGTGATTCGTCCTCGTCTTCTTTCGCCCCGGGAGGTTGTCATGGGCTCGCGCCGCACACCCAGTCCGCGCACACTCCGTCCGTGCACACCCCGTCCGCGCGCATCCAACGCGTGCACATCAGACCAGCGCCCCGTTCTGAATCGCCGCGCCTTCATCGGGTGTGCTGCTGGTGGGGCCGCGTTGTCCTTGCTGGGGACCTCGGGGGCGATGGCGCGGCCCGGACTCACGCGGGCAACCGGCGCGTACGGCCCGGCTGGCGCAGTTGGGCAAGCCGGCTTGTCCGGTGCCGCCGGAGGTCTCAGCGCTGCGAATCCGACCATGCTTCGGGATTACGAAGGCCGGTTGTGCTACAACGAGAATCCCCTGGGCCCCTCGCCCCTGGCGATGGACGCGATGACCGGCGCCGTCCAGATGTCCCACCGGTATCCGGACTGGTATGCCGAATCTCTTCGCGACGACATCGTTGCGCAGTACCCGGATCTCGGGCGCAACAACATCGTCGCGGGGACCGGCGCTACCGAGATCCTGCTCCTCTGCGCGCTGGCCTTCTCCAGCACAGAGGGAAACGTCGTTTCCTCCTATCCATCGTATAGCCAGTTTCCCTCGGATTGCGACTTCTTGGGCTCAGAGGTGCGTTACGCCGATCTGGATGAGAACTTCCGCGTCAGCCTCGACAACATGGCCAACCAGATCGACCAGAACACGACCGCGATCATCGTGACGAACGCGAACAATCCCACCGGCACGGTGCTTCCCCACGACGAGATCGCGCTCTTCGTCGACAGCCTGCCGCCCGAGATCGTGGTGATCATCGACGAGGCCTATCACGAGTTCATGCAAGATCCCGGCTACGCCAGCATGGCCGATCTGGTGGCGCAGGATGAGAACGTGGTGATCGTGCGTACGTTCTCGAAGTCGCACGGGCTGGCCGGCATGCGCATCGGTTACGCGATCGCCCGTAGTGAGCAAGCGCAGGCGATCAACACCTGGCACCAGTGGGGCACGGTCAACCACCTGGGACTCGAAGCAGCCAGGGCCGCTCTTGGCGACACCGATCACATCCAGGCCACCGTCAATCTGGCCGGGCAAGCCAAGACCTACTGCTATTCGATGTTCGATGCGATGGGCCTCACTTACATTCCGTCGGAGACGAACTTCTTCATGGTCGAGGTGGGCAACGCCCAGCAGGTGGCCAATCAGCTCCGCGACGCCGGCTACTATGTACGCACCGGTTGGGGCATGCCGAAGTGGATACGTGTCTCGTGCGGCCTGATGGAGGAGATGGAAGGATTCATCCTCGCCCTACAGGACATCCTCGCGCCGCAAGACGGGGGCGTGTTGCCAGTGCCCACGCGTACGGCTCTACACGGCAACTACCCGAATCCCGCCCGGGGCGGGACCCAGATCAAGTTCGATCTTGCGCATGGCACCGACGTCAAGCTCGAGATTTTCGACCTGGCCGGGCGCCTGGTGCGAACGTTGGCCAGCGGCCGGCGCACACCGGGACAGTACACGCACATGTGGGATGGCGTGAGCAATGCCGGCTACCCAGTGCGCACGGGCTCGTATTTCTATCGGCTGACGGCGGGGGACCATACCGAGATCCGCCGATTGATCCTGTTGCCTGAGTAGAGCGGAGCTTCGCACGGGGCTCATTCTTGGTCTGTGTCCGCTTGTGGTGCCGCAGCCGACAAGGAGCCGTCTCCATGTCCATCTCATCGTCCCTATGGTGCGCGGCGGTGCTTTTGTCGGCAAGAGCGCTCCTGATCGCTCCAGCCTGCGCAACGCAGGTCTATACCGATGTCACCGAGACCATGGGGATCCATGTGCCCGGCCTCGGGAGCGGCGCCGCCTGGAGCGACTTCGATGGCGACGGCGATCTCGACCTGCTCGTCTCCGACTCGACGTACCCGTACCACATCTACCTGTTCCGAAACGACGGAGACGTCTTCAGCGACGTGACGGCGACCTCGACCATCAGTGGTCAGGGGCGCAACTTCGCCGTGGGTGACTACGATAACGACGGGCGCGAGGATGTGGCCATCATCTCGTTGGGGTACCCCGAGACCCGGCTGTTTCGCAACGTGGGCGGAATGGTGTTCGAGGACGTCAGTGCGCCGGCCGGTATCAGTGGAACCTATATGCGCCGCTGCTCGTGGATTGATTACGACCGCAACGGGTTCCTGGACCTCTATACCGTTGGGCCAAGCGGCAGCCAGCTGTTTCGCAGTCTTGGCGATGGCACCTTCGAGGACTTGACGGGGCCGGCGGGCGTGAGCGCAGGTGGCAATTCCTGCGCCTGGCTTGACTACGACCGCGATGGCTACGCGGACTGCTACGTCGGCCGGGGCGGCGCCAATTCGCTCTACCGCAACTTTGGCGATGGAACCTTCACCGACGTGGCCGCAGCGGCCGGCGTCGACGATGCCTATGGCACATCCGGGGTCTGCGCTGGTGATTACGACGGTGACGGCTGGTTCGACCTGTACAGCGTGAATATAGGCAGTCCGTCGAATCGCCTCTACCGCAATCGTGGCGACGGTAGCTTCGAGGAGGTTACGTCCGTAGCCGGTGTCGGCGATGTGGGGGATGGGCGCACAGCCACCTTCGTCGACATCGACTACGATGGCCGGATCGATCTTTTCAGCTCAAACCATGTCTATCCGAATCGCCTCTATCGCAACAACGGCGACGATACCTTCACCGACATCGCATCAGCCTTGAACATCGCCTCGCCGAGCGATCCGTTCGGCACCGCTTTTGGAGACTTCGACAACGACGGCGATCTCGACGTCTTTCTGGCGACCCACTTCGGCAACCGGCTTCTGCGGTGCGATGGTATGCCCAATCACTGGATCCAGGTACACCTCACGGGCACCGTATCCAACCGGAGTGCCATTGGTGCCTTGGTAAAGTGCGAGTCAGGTGGTCGCACTGCTTGGATGTGTGTCGACGGCGGTCACGGCATGGGTGACAGTGACAGCCCAACATTGGAGTTCGGGCTTGGAGGTGTGGCCCAACCCGTCGAGATCGAGATTGACTGGCCGACGGGGGCGGTCGAGACCTGGCCCGACCTCAGCCCGGATGTGCGAGTCGATCTCATTGAGGGGGGCGCGGCGGGGAGCGCCGAACCGGTCGAGCCCAGCCCACACTGGGAGGAGTCCGTCGTCCTGGACGTCGCACCCAATCCGGCAGACACATCCTGTACGGTTCGCTTCCAGACGGGCGACCAGGGTGTGCGCTCCGCAGAGCTCATGTTGTTCGATGCCAGCGGCCGACTCGTGCGCGCTGCGTCGCTCCAGCCCGAGGGGGACATCACCACCGGGACCTTTGAGTTGCGCGGCCTGCCAGCGGGAAGCTACTGGCTGCACCTTTCGGCGGGCGGCAAGGTCACGACGAGACGGCTCATCAAGCTGGACGGCCGCCCCTAGAGCGGCGGCCCTGACCGTGCACGCTCGGCGGCAAGGAACCGTGTCCCTAGCGGGGGGATGAACAGCGCACCCTCGATGTCCTCACCTATTGCATTCGCGGACCGATATCGTATGCGCCCGTCGGCGTCGCCGCGCTCCGGCAGCGTTGTCTTTTCGCCACCGATCTCACGCAGGTGCAGCAGCGCGGCGCGCCCCTCGGCCGCCGGGCCCGCCGCGACGAGTAGCAGGTTCGGTGTATCGAGGCCGAGTGTAACCGGTGCGGATGCCGCGACCGGGTTCGCCGCGGCCGGCAGCATGGACGCGACCAGAGGAATGCGCTCGCTCCAGCCGAAGCGTGCGGCCGTGCCACGTGCGGTGGCTGACGTTGAGGTGATCCGATACTTCCAGCGCAGCTCGCCTTCCTGGCTGGCGCAGAAGTTGGTGACCCAGTAGTTGTTCAGTACCCAAGAGAAGATTTGATTCGACGCCGGGCGGCCTGCGTACTCAAAGCGGCCGGTGTTGATACCGCCGAACTGCACGAGCGGAGCATCCTCGCTCACCAGCACGATCTCACCGTGGGGGCTACGTATGGCCGCATAGGCCTGGATCGTGTTCCAGTCCGAGGCGGTGCCCGGAAGCTGGTCGACGCCCGGCACGACAGCTCCGCCCTGGGCTTCGAACTCCAGGTGGCCGCTTGGTAGGTCGAAGGGCAGCGCCACGTAGACCCCCTCCGGTTCGGTCACGCGCTGCTTGCGGCCCTGGTAGACGAGTTCGACGCGCTTCGCGGTGCGATAGAGGCGAATTTCGAGCGAGAGATCCTCGAACCCTTCGAGCTGTCCGCAGAGCCGAAGGCTATGCCAGAGGGGGGTGTCTTCGACCGAGACGATTCGCAGCATCGACCAGTTCACACGCCGGTGGGAGCCCAGCTCGCGGCGCTCGAGCGAGGCCCGTTCATCGAGCCGCTCGTAGATGACCTGTCCCAGCGCGTGCTGCCGGGCTTCGTCGAGAAGGTCGAGGCCGAGCCGCTTGTCGTGCAGCGCGACGATACCCCCCTTTGCGGGAACCACTTCGATGCGATAGTCGCCGTTCTCGAGCACATGGCGGGGCGCGGACAAACGGGAGGCAGTACTTGGGTGGTTGTGACGGCAGTCATGGTGGCAATCATGGCTGCGGTCATGGCTGCGCTCATCGCCGCCTTCGATCGCGTTGGTCTGCCCGCGAGGTTCAGCGCGCGCAGCAGCGCCGCACGCGAGGCGATAGACCTTCCAGCCGAAGGCGGGAACCTCCTCCGACCACAGGGCCCAGGTGCTGCCCTCGGGACGCCTCGAGAGCCGCTGTAAGGGCGCGACCCGCCCCGCGCGGTCGCGCAGCACAAAGGCGCCGTTGTCCGGCAGCAAGCTGTGATCGGCGAAGAAGGTCACCAGTCCGCCGCGGGACCAGTTGAGCGTGTTGAAAACGGCGACCGTGGGCACAGTGGCTTGCCCTATGTGCGGTCGCAGCTGACCCAGCGCGCCTTCCTGGAGCAGACGCGTGCGCATCACCGCCTGCCAGATGTAGGAGGTCTTCTCCATCCATTGGACCATGCTGTTCTCACAAAGCGGGTCGCTTACGCTTTCGGCCGCGCCCCACGTATGCTCGGCGGCGAAAACCAGCAGATCGGCCACCCGCTCCGATTGCGTGCGGAGTTCTGAAGGAACGCTCGTGCCCAGCAGTGTTGCCATGGCGAGCAGCCCCTGGGCGGCGATCAGTTCGCTTTGGGCACGGCGTAGGGACGCGGTCTCGCGCATCGCGCTGCCGAAGCCGTCGGTCCACCAGTCCGGCCAAGCCGCTCGGTGAACAGGCAAGTCACTGCCGTGTGTCTGCTCGATCCGTTCGAGAAAGGCGCTCATCGTCGTGGTGCGCAGACGCGGCCAGACGTAGCGCATGTTCCAACGCCGAATGAGCTCACTGGCGGCCATCGATGGCGGGGCGTTGTCGGTGATACTGCCCGAGAACTGAACGGCGATCTCATCGTAGGGGTACCCCTGAGCAGCCAGACGGTCCAGATACGCCACCACATTCGCCCCGAAGACATCTAGATCCTCTCCCAGGACGCCCCAGAAGTTGGCGGTCATGTAGTGATCCGCACGGAAAGCGAGCACACGCGCTCCAGCCGGAGACTGCCACCAGAAGGGCGTGGGATGATCGAACGGCTCGAGCGCGCGATGCGTATGCTCGCCCATGACCACGTATCGAATGTTCAGATCGGCAAACCAGTCGATCAGACACCAGGCGATGCCATTGACGTCGTTCTGCATGGCGGTCGGCACCGGCAACCCCCTGCGGCGGGCCTCGGCCATGAATGCCAGGGACAACCGCAGAAGGTTCTCGTCGGCCACCTCGGCCATATTGAGCGGCATGGCGGTCAGCTCGATGCGGCCCTCTGACACCCGTCGCGCAAGACGGGCGACTTGCGCTGGCGGCCGCGTGCGCAAGTACACGGCGACCGACCAGGCCGCCTCGCACGTCCAGCGGAACTGGGACGCGGTGGGGAACTCGTCCGTCGCGTCGCAGTAGTCGAGAGCATAGTCGATGTAGCGCAAGTGTTCGGACAGGATCTCCGTCTGTGGTCGGGTATAACCGATGTCGGTATGTGTATGTTGCACGAGCGAGATGGTCCACGGCCTCACGGGTGCGACGTTCACCAGGTGCCTGCTCGTCTGTCCAGCGCACGAGGCGTCCAGAACGAGATCGCGCGGTTGTTGGGCCGGATCAAGGTAGAGCCTGACGCGGTTCAGGCCGAAGGTGAGCTTCTGGGTGACCGGTTTGCCGCCGGACAGACGCAGGACCTGCTGGGCCGGCTCGCCGAGGTGCAGCGTCGTTACTTCCACCGGCTGCAGTGAGGCGCCTTCGTGACGTTCCAGCAAGGGGAGTGCCTGCGTGGAGATCCCTGCGACGAGCGGCTCCTCGAACGTCATCACCCATGCCTCACTGGTCATGTCACCAGCCTCGTCACTCGCCCCGTTGCTTGGCGGGTCACCCGGATCGTCACCCGGTTCGTTACCCGGTTCGTTACTCGGTTCGTTACTCGGTTCGTCATGCGGTTGGTCGCACCCCACCTCCCTCGCCCCCCCGGGTGCGATGCGCAGTGTGAGCGTCTCGCCCGGCAGCAGCGTCGCCGAGGGCACATCGAGCAGCATCAGACCGAATCGGTCTCCGTGGATATCACGCAGCAGGCCGTGAAATGCAAGCGAGAGGCCGTGGCCTCCGCCGACGCTCCAGGTTGCGTCGCTTTCCGTGTGAAATGTCAGGCTGCCGAGCCCATCGACGGTGAGGCGAAACTGCGCCCGGCCGAGGTTACAGCCAAGGCCCGCCAACCAGACGTAGCGCGTCAGGCGGGTTTCGGGCGAGTGGCGAGCCGGCTCGGTTTGCCACACGATCGGGGGCCAGGTCTTGTGGGCACGGACCAGTAACGCCGGGCGTTGCCCGGGCAGCGGCGAATGGTAGTGCAGCGGGCGGCCGGCAACCGACTGCTGGTAGCCTTGATGGATCACGATTCCTCCGCGATGAGGAAGACCGTCATTGGCAGTGAGTTCCTGATGGAAGGTGAAATGCGTCAACGCTCGATTACAATCATCGCCACCGCACCCATGCGACGCAATCGCGGAGTTGGCCGGGGACCGTTCCGCGGATGTGCCGTTTGGTCTGGGCTGTTGACACTACCGGTGCCTGCGGCCGGACGCCCCCGTGGTGGCTTTCCCCAGGTCCCACTGGTCGAATGCTCCAGCCGAAATGACGGTATGTAGGCCGAACTCGATAGTAGAATGCGCCGATGGTATGATTGAACTTCAAGCAAGAGCATCTCTTCATTATCCAGTGATCTGGGCCAGAGTCATGGCCAGAGTCATGACCAGAGTCATGGCCTGTAGTAGGGGTCCTGCCCTACGGCCATTGTGAGCCGGTCAGACACCTCTGGTTGAAGCGGCTGTGGCGCGGAATCGATCGACCCAGGAGTCTTCATGAATGACTTGGTGCGTCCCCACCGGCTGTCCGAAGAGAGCTGGCATAGCTTCGAGCCCGGGAAGGTCTTCGACGAGCTGGACAGCTCCCCGGAAGGCCTTCGAGATGAACAGGTGAATCGGCGCCTGGACTTCTACGGTCCGAACCGTTTGCCCAGGAAGGAGCCGCCAACCATCTGGGAGATCCTGCTGCGGCAGATTCTGAATCCCCTCATCTTCGTCTTGATCGCCGCCGCCGTGGCCTCTCTGATCATTGGAGAGGAAGCCGATGCAGTATTCATCTTCTTGGTGATCGCGCTCAACAGCGGCTTGGGTGCGTATCAGGAGTACAATGCCGAGAAGAGTGCCGCACATCTCCAGGGCATGCTCCAGATCAAGGCACGGGTGCGTCGTGCCGGGCGGGAGCGGGTGATCCCGTCGGAGGAGGTAGTGCCCGGGGATATCGTCCTGTTGGAATCTGGAGGCAAGGTCCCGGCGGATCTGCGACTGGTCGATGCGCAGGGACTTGCTGCCGATGAGAGCTTTCTAACGGGGGAGTCGATCGCTGCCGAGAAGTTCGCGGATGTGCTTGATGAGGACACAGACGTCAGTGATCGTAGGAACATCGCTTTTGCCGGATCCACAATTACCGGGGGACGAGGGCGCGGGGTTGTGATTGCGACTGGTACGGCGACCCAGGTTGGACTGGTGGCCGAGTCGGTGACGGAATCTGAAGCCGGCAAGCCTCCGCTGGTCTCGCGGATGGAGACCTTTGTCAGAAACATCGGCCTCATCTTCCTCGCGTTGAGCGTGGGCCTGGCGGGCCTGTTGAAGGCCCAGGGGTATGAGGCCGCGGAAATCTTCTTCTTCATCATCGCGATGGCCGTCTCCGCCATTCCCGAAGGGTTGCCGGTGGCGCTCACGGTGGCCTTATCCATTGCCAGCAAACGGATGTCGCGTCGGAACGTGATCGTACGCAAGCTCACGTCGGTGGAGAGCCTCGGGAGCTGTACCGTCATAGCGAGTGATAAGACCGGCACCCTGACGGTCAATCAGCAGACCGTGCGCATGATTGCCTTTCCCGATGGTCAGAGGTTCGCGGTGTCCGGGGAGGGTTACAACGGTGAAGGCGACGTGTCGGCCGAGGATGACGGGGAGGTGTCAGAATCGGCCAGGAAGCAACTGGAGCGCATGGCTCGGGAGGCGATCCTTGCCAACGAGGGGTCACTGACCAAGGAGGATGGTTCATGGAATCACTCCGGCGATGCCATGGATGTGGCCTTTCTTGCGATGGGCTACAAGCTGGGTCTGGATCCGGAGAGTCTTAGGCGGGAGACGAATGTTACGGGGGAAGTGCCCTACGAGTCTGAGCTTGCGTTCTCGGCGGCGTTCTACGAGGAAGGTGAGAAGAAGCGTGTGGCGGTCAAAGGAGCCGCGGAGAAGGTTCTCGACTTCTGCTCTCGGATGTACCACGAAGGCCGCGTGACGGATCTAGACCGCGCGAGTGTCGATGAGCAGGCTCTGTCCATGGCAGACAAGGGGCTGCGGGTGCTGGCGGTGGCCTCCGGCGAGACCGAGCTGACACAGGCCGAGAAGAAGGACAAGGCGGCAGGGCTCTCAGGATTGGTGTTCCAGGGACTCGTCGGGTTCATCGATCCGCTTCGGGCCGAGTCGTTAGAGGCCGTGCGTGAGTGCCGCGAGGCGGGCATCAAGGTGATCATGATCACGGGCGATCATCCGGCCACGGCAGGCGCAATCGCCCGAGAACTCGATCTGGGGGACTCGGAGGAGCCGGTCGTTACCGGCAGAGACCTCAGAAAGGCAGGTGCTGCCGATAGTCCGGCCTACGAGCACTTGGTGGCCTCGACGCACGTCTTCGCGCGCGTGGCGCCGGCCCAGAAGCTCGACATCGTCGATGTGTTGCAGCGGCAAGGGGAGTTCGTGGCGGTGACCGGTGACGGGGTCAACGACGCTCCGGCGCTGAAGAAGGCCAACATCGGTGTAGCGATGGGCTCCGGCACGGATGTGGCCAAGGACGTGGGGGCGATGATCGTGCGCGACGATAACTTCGCTTCCATTGTGGCCGGGGTCGAAGAGGGGCGGTTCGCGTATGCCAACGTTCGCAAGGTGATCTATCTCCTCATCTCCACCGGCGCGGCCGAGATCTTGATGTTTCTGGCAGCGATTGCGTTTGGTGTGTCCTTGCCTCTTCTGGCCGTGCAAATCCTGTGGCTGAATCTCGTCACCAACGGCATTCAGGATGTCGCCCTCGCGTTCGAAGGAGGCGAACCCGGCGCAATGAAACGCAAGCCACGCCGTCCCGGAGAGGGGATTTTCAACTCACAGATGGTGAGCCAGACCCTGGTCTCCGGACTGACGATCGGCGCGATTGCCTTCGGATTCTGGTACTGGATGATCGGGCACGGGGGGTATGCTGAAGCAGAGGCGCGAAACCATCTACTGCTGCTCATGGTCCTGATGCAGAACGTCCACGTGTTCAATTGTCGTTCCGAGGCAACATCGGCCTTCAGAGTTCCGCTGAGTCGGAACTACATTCTCGTCTTGGGTGTCATCGCGGCCCAGGGCATTCACCTGCTGAGCATGCACCTTCCCTTGATGCAAGGGATTCTTGGTACAAACACCGTCCCGGTCGAGCAATGGCTCGCAATGCTGGCCCTAGCGTTGTCGGTGTTGGCCGTTATGGAGATCTTCAAGCTGGCGCGGAGACGGATGGACGTTCCTCACTGACAGGCATCCTCACGAGCGGAGCACAGAAGATCACCACCGAGGGGACGTGTCGCCGGCCACGCTACGGGTCAGTGACTGCGAGCGGAAGCACCACTGTGAAGGTCGTGCCTTCGCCTTCCCGGCTCGTGACGCGCAGCTCACCGCCGTGCTGCTCCACGGTCTGCTTCACGATCGAAAGTCCCAGGCCCGTGCCAACCTCCTCGTGCTTACGAGCGTTGGAGGCACGGAAGAACTCCGTGAACAGCCTGTCCTGCTCGGCAGCGGGGATGCCGATGCCGGTGTCACGCACCGTGATCTTCAGCCGTTCGGCGCCGGCGGGCTCCAGGGCGAGCGTTACCGTGCCCCCGCGGGGTGTGTACTTGATGGCGTTGGAGACCAGGTTCTCGAGGAGCTGTTGCAGCTGATGGGGATCGCCCCGCAGGCTCGGCAACGCCGGGGGAACCTCGATGCGAAGCTCGATCTCTTTGCATCGGGCGGTATCGCGGAAGGTGCGGTCGACATCCGCGGCCAGCGCGAGAGGATCGACGTCCAGGCGTTCGAACTCAGGACCCTGGGCGCGCGTCTGGGCGATGGCAAGCAGCTCGCCGACCATTCCGGTCAGCCCCGTAAGGCGGTGGTGAATACGGTCCAGATAGGCGCTCTGCGCGGGCACCATGTCGCCGACGTAGCCGCCGCGCAGTGCATCGAGCATGTTGATCGCCGCGTTGACCGGGGCGCGTAGGTTATGCGTGACCTGGAGCATGAAACGCGTACGTTCGAGCACGAGCTTCTCGCGGGCTTCGTGGGCCCGCGCGTTCTCTACCGTCAAGGCCACCAGGTCGGCGGCCAGCTGCAAGAAGTCGGTGTCGGCGTCCGCGAAATCTTCAGAATCTGCGGCGTAGAGGCTGAGCACGCCGATCGCGCGCCGCTCGACCCTCAGTGGCAGCAGCATCCCGGCGCCGAGACCCGCTTCGGCCAGCGCCGGTGCGACGGGCAGGGGTATACTCTCGCTTTCCACGATCCGGCAGATGGCCGGGCGCTGGCCTTTGAGGACGCGTCTGTGCGGGCCGTCGGTTGTCACCTCTATGGTGCGGCCCACAATCCCCTGCTCGGGTAGGCCTACTACGGTCGCGTAACGTAGCGAGCGGCGATCCCGGCTCAGCAACAGGATGGCAACCGCGGGCGCTCCGGTCACACCGCGTAACTCCTGTGCGGCACGTTCCAGGACGGGCATCATGCGGCGCTCGAGGCCGATCGTGCTCGCAATGGCGTATAGGCTGGCCAGCTTCTCGTTGAGCTCGGCCATCTGGTCGCTGGCAAGCGCCAGAGCTAGCACCCGTTCACGAAGGCGGCGCATGATCCACGTCACCAGCCCGGCACAGATGAGCACCACCGCGGTGAAGCTGGACAGAGTCGCAACCAAATTGACTGGCTCCTCGATGATCGTCGTACCTGAGATCGACCACGGAGTCCAGAGCCCGGCCTGGGTTCCCACAGTGTGGAGTGTCATGCCGAGGATGGCGGCGGCGGCAAAGACGTAGGCGAGGCGGGGGCGGAAAAGGATGGCAGCGAAGATCACATGGAAGTTGAGGAAGTAGAGCAGCGGGCTGCTCAGTCCGCCGGTGAAGTGGATTAGGACGAAGACCGCGGCGTAGTCGAGGGCTACCTGCAGCACCGTCAGGCGCCGCTCGCGGTCGGGATCGCTTCCCTCGGGGTCACGAGAGCAAGCCACAGCGAACAGTGCATTGCAGATCAGGATAGCCGCGGCCACCGCCAGGAGTGGAACCGCCGGCAGGCTCAGGCCGAGTGGCGCGGCCAGGAAGACCGCGGCCACGATGGCCGGCGGTACCCACCAGCGCAGACGTACCTGCCAGCCGGCACGTGGGCCCCATGCGCGGCGACGCAGGTGACCTCCGTCGATCAGCTCGCGGACAAGCTTATGGATACTTCGGACCGTTGCCACGTCAGTCCCTCCCCTCGACGACAATGGAACGACCGGCCGCGAGTCCGCAAAGTTGCGTGCTCTCGATTCCCAAAGGCGCGAGCCGCAACTGGCGTAATCAAGACCGGTCACGGCGAAGCCTATCATACGGAGGGAGATCGACTAGCCCGAAGTTGGGTCGTCGGCAAGGCGGTATCTACCTTTGGGTAAGTGATTTGCTGTAGTCTTGCTTCAGTCTGCCCTACGCATCGTGTGGGAACGTCACGCATGTACCACTCGAGGCAGCAGGCCGGCACGCCAAAAAGATGCATTCCAACATGGAATGCCTCGAGCATCCGGGCCTCGGTGCTGGGACTAGTGGGCCAGGCCCAAGTGGCCCCACACGAGCTGGTGTGCGCGCGGGAGCCCGTTCGTGTGCTCGCCGCTCACGTGACAGTCTGCGCGAATGCTTCTACTGTTCTTAAGCCGATTGCATTGGGCGTACATCAAGCATGTTGCTATACTCTTTGGTCGATATCGAGGAAGCCGTGTAAGCCGCTGTCGGTATGTATAAGCTCGAAGGATCCCAATCATGAGTCGCTCTCGGGTGGGCGTCGGCTGGATGAACGGTGCCAGTCCACGTAACTGCCTGCGGGCATGGGCGATACGTAGGACAGACGGACAGAAAAGGAGCGCAGTATGGCCAAGGTTCTGATCGTCGACGACGATCCCGACATCGTGGAAGCCTGTCGGCTTTTCCTCGAGAAGGAAGGCTACGAGGTGGTGTCCGCCTTCAGCCGTTCCGAGGGGAAGCAGGCCCTGGGTGATCACCAGCCCGACTTGTTGATCCTGGATGTCATGATGGAAGAGCCGGACGACGGTATCGCCATGGCCCAGGAACTGCGTCGCGAGGGCGTGGAGATCCCGATCTTGATGCTCACGAGCCTCGCCAAGATCACCGGCATGGAGTACGGGCGGGACAGCGATGTCCTGCCGGTGGACGAGTTCATCGAGAAGCCCGTCGCTCCGGCGGATTTCATCGCCAAGGTCAAAGCACTGCTCGAGAAGTAGGAGGTCCCCTCAGATGTTGGTTACCGACCGAGAAAAGCTGCGGGACGAAATTGCGTCGCTGGCCGATCAGTACGGCGGCGATCGCAGCGCGTTGATGCCGATTCTGCAGGCCATTCAGAAGAAATACTCGGCCATCTCCGACTTCGCCATGCAAGTCGTGGCCGATCGGCTGGGGTTGCACCCGGTGGAAGTCTACAGTGTCGTATCGTTCTACAGCTTCTTGGATCACCGGCCCAAGGGCCGCTTCGTCATCCGGCTCTGCCGCACGATCTCTTGTGACCTGGCCGGCAAAGAGGCCATTGCGCGCCAGCTCATGAACGACCTGGGGATCGCGTTCGGCGAAACCACCCCTGACGGCCGCTTCACCCTCGAGTGGGCCAACTGCATCGGCCTGTGCGATCAGGGACCTGCCCTGCTGGTGAACGACCGGGCCTACACCCGAGTCACGCCTGACGGCGTGCACGAGATCATCGAGGCCTGCCGGCGGACATTCGGTGTCTTCGCCGCGCAAGAGAAGGAGGGTCAGCACGCATGATCAAGAGCCATACCGGTCATTTGACCTTCCAGGACATTACCCCGGGCGAGGGCCTCAAGGCCGCGCTCGGCATGCAGCGCTCGGAGGTCATCGCGCAGATGGCGGCCGCCGGCCTGCGCGGCCGCGGCGGCGCGGGTTTCCCCGTGGGCGTGAAGTGGAACCTCTGCGCCGCGGCAACTGGCGAGCGTAAATACGTCGTTTGCAACGCCGACGAGGGTGAGCCGGGCACCTTCAAGGACCGCGTGTTGCTGGCTGAGTACGCTGGCCTGCTCTTCGAAGGCATGACGATCGCCGGTTGGGCGATTGGGGCGCACGAGGGCATCCTCTACCTACGGGCCGAGTACGAGTACCTGCGTCCCGGGCTGGAGGCCGTGCTCGCCCAGTGGTGCGAGCAGGGTCTTCTGGGCGAGCGTGTGGCGGGCGCTGCGAGCGGCTTCGGATTCGACATTCGCATCCAGATGGGTGCCGGCGCCTACGTCTGTGGCGAGGAGACCGCCCTGATCGAGTCCCTCGAAGGCCATCGTGGCGAGCCGCGCAACCGGCCGCCATTTCCCGTCGATACCGGCTTCATGGGACGTCCCACCGTGGTCAACAACGTCGAGACGTTGTGCTGGGCGACGACGATCCTGGTCAGGGGCGCCGAGTGGTTCAAGTCGCTGGGCACCGAGAAATCGGCCGGCCCGAAGCTGCTCAGCGTCTCGGGCGACTGCGCGCGGCCAGGGGTCTACGAGCTCCCCTTTGGCGCAACGGTGGCCGAGGTGCTCGAGCTGGTCGGCGCCAAGGACGCGAAGGGCGTGCAGATCGGGGGGGCCTCGGGTCACATGATCCCCCCGGCGAGCTACGATCGCGCGCTCGCCTTCGAGGACGTCTCCACGGGCGGATCGGTGATCGTGATCGGCCCCGGACGCGACATGTTGGCGGTGGCCCACAACTTCCTGGACTTCTTCCTCGAGGAATCGTGCGGCCAGTGCACGCCATGCCGCGAGGGCAACGCCAAGCTGCTCGAAGGGGTCGAGATGCTGATGGAGGGCCGTTGCTCCACGCGTTATCTCAATGAGCTGCGGGAGCTGGGAGGCACGATGCAGGCCGCGTCGAAATGCGGTCTGGGACAGTCGAGCCCGAACGCCTTTCTCTCGATTCTCGAGCACTATCCGACAGAAGTCATGGGGCGCACACCGGGCGGCAACGGTCGTCCATAACCTGCGGGGGCACAGATGTCCGAGAAATTCAGTGCAACGACAAGCCGCGCCCCGAAGAGTCAGCGCGGCAAGGTCGTCATGGGTGGCGATGGGGCCGGCATCGGCGCCACCGTTTCGGTCACGATCGACGACAATCAGATCAAGGTGCCGTTGGGCACGACGATTCTCGATGCCGCCAAGGAAGTGGGCGTGCGGATTCCGACCCTTTGTCACCACGAAGACCTCTGCGTCGCAGGGGTCTGCCGGGTGTGCGTGGTCGAGGTGGTAGGGCAGCGGACGCTGCAGGCGGCCTGCGCCTATCCGATCACCGCTCCGCTGGAAGTGCGGACGCATTCGCCCAAAGTGCGCACGGCGCGCCGGCACATCATCGACCTGCTGCTTTCGAAGCACTACGGTGAGTGCTATGCCTGCGGGCGAAACAACAACTGTGAGCTGCAGTCGCTGGCCCAGGAGTACGGAGTTGACTACTTCCGTTTCGGCCATCCCGACCAGCCGCTCTACAAAGAGGATCACTCGAGCCACTCGGTCTTCCGCGACATGAACAAGTGTGTGCTCTGCCGGCGCTGCGTGCGCACCTGCATCGACATGCAGGAAGTGGGCGTCTTGGAAGCGATCGGACGCAGCACACAGACCGAGATTGCCACATTCATGCACAAGCCGCTGTCCGATGTGGTCTGCATCAACTGTGGCCAGTGCATCAACCGCTGCCCGACCGGGGCGCTACGGGCCAATGACCCGACCGACGAGGTCTGGGCAGCGATCGACGATCCCGAGAAGCACGTGGTCATCCAGACGGCGCCCAGTCCCCGGGCGGCGATCGCCGAGTGCTTTGGCGAGGAAGCGGGCACGGCCCGTACGTTCGAGATGAACACGGCCCTGAGGCGCTGCGGGTTCGACAAGGTGTTCGACACCAACTTCACCGCCGATCTGACGATCATCGAGGAAGGGGCCGAGCTTCTGGCCAGGCTGTATAAGGCGCTGGTGCAAAAGGACGCAGCGGCCGCCCTGCCGCAGTTCACGAGTTGTTCGCCGGGATGGGTGAAGTACATCGAGCACTTCTATCCGGAGATGTTGGCGAATGTCTCGAGCGCCAAGAGCCCGCAGCAGATGTTCGGGGCGCTGATCAAGACCTACTACGCTGAAGTCAATGGAATCCAGCCGGAGAACATCGTCAGCGTGGCGCTGATGCCCTGCTCGGCCAAGAAATTCGAGTGCAATCGCCCGGAGATGTCCGACAGCGGTTTCAAGGATGTCGACTACGGCCTGACGACCCGCGAGCTCGGCAAGATGATCCGCGAAGCAGGCATCGACCTGAAGCAGATGCCCAAGTCTGATTTCGATGATCCCTTCGGGACAGCCACGGGTTCCGGCGTGGTGTTCGGAGCGACCGGCGGGGTGATGGAAGCGGCCATCCGTACGGTGGTGGAGATCGTCTGTGGGATCGCCATAGAGGATCTCTTCGAGCATGCGGACGTCATTCCGGTGCGTGGTTTCGAGGGCATGAAGTACGCGGAATTGCCGATCACGGATGTGGGACCGATGCCGGCGCTCTTCAAGCCGCTGTTCCCGCCCGAGCACCAGAACTGGGAGTGGCTCAAGGGGGCCACACTCAAGGTGGGGGTTTGTCACGGGACGGCCAACGCCAAGAAGGTGCTCGAGGACATCAAGGCCGGCGGGAAGTTCAGCGAGTGCCACTTCATCGAGTTCATGGCCTGTCCGGGTGGGTGCCTGGGCGGTGGTGGACAGCCGATCCCCACCACGCCCGAGATCCGTGCCGCGCGGGCCCGTGCGATCTACGCCGAGGATGCCGCCTATGAGGTGCGCAAGTCACATCTGAACCCAGCGGTCTTGGCGCTCTATGGCGAGGGCCAGTTCCTGGACATGCCATGCGGGCATCGGAGTCACAAACTGCTTCACACGGGCTATACCGCACGTGGGAAGTTCATTGTGTAGTGTCATTTCACTATATTCAGGCCGCGTCACGCCTCGGGGTGTGGCGCGGCCATCCGCGTCGACTGGAACAGACCGGCCCACCGGGATGTAATCCACCATCCAGGCCTGGCGGCTGGGGCCAGCCGAGCCGGCAGGAACCCAGGAACCCAGGAGCCTTACGGAACCGGTCAGCGAACGGGTCGTAGCGCGGAGGATCTCGTTATGGGTATTGCTCGCACCGCCTTCATCGACGAACAGGCTATCTGGGATCAACTGGCGAGTGCTGAGCGTCACGATACTGCCCAGGTTCGGGCAATCCTGGACAAGGCTCGGGAGTTGCAGGGATTGGCGCCCGCCGAGGTTGCCGCGCTGATGCAGATCAGTGATCCTGAGTTGCTGGGCCAGATGTTTCATGCGGCACGCGAGGTCAAGGAGACGATCTACGGTCGCCGCCTGGTCCTTTTCGCTCCGCTCTACATCTCCAACCTATGCGGTAACGACTGCGCCTACTGCGCGTTCCGGGCCACGAACCGGGGCCTGCGCCGGCGGGCGCTGACACAGGCCGAAATCGCGACCGAGACCGGCAAGCTCATCGACGAGGGCCACAAGCGGGTTCTCTTGGTGGCGGGCGAATCCTATCCCCGCGAGGGCTTCCAGTACATCCTCGACGCCATCGATACGGTCTACGGTGTGCGGCGAGCCCACGGCGAGATCCGCCGTATCAACGTCAACGTCGCGCCGCTGACGGTCGAGGAGTTCCACAAACTAAAAGACAAGGCGATCGGCACCTACCAGCTCTTCCAAGAGACCTACCACCGCGAGACCTACGCACGGGTTCATCTGGGTGGGCGCAAGCGCGACTACGACTGGCGTATCGGAGCGATGGACCGTGCGATGGAGGCAGGCATCGACGACGTCGGCGTCGGGGTGCTCTTCGGTCTAGCCGAGTGGCGCTTCGAGATTCTGGCGATGATGCAACACATCGCGCACCTCGAGGCGCGTTTCGGCGTGGGGCCGCACACGATCAGCGTGCCCCGTCTGGAGCCGGCTACCGGGGCGGACCTGGCGACCCATCCGCCGCGTCCGGTAGGGGACCTCGCCTTCCGCCGCATCGTCGCGATCCTGAGGCTAGCCGTGCCCTACACCGGCATCATCATGTCGACCCGAGAAACGGCCGATATCCGGCGCGAGACCTTCGCTCTGGGTGTCTCACAGATCTCGGCGGGCAGCCGCACGAACCCGGGCGGCTATGTGGCCGACGAGGATCCTTGTGAACTCGAAGCGAGCCAGTTCTCGCTGGGAGACCACCGCAGTCTCGACGAGGTCATCCGCGACGTGGCCAGCCTGGGCTACATTCCTTCCTTCTGCACCGGCTGCTATCGGCTCGGCCGCACGGGGGCCGACTTCATGGACCTGGCCAAGCCCGGTGCGATCAAGCACCACTGCGACCCAAATGCCTTGGCGACCTTCACCGAGTACCTTGCCGACTTCGGTTCCCAGGAGACGCGCGAGATCGGCGAGCGGTGCATCGCCGACACCCTGAACAGCATGGAGGAGGGGCCGCGCTGCACGGCTGCGGCGATGGTGGAGCGGGTGCGAGGCGGGGAGCGCGATGTCTTCTGCTAGATGGTCGCCTAGATGGTCGCTTAGATGGTCGTTCAACCCGCATGCGGATCATGTCCGGTGCACGCCACCTGGTCCACGGAGCCCTTCGCCCCCGTCTGCCTGTTCCTGATTTCGTCACCGTGATGCGTGGCCGGCCGGGCAGTTGCGGGTCGGCTCGTGCGCGGACTCCTCGTGCGCGGACTCCCTGAGCAATCGAATCTGAAGCTTGCCGGATGGCCCGTGATTCTGTATCCTGACCATCATGTCGTACCGATCACTACTCAGTACTTTCGCGATTCCAGCATTCGTGTGGACTCGCCCCACTCCGCCCTGATCCTTCCGGATCCCTGGCGCCCCTCGTGGGCGCTTGTACCCGCAACCGTATTCTGTAACTGAATGTATCATTAGGTTTTATGTCCCGCGATCGTGAGGTTTCATGTCCCATGATCGTGTCGGTCCTCATTCATCTCGAGAGAACACTAGAAAGAACACGAAAGAGAACACGGACATGGTCACTTTCCCAACCAAAGGTGTGAATGCGCTCCGGCGGGAGGTCGCACGGCGGCGGACATTGGCCATCGTGTCCCACCCTGATGCCGGCAAGACAACGTTGACCGAGAAACTCCTCCTCTATGGTGGGGCGGTGCATCTGGCGGGTTCGGTGACCGCCCGTCGCGATCAACGCACGACCACCTCCGATTGGATGGAGCTGGAGAAGAAGCGAGGCATCTCGATCAGCTCGACGGTACTGCAATTCGACTATCAGGATTTCCGGGTCAACCTCCTGGACACCCCGGGTCACAGCGACTTCTCCGAAGACACCTACCGGGTTCTGACGGCGGTTGATGCCGCGGTCATGGTCATAGACGCCGCCAAGGGAATCGAGAACCAGACACGCAAGCTCTTCGACGTCTGTCGCCAACGCGGTGTGCCAATCTTCACGTTCGTGAACAAGTTGGATCGTCCGGCCCGCGATCCCTTGGCCCTGATTGACGAGCTCGAAGAGGTCCTCGGCATCGCCGCCTATCCTATGAACTGGCCCTTGGGCATGGGGCGGGACTTCCAGGGCGTCTGGGAACGTCGTACGCGAATGGCCCACATCTACGAATTGACTCCCAAAGGCAGCTACCGCGCGCCGGTAACCAACGTCGACCTGTCGGATCCGGTCATCCGTAATCGCATGAACGAATCGGCCTATCAAGTCCTCCTGGACGAAGTGGAACTTCTCGACGGGGCTGGCGCAGACTTTGATCCTGTCGCGGTTGAATCGGGGCTGATGACACCTGTCTATTTCGGGAGCGCACTAAACAACTTTGGTGTCGGGCTCCTCCTCGATGGTTTTCTCGAACACTCGCTGCCTCCAGGGCCGCGTCACAGCGGTAGCAAGATCATCCATCCCGCGAGCGATGCCTTCACCGGCTTTGTGTTCAAGATTCAGGCAAACATGGATCCGCGCCATCGTGATCGAATCGCCTTCGTCCGAATCGTCTCTGGGAGGTTCCACCGGGACATGACCGTGACCGTGGCTCGGACCGGATCCCACCTGCGCTTGTCGACCGCGGCGAAGGTCTTCGGTCGCGAGCGTGAGACGGTGGACGAGGCCTTTCCGGGCGATGTGGTGGGCATCGTCGGCAACGCGCGCTTCGTCATTGGAGATACTCTGACCGAGGATCCGGATATCGCCTATGACGAGATTCCCCGCTTTCCACCCGAGTGCTTTGCCTATGTGGAAAACACAGACACCGTGAGGTTCAAGCGATTTCGTAAAGGTCTGGACCAGCTCTTGGAGGAAGGCGTTGTCCAGCCATTCGAGTATCCAGGCTCCACCCGCCAACGGCAACTGGTCGGCGCCGTAGGCCCGTTGCAGTTCGATATCGTCCAGTACCGGCTCGAGAGCGAGTACGGGGCCCGATGCCGCATCTCGCCGACTCCGTGGACGATCGCACGATGGGTGGATTCCGCTCTTGAGGATGAAGGCCTGCGGTTGCCGACAGATGCTTGCCTGGCACGGGATGACCGTGGGCGCCGGGTCGCGCTGTTCGGCAACAAGTGGAGCCTGCGGTTCTACCGCGAACGGCACCCCGACGTGGACCTTGGCGATCCTCCTGTCCACGAGCAGTCCTGATCAGCATATTCTCCCGCTGCAGGCACGGAGCTCCATCGGCTCACGATGTACATCCGGTTCTCTGCATCTTGTTTGCGCAGCGTGTGGCTGTTCCATGATACAATACTCTCAATGAAACGCCGCCAAGGGGAGGATGCCTTGACAATCCATATCTTCGCATCGCGGGTCGTCGCCGGTCTCATGACGCTTCTGGCGTTGGGCTCGTTCGGTACTTCCTCCGGTGTCGCCGAAGCCAACGTGTTCGCCGATGCCGGTTTCGACGGGCCCACGGGGGTGTCCGCCACCCTCGCCTGGGGCGACTACGACAACGACGGTGACCTGGACCTGCTGAGTACTGCCGAGACCGATCCTTGGGTCATCACGGCGAAGATCTACCGCAATGAAGGCGGCTGTGCCTTCTCCGACGCCGGTCCCACTCTCTTCGGTGTGATCGGTGCAGCCGAATGGGGCGACTACGACAATGACGGCGACATCGACATACTGATGTCCGGGCAGGCGCAGGGAGGCGGGTATATCACGCTCATTCACCGGAACGAAGGATATGGCACCTTCACGCTCATCAATCCAGGCCTTGATCCTACGATGACCGGTGATGCGGCCTGGGGCGACTACGATAACGACGGGGATCTGGATGTACTACTCACCGGCTGGGGGCCCTCCCTCGATCCCATGACGGCTATCTATCGTAACGACGGGGGCGATGCGTTTACACGAATCGAGGCGGGTCTGCCCGGTGTTCGCTCATCATCGGTCGACTGGGGCGATTACGATGCTGATGGAGATCTGGACATTCTGTTGAGTGGCCGACGCCCGGCATTGAACAACATCACTTGCATCTGCCGCAACGAAGGTGACGACACGTTCACCACCTTCGATCCCGGCCTGCTGGATCTGGCCTACGGCTCGGCCGAGTGGGGCGATTACGACAACGATGGAGATTTGGACATCCTCCTGACGGGCACCTGGGACGAGTACAACGGTGAGTCGGCCACTCGGATCTACCGCAACGATGGGGGCAATATCTTTGTCGACATCGAGGCCGGGATCATCGATGCCGCCTGGGGAGGGGCAAAGTGGGGCGATTACGACAACGATGGAGACCTGGACATCGTTGTCTCAGGCTGGCTGAACATGCATGCGCCGATTCTGGCCGTCTACCGAAACGAGGGGAACGGAGTGTTCGTGGATATCGGCGAGCAGGGTCTCCAGACGTCTGAGGACTCCGATGTCTACTGGGCCGATGCCGACGGTGACGGCGATCTCGATTTTGCGGTTTGGACGCTTGAGACGTGGCCACCGCTGATCAAACTCTACCGGAACGACGGTGGCTTCCCGCCCAATGAGCGCCCGAGTTCCCCGAGCGAGCTGCTCGCATTAGGGGGCGAGGATTCCATTGAGCTGCACTGGAACCCGGGAGTCGACCCGGAGACCCCTGCCTGCGGGCTGACCTATAGCGTGCGTGTGGGCAAGACGCCAGGAGGCTGCGAGATCCAGACGCCCATGTTTGTAAGTGAACTCCTTGCGCGCCAGATCGTGGAGCCGGGCAATGTCGGAGGCAATCTCAACTGGACACTCACCGGTCTCGAGCCTGGTACCTACTACTGGAGTGTGCAGACGATCGACACCGGATTCTGTGCCTCACCCTTTGCTGCCGAGGAAACCGTGATGGTACAGGGTTTTTCGGGTATCGACGGAGCGGGCTGGGACAGGGCCGCGGAAGGGCTGTCCCTCGGGGTCCTTGGCAATCCCGCAACGAGTAAGCTGCGCCTTCGGTTCCGGACGGACCCCAGCGCGAGGAGCGGAAGGGGATCCACCGAAACGCCGATTTCGCTTTCTCTGTTCGATGCCCAGGGCCGTCTCGTTCGCGAAACGCACCATCATCACCCGATTCCCATCGGTGACGGACCAGGAATGGGATCGATCGAGATCGATGTGTCCGACCTCGCCCGCGGCGCCTACTTTGTCCGGCTAAGCTCCGGCGGGCTGACCATTCGGGAGCGAGTCGTGCTGAGCGGCAGGTAGGCCGTGCCTGGCTTCCAGCCCAGACGGTTCACGAAGGCCGTCCCTGGCTCCCAGCCCAGACGGTTCACGAAGGCCGTCCCGGAGTCGATTTCAGGGAGATGTTGACTGAACCCGCAACCGCAATTGCCCCAGTTCCCTCTCGGCGCTTTCGATACCCGCGCTCTCGACAAGGAATCCGACCAGGAAACCGACCGGAACTCCAACGGCGAATCCGGCGGCCATGGAGATGGACGGGTCCGCGGTCTCCGGATCAAAGGCCAGAATACCGGCGAGCAGACCCGCTCCGATTCCTGCCAGCACGCCCCGGGTCGTTTGCTTGAAGTCATTCTTGAAGCTGATGCCGGGCCCATTCGGGTAGAGAGAGAGAACCTGCTCCAGTTCTTGGATGCGGGCTCTCTCCAGAGAGTAGGTTTCTTGTGGGCGCTCGGTGACCATGTCAAGGAGCTTCTGGAAATCTGTGCTACGAAGCGTCATTGTCCCGCTGTTGAATTCCGACTGAGACGGGACAAGCCCGTCGGTAGGCGATGCCGGCGTGGGGCGTTCGTTGACCGGCCCCGCTTCTGATCGTTGCGAAGCGGACGCCGTGACCATGTTCTCATAGATCTGATCACAGCGGGCCTTCGAGAATGCGGCCAGACACCAGGCCTTCCATCGGCTTGTGGCATGGCCTGATGAGCGTTCGTTACGCTCTTCCTCCAAGTACCAGCGAACCACCTTCAGCTGCCGCGCTTCCGCATCGGCGACAGCGTTCATTCGGGTTTCGAACGCTCTCGCTTCGTCCTGACCGAGGCCGGCACCAATTCGATTCTCGAGTACCGCACGGCCGCTTGAACGCAGGAAAGCCTTGAACTGCGTGAGTACCCCGAGCTGCGCCCCAATGCGTGCGCTTTCCTCCGAGTCAACTGGGATTGTCTGCACTCCAAGAAAGAAGTTGTAATCGTTCGGATGCTGCAACTCTGGCGGGAGACTCGCTTCGCCGATGAGATCTTCCTGGATGCGGTTTTCATCATATGTCCAAGCGGGTCTTCCCTTTTCCATATAGATTGAGGGATGACGGACGGTCAAGAGCCTGGTCGAGGAGCAACCCACCAGTGCAAGAGCCAACGCCGAGACTAGGATTGCGTGGAGAGTCTGTCGGACTACCAAAGGTACCTCCAGTTCCTCCGGGGGAGCGCGGCCGACGTTCAGTCGAGGCCTCGCCGAAGCTAAGAAATCCAGTCCACCCCCGGTTGGTGAGTATCAGTTGAACATTCTGCCGACGATCTCGGAACAGGTTGCTTGGATTGAACCGCCTGTGATTGCCCACGATGCAACGCATCGGATGTGGGGTCCGGGTGCCGAAGGTGACCGATGATTTGGTGGAGGGCGCTGGGTGCTGGATAGCGATCGGTGCACACGGGCAGAGCAAGAGCGAATGAAGAATGGCACGTAGGGAAATGCTTCCGCAGAGTCGCCCGGATGAAGGTCGCATCCGAACCCAGGACGACTGTCCGGCCCAGGACCCCGACGAGGTCCTCAATATCAGGCCGTCTGGCCAGCAGTCCGGACGGGCCGCCTGCCTGGCACTTGAGCATCTCCACGAACATCGGAAAGAGGTCGACGGCCACTACGAAGGCGGTGTGCTCTGGTGGGTGACGCGCGTGGGAAGAAATCGGCGCGCCGGGAGGAGAATCGACCATATCGACACCGAACCCATCGTGTAAGAAGGCCGCCATGTCTTGGGCGAACTCCGCATCGCTTTCCATAATCAAGATTCGATCTCTTGGCTGCATGAGCTCTCCTTCCTTGCTCTTCACTCTCTGGTGAGGTGTGCTCACGTTCGATTGTTGGACGATCGCGGGTACTGGGATTTCTCCTGGAACTCACAGATCGCGTGCGTTTGAACGGTGGCCGCGCACACTCACCGATCCACCCAGCGCGCCAAGGACGGGTGGCCATGGGATGGGTGGCCATACCCCGCGGGATGCTCTTCACGCCCCGTGATTGAACAAGGGGCGGCAGGGCGGGCTGCCAAGGAGAGTTACAGGGGGCGTGCCATCGCGTGACATCGCGTGCCATCTTCCCTGAGGATGACCTGCTCGAGTCCGAGTGAAGGGTTGACCTCTGAACTGCTCTTGGAAATAGGGTTTAGCGGATGTGGAAGCAATCTCAGGGTTGGGCGGGTGATGACCGCGACAGAACCGAGGCTTGAGGAGGTGCCATGTTCGTGTGGCGGTTGCGGCAACGAGTCGTGTGCTATCGCTTGTGGGCGCTGAGGATCGCACTGCCACTCCCATGTGGCGGCGCGCGAAGGCGCCTACGATGACGTACCTACGATGACGTCCTGCCCTCGACCCGGAAGGGCTCCGGATTCACGCCGCACTCCTGCATCATGCGTTGGAAGCTCTGACGCTTGAGGGCGCTGCGCTCGGCAGCCTGACTCACGTTGCCGCCGCATTCGCGAAGCCGGGCAATGATGTAATCACGCTTGAAACCCAGCATGATGCGCGCCTTGGCCTCGTCGTAGGGCAGCGTAGAGGGCTGGGATGGAGAACGACCGAGCATGAGATCCGGGAGATCGATGACCTCGCCGTTGCAGTCGATGACGGCCCGCTCGATGACATTGCGCAACTGGCGAATATTGCCTGTCCAGGTGTGTTCCAGCAGCAGCTTCTCTGCGGCCGGAGAGATCTCTCGAATCGCCTTCCCATTTTGCTCGGCGAGGATTCGCAAGTAATGGTAGGCGATCAGGAGAATGTCTCCTGGCCGATCGCGCAGGGGCGGGACGTGCAAGGGGTATACATTCAGTCGATAATAGAGATCTTCGCGCATCTGTCCGGTCTCGAGCTGCAGGGCAATGTCTCGATTCGTGGCCGAGAGCAGGCGCACATCGATCTGGATCGGCTGCTCTCCGCCGACGCGCTGGATCGCGCCCGACTCGAGAGCTCGCAGGATCTTGGCTTGCAACGCGGGAGGACTGTCGCCGAGCTCATCGAGGAACAATGTGCCTCCGTGGGCGAGCTCGAAGGCGCCCAGTTTGCGCCGCTTGGCATCGGTGAAGGCGCCAATCTCATGGCCGAAGATCTCGCTCTCGATCAGATCCTTCGGGATAGCCGGGCAGTTGACGACCACGAAAGGTCCGTCCTTGCGCCGGCTCAGCTCGTGGATTCGCCTCGCGATCAGTTCCTTGCCGGTCCCCGACTCCCCTGTAATGAAGACACTCGCTCCGGTGGGGGCCACTCGAGCGACTTGCTCGAGCAGCCTTCGAGAGGCGGGGTCGGCGGCAACAATGCTACCGCGAAGCTTGTCGATGTCTCGCTCGAGTGAGGCTACGCGCTGGCGCAATCGCCACTCACTTACAGCCCGTGCAATCAGATGAACGAGCTCCTCGACATTGGGAGGCTTGGCCACATAATGATAGGCGCCGAGCTGCATGGCTTCGACAACCGTTTGGATACGGGTGTCGCCGGTGAGCATGATCACCGGTGGCGCGTTGGGTTGGCGGCGGATCTCGAGCAAACCATCGAGGCCGTCGGTCCCTTTCCCCAGGTCAATATCCAGCAAGACGGCAAATGGGTT
Organism: uncultured bacterium; assembly: GCA_964573295.1. Classification (GTDB taxonomy): domain Bacteria; phylum Eisenbacteria; class RBG-16-71-46; order CAIMUX01; family WJJG01; genus CAYQJL01. The sequence continues at coordinate 19,041 of CAZNJE010000023.1, read as the reverse complement.
CTCGGTCTCGAGCAGGTCGAGTCCATCGGGGACAGTGTGCGTGCACACAATATCTACGCGTCGTTCCAGGAGAACCGACAAATCGGAACAGAAGCTACGATCGTCATCGATGAGCAGAACCTTCGGACGGTCGTCCTCACGCTGAACGGGTGGGGCCATCTGAGACACTACACTCTCTCCATCACGCGTTCGGCCGCAGGGTCGCCGACACCATCCGCAATGGTGTCTTCACGGATCAGTCGCAGTTCCATGGTTGTCCCCACGCCTGCCTGGCTCGACTTGACCCGGATGCTGCCCCCCAAATCGTCCAGAAGGCGCCGTGAGGCGAACAGCCCGGTGCCGCCATTAGCGCGGGAGGAGATCCCTGCTTGGAAAATCGCATCATGCTGCTCTGGAATGATCCCGATTCCGTTGTCGATCACCTGGATTATGGCGAAGCGTTCGTCCACCCAGCCCTTGACGCAGATCATCGGATCGGGCTGTCCCCGCAGTGCCCTCACCGCATTGGTGAGGAGGTTCTCCATGATGACGGCGAGGTCACCACGCGCGGCACGCACATAGCACGTGCGTGCCGGCGGAGCGAACTCCAGTGATATCCGCGGAGCATCGTCTCCGCAGCGCTCGATCGTGGACGCTACCGCGCTGTCGATCTCGCGCATCAAGGGTTGCGTGACCGTATGCCGCGCCCGCAAGCGGATTCGTTTGAGCCCGGCCTCGATGCGGTCGGCCGCCTCACGGGCGGGCTCCACAGCCGTCTGGATAGCGCCTGGCGTCCATCCATCGGACTCGAGCCGGCCGATTCTTGCCTCCAAGGCTCTCCGTTGGCATTCCACATCAGCGATGATGGGCCGCTCGATCCGTAGCCCTCCTCCAAGACCAAGGATCTGTTCGATCTGCGGACTGGTGATATCGACGAAGTCCCGCGCAGTCTCGCGCAACCGCTTCAAAGAGTCCCCCGCAGGCGATTCTTGCTGAGACACGGCTTCCAAGAGCCAAACAAACCTACGGATCACGCGGGTGACGGAAAGATGGCCATGATTTCCGATCTCCGTGGCCATCAAGAGCGACACCCGCAATCGTCTCAGATCGCCCGTTGGTACCAGATGGGCAGTATCATCCGAAGAAGACGGGTCCACGGCCTGGTGCGCCTCCGGTGGTGTTGGCGAATTGGCTGAGCCGTCGTGTCGTAGGGTTGGAGACGTCTTGTGACGAGCTCGGCCAGCAAGAATAAGCACCACAGCCACCAATCCCGCTGCCACCGGACCAAGGTAGGACCAGGGGGACGAGGCGACCTGCGCAGGTTGATCCGATACGGGACCACTGCTGCCCGGGCCAGCGCTGTCACCTGCTGTTGTCGCGGAGGGGGAAGGTGTGTCAGCCACGATGGCGGGTGTGCCCGGCTTGGCATTTCGAAGCAGTTCGAGGGTGAACAAGTGGTCATTGAGGTTCAGCAGTAGCAGACTCGATCTGCCTGCGCGAGGAAAGGGGGCCATCGCAAAGGATCTGATTTCAGACGGCAACTCCATGTCGGCCATAAGTTCAAACCGGGAACTCATGATACTCAGGTGCATGTTGAAATCACGGGTGATGCCGATGAGTTCCGGTTCACCATCTCCGTCGAGGTCAGCCGCATCTCTCAGCGATACAACTGGTTTGGTGTGGACTCGAACCTTGGGCGCCTCGAGCCGGCCGTCACGCGCTACGGGGTAAAGCGACAATGTCCCGGCAATCGTACCTACGGCGATGCGGCGATCATCGAGCTTGTAAAGTCCGGCAAGTGATTCCCGTGACGCAATCGCCTGGATTCTCGCCCCGGTCGCGGCGTGCCACACATGGATGGAATCCTGAGTCGCTAGAAGGAGGTCTTCGTTCTCGTCATAGACGTCGTCGTCTTCTTCTCCATTGCCCTCTTCTCCATCGCCCTCTTCTCCGTTGCCCCCGTCGCCTGCTTCCCTTTGGAAGTGCTCAGCATAGCGACTATCCGTGCACGTGATCACCACGGCCAAGTCCGAAGCCGGACGCAGCACCTCACACCAGCTCGGATAGCTGAAAGTCCTTCCCAGCTCACGAAGCCACAGCAGTTCACCATTGCCACGTAGGGCCATGACATAGGCGTGGTGATCGTCCGTTGCCCCGGCGCGGCGACCGTTTGCCGAGGCCGGCATCGTGAAAAGAACCTCTGAACGGCCATCGCCATCGAGATCGACCAGTTGGGCGGAATTCGTATAAGGGCCGGGGCCGGTCTCGTATCGCCACGCTTCCTCGCCGGTTTCGAGGGAATAGGCGAACACGCCCCGTGGTCCGGTATCGTGGCCGACGTTCGAGAGCGCGATGAGCAAGGCCTCATCGTCTTCGGGGTCGTGAAGCATGCCCAGAGGTGTCAAGCGGGCGTCGTACCAGCCATTGCTCCAGGAGTCCTCGGTCACGATTGGAGTGGTGCCGCGTACCGAACCGTCCCCATGGATGTCAATCCAAAGCGAATCCCCTTCCACGCGTGTGATCGCGAGTTCCATCCGCCGGTCTTCGTTCAAGTCGCCACAGGGAGCTACAGCGCTCCAGTTGTGACGCGCAGCCAAGCCAAGCAGGTTGATGTGGCGGCGGGTATTCCACATCTGTTCGTCGAACGACAGAAGTTGCAAGGTGTGGCCCTGGTCCCGGAAGACGGCGAGTTCGTGGGAGCCGTCTTCATTCCAATCGAACGATGTCCAGGAAGTCCCTGGTTGGCTCATGGGGATCATGCAATGATGGAGGGTATGGAAAGTCCAGGGCAGATCTTCACGCTGGATCAGCGCCCGTGCGGGATGTCCCAGGGACAGGCCCATCGACAGGCAGCATGTGAGTGCTGCTATGATCACGCTCCGCACAGAAAGATCTCCACAACACGAATGACATCGGCGGATGATTACGCACCATCCTTAACGCTCACAAGTATCAATTGTAGAGTAAGTTCGTGAGGACTGGCAACAAAGTTCGCTGCCGTGGATGCCAGAGGGGGGGTATGCGAAGCGCGCGACCTGTGTCATAGGGTCAAGAGACCCCGTGAACGGGCCGCGCGCTGGTTGGCTCCCGGGTAGAATGCGTGCTCCCCGACTCGATTAGGCCGTATCCCTTTGGAACGACCACTCTTTGGGTGCGAGCCGCTAACCGTCGTGGGGCCTACGTCCTTGCGGACCCGTGGCGCCGGCGCGTAGCTCCAGCAGCAGCGCATACTGTTCTTCAGTCAGGATCGACTGAATCGTCGCCTCATGCTCGGCCCTCAGCAACCGGGCCTGTTCCCGGGCCTCCTCGCGGGTGAGCTCACCGCTACGGATGAGCGCCTGAAGCTCGAGCAGCTCCGTGCGAAGGTCTTCGCCCGCCTTGGCCAGATCGGCGCTCTGCGCATCGGTCAATTCGAGCACCTCGGCCAGGTGCTCCCAGTGCACGATCGCGTGATCCACCGGGCCGCCGTTGTCATTCTGACCGTGGTGGGGGCCCGCTTCTTGCGGGCCCGTGCTATCGCTGTTCTGGCGGCGCAGCTCCAGCAGGAGCTCATACTGTTCGGGCGTCAAGATCGTCTGCAACAGCTCCTCGTATTCGGCTCGCAGGAGCTGGGCTTGCTCGTAAGCTTCCTCGCGGGTCAGCGCGCCCTGGCGAACCTGGTCTCTGAGATCCCGCAGCGCGTCACGGAAGTTCTCGAAGGCCAGCTGCATCTGCTCGGTCTGTTCGTCGGTCAAGCCAAGCAATTCGGCCAGTCGGCTCCAACCGTCTGCGCGCTCGCCCGAGAAGCCTTCCACGCCAACGTAGGCGTAGGCATCGAACACGGTTTCATCGAGCGGCTCGGAGGTGTCGCCGCTGGAGGTTCCGTTCGTGCCGATGGGATTCGTGGCCGTCTCGTCCGAGCACCCGGCCACCGCGAACAGTATAATGAGGATACTGGCGGAAGCCGCCAGGAAGCTGCGTGACGTCCAATCCCAGAAGTTCTTGTCCTTACGCATCGTAGGTCCCTTTCCTGTTTGCCCCTCCACTCCTCAACTCGGCCGGCTGGGATGACCTCTCCAGCCCCGATCGCACAGTCATGCGGGTCTCTGCTGGCACCGGCTTTGTACCCAAGCGTACACACCATGTACCCCAGCGGCCGCGCCCGAGTCCCGCTAGTGGTGTGCTCTGGAAGGCTTGGTTCTGTAACTCTCTTCCCAATAGGCGCTTATCTGACTTGGCTTCCAGGGCCACCATCCGTGCGCACCCATATAGATACATGCAGCGTGCCACGACCGACGCGACGCTCCCTGTGTGCCCGGGTGCCCATTCGCACGTCCACCGATTGCGGCGCCGCCGGTGCTCGGGTAGCCTCAGCCAGTCACCCGCGCACCCCGAGGCGCGAGTGACATGCGCGCGGCCTCAGCATGGGCGGCTCGGCCGTCTGGCTGATCCGCGGTCGCGGTGCAGAGCATTCGAGAAAGGCGGTGTTGCATGCGTTTCCTCCCGAGGTGCCCGGCGCGCTTGTTTGCGCGGTGCGCGATGTGGACTCCCGTGAGTGTGATCGGCTTGCTCTTTCTGGTGGCGCTCCTGTCGTGCGTGCCGACCGGGCGCGCGGGTTCGCCGCCTGCTTCCAAGGAGGCCATGATGCCAGCCCAGAGCAGCAACGCGTTTGCGTGCGACCTTTATCACGAACTCGCGGCCGAACCGGGCAATCTTCTCTTCTCGCCTCCGAGCATCCATCTGGCCATGGCCATGGCTTACGCGGGCGCCGACGGCGAGACCGTCACCGAGATGGCGGCCGCACTGTACTACGCGGTCCCCCCGCGGGAGATCGCCTCCTCGCTGGGACAGCTCGTCGCGACGCTCAATCAACCCCGACTGACCCATCAGAAAGAGCCCGCCTACCAGCTTTCGATCGCCAATGCGATGTGGGTGGCGCGCGACTATCCGCTGAAGGGCGGATACGCCGATCCCCTCCGCGAGACGTTCGGGGCGCGGTTGGAGGAGGTCAACTTCGCCCAGTCCGAGGCGGCACGTCAGATGATCAATGCCTGGGCTGCGAAGGAGACCCAGGACCGCATCCAGGATCTCATCGGCCCCGGGGCGATCTCCGCGCTCACGCGGCTCATCCTCACCAACGCGGTCTACTTCAAGAGCCAGTGGCATTCGACCTTCTCCGAGGAGCGGACCCAACCCGGACCGTTCCACATGACGGCCGATGAGCAGGTTGAAGCAGAACTCATGGAGCAGCTGGATCGCTTCGGCTACCTGGAGACCGATCAGTTCCAGGCCCTGGAGATGCCCTATGTCCTGCGCGACCTCTCGATGTACGTCTTTCTGCCCAGGGAGATCGGCAGGCTTCCCGAACTGGAGCAGCGGATCTCGTCCGAACAACTCGACGCGTGGCTCGAGCAGTTCTCACGTACGAGAGTGCGCGTGATTCTGCCGAAGTTCGAGTTCACGAACTCCTTCAAGCTGAGCGACGCGCTGCAAACTCTCGGCATCCGCAACGCCTTCACGCCGCGGCGCGCGGACTTCTCGGGTATGACCAGTGCCGAAGACCTCTTCATCTCCGAGGTGCTCCACAAGACCTTCATCGCGGTGGATGAAGAGGGCACCGAGGCCGCCGCCGCCACCGCGGTTCTGATAGAAGCAACCGGCATGCCGCCGGCCGAGCCCATGCCCCCGAAGGTCTTCCGCGCCGACCACCCGTTTCTGTTTCTGATCCGCCACCGCGAGAGCGGCGCAATCCTCTTCATGGGAAGGGTGACGAACCCGGTGGGGTGACGTAGACGGGGCGATCCGCGCCCACGGGCACGCCATCCCGCACCCCGGGCGCGCCGTCCCGCTCATTAGAACGGGGCCCCTGCTATCTCAACAACACCGCCTTCCGGGTCCCGGTCCCGAACCAGGTGCGCACGGCACAGTGATAGACACCGCTCGGAACCGGTACGCCGCGGCCGTCACACCCATCCCAGCGCAATTCATGGGTGCCGGGCGCCTGAGTTCCGGCCGTCAATTCCCGAACGCAGCGTCCGCTGCCGTCGTGGATCGTCACCGCCACCGGTCCGGAGCCCGGCAGAGCGTAGTGTAAGGTCATGCCGGAGGCGGCCGGCGTCAGGCAGCGCAGACCAAGCACGTCGGCCACATCTGCGAGCGATGGCGTTTCGATCCGCGGGTCCTCGACCGATGTGCTGGTGTACTCCACGTCCAGGTGGGGCCGCAGGGCGGGATTGACATGCTCGCTCGAGTAGAACTTGCTCCACTTCTCTCCGTTGCGGGCGATGATCACGAGCCCGTAGTTCTCGACGTCACCATTCACCCAGGCCTGCACCAAAGCCGTGATGTCCACGCTGTACCAGGCCGGATTCTGGGGGCCGAAGGCCATCGTGGTCCACGCTTCGGGATCGTAGGCGATGTGCTGGTTGCCGGGCCAGGTCTCCTCGCTCCACGGCTCGCTGATCGCATAGATGTCACTGATCGTGTACGGATCGGCGGGGCAGACGAAGAAGCGGAAGAGATTCAGTGTGGCCTCGCTCACAGCCGGCGCTTCGATATCGCTGAGATCGAAGCGGATCATGATTCGCTGGAACTGGCCCACTCCTGTGTAGTTGGCTACCCAGAGCTCGTTCTCGGCATGCGAACCGGGGTGTTCCGGATCGCTGTACATGTCGTCGGTGGGCCCAAGCACGAGCGTTTCAGCCTCCGCGACGCTATGGACCGCCGATGCGAAGAGAGCGACGGCAATCAGAGCCGCCAGGCGATGATGTTTCAAAAGCATGCTGTTTCTCCTTCTGTGTCCTTGCGTAGATCCTTGCGTGGATCCTTGCGTAGATCCTTGCGTGGATCCTTGCGTGGATCCTTGCGTAGGTTCCGCGCGATGATTCTGCGTATTGATCGCGCGTTGACCCGACGCGCCGATCGGGCGCGTCGGAGGTGTCATGAATAGCTGGGGTCATGTGGACAATTGCAGCCTGATGATCAGGCGGTCGGCAGGCCGGGGCGTGCCGGAGGGCCTTGATCCAACGGCCTCGTACTCGAGACGCAGGAAGCTCGCATCTTCGATCAGGTGCAACCGGGTACCCACCGTCCAGAAGGACCAGTCATGACGGTCGTCAAGGTCCGCCGTCTGGTTCCAGTGCTGGAAGCGGACGTAGGGTTCGACCCGGGGAATCGACGCGAGCCCGGTCGGCACCGTGAAACCCGTCTGCGCGTAGAAGGCAGTCATCTCTCGGTCCTCGGGGTTTTCGATCTCGGGGGCGCCGCCGGCGCCTTTGGTGAAGGCCCGTCCCAGGTAGTACTCGCTTCGGAACGCGAGTCCACCACGCGTGAAGTCGCATCCCAGGCCGGCGCGATACCCTTTCCCGTAGACGGTTTCGTAGGTTTCAGGGTCGAACGTGCCCAGGTTGGTACGGATGTGGTTGTAGAATCCGCCCAAGCTCAGACCCGCGACCGGGGTGTGGAAGATTAGTCCAAGATTGGCATCGTGCTCTTCTTCGAGGGTAAGATCGGTTCCATTCATGTAGCTGGCCTGACCTGACAGGGCAGATGTGCCGCCGAGACCAACCTCGAACTCGGCCGCCACGCCCGTGGGATGGCACGGCGAAAAGAGCGGGGCAAAGCGGGTCTTCTCGCCTGCCAGGTCATCGGTGCACTCCTCCTTCAGCATGAAGCCTTTGAGGATGTGTCCCTTAAGCATTCCAACACGCAGGTCCGGCGTTAGGCTGTAGAAGATACTGGCGTCATGCAGTATCATCTCCGGGCCGCCGCTACCACTGGCTGGACATTGCGAGGTGCCGGCTTCGAGGTCGTATGTTACTCGTGATCCTAGGCGTCCGGAGAACTCGAGCATGGCTTCGCGGACGGTGATGCGATCGGCCTGGCCGGTCGAAGGATCCAGCAGACTCTCATCTCCGTCGTGAAAGGTCTCGAGTTGCAGGACGATGTGAGCGTCGACCGTGGGTGACGGTGTTCCGTCCGCCAGGACTGGATGCACGCAAAGCAAGCCGGCCGGGAGCGTTCCGACCACCAGCGCAAGCGACCACACGGGGAGCCGTGTATGGTATGGTAAGCGGAACAGCGCGCGGAGCGGCACACGGAACAGTGCGCGGAGCCGTGCGCAGAGGGCCTGATGCCGTCGCACGAGCAACCGCCATCGGCACCGGTCTGCCCGGCCCTGCTTTCGCCGGTTGTCATCCCTGTTTGTGAATGCGTTCATGATCTCTCCTTCTCTAGCCATGCAGCCCCAGCAAGAGGCCGCCTTGATGAACGAGCACTGCCAGCAGGTATCCGATGAGGGTCAGTCCTCCGAACTGCAGCAGCGCCCAGGTCCAGGAGTTGCTTTCCTTCTTCATGATGGCGACCGTGGCCATGCACGGCAGGCCGACAAGGCAGAAGAGCATCAGACCGAAGGCGGTCACCGGCGAGTACTCGGCCGCCAGATGTTGGCGCAAAGCTGTTGGTGAAGCGTCCTCCCCGAGGGCATAGACGATGCCCAGCTGCGCGACCAAGACTTCCTTTGCCGCGAAGGCACCGATGAGGGCGGTGCCCATGCGCCAGTCGAAGCCTGCTGGTTCGAGCACGGGCTCGATGGCGGTACCGATGCGACCGGCGATCGACTGGGCGAGTGGGGGGTATGTGTTACGGCCTAGTGGCTCCCTTTCGGCATCCAGTTGCCCGCGGGACGCACGGATCGGATCGCGGGTCGGGTTGCTGATCGCATCACGTATCGGATCGCGGGTCGGGTTGCCGATCGCGTTACTGATCGGCTCGTTGATCAGATCACTGCTTGTGTCGTCCCTTGATTCGCTGCGCGGAAAGGAGGTGGCGGCCCACAGCAGAATCGAGAGCATGAAGATCAGCCCGCCGGCCTTCTGCAGATAGGCGCGCCCGCGCGTCCAGGTTTGCAGCGTGATGGTCCGCACGCTCGGAACACGATAGGGGGGCAATTCCATCACGAGGACAGGGGCCGCCCCACGGAAGACTGAGGATCGCAGGAGTCTCGCGATGACAAAGGCCAGCGCGATTCCGAAGAGATACAGGGCCGTCAGGACAAGACCGTGAAGCCGGGGCGCGAAGAAGGCCGGGATGATGAGGGCGTAGATCGGCAGACGCGCACCACAGCTCATGAGCGGCGCAATCATCATGGTCGTCAATCGGTCGCGTTCATCTTCAAGGGTGCGGGTGGCCATGATGGCCGGCACGGTGCACCCGAAACCGGTCAGGAGGGGAATGAAGCTTCGGCCCTGCAGGCCGATCCAGCGCATCACCCGGTCCATCAGGAAGGCTGCCCGTGACATGTAGCCCGAATCTTCCAGGATCGCGATGGCGAGGAAGAGCAGGAAGATGTTGGGCAGGAAGATGAGCACGGTTCCCACGCCGGCGATCACCCCATCGACCAGCAAAGATCGGCCCAGGCTGTTGCTACCGGCCGGCCACAGGCCGGATACTCCGTTGCTCACCCAGCCGAGTGCGGATTCGAGGCCGGCCATGACGGGGCCGCCCAGGGTGAAGACGAGTTGGAAGACCAGGAACATCAACGCCGCGAAGATGGGAAGCCCCAGGTAGCGATTCAGCAGGATCCGGTCGGCCCGATCCGATGCCGTGACATCTCGCAGAGGCGGCTCCCACCGAAATCGTTCGCAGGCGGCGGTGATGAATGCGTAGCGTTTTTCGGCGAAGCACACCGAGGGGTGCTCCCCCAGGCTCTCTCGCAGATGCGCGATTGAATCGGCCGCTGCCATCCTGAGGTCCGCGGATGCCGCCTGGAGAACGAGATCGTCTTCCTCGAGCAGCTTCACGCTTGTCCAACGCGCGTCCGGTCCGGGAAGCATCGGGGTGTGGGCCGCGACCCGCGCCGTCAGGCGTGCAATCTCACGCTCGGCCTCCAGACCGTACTCGATGCGCGGCACTTGACCGGCGGCGGACTGGTTGGTGACGCTGCCACAGGAATCTCCGACGAAGCTGGTGCGGCCATCACGGGAATCGCCGACAAGGCCGACAAGGCCGGCGATGACGTCCTTGAGCTCTCCGATGCCGCAGCCGCAGTGAGCCGCGGTTGGCACCACCGGGGAGCCGAGCTGCCGAGCCGCCTCCTTGAGGTCGAACTCGATGCCGCGGCTGGCGGCGACGTCGCTCATGTTGAAGACGAGAATCAGCGGACGCCGCAGTTCGAGGATCTGGGTGGCCAGGTACAGATTGCGCTCGAGGTTAGACGCGTCGATCACGCATACCACGATGTCCGGATTCTCGTGAAGGAGGACATCCCGGGCAATGCGTGCCTCCACCGAGCGGGCCGAGAGACCATAGATGCCGGGCAGATCCAGCACGCGAAACCTATGTCCACCGTGGCGATAGGTTCCCTCGATACGCTCGACGGTAACGCCCGGGTAGTTGCCCACTCTTTGATGGCGGCCCGTGAGACAGTTGAAGACGGCGGTCTTGCCCGAGTTGGGATTGCCCGCCAAGGCAACCGTGTGGAGCTTCTCGACGTGGGGCACTTTGCTTCCAGCTCGGGTGGCTTCACGGGACTTCGGTGCGCAGAAAGAATTTTGGCATGTCGAACATTCAGGCGAGAAAAAGGCCTCGATGGCTTTGCTATTTATTCGTGCCATGTGGTTTGCAACCTCGGGGGTCAGGAGCCGGCGAGCGGCGTCGCCATGATGCTGGATGCTTCCGCCTTCCGAAGCGAGAGGGCGAACCCTCTCACCCGAACCTCGATCGGGTCGCCCATGGGAGCCACGCGCACGACCTCGATGGTTGTGCCCGGTGTGATTCCCATTTCTACGAGGCGATGCTTGATCTCCGCGGAGGCCGCGACCTTGACGACTCGAGCCCGGGTGCCAAGCGGGATCTTGGACAATGGCTTGCCGAGTTGTGGTGCCGATGAAGCCGCTTGGCCACTGTCGACGGTTTGTTCGACCGGAAGCGTCCGGCAATGGTCGCACGCTTCGTGCGGCTGTCGTTCTCGGCAGGTGTAGCCCCGATGCTCCACCCACTTCGGTCCCACTTCCGGGCAGGAGTCCACGAAGTGCACGAACTGAATGAGACGCTCGAGGACAGTCGGAGACACCACATGCTCCATCCGGCAGGCGGTTTCCCGGGCTTCGTCGGGCTCGATGCCGAGCACGCCGACCATGAAGCTGCACAGGGCGTCATGGCGCTTCACCACATCGGCGGCGATTTCGCGCCCCTTCGGCGTCAGGGTGACGAGATCATAAGGGGCATGGTTGATGAGTCCTTTTCCCGAAAGCGTGTGCAGCGCCCCTGTAACTGACGAGTTTCCAACCCCCAAGCGCTTGGCGATGTCTTTGGCCCGGGCGGCCTGCTTCTCCATCTCAATCAGGAAGATGGCCTTGAGGTAGTTTTCCATACTCTCGCTAAGAGCTTCATATGAAGACATTTGCGGCCTCAATCCTTTCCAAGGAGAGTGGAGTTCTCGTTTGGTTTCGCCTAGACGAAAACAATGCGTCATGCCGTAATGCCCTGTCAAGCTCGTTCTTGATTTGCCTGTTCCCGGGAGGGTGACAGGTGCACTGAGATTCCAGACGCCGCCAAACCAGAATAGACAGAAACTCACCCCACATGCAGGCACTATGACCCGACCCTAGTTGTCCGAGTTGCAGTCTGTATCACGGTCTGTGTTGCAACATTGTATCTCCGTTTTTGCCCCGGGGCAAAAAACTTAGCTTACTGATATCGAATGGGTTATAGGGCTCACCCCTGCTAAGACCGGCTTTTCCCACGCGTGCTGTCCACGGGAGGAGGAAAGCTGACGATCGGCTGACGATCGGCTGACGATCGCCCGTGGGCGACGGAGCCTGACAGACGCCGTGGACGACGGAGCCTGACAGTCGCCCCTGGACAGCGGAGCCTGGAGGCCGGCCACCCGCCACGGCACATGCAGGCTGACCAAGGCCAGTGGAATAGAGGAGCTGGCCAGCTTGCCACGCCGGTCGTGGCCTGCAACTCGTTTCATCCGCTGCGGGTTGCCCGAACGGGCGGTGAAGAACTAGACTGCCGTTAGAGCCACCATCAGCAAGCGTCAGCAAGTGTCAGCCAGCGCAGCGAGATGATCGGCCGGCACGACTGCTCTGGGGATGTGAAGCGCCAGAAGTGCTTGTGAGCAAGGGGGAAGCGAGGTGCGTGATGAGGTTCTTCTCGATTCGTGGCCTGTCTGTGTTGGACTGGGGGGGTGGCTGGCTGACCCTCGTGACGCTCGGGACATCGGGGCGGCGGCGCTTCGGCTTGCTCGCGCCCGGCCTGCTGGCGACCGGCCTGCTGGCGCCCGGCCTGCTGACGCCCGCCTGGTTTGCATTCGGCCTGCTGGCACTCGGCTTTATGGGCTGCGAGAACAGTGATTCAGCGCCGCAGGGAGACGCCAACCCCAAGGCCGTCGTGAAAGCTTCTGCGGCCGTGAGTGCGGAGACCTCCGGCCGGCTTGCTGCCGAAGTGACCGCATCCCCGCGATGGGACTTCAGCGCGGACAGCCTGCAGATCGTGATGCGCGCCGTGCCGGCGGTCGAGGATGATCGAGGTGACCTGCGTTCCCCCAGAGAGCCCGAAGTTCAGATAGACGCCGTTCTCCCCTCCGATGATGCACAGGCCCTGCTCGCACGCCTGGGCCCAATGCGATCTCCGCCCTCGGCAACCGACTCACTCTTACTGTCTGTCGCGACCTCTCCGCCGCCTCGTCCCGGCGCCTTGGTGCCCAGCACCCTCTTGGCAACCAGCGCGGAGACACACGCCCCTCCTCTTACGCCGGCCTCGCCCGGCCCAGCAGAGGCGCCGCGCGTGGTACGTCATGCTCCCGAAGGGCCAGTCGAAATCGCCGGCGGGCTGATGGTGACCTTCTCCCAGCCAATGGTGGCCCTGACGAGAGCAGCAGTGGCCTCGCGCGAAGACCCTTCCGTTCGCTTGGAGCCAGAGCCCGAAGGCACCTGGCGATGGGTGGGTACGCGCACCCTGGCCTTCGAGCCGGTCCCCCGCTTTCCCATGGCCACGACCTATCACGTCGTGGTGCCCGCGGGCACTCGGGCGGCCGGGGGGGCGGAGCTCGCCCGCGAGGCTTCGTGGTCATTCACCACCCCGCCGCCCCGTCTGCTCGACCAGTGGCCAGGAGAGGGCCCCCAGGCGCCGAATGCGCCCATTCTGATGGTCTTCGACCAGAGTGTCCGGCCCGAGGACGTGCTGGCCCACACACGCATCACCGCCGAGGGCCAGGTCTTCGATGCGCGTCTCCTAAAGAGGGAAGAAGCCTGTGATCTCGTTGGCAAGACGAAAGCCCCGACGCTCGGACACTGGATGGATCGCCATCCCACCGAGCGGGTGATCGCACTGCGCGCTTCCGAGCCGCTTCCCAAGGACGCGACGATCGAGGTTCGCTTGACCGCGGGGCTGGGTTCGGCGGAGGGCCCGCTGCGAACCACCGAGAGCCAAGGCTTCACGTTTCAGACCTACGGACCCTTGACGGTTTCCAAACGGATGTGCACTGGCGGTACTTGCACACCCACCTCGCACCTCCCGATCGTGTTCAACAACCCCCTGCGCTACGAGGGCGTGAATCTCGAGGAGTGGATCCGGGTCGATCCGCCCGTCGAGGATCTGCAGGTGCGCGCAGGTCATGACGGTTTCTACCTCACCGGCCGCTTCAGTCCTCACACGACCTTGCGGGTGACCGTATCGGCGAAGGTCCAAGACGTGTTTGGCCAGATGCTGGGGGCGGATGTTTCGATCGAGTTCGAGGTGGGTGCCTACGCGCCGTACCTTTCCTGGGATGCCAACCGGCATTGCGTCCTCGATCCCGCCACACCGGTGGCCGTCCCCGTCTACACGGCCGGTTACCCGGAGATCAGATTGACCTGTTTCGCGGTCGAGCCGACCGACTGGAATGCGTACAACCAGTGGCGACGTGATCAGCCTCTGCCGGGAAGGGTGGTTCACAAGGAGGTGATCGCGGTGCCCCATCGTGAGGATGGCTGCGAGATCCTTTTGGTCGACCTCGAGCCCGCCTTCGCCAAAGCGCAGGGGCATCTGATCGTTCTTCTCGAGGCCGGGACGGAGGACAGGTGGCGCCACAGCCGACGACAGGCCTGGTTCCAGAAGACCGACATCGGGCTATCGGCACACGTCGACGGTCAGGGCCTGCTGGTGTGGGCGACGGACCTGCTCACGGGCGAGCCGATCGATGGCGCGGCCGTCTACTTCGGCGATGAGCAGGATGCGGTCTCAACCGATGCCACCGGCCTCGCCCGCGTGCCGTTGACCTCGAGCCAATCCTATGTGGTGGCCGAGAAAGGGAATCAGAGGGCGATGCTGCCGGCCCAACGAGAGTGGGAGCCGTCCGGGTTCGACGGCCGGCTGTACTGGTACGTCGTCGATGACCGCCGGCTCTACCGGCCCGGAGAACAGGTTCACATGAAAGGCTGGCTTCGCTTGCGATCGGCCGGACCCACCGGGGATGTGACCGCCGTTGGTGAGCGGGTCGCCCGTATCCGCTATGAGGTGTCCAGCGCTCAGGGCGAAGCGATTGCCTCCGGCGAGGTGGCGGTAGATGCGTACGGCGGATTTGCGCTGACGTTGGACTTGCCGGGCCGGGTGTCCCTGGGGGGAGCGTCCGTCACGTTCGAGGCGGTCACCGACCTATTGCTGTCGCACGCCATGCACAAGCACTCGTTCCGCATAGAAGAGTTCCGCCGGCCGGAATACGAGCTGTGGATCCGCCCCTCGGGCGCTTCGGTGGTCCAAGGGTCGAAGATCGAGGTCGAGGTCGATGCGCAATACTACACCGGCGGCCCCTTGGCCGGGGCCGGTCTCACCTGGGACCTGGTTGCAGGGGGGACGCAGTATCGTCCTCCAGGACATGGCGATTTCAGCTTCGGGGCAAACCGGTTCTTTGGGTTCGGGTCGGGGTCGGTCGCGCCCGGCGCACGGATCCAGCGAGTGATGCGCAGGCTCGCGGCGACGGCCGACTCCAGGGGCCGCGCCGCCGTTGAGATCTCGGTGCCAACCGGTCCTCCGCTCCCCGCGAGTGTGCGCGTGGCGGCCGTGGTGCAGGATCTCAATCAGCAGGCGCTGGGAGCCGATACCCATTTCTTGATTCATCCAGCCACTGAGTATGTCGGCCTTCGCCGAGAGCCGCCCAACCCGGCCTGGGGTGACTCCCTGCGCTTGGCCGCCTGCGTTTGCTCGATCGATGGCCAGCGGATCGCGGGACGAGCCATCGAGCTGTCGGCTGAACATCTGGTGCAGCGAGTGCTGGACGGCAATCCTGTCGCGGTGGCCGATGCGAGGTTCGACACCACCGTGGTTTCGACCGATTCCGTCGTGGTCTGGACGTTCAAGCCTGAGGCCGGCGGCCACTGGCGGTTGCGGGCCCTCATTCGGGATTCCGGGGGACGCGAGAACCTCACCGAGGTGGTTCGCTGGATAGGAAGAGAGTCGCTCTTTCGTGCGTTTGGCGAACAGGCGCTGGGCCGGCTGGTCCTGACGTGCGACCAGAGCGAGTACTCTCCCGGTGACACGGCGCGCGTGCACGTGAGCGTTCCGTTCGCGCCGAGCCAACTACTGGTGACGTTGCAGCGGCAGGGCATTCTAGAGACGCGGCGCCTCTCGCTGACGTCCAGCGAGGTCACGCTCGACATTCCGATCAAGGAGGTCTATCTCCCGGCCCTGCATGTGCACGTCGAGGCGGTGGGCAGTGGTCCCCGCAACGCGGAAGAAGGGGCGGCCCGCAGTCGCCTACGGGAGGCACCGGAGGCGGGAGGGGACACTCTGCCGAGCGGCTCTCAGGGCGGCCGAGAGCCGGACTTGCCGCTGAGACCACTCACCGCTCAGGACGATGTGAGCCTCGAGGTGACATGGAGTCACCGAAGCCTACATGTGAACGTGCTCCCGGTTCGAGAGGTGTGGGCTCCGGGCGACTCGGGGCGCGTCGTCGCTCGGGTGAGGGATCATCGCGGCCGGCCCGTCCCCGACGCACAGATACTGCTCTACGCTGTGGACGAGACCGTCCTGTCCCTGGGCCGGTACCATTTCCGTGATCCGGGAACCAGCTTCTATCGCCGTCTTCCGTCCGGAGTTCGGAGCGAACACCTTCGCGGCACGGTCCTCCTGTGGCCCGCTGCCGCCATCGATCCATCCCGCTACGAACTGCAGGGAAGCGTGCTGCGGGCCGGCCCGATGTACGTCCGCGGCGGACGCTCACGCGAGCAGGTATTCGGGGTCGTCGATGGTATCCCGGCCATCTCGAGTGAGACGACATCGTCGCTGGATATTACGGCCGGTGCTGGGATGGGTCTCGAGGTCGTCGGTAGGAGCTTGAGGGGTGATGCGAGCGAGGGAAGAGCCCGGATCCTCTCGCCCCTGGCGATTCGCAGTGATTTCGGTCCTCTGGCCTTCTTTGAAGCCTCGCTGGTTACCGATGATGCCGGCGAGGCCAGGGTCGACTTTCTTCTTCCGGACAACCTCACCCGCTACCGGGTGATGGCGGTTGCCACCGATGGCGACCAACGATTCGGGGCGGGCGATTCGACCTTCACCGGCCGCAAGCGGCTGATGGTGCGCCCCTCCTTGCCGCGGTTCCTGTACGCGGGCGATCGGTGTGAGCTGCCCGTCCAGCTGCACAACCTGACCGACGCGTCGCTGGCCGTGCGTGTCGCCGCCCGGTCCGACCATCTGACACTCACCGGACCCACTGGTTACCAGATCACGATTCCCCCGCGGGACCGGGTGGATGTTCGCTTTCCGGTCCTGGCGAACGAGATCGGCGAAGCTGCCGTGGAAGTCACCGCGGCAAGTGATACGATTGCCGGTGAGGGGGCGCTGCAGGATGCGGCGCGAACACTGGTTCCGGTCTGCGCCCCGGCGACGACCGAGGCGTTTGCCACCTACGGGACGATCGCCGAGGAGCCGGCCGTCTTCTACCGGACCGGCGTGCCAGAGAACGCCTTCTCCACCTATGGCGGACTGGAGCTATCGACCTCGTCGACGGCGCTACAGGCCCTGACCGATGGCCTCCTCTACCTCAGCCGGTACCGTCATCGCTCCAGTGAGCACTTGGCCTCGCGCGTGCTGGCGGCGGCGGCCTTGGGTGATGTCCTGACCGCGTTCGCCGCCGAGGACCTGCCCTCTCCCGAGGAGCTCGAGCAACGTGTGCATCAGGACATTGCTGAGCTTGTGAGCCGGTGCAGCCGCGGGGCCTTCGGCCTGTGGAGGCCAGGGCAGGACGAGTGGCCCTTTGTCTCCGTCCACGCGACGCACGCGCTGGTCATGGCCCAGAAACATGGCTTCGGGGTGGAGGAACTGGACCTGCGCCCGTCTCTGGCCTACCTCAAGCGCATCGAACGGGTTGTCCCCGAGATCTATCCGCGGGAAGTGCGAAGCAGCCTGCTTGCCTATGCTCTCTACGTGAGGCACCTCGCCGGTGACACGGACTCTTTCGGGGCAGTGAGACTGCTTGCCGAGGCAGGTGGGATTCCCCACATGCCGCTAGAGGCCTTGGGCTGGATTCTCCCCGTTCTTCACGCAGGTCCGCTCAAGACGGCCGCCCTGGTAGGCGAGATCCACCAGCACCTGCTGAACCGATCGGTCGAAAGCGCAGCCACGGCTCAGTTCGTCACCCGGTACGAGGACGGCGACCACCTCATCTTCCACGGCCGGCGGCGTACGGATGCTGTGCTCCTGACCGGCCTCATGGCCACCGATCCGTCCAGCGATCTCATCGTGAAGCTGGTGCGCGGCCTGCTGGCCCACCGCACGCGGGGCCACTGGTCCACGACGCAAGAGAACGCGTGGGTGCTGGTGGCTCTTGGTGAGTATTTCCGTCGATACGAGGCAGAGGAGCCCGATTTCGTGGCGCGATCTTGGCTGGGAAACCGCCTGCTTGCCCAGACCGCCTTTCACGGTCGCCAGACCGAGCGGCACCACCTGGCGATTCCCATGTCCAGGCTGGGCGATGCAGCGAAGGATCCATCCGGGTTGATTGACCTCGTTCTCGAGAAGTCCGGCAGTGGGCGGCTCTACTACCGGCTCGGCATACGGTATGCGCCGCGCGATCCCGACCCGCCCGAGGCCCAGCGCGGGTTCACCGTGACGCGCACCTACCGGGGCATGGATCGCGCCGACGACGTATGGCAGGATGCCGATGGTGTCATCCACGTGCGCGCCGGGGCCCGTGTGGAAGTTGATGTCACGCTGGTGGCGCCGGCGAGACGCTACCATGTTGTCTTGATCGATCCACTGCCGGCCGGATTCGAGGTCCAGAATCCCAGCTTGGCCGGCTATGGCCCGTTGCCCGGTGACCGGTCCGCTCGAGGCTGGTTTCGCAGCCGGTGGTTTGAGCATCAGAACGTGAGAGACGAGCAGACCGAGGCATTCGCCAGCCTGCTGCGGGAGGGCGTACACAGCTACCTCTACACGGTTCGAGCGACCACGCCGGGCCGCTTCATCGCTCCGCCGCCGCGGGCGGAGGAGATGTACCATCCAGAGACCTTTGGGCGTGGGAGCCGAGATGTGATCGTTGTGGAGTGACCGGGTGACGAGAGCGACTGTGGGCCCGAGAGTGCCATCCGCACAATGTGAATCCCAGGTTGCTGGCGATAAAACAGTATCTCTTAGCACTAGTGCGAGCTGTCCATCGGGATACAAGCACCATTGCCTGCCTCTCTCGGGTTGCACGACTATCTCACTCACTCGATAGAAGATGATAGTCCGGCGCCATTCAAGTGCCACCTTGATGTGGCGGCGCAAAGCTTCGGCGCTGCCCGTTCACATGGTGAGATGTCAGGGAAGTAGTTGACTTCTAGAGGGTTGTCCCTCGGTTAGAGACACTCGCCTACTCCACTTGCTGGCATGTTCTGTGCAGCGCCCCTGGCTCGGACTAGCCAGGCGATGGACCTCATGGGTCTCGACAATGACTTGGAAACGGGTGTGGAAGGTGACCTGAGTGCGTCTGCGAGCAACCCCGAGGGTGGCAGCTCAGCAGCGTTGGAGGAGCTGGGATGAGAAGAAGTTGCTGGATCAGCGCCAGTCTAGTCCTAAAACAAGCGTGAACCCGACCCATGTTTGCCTAGTCCGGACGGGTTA
>CAZNJE010000022.1:0-71974 GCA_964573295.1 uncultured bacterium | reverse complement strand
CATGCCCGCCCCCCAGGTCGCGGGCAGCATAACGGGATTCTTCGCACCACAACCCTCGGGTTGCGGGGGACGAGAGGCTTCGGTACCCTGCGATCTCTGTATGGAGGAGCCCATCCGTGGCCTTCGAAAGCACACTCATCCTGATCCCGGCGTACAACGAAGCGCCCCAGATCGCCCAGGTGATCGGCTCGGTGCGTGCCGTGGTGGGGGAAACACCCATCCTGGTCGTTGACGACGGCTCGACCGATGACACCGGCGCCCGGGCCGAGGAGGCCGGGGCGCGGGTCGTGACGCACGGCGTGAACCGGGGCTACGGCGCGGCCCTTCTTACCGGGTATCGTGAAGCGCTGCGCGGGGGCGCCGCGCGGGTGGTGCAGCTTGACGCCGACGGTCAGCACGCCGCCGAGTCGATCGGCGCGATCGTGGAGGCGCTCGATATGGGCGCCGATCTGGTGCTGGGCAGCCGGTTTCTCGACCCGCGCAGCTACCGTCCGGCGCCCGGACGGCGGCTCGGCATCCGCCTGTTCAGCTTCTTGGCGACGCGGGCAACGGACCTTCCGATCAGCGACGCAACGACCGGGTTCCAGGGACTCTCGCTGCGGGTGCTGCGCTTCTACACGGAGCGGGGCTTTCCGTCCGACTATCCGGATGCCAATATCATCATTCGGGTGGCGCGCGCCGGATACCGTGTCCGGGAGGTGCCGGTCCGCATGGTGGCCTCGGAGGGGCCGGCCTCGATTCACCGGGGCTGGCGGCCGGTGCTCTACGTGATCAAGATGCTTGGCGCCGTGGCGCTGGAATGGAGTCGCCGAGTGCCGCGGTCGCACGACGAGCGGCCGCGGCCGGAAGGGGAGAGGGGAAACGGTGGAGCGTAGCGAGCGACAACTGAGGGAGATCCTCCAGCCAGGCGGCGTGCTCAGCAAAGTGCTGGAACCCTACGAGCCGCGTCCCCAGCAGTATGACCTGGGTCGGGCGGTCGGGGAGGCGCTGGCCTACGGACGGATCCTGATTGCCGAGGCACCGACCGGCGTGGGCAAGACACTGGCCTACCTCATCCCGGCCGCGATTCACGCTCGAGCCACGCATGAACCCGTCGTGATCAGCTCCTACAGCCGGACCCTTCAGGACCAGGTGCTCGAGCAGGAGGTGCCTCGGCTGCGCCGGATCGTCCATCCCGATCTGGCGGTGGCGGTCCTGAAGGGCCGTAGCAACTACCTCTGCCGGCGGCGTTGGGACCTGTTCGTCGCCGAGGATGGCAGCGGTGCGCAAGGACGTCAGGTCGTCGAGCGTTTGGCGCCGTGGGTGGCTTCCACCCAGACGGGCGACCTAGGCGAGGCGCCGGACGTGGGTCGCCGCGAAGCCTGGGCGCTGGCGCGGATCGCCGGAGACGCCCGCTTCTGCCGCAGCCGCGAATGCCGGCCCGAGACCGGGTGTTTCCACAAGCTGGCCCGGCGCAATGCGCGTCACGCCGACCTCGTCATCGTCAATCACTCGCTGCTGCTGGCGCATGCGCTCACCGGCGGCGTTCTGCCCGATTTCCGGGCGCTGATCGTCGACGAGGCCCACGCCCTGCCCGACGCCGCCCTCGAACCGCTCACCTGGCGGATCCGGGAGCGAGGGTTCGAGGACCGCGTGCGTCTGATGGGGGGCAGCGGGGAGCCAGGCTACAGCGATCGCCTGCGCGCCGCGGTCCGCCTGCTGCCATCGAAGGTGGCCCAGCAGAATATGCAGAAGCGGCTTCAGGCGCTCGAAGAGCAATCCCGGCGCGCGCTGGACCATACGCGTACGTTTTTCGCGGCGCTGGCCGCAGGACCCCACTTCCCCCGGGCCGGGGAACGGCGGCGGTACCGCCAGACCGACTGTGATCAAGGTCTCGTGCCGAACGAACTCGACCCGTTGCTCGGTGCGCTCGAGACGCTGCTGCGCGATGCCCGCGACCTGGCGCGGCGACTGGAGGGCGAGTGGCCGGGTGAGGGGCCGAGCCGCGAAGCGCGGGACTTGCTCGACGCGGCCGAGACCGCGCGCGCCGATCTGGCCGAGGCTACCGACGTGCTCAAGGCCTTGCTGGCCCCGAGCGACGAGACCCGCGTTTACATGGCCGAAGGCGCCGGACGCCGGGGGGTCGGGCTGGCCGCCGTGCCGCTCGACACCGGCCCGGCCCTGCGCGAGCACATCGTGCTGCCGCAGGAGGGCGTCGTCTTCACGTCGGCCACATTGGGCGCGGACGATGAGTTCGGCTATTTCTGCCGGCAAGTCGGCGTCGAAGCGCCCGAAGTGGTGGCACTGGAGCTGACGAGCCCATTCGACCTGAAGCGGCAATTGCGCCTGGTGGTGCCCACCTACGCGCCGGATCCGCGCGAGGGCGACTACGCCCGGTTCCTGGCCTCGGCGATCGCCCGGCTTCTTGGCAAAGCGCGCCGGAAGGCGCTGGTGCTGTTCACGGCCTATCAGACCCTGCGGGAGGTGGAGACGCTTCTGCACAGCGAACGTGCGCTCGATGGAGTCGCGATCCTGGCGCAGACCCGTGAGACTTCGCGCTCGCGCTTGATCGAGCAGTTCCGCGCGGCGAAGGCCGGCGTCCTGCTCGGCACGGCCAGTTTCTGGCAGGGGGTGGATTTCCCGGGCGAGGAGCTCGAGATCTTGATCGTGACCCGCCTCCCGTTTCCGGTGCCCAGCGATCCACGCGCCGAGGCCATCGGCGAGGAGTTGGAGCGTGAGGGACGATCCGGCTTCTTCGAGTACGCGCTGCCCGAGGCGATCCTGAAGTTGCGGCAGGGCGTGGGACGCCTCATCCGCCGAGCCGACGACCGGGGCCTGTGTGTGATTCTGGATGCGCGCATCGTGCGGGCCCGATACGGGAGCCGCTTCCGCGGCGCGCTGCCGGTGCCGGTCGAGACGGTGGAGAACGAGGAAGAGCTGATGCGTGTCGTGGCCGAATGGGCGCGCGACGAGACCGGGAGGGGAAGCGCATGACGGCGATCGATCTGCGCATCACCGGAGCGGCCCAGGTGTTGACCATGGCGCCGGCGGTACCGGGGCATCCTAAGGTCGGGGCCGAGATGGCCGAACTCGGACTCATGACGAACGCTGGTCTGGTGGCCCGTGAAGGACGGATCATCGCGGTGGGCCCCAGTGATCACCTGCTACGGGAGTACGTGCTGGCCGAGGCCGGGGAAGAGGTGGATGCGCGCGGCGGGGTAATCCTGCCGGCCTTCGTCGATCCTCACACGCACGTGCTCTTCGCCGGCACGCGGGAGTGGGAGTTCGAACAGCGGCTCGAGGGCAAGTCCTACATGGAGATCGCCTCGGCCGGAGGCGGTATCCTCTCGAGCGTTTCGATGTTCCGGGCCGCAATCGACGAGGCGCTTCTGGCCGAGTCGCTCCGGCGGATGGATCAAATGGCCGCGTTCGGCACGGGCACGGTCGAGATCAAGACCGGGTATGCGCTCGATCCCGAACAGGAGCAAAGAGCGCTGCGGTTGATCGCCGAGTTGGACCGGCGCCACCCGCTGGAGGTCGTGGCCACCTACCTCGGGGCGCACGAGGTGCCCGCCGAGTACCGCCCGCGTACCGATGAGTACGTCGACCTGCTGGTCGAGGAGATGATTCCGGCGGCGGGCCGTCTGGGCATTGCACGCTTCTGCGACGTGTTCTGCGAGAAGGGCGTTTTCGATGTGGCGCAATCCCGCCGAATCCTCCGGGCGGCGCGCGCGGCCGGCATGACGCCGAAACTGCATGCCGACGAGATCGAGCCGATGGGTGGAGCCGAACTGGCAGCCGAGGTCGGGGCGATTTCGGCCGACCATCTGGGCCGGATCTCGGAGGCCGGTATGGCCGCCCTGGCCGAAGCCGGGACGGTGGCCGTGCTGTTGCCGGGGACGCTATTTTCCTTGAAGACAAGAGAATACGCACCGGCTCGCAAGCTGATTCGAGCCGGGGTGCCGGTGGCGATCGCCACCGACTGCAACCCGGGCAGCTCGATGACCGAGTCGATGCCCTGGATCATCGCCCTGTCCTGTCTCCAGATGGACCTGACCCCGGCTGAAGCCGTCGTGGCCGCCACTTACAACGCTGCCGCCGCTCTGGGACTGGCGAGCGACCGTGGGGCCCTGCTGCCCGGCTACCGGGCCGATGTCCAGATCCTGGATGCGCCCTCCTACGCGCGTCTGCCCTACCACGTCGGCTACCCTGATCTGCGCGACCTGTTCATCGCCGGGCGCAGTGTCGTGCGCAGGCAGATGCCGCGGCTTTCCTCAAGCTGACGGTTGAGATGCCCCCCCGCGCGGACGATACACAGAAGTGACACGGCAATGTTCTGGTCGCATTCGTGTATCCCGGTCAAGACCGCTCGGGGGTGCAGAGGCTTGCAGAAAAACATCTCGATCAGACGCAATGCCCAGAAGCTCGCCAAAGCAGGGCAGGTCGCCAAGGCGATCCAGACATACCTTCCCATCTTGGAGTCGGATGCGGATCCGTATGACTACCTCTACGTGGGCGATCTGTGCGTGAAGGCCGGCGATCTCGAGGGAGCCGTCGGACACTACCAGTCTGCCATCGCGCACTATCGCAAACTGGGCTTCCATCGCAATGCCATTGCCCTGTGTCGCAAGATTTTGAGGATCGATAGCTCGCGCCACGACGTTCACCGCCTCCTCGGGACGCTCTATGCCGCCGATGACTTGGTCGGGGATGCCCTCGAGTCCTACGCGATCTACTTGGCCAGCGCTTCTCCCGAAGAACGCGAGCAGCAGACCTTCCGCGACGGCGTGGCCCATGCCTGTGAACTCGCCCCGCGCCGCGCTACGCTGGCCTTGCACCTCAGCCAGGTGCTGATCGGTTTGAACCGCACCGATGACGCCGCCGATGTCCTGTTACGATCGGCCGAGGTTGCTCACGAATCGGGTGAGCGCGACCTGGCGTCCGAGCTGCTGGCGAAGGCGGCCGAACTCGATCCCGGCGTGACCGAACGGGTGGGGCAGATGCTGGCGACGCGTGATACTGAGGACGACGCTGAGGGACCGTCCCCGCATGAGGCTGGTGGTTCGGGGAACTCGACCGATGATGACACGCGCGAGGAGGTTCTCGCCGAGATCCAGACCACGTTCGAGAGCATCGGTGCCGGCGACGCCGATCCGCCGGAGAGACCGGCCGCGCTCGAGGATGCCCATGCCCCGGGCCCACCGGCCGCGCTCGAGGATGCCGATCTCCCGGGCGGACCGGCCGCGCTAGAAGATGCCGATTCCCCGGGCGGACCGGCCGTGTTCGACCTGGACGACCTTTCCTCCGATCAGAGCCAGACACCCACGGAAGCCGGCGAGCCGTCGGACGGCGGAGCATCTGGAGCGGTGGCGTCCGACGGATCATCCCCGGCGCGGGCGCTGCAGAATGTATCCGAAGCGTTCGAGATTTCCGCCGCGCCCACCGCGTCCTCGTCTGATGCGGAGGACGGATCCTCGCAGAGCGAGGAATCCGACACGGATTCAAAACCGCATCGGGACACGATGACCTGTTCCGGGGTGAAAGACGGGGAGACCGGTGCGCGGCGATCGATCTCCTTCCGGGAGATCGACCTCGACGCTGACGAGACCCCTGCCGGCCCATCCGCCGAAGCGGGCGCCGCGACCGGGGTCACCGGCGCTGGTCCTGCAGTGGGGCCCGGTGGCACCGGCGATGCCACGGAGTCCACGGATGCTGGCGATTTGGCCGGGTCCGCGGACACCAGCCCTTCAGGGGGAGGCAGTGGCGGCGGCGAGGTCCTGGACGAGGATGATGCCGATGCCCCGATGCCGGGCGTAATCGAGATCGACGCGGATGAGGGCTTCCTCGATGCCGGACACCTGGCGAATCCGGCTACTGCGACGCGGCTGGCCATCGAGGCCGAGCAATACACCGTGGCGGCGAAGCGGGTCGAAGAGTGGATTCGTCTGGAGACCCAGTCGCAGGAAGCAGCCGAGAAACTCATTGAGATCTCCGAGGCGCTTCAGGACAATGCCGGCATTGTGCGCGGTCTGATTCTGCTGGGAGATCTATGCATTCAGGAAGGGGATCTGCCGGCGGCCGTGCCCCATTTCCGGCGTGCCCTGACGCTCGATTCCGCGAATGAAACGGTGCAGCGGCGCCTGGTGCGATTCGCCGAACTCGGCATGGACGTCGAGACGACGCCGGATACGGACGAGGCGAGCGCGCCGGCGGAGATGAGCGATGGAGCCGAGGCGAGCGCGCCGGCGGAGATGAGCGATGGAGCCGAGGCGAGCGCGCCGGCCGATGTGAGCAATCCGGGCACGATCGAAGAGGTCCTTTCTTCGAAGGAAGCCTTGGTGGACGTGCGGGCGGGGGAGAGCACACCAGGCGACAGCGCGCACCAGGAGTGGATGGAACTCGGCGCCCTGCTCGAGGAGTTCCAGGAGGGGATCAAGCAGCAGGTCGGTGAAGACGATGCGCAGGCTCACTACGATCTGGGCGTCTCGCACATGGAAATGGAGCTCTACGAAGAAGCTCTTGCGGAGTTCGAGCAGGCGCTGGCCGGAGAGGAAGCCGCGGGCGACTTTGCGCGGCGGTTGTGCGAGCTGCGCGGCACGTGCCTGAGCCGACTCGACCGCCACCGGGAGGCGATTCACGAGTTCCGCCAGAGTCTGGAAGGCGGTGAAGGATCCTCCGCCGAGCGCAACGGTCTGCGGTATCTGCTGGCCCGTGAGTACCAGGCGGTGGGAGAGATCGATGCGGCCAAGGAGAGTCTGCGCAGCCTGCTTGAAGAGCAGCCCGAAGATCGGGAGGCGTCGGCGCTCCTTGCCGAAATCGAGGGACGCGCGGCCTAGCACGACCCGCACGATCCGCACGACCCGCACGACCCGCACGATCCGCAGGGTCCGCAGGGTCCGTACGGTCGCCGTGGCGGCGCTCCTGGCCATCATCGCCGGCCTGCCGGCGGCCGTGGGCGCCTTCGCCGCCGATCCATCCCGGCCTCTGAAGACGCCCTCCACCTCGCCGGTGACACCCCCCCCAGCCGACTCCCTGCGCGTTTCGGCAGACTCGCTGACCGTCTCCGCCGACTCGCTGGGAGGGTTGCCGGATTCGCTGGCTGCGATCGCCTTCGGCGACTCGGCCGCCGCGCTTGAGGCCCCGCGGGCCGGGCTCTGGTGGCGCGCCGACTATCGGCTGGCGCGCACGACCGCCGGAACGCCCAGACCCGCTGCCACGCGAGCCGAGCTGACCCGCTCCTCGGCGATGTACTTCTCGGAACTGATCGAGGCCGAGTCCCCTCTGGGTCTCTTCGCGGCGGGCAGTCCGGGGGCCTACGACACTCCCTATGCCTGGGGGCCGGGAACCGACCGGTTCTCCTTCTGCTTGGCCGGTCAGGCGACGGCGGGAGCGGGAGTGCCCGAAGGCCTCTCGCACACATTATCGCCGCTGCTCTCGGAGGCGGTCTTCATCGTCCATCCAGATCCGGTGTTCGATCCACTGGGACAGGGTAGCGACGGTGCTATCTACGCCAGCCTGCCGGACCACGTGCCGCAGCGGACGCCCAGCGCATTCCGTCTCACGGAAGGGCCATCCGGATCCGGCACCGAAGACCTGATCCTGGCCCGCCGCGTGGGTGCGTGGGGCGTCCAGGGCAGCTACGCGCACGCGAATGCCGCGGGCCGCTATCTGTACGATGTGACCAAATTCCAGAACCTCTACCTCGCGGTCGATCGCGCCGAATCTTGGGGCGGCCTGCGGGCGGTTGCCGCGGGACGCCATGGCCAAGTGAACATCGAGAATCATCGCAAGCTTCTGTGGGAAGCCGAGCAGTTGAGCGTGGGTGGGCAATGGCTATCGAGCACGACCTACGATGCGGAGCTTGTGATCGAGCGACGGAATGATCTGACCCGCTGGTGGTCGGTCGACGAAAACATCCGGCGGCGGAGCACCTCCACGGGCGCGACGCTGATCGGCCGCCGCATCTTCCTGGGCACCGGAGAGGCCCTTGCCTCGATCGGGATCGAGCACACCCAAATGAGCTACGGACGCCGGCACGTCCGCGAGCAGAACTGGTCACGCACTGGCATGGGACTCGCTATGGGCTGGGTCCATGCGACGGGTCCCTGGTCGTACCGAGCCGCCGTTGGGTACAGCGATCCCTGGTGGCAGTCCGGACACCTGCGGGCGCATCTGGACGTAGCCTACGAGCCGGGCACCGTGTGGGGGGGCTTCGCCCGCGCATGGTCCGGCGGCACGCAGCAGTTCGTGCCGCGGGCCGAACCGGACGGGGTAGCCGCGCTCGAACGGGGCCTGTTCTTCCCCGGCGGAGAGGACGCTTCGACGGGCGGACTGCGGCGGGTGACCGAACTCGTCGTGGGTATGCGCTTGCGAGCCGGGCCGCTGCGGCTGGAGACCGGGCCCGAGTGGCGACGCATCGAGAACGGGATTGGATTGCGCGGCGATCAGGCCGCCCGCCTGGTGCCGGCTGACCGGGAATCGCTCCAGAGCGATCAACTGCTGAGCGATGCCGATCTCTGGGCCTGGCAAGGGAGCGGCCGTATCGACCTCCTCTACGGCTTTGCGCTGGAGGGATCGGGCCGGGTCATGCTGACGCCGCGAACGTTCGCGGAGCTGCCGGTCTTTCAGCCGGGCGAGCGAGGGCAGGTGTCACTGGTGGCCGAGGGGAGCGTTTTCAGGGGCGACCTGCTCTGGCAGGGTGTGGCGACCGTGGTCTACACCGGGTCCCGGACGAGTCCCTATGGAGAGCTACCCGAGCATGCCCGGCTGGATCTGGAGGGGCGGGGACGAATTCGGGATGCCTCCTTCTTCATGGCGCTCCACAACGCGCTGGGCGACCCGAGCGCGCCGGGCGATTGGGGCGAGTCGGCTACCTACGATGATGGATGGATGCCCCTTCCCGGACGCGGATACCGCATGGGCATCGAGTGGCACTTCCTCGACTAGGTGCCCGGCCCACGTAGGGATGGGGCGTGAGGATCTGAACCCATGACCTTCACCGCGGCCGAGCGCCGCCTTCTGGGAGCACTGGTGGTCCTGCTGGCCGGCGGGTACCTGGTGAGCGCCGCCGAACTCCTCTGGCGTGAGCCCGATCCGGCTGCGGCGTTGCCCGACAGCACGAGAGATGGCTCGTTCGCGCCAATCCGGGGCCGGCCGGAAACGGTCTTTCGGGACGGGTTCCTCGACCTGAACCTCGCCGACAGCCTGGATCTGGAGGCGTTGCCGGGGATCGGGCCGACGCTGGCCGGGCGAATCCTGGCCTACCGGCGTAGGGTGGGCCGTTTCGGCAGTGTGGCCGAGCTGCGGCAGGTCCGGGGAATCGGGCCCGGACGGCTGAGCGATCTGGCCGGGCTCGTCACGGTGGCCCAGCCGTGCAGCTTGCACGCGACCGGATTGCGATTCTCGCAATGCATGGCCGATTCGGCCGTACGGCCCTAGACCCTTTATCGGATTGGCGTACGTAACGATCCGAATATCAATGCATTCCGAAGAGTTCCTCATACCATTTCTCACACCTCCCCCGGTGGCACGCGAGTTGTCTCCCTCGGCGCAGAGGGATACAGGGCGTGGTATCCAACGCAGATCGACTCCCGCCGAACGCTGATGTGGTTCGCTTCCCGCCGCTTTCAGGGATGCCGACCGTGCGATGGGGAGGAGTATGCGGCGGAGAATCAATGAGGAGTCCGCACGGTGACCAAGGCTGATCTGGGCGCACGGCTGCTGGAAGCCGGGCTGGTGGTTGAGAACCACCTCAAGGAGGCCCAGAAGATCGAGAAGTCGCAGGGCGGCGACGTCCTGACGCACCTGGTCAAGATCGGGGCGATCGACCAAGGGCAGCTCCTGGGCTTCCTCGGCGATCACTTCGGCACCGCCAGCGTGAATCTCGATGAGACCGAGGTCGACCCCGAGGTAGCCCGTCTGATCCCTGCCGACGTGGCCACGAAGTTCACCCTCCTGCCGTTCCGGCGCCTGGGCCGCCAGCTCATGGTGGCCATGTCGAATCCCGCCAACTTCTTCGCCATCGACGACGTGAAGTTCATCACCAACCTGGAGGTCGAGCCGTTCGTCTCGACCGAAGACCAGATCAAACGCGCCATCGATCGAGCCTACGACTCGGTCCTCTCGATGGCCGAGGTGATGAAGTCGATGGAAGATGATCTCGAGGTCGTCGAGAAGGAGGACGAAAGCGAGAGCGAGAGCGAGACCGATCCGGACGCCGCCGAGCAGGCCCCGGTGGTCAAGTTCGTCAATTCAATGATCGCCCAGGCCGTCAACGAGGGCGCCAGCGACATCCACGTGGAGTGCTACGAGAGATCTCTGCGGGTCCGGTTCCGCATCGACGGCACGCTCTATGAACGCATGACGCCGCCGCTCAAGCTGCGCCGGGCGATTATCTCGCGCTTGAAGATCATGTCCGATCTGGACATCTCCGAGCGCCGCCTGCCCCAGGACGGCCGCATCAAGATCCGCATCGGCAAGAAGATGATCGACCTGCGTGTATCCACCCTCCCGTGCATCTACGGCGAGAAGGTCGTGCTCCGGATCCTGGACAAGACCAATCTGCAACTCGACCTCACGCAGGCCGGGTTCCATCCGCAGGCGCTCGAGAACTTCCTGAGGGCGGTCGAAAGCCCTTATGGCATGGTTCTCGTGACCGGCCCGACCGGAAGCGGCAAGACGACCACGCTCTACTCGGTCCTCTCGCGGCTGAACACTCCGGATGTGAACATCATGACGGCCGAGGATCCGGTCGAGTACAACCTCGACGGGATCAACCAGGTTCACGTGCACGATTCGGTCGGATTGAGCTTCGCCGCCGCCCTCAAGTCCTTTCTGCGCCAGGACCCGAACATCGTCATGGTGGGTGAGATCCGCGACATGGAGACCGGATCGATCGCCACCAAGGCCGCCCTCACCGGCCATCTCGTGCTCTCCACGCTGCACACCAACGACGCGCCCAGCACCCTGAACCGCATGATCGACATGGGGATGGAGCCCTTCCTGGTCGCCTCCTCCACGAATCTGATTCTCGCACAGCGGCTGGGCCGTCGGCTGTGCCAGAACTGCCGGAAAAAGGCGGACTTCTCGCCACAACTGCTCGAGCGCCTGCAGATCAAGAACGTCGGCGGCGCCACCGACGGTGATGAGTTCTACGAGCCGGTGGGCTGCGATCTGTGCCACCAGACCGGCTACAAGGGCCGAACCGGGTTCTACGAGGTCATGCCGATCAGTGCCGAGATTCGGGAGATGATCATCCGGGGCGCCGCGACCCCCGAGATCAAGCGGCAGGCGGTCGCCGACGGGATGCTCACCCTGCGTATGGATGCGCTGCTGAAACTCAAGCAGGGCATCACTTCCGCCGAAGAAGTATTGAAGGAAACCGCATCCGACGAAGAGATCTAGGCCGCCCGGCACAGCGGCCCGTTCTTGATCGAGGAAGGCCGCGCGGCGCAGCGGCCCCCGCTCTTCATCGCGGAAGGCTGCCCGCGGAGCCGGTGCGGTCGGCCGGGTAGGAAAGCCCGCGAGGGTTCCCCGGCGCCTTGTCGCTATTGACCCAACCACACCAGGGGAGGGAACCGGATGGTATCCCTGCGGGACTTGCTGGCCGAGATGGTGGAACGGGGCGCGTCGGACTTGCATCTGACCGCCGGCGTCCCGCCGCAATTCCGAGTCGATGGGGTGCTCGATGCCAGCGGGCACGATCCGCTGGATCCGGAGACCTGCGAGAAGCTGGTCTACTCGATTCTGCGCGACGACCAGAAGAAGCGTTTCGAAAACGAGCACGAACTCGACCTCTCTTTCGGCATCAAGAGCCTGGCGCGGTTCCGTGCCAACGTATTTTCCCAGCGGGGCGTCACCACCGGGGCCATCCGGATGATTCCGTTCGGCATCATGACGGTCGAGGAACTCGGGCTGCCGAAGGCGGTCCGCGAGTTCGCCGATTCTCCCAACGGGCTCGTGCTCGTCACCGGCCCGACCGGGAGCGGCAAGTCGACCACGCTGGCGGGTCTGATCGATAAGATCAACGAAGAACGTTCCTGCCACATCATCACGATCGAAGACCCCATCGAGTATGTGCACCAACACAAGCGCGCGATCGTCAACCAGCGCGAGATCGGTTCCGATACGAACAGTTTCCCGCAGGCGCTCAAATACGTCTTGCGCCAGGACCCCGACGTCATCCTGATCGGTGAGATGCGCGACCTCGAGACCATTCAGGCCGCCCTGACGATTGCTGAAACCGGACACTTGGTATTCGCGACCCTGCACACGAACTCGACCTACGAGGCGATCAACCGCATCGTGGATGTCTTTCCCACCAACCAGCAGAAGCAAGTCTTCTCCCAGCTGGCCTTCGTCCTGCGCGGCATCGTGACGCAGCAGCTCGTGCCGCGCCGCGGCGGTCACGGGCGGATCAACATCTCCGAGGTCCTGGTGTGCACGCCGGCGATGAGCGCCCTGATCCGGGAAGGGAAGTCACACCAGATCTACAGCCTCATGCAGGCCGGCGCCAAGTACGGAATGATGACGATGAACCAAGCGCTCTTCCAGGCCTTCCAGAGCCGGAAGATCACGCTGGACGAGGCGCTCTCGCGCAGCTCGGATGTGCAGGAGCTCGAGTCCATTCTCATGAAGGCCGATGCGACCTACCGTCCCCGGCACCAGGTTTTCGGACGCGGGGTCGGCACTGAGGCCAGAAGGAAGGCATCATGAGCGTCTTTACCTGGAAAGGACGGACCGCCGCAGGCGAGGTCCGCTCCGGCGAAATGGAGGCCCAGGACCGCGATGACGCGCTGGCGCAACTGCGCCGCAAGCGGATCATCGTCACGCAGGTGCGCCCGAAGGCGAAGGGCGTCTCCTTCAGCTTCGGCAAGGGCAAGCGCGGTGTGCGCGGGCGTGACCTGGCGATCTTCACCCGGCAGTTCTCGACCATGATCGACTCCGGACTTCCGCTGGTGCAGTGTCTGGACATCCTCTCGAAGCAAACCGACGATGGTAACTTCCGCTCGATCATCCAGGACGTCATGCACGATGTGGAAGCCGGTACCACGCTGGCCGAAGCGATGGCGAAGCATCCCCATGCCTTCGATTCGCTCTACGTCAACATGGTCGACGCGGGCGAGGCCGGCGGTATTCTGGACAAGATCCTCCAGCGCCTGGCTACCTACATCGAGAAGGCCGAGGCCCTGAAGCGCAAGATCAAGAGCGCAATGACCTATCCGGCGGTCGTGATGTCGGTCGCCGGTGGGGCGATGCTCTTCATGCTGCTCTTCATCATCCCGGTCTTCGCGGACGTCTTCGACGATTTCGGCGGCGAGTTGCCCTTGCCCACGCAGCTCGTGGTGAACGCGAGCGATTTCTTGAAGCAGACGTGGTATGTCATCGTGGGTGCTATCGTCGTCCTCGTCGTCGCGCTGAAGCGCTACCGCAAGACCGAGCGAGGTGGGCGCCAGATCGACCAGCTCCTGCTCAAGTCGCCGGTGATCGGCGACCTGCTGCGCAAGGGCTCGATCGCCCGCTTCACGCGCACGCTGGGTACGATGATCAGTAGCGGGGTGGCCATTCTCTCCGGGCTCGATATCACCGCCCGCACCGCTGGCAACAAGATCATCGAAGAGGCGATCATGGCCACCAAGACCAGCATCCGCGAGGGTGAAACCATCGCCCAGCCGTTGAAAGAAGCCGGGGTGTTTCCGCCGATGGTGGTGCAGATGATCTCGGTCGGGGAGGAGACGGGCGCGCTGGACAAGATGCTCGAGAAAATCGCCAACTTCTACGACGAAGAGGTCAATACGGCCGTCGAGACGCTGACCTCGATCATCGAGCCGGTCATGATCGTGGTCATGGGCGTAGCGGTCGGCGGCATGGTCGTGGCGATGTACCTGCCCATGTTCAAGCTGATCAACGTGGTGGCGGGCAGCGGAGGGCATTGATCGTGCCGGACCGGGCATCGGCCGCCCGTTCGCCGGAGCCCGGCCCCGGGCCGCCGCCCCCGCACAGGGGGGAGGCGAACCCGGGGGGGGCGCACCCGGGGGGACCGCACGGGCCAGCGCGAGTGCCCCGGCGGATCATCCTCGTTCGCGCCGTGATCGGGGCCTTCATCGTCTTGCTCGCGGCACTCGAGAGCGTCTGGATCGGGGAGGACGGTTCCCGGCTGCCGGCCTTCGCCATCATGCTCTGGACCGTTGCGAGCAGCTGGTGGCTGCATCGTCAGCGTGAAGGTGCCGGCCAAGGGATTCTCCTGCGCGCCACACTACTGGGCGACGCCCTCGCCGCCGCGCTGGCCGTCCATGCCAGCGGCTCGATCCACAGCCCCACCCTTCTGCTTCTTGCGCTGCCCGTTCTGGCCGCTGGACTGGTGGCCCATGCCCGCTTCGGATTCTTCAGCGGCATTCTGACCGCCGGGCTCTATGGATTGATGGCGTTCGCCGACCGGCCCGCGAGCGTAACCGTCGCCGGGCTGTGGATGCGCGTTGGATTCCACGGCCTCTTCTTCGGATCCATGGGTGCGGCCGCCGGATGGCTTGCCCAGCGCATGGCGAACACCCTCCGGGAGGCGGCGGAAACCCGCGTCGCGCTCGAGGAAATCCGCCTGAGCACCGACCGGATCGTCGAGAGCATGGGCTGCGGCTTAGTGGCGGTGGATGCCGACGGCCTGCTGCGCTCGCTGAACCCGGAGGCGAGGCACCTGCTTAGACTCCCCGAGTCGGCGACCGTGCTGCCGGCGAGGTTGGTCGGCGCGAACCAGGCGCTGTTCAGCCACCTGCGGGCCTCGCTCGGACCGGGCCGCGAAGCGTGCGACACCGAGTGCGTGCTCACCCGTTCGGACGGAGGCGACTTTCCCGCCTGGGTCAAGGTGACTCCGGTCATCGACCCGCAGGGGCGAACCCGTGGGGCGGTCGGGCTCTTCTGGGACATGTCCGCGCGCAAGGCCCTCGAACGTAAGGCCGGTGAACGCGAGCGCATGGCCATGATCGGTGAGCTCTCGGCGGGGCTGGCGCACGAGATGCGCAACTCGCTCAAACCGATCAGCGGTTCAGTGGACCTGCTCCAACGGATGGGCGCGATCGGCGAACAGACCCAGGCGGTCTTCGAGTTGATCGAGCGCGAGGCCGACTCGCTCGAGGCGTTCCTCAGCCAGTTCCTGACCCTGTCCCGGGACAAAACGTTGAAGTTGGAATGGATCGATCTCGAAGATTTTATCAGGCAGGAGGCGCGGGCGCTGGCCGTGGGGAAGACGTTGGATTCCGCGGGGTTGGAGGTGGTGGGGGCTACCGGGCTCGGGATCTACGGGGATCGGGAGTGGTTACGGCAAGTCTTTCGGAATCTTCTGCTCAACGCATTCGAGGCGGTTCCCGGTGGCACCGTGCGCGTCTGGCTGGAAAGCCTGGCGCAGGAAGGCCGGGCGTGGGTCCGGGTGTGGGTGTGCGACGAGGGACCGGGGCTTCAGGGAGTGAGCGAAGAGGAGGCCTTCCGGCCCTTCTGCACCACCAAGCCGGCCGGGAGCGGGCTCGGCCTGGCGATCGCCCAGCGCGGCGTTCATGAGCACGAGGGCCGGATCGGGTTCGGGGAGAGACCGGCCGCGGGCGGAGGAGTCTTCGTCGACTTGCCGGTCGACGGTCCTACCCCACGGGAACAGGATCCCGCGGCGGCCTGACGCGCATCGTCCCCGAAGAACCGCATGAATTCACAACCGACACCGTGGCACAGCTGTGGCACATGACGGATGGGGCATGGATCGTAAGCACCGCATACTGGTCATCGATGACGAAGATAGCATGCGCCGCTTCCTGAGCATGCTCCTGGTCAGCGAAGGGTACGAGGTCACCGCGCTCGAGAATGGAGCCGACGGCATCAGCCGGCTCGATCGCGACAGCTTCGATCTGGTCATCACCGACCTGAAGATGCCGGGGGTCGATGGGTTGAGCGTCCTCGATGGGATGCACGCCAAGTACCCCGACCTGCCGGTGGTGATCTTGACCGCCTACGGTACCGAGAAGGTGGCGGCCGAGGCGATCCGGCGAGGTGCCTTCCAGCTCGTCGAGAAGAGCGCCCGCAACGAGGAGATCCTGCTGGCGGTGGGCAACGCGCTCGCCATGAGCCGGGTGCGGTCGGAGAACGAGGTTCTCAAGTGGCAGCTCAAGAAGCGTCACGAGGATCGGCGGCTGATCGGCCGCTCCGAAGAGATGCTCAAGGTCTACAAGATGGTCGAGAAGGTGGCCGTCACCAACGCGACCGTGCTGATCTTCGGCGAGAGCGGCACGGGCAAGGAGCTGATCGCGCGCGAGATTCACTACCGTAGCCAGCGGGCGAAGGGCCCCTTCCTGTCGATCAACTGCGGAGCGCTGCACAAGGATCTGCTCGAGAGTACGCTCTTCGGCCACAAGAAGGGCTCGTTCACCGGAGCGGTCAAGGACCAGCCCGGGCACTTCGTCGTCTGCGAAGGCGGCACCTTCTTTCTCGACGAGGTGGGCGAGATGGCGCCGGCCACCCAGGTGAAGCTGCTGCGGGCCCTGCAAGAACGGGAAATCATCCCGATCGGGGCCAACGAAGCGCTCAAGATCGACGTCCGCCTGGTGGCCGCCACGAACAGCGACCTGGAGAAGGAGGTCAGCGAGGGCCGTTTCCGCCACGACCTCTTCTACCGGCTCAACGTGATTCCGGTGCGGTTGCCGCCCTTGCGCCAGCGCCGGGACGACATCGCGCTTCTGGCCGATCACTTTCTGGCGCGCTTCCCCGGCCCCAACGGTCTCAAGACCCTCTCGCGCGAGGTCATGGATTGCCTCATGCGCTACGACTGGCCGGGCAATGTCCGCGAGCTCGAGAACGTCATCGAACGGGCGGTCATTCTGAGTGAGCACGATCAGATCGGCATGGAAGATTTGCCCGAACAGGTGGTGCAAGGGCCGACGCGCAAGGGCAGCTTCATCGTCGACAGCCCGACGATGAGCCTCGAGGAGCTCGAGAAGGAGTACATCCTCAAGGTACTCAACCACACCGGCTGGCAGAAGAAGCGTGCAGCCGAGATCCTGGGCATCAATGCCTCGACCCTCTACCGGAAGCTGGTCGGCTACGACATGACCGACAAGCAATCCGACAACGGGCCGCAGGCCGAGGCCGAGGCGGCCTGATGCATGCAGACTGCACGTCCGGACGCCTGCGTTCGCAGATTGCAGCGAGCGTTCGCAACTTGAACACCCCGCTTGCAGACTGCATCGCCGGCGCGCCGAACGGAGGGGACGAGAGCGGGATCGCCGGGGGGGTCCAAACGTTCCAACTCTCTGAAAGTGAAGCAGTTAGAAATTGTCCTCCGCGTCAGCCTTTGCTGGCACGGGGACTGCATACAAAGGGACAAGAACGGTTGTCTGAGCGGAGTGTGGTCGACCTCACACGATGCCGCCAGACGGCCACGTGTGAGGTACCACGAAGAGGAGGTGTTTGAGATGTTCCGCAGTAACAAGGGTTTCACCCTCATCGAGCTCATGATCGTTGTGGTCATCATTGGCATTCTGGCAGCGATCGCGATTCCCAACTACATCTCCATGACCAATCGGGCCAAGGAAGGTAGCGTCAAGGCCAATGCGCACTCCCTGCAGCTGGTGGTCGAGGACTTCAGTGTACGCAACGGCGCGACCTATCCGGCGCTGGCCGACATCGTGGCCGCTCTGTTCCCGGGAGGCGTCTTCCCGACCAATCCGTTCACCGGCAATCCCTGCGGTATTGCGGCTCCTGGTTTCAGCCAGGGCGACCTTGGGTATGCGCTGGCGGCGGGCGTCTACGATGTCGAAGGCTACGGTGAGACCGCAGTGGTGATCACCCTGAGCAACGGCTAGTCCCCCCGCACTCGTTGGTCTGACGGGCCAGGCCCCTTCCGAGGGGTCTGGCCCCTTTTTCGTGCCCCAGATTCAAGCCCCCCCCCTCGGCGGCCGATCATAGAGGGCAGCGGCTCGCCGGTCCGTTCGGGCATGAGGCCGGGGTCGGGGCGGCCAGTCGATAGACTCGGGCATGAGGCGGAGATGCACGGCCGGTGATCCAGTCGGGTGTGAGATCAGGGATACGGGAGTGATCCAAGGGGGCCTGCCGGGCAACCCCGGCCAGGCGTGCTTCTACTCAGGCGTACTTCTGCTCAGGCGTACTCCACTTGGGGGGAGACGAGTTCATGCGAGGCGCTTCGCGCGGATACACCCTGCTCGAGCTCGGGGTGGTGATCCTGGTGACGGCTATCCTGCTGTCGCTGGCGATTCCGCAACTCGTGAACCGGCGAGACCGGGAGCGCGAGTTCCAGGTGCGACAGAACGCGCGCACGGTGCAACGGGTGGTCGAGGACTGGGCCGCCGCGCATGACGGCGCCATGCCGGAGCTGGGCGACCTGGCCCCGGGGCTCTTTCCCCGCGGGGTCTATCCGCCCAATCCATTCACGGGCGAACCGTCGGTGATCGGACCGCCGGAGCTGCGCCCCGGCAACATCGGCTACAGCACCGACGGTCGCATCTACACGGTGGAGGGCTATGGGGCTGACCGTATTGTCATCACCCTCACCAACGGGTGAGGGGACGCGAGGAATGCGCATGACAACGATCGAGCAGGATGTGGTTCGCTTCGAAGGCCTCGCCAAGACCTTCCGAACCGGGCTGCGCCGGAGGCCGGTACCCGTGCTGCGGGATGTCTCGCTCCGCGTGGCGCCGGGGGAGGTGTTTGCCCTGCTGGGGCCCAATGGCGCGGGCAAGACCACGCTGATGAAGCTACTCCTGGGTCTGGTGCGGCCCGACAGCGGACGGGGCAGCGTGCTCGGCTACCCGCTCGGCGACCGCCGGGCCCGGGCACGCGTTGGCTACCAGCCCGAGCAACCGTACCTGTACCCCGCGCTCACCGTGGACGAGACGTTGGACTTCATGGCCGGCTTGTGCGAGCTGCCGGCGGCCCAGCGCCGTGCCCGCCGGATGGAGGTCATCGAGCTATGCGGTCTCGAAGGCCGTCGCCGGCAGAGAGTCCGCAAGCTCTCGCGCGGATGGCTGCAGCGAGTGACCCTGGCCGCCGCGCTCCTGGCGGACCCGCAGCTGCTCTTGCTCGATGAACCCCTCGGCGGCCTCGATCCCGAGGCGCGGGCGGCGACGAAGGATCTCATCCGGCGTCTTCGGGCGGAAGGGAAGACCGTCTGGCTGAACTCGCACGTGCTTCCTGACGTGGAATCGCTGGCCGATCGGGTGGCGCTGCTGGCCGACGGCCGGATTCTAGCGCATGGCAGCCTGGACGAGCTGTTGCGCGAGGATCAGGGCCGGGTGAGGATCATCTATCGGGGCCGGCGCGTCGCGGCCCCGCCCGGGGTTCTCGCGCGAACGCTTCGTCACGGGGAAGAGGCCTGGGAGGTACCCGCGCAGGCGAAGGCGGATGTGTCGGCCGCGCTGGGCCGGCTGCTGGGGGAGGGCGCGCCCATCGTGGCCGTCTCCCCGGAACGCGAGGGCCTCGAGCGCTTTTTCGAACGGGTCATCCGCGAGAACCAGGACGGCAAAGGCGCGCGGCGCGCGGCGTAGGAGGTTGGTGATGACTGCCATCTGGTCGTTGGCCCGGCACACCGTTCTGGACGCGATGCGTGAGAAGGCTTTCCTGGCGTTGGTGGGCTTCGCGATCCTGCTCCTGGGTGCCTCGCGGCTCCTGGCGCCGCTGGCTCTGGGGGAAGGCTATCGCCTCACCGTAGATCTCGGACTGGGCGGCATCGCCTTGATCGGCTTCCTGCTCCTGGTCGTGCTGGGCACCCGCATGGTGCACCGCGAGATCGATCGCAAGACGATTCTGATCCTGCTTGCCAAGCCGCTCCGGCGCGAGGCGTTCGTCGTGGGGAAGTTTCTGGGCCTGGCCGGGGTGGTCGGTCTCAGCGTGGCGGTCATGGTGCTCCTGCTGGCCGCGGTCATGGCCGTCTCTGGGTACCCCCTGACCGTGGCGCTTCTGGCGGCCGGGTATTATGCCTGGCTCGAGCTCGTGGTCATGGCCGCGCTGACGATGCTCTTGACCTGCTTCACGAGCCCGGTGCTGGCAACCTTTTTTCTGCTGGGCTTGTTCGTCACCGGTCACCTCGCCGGCAGCCTCCTCGAGTTCGCCGAGATGCTGCCCGGGGCGGCAGCGGCCGGGGTGTTGGAAGGGGTGTTCTTGGTCGTCCCCCGTCTTGACCTCTTCAGCTACACCCTCGAGGTCATCCACCGCCAAGCGGTGGCGCCTGAGCCTTTGATGTGGGCCACCCTCTATGCGCTGGTCTACAGCGCGGCCGTTTTGGCGGTGGCCAGTCTCGTGTTTCGGCGGCGTGAGTTTTCGTAGGCACCAACGCTCCGGCCGCGCGGCCGGGTAGCGCAGAAGGTAGGGATGATGCGGAGCCCGCTACACAAGCAGCCGCGCAGAAGAGCGCACCTACACGCCCTCGCCTACCTCGCGCTGGCCATCGTCTTGTTGACCGCATCGATTCCACTGCGTGAAGCGTTGGCGGGCGCGCGTCCTCCGATCCGCGACCAGAGCGAGCTGGCGCTCTTCCCCTCCGGAGAATGGCTGCGGGAACTGAGCCTCGGCCACCCGCAGCTGCTGGCCGACCTGGCGTGGTTGGAGGCGATTCAGTACTACGGCAAGCACCGGCAGACCGACCGGCGTTACCAGCTGTCGCCGCACCTGTTCTTCACGCTCACCGATGCCGATCCGCAGTTCGAGAACGCCTACCTGTTCGCCGCTCTGGTCATGTCCGAGGGCGGGTATCTGGAGCAGGCCGAAGAGCTGTTGCAGCGCGGAGTCGATCGCAATCCGGGCTCATGGAAGCTGCGCTTCGAGCTCGGCTTCTTCCAGTACGTGGCCCTGAAGGACTACCGGTCGGCGGCGGGGAATTTCTACAACGCCGCTCACCTCGAGGGCGCCGCGCCCTACGCCCACCGATTCGCGGCGGCGGCCTACGAGAAGGCCGGCGACCCGGAGACGGCCAAGGTGCTGTGGAGCTTGCTGGCCGAGACCAGCGACAACGAGGAGATCAGGCGCATGGCGTCCGAGCGCCTTGCGGATCTGGAACCGGGCGAGACGCGCTAGCCGCCTGGTGGCCTGCGGGCAGCCGCCGGGAAAGGACGGTCGCATGAATGCCGAGTGGATCTACCAAGCACTCCAGGGGCAGTGGTGGGGCTGGGCGCTGGTGGCCTGGCTGGGCGCTGCCCTGGGCAGCTTTCTCAACGTCGTGATCTACCGGCTCCCGCGCGGACTCTCCCTGGTTCATCCACCATCGCACTGTCCGGCCTGTGCGAGGCGCGTGCGTCCATGGGAGAATGTTCCCCTGGTGAGCTTCCTTTTCCTGCGCGGCCGGTGCCGTGGGTGCGGGGCGCGGATTCCGTGGCGCTATCCGGTGGTGGAAGCCGCCGGTGCCCTGCTGACCGTGCTGGCCTTCGCGCATGGGGGCACCGTTTGGGCGGCGCTGCTGTGGATGGTCTTCGTGCTGGCTCTCTTGGCCGTCGTCTTCATCGACTACGACCACCGCATCATCCCCGACAGCATCACGATTCCGGGCACCGTCCTGGGCTTGACCTGGGCGCTCCTGGGGCCGCCTTCGATAGGCGATGCGCTCCTGGGTGTGCTGGCCGGCGGGGGGGGGCTCTTGGCCGTGGCCTACGGCTACCAGCTGGCGACCGGTCGGGAGGGCCTGGGCATGGGTGACGTCAAGCTCATGGCCATGGTGGGTGCGTTCCTGGGCTGGCAAGGAGCACTGGGGACCATCCTCTGCGGTTCCTTCGTGGGCTCGATCGTGGGCGTGGGCCTCATGCTGGGCGGCCGTGGGAACCGCCAGACGGCGCTGCCATTTGGGACCTTTCTCGCGCCGGCGGCGTGGATTGTGCTGTTTGCCGGGAACACTCTGTGGAACATCTACTTGCGGCTCTTTCCGCTCTCCTGATTTCTCGACAGATTCCTTTCACCAACCTCCTATGCGCTCAGGAAGCCGGTTTTGGGGGTCGATATCAACCTTAGATCGCGATCCCGTGGCTCAGCCGTGAGCCGCATCCCCCATAACCTGGGCGCGAGGAGGCAGACCAGGTGTTCAACAAACGCAAGAAGACAACCGTCGGGCTCGATATCGGCGCCAGTGCCATCAAGGTCGTCGAAATCGAGCGCCAGGGCAACGAGTACCACCTGCTGAACTACGGGGTGGCCCCGCTGGATCCGGAGACGATCGTCGACGGCGAGATCATGGATCGCCAGATGGTCGTCGAGATGATTCAGAACCTGTTCGAGTCACGCGGCATCCGGCGCCGCCGGGTGATTGCCGGCATTCACGGCCGCGGGGTGATCGTCAAGAAGATCGTCATGGAGCGTCTTCCGGAAGAGGCCGCTGCCGAAGCGATCTACTGGGAAGCCGAGCAGCACATTCCCTACGACATCAACGACGTTTCGATCGACTACGAAATCCTTCCCGCCGACATCGGCCCGAACCAGATGCAGGTCCTGCTCGTGGCGGCGAAGCGCGACCTGATTCTGAATCTGGCCGACATCATCCGCGAGGCCGGACTGGCCCCGGAGGTGATCGACGTCAACTCCTTCGCGATTCAGAACGTGGTGGAGACGGCGCACGACCTGCGGCCCGAGGAGCTGGCGGTGTTGCTCGATCTGGGCGCGGAGATCACGAACGTGAACATCATCCGCGACGGGGTGCCGCTCTACACGCAGGATCTGTCGGTTGGGATCAACACGGTGGTGCGAACGATTCAGAAGCGGTTCCAGGTGAGCCGCGAGGAAGCGGTGCAGGCGCTGCAGGCCACAGGCGGTAAGCTCGAGGTCGCCCCCATGATAGAGAGCTTCTGCAAGGACATCGCCCAGAGCCTGGAGAAGTCGGCTACCTACCTGCGGACGTCCGGGGAAGCCGAGCACCTGGACCGGATCTTCCTCTCGGGCGGCGGCGCGCGCATCCCAGGCTTCGTGGAAGCCCTGACTCAGGTGCAGCCCCTGCCGGTCGAGATGATCAATCCGCTGCGACGGCTGCGCTACCTACCGGACATCTTCCAAGGATCGGATCCCCAGGACATCGCCCCGCAGCTGGCTGTTGGGGTTGGGCTGGCGCTCAGAAAGGGGGCTTGAGGTGATTAGCGTCAACCTCCTGCCGAAGGAGGAGCGGACCGAGGAACGACAGCTCGTCCAGGCTCCCCGGAAGAACTTCTTGTTGCCGTTGGCGGCGATCGTCGCGCTGGTGGTGCCTCTGACCGCGCTGTACCTGATACAGGCCAGCAAGATTCAGAGCCTGCGCAACGATGTCATGGTGGCCCAGCAGGAGAGCCAGCGGCTGAAGCCGCAGATCGAGCGCATCAATCAGCTCATGCAGAAACGCGAGGAACTGAACCTGCGACTGAATCTGGTCCGAGATTTGAATCGCGAGCGTACGATGCAAGTGCAGCTGCTCGACGAGCTGTCCATGCAGATTCCGGAGCATCTTTGGCTGACCAAGCTGCAGCAGACCTCTCCAGCGTCCTACGTCCTCGAGGGAGTGACCTTCTCGAACCTCGTGGTGGCGGACCTGATGAGCAGGCTGGAGGCAACCGACCTCTACGGCCAGGTGGACCTGTCGGTAGCCGAACGTAAGCAGATCGATGGCGAGCCGGTCATGACCTTCACCCTGACCACCCGGGTCACCAGGTAGGCGACCGTCCGGGAGCAGGAGGGAGCAACGGATGGACATCAACGATCCCAAGACAGCCAAGCTGCTCTTCCTGGGCATCGGCGGGGCGGCGATTCTGTACCTGAACTTCTTCACCGCCCTGGTTCCCTTCTCCTACAAAGCCCAGGCGGCGGAGCTCGGCGAGCTGCGCGGCCAGTACGAGAAGGTGAGTCTGGAAGTGAACCGGGCGCGGCAGTCGATGAAGCACCTGCCGCACCTGGAGGCCGAGTTCGAGGCCCTGCAGAGCAAGTGGGAGGAGGCCAATCAGCTCCTGCCCGGTGACAAGCAGATCATCAGCCTGTTCCGGGAGGTTTCCTTCCGGGGCCAGAGCTGCGGTGTCGACTTCGTCTTGTTTCAGCCGGCGGGGACGGTGAGCGGTGACTTCTACCGCGAGAACCTGCTGAACATCAAAGTCGACGGGGGGTATCACCAGATCGCCTCGTTCCTGAACGAGGTCGCGGCGATGACCCGCATCATCAACGTGCGCGACCTGGTGATCGAACAGTTGCCGCCGCGCGACAACCCGAACTTCCCGGCCCGCGCGAGCTTCACGGCAGTGGCCTACACACTGGGCGCCGCTCCCGCGGGCGAAGCGCCGCCCGACGATGCCCCGACCTCGCGGGGCGTGGCGGCCAAGGTCCGGGGACGCCAGAGTAACTCGGGCGGACAGGGAGGTAGCGAAGAATGAGACTGGCGTACGCGATGGGCCTCCTGATCCTGTTGACGGGACTCGCGGGGGCGCAAGAGGCCCGAACGAAGGCGATGGACGAAGGTGGCGCGGCGGGGGACTCACTGCTTCTGGATGTGGGCGAGGTGCTCGACGATTTCCTGTCCCCTGAACCGTACTTCTACCAAAGCAGCGCGCTGCGCGATCCGTTTGCGGCGTTGCTGGTCGCTGGCGGAGAAGAGGTCGCCGATGGCCCGCTGGAGGTCGACGATCTGATCGTCGTCGGTATCTTGTGGGGTGCGAATGACCGATTTGCCCTCGTGCAGACGGTGGGCGGCAAGAACATGATCCTGAGACAGGGCGACCGGATCAGCAACGGTCGGGTCGTGGCGGTGAGCCTGGACGGTATCACCGTGAGGGTGAGCCACTACGGAGTGGCCAAGACGGTGACCCTTCCGGTTACCTCGGGGGTGGAGGACAAAGATGAACGCTAGGACAGGGATCTGCAGCGGCTTGACCTGCTTGGTGCTCGCGGGGCTGCTGATCGCGGCGGCCGGCGCCCAGAGCGGTGGAGAACCGGTGGAATTGGCGGGCGCCCACTACGCCTGCGAGAGCGAGGTGGGCACACTCCGCCTGCAAGCCGAAAGCGATCTGACCTTCGACGTGTTCGCGATGCGGGATCCGTACCGCGTTGTCTTGGATCTGGTGGGCGTGAAGGCACCCTGGAAGGTGACGGCTCCGGACGATGACCCGCTGGTGGCGGATCTGCGCTGCTCGCTGTGGAAGGACACGCCGACCGAATCGATCGTGCGCTATGTCCTCGAGACACGGGCAGAGGTCGAGTTCACGGTCGAGCGCAGCGGGGACGGCCTGGCACTGGTCGTGTGGAGCGAAGTGCCGGACGACGGGGCACCGGGACCGCAAGATGCTGGGACGGCGGATTCGGCTGACGCCCAGGAAACCTCCACATCACCGGCGCCAGGTGGGGA
Source organism: uncultured bacterium (assembly GCA_964573295.1). Lineage (GTDB taxonomy): Bacteria > Eisenbacteria > RBG-16-71-46 > CAIMUX01 > WJJG01 > CAYQJL01. Next base: position 46,680 of record CAZNJE010000022.1, on the reverse strand, counting down.
CATGGAGTCATGGGGCCCGATGCTCGTGCCCTTCGGCCCTCCCGCGGAACCCACTGCTGAACCCGCCATGGTCGGTGACAGCCCTCCCGAGGAGGGGACCGGCAAGGAGATCGAGGCTCCGCCCGAATGGTTCGCGGAGATCGAGTCTGGCCGGGACACCGGGGAGGATCCGGCGGACTCCGATACGAATCCAGGCGCGTCGATCTGGTCAAACCCGGGTGTCGCGGAGCTGGCCTGGTCAGAACCCGGCACTGGGGTTGACGAGGTCTGGCCAGAACCCAGCCCTGTGGATGATGCGGTCTCGCCGGATCAACGCGGCGAGGATCTCAGCGGGTTCAACGAAAGCTCCGGCGAGGGAGATAGGCCGGACGAGGAGAACTGGTCCGACGAGGCGAACTGGTCCGACGAGGAGAACGGGTTGGACGAGGGAAACTGGTCGGACGAGGGCTGTCCCGAGGTATGGGGCGATGAACTCATCCTGGCTGCGAGCGCCCCAGACCCGCTGACCAATTTCGTCGGAGGCCGGCAGGCCGAAGCGCTTCCCGAGGAAGACTGGACCGACGGCGACCACAGGGTGGCCACCCGCACCGCGGACGCCGCATGGAGCGCGCCCTTCGACCAGGTCGCGCCGACGCCGGCTCCGCCGGCGGAGGTCCCGGCGGGATCCGCCCCAACGGCAGGGGGCCCCGCGGCTGCGGCCGTCCCCGGCGAGGTCGATCTAACCGATGAAGCGGCGCACTACGACCCCTACGAGAAGCTGATTGCCCGCCACCGCCCCGGCGCGGTGAAGCGCGCCCATGAGACCTGGCTCGACAAGCGCCCCCGCCACGACGACGCCCCCGATTTCGGAACCGGTGGCGGCGGGGGCTTCGGCCAAGCAGCCAGTTCCGCGCCGGTGATGTCGCTGGACGTGCAGGGGGCCAACGTGCACACCGTGCTGCGCTCGATCGCCGAGTACGCCGGCGTGAACATCGTGGCCGACGCCAACGTCAAAGGTGCCATTACCCTGCGCGCCGTGGACCTGCCCTGGTACGAGATGCTCGACGCCGTCAGCCGATCCCTGGGCCTGGTCGCCATGGACCACGGCTCGGTGATTCGCGTGGCCACCGAACGCACCGCTCAGGAAGAGGCCTTGGCCCGGGAATCCGCGGCTCGGAAGCAGGAAGATCTGATGCCCCTGGAGACGGCGATCGTGACGTTGCGCTACGCCAACGCCGACGAGCTCAAGACGGTCGTCGACGCAATGCGAACGGGCCGTGGGTCGGTGGAGATCGATGAGCGCACCAACTCGCTCATCGTCACCGATATCGCGCCCCGACTCGAGGAATTGAAGTACACCCTGGAGGACCTTGATACAGAAACGCTGCAGATCGAGATCACGGCCGAGCTGGTTGATGTCGATGCCACCATGTCCCGACAGCTGGGCATAGCCTGGGGGCTCAGCAACCTCCACTCGGTCGACTCGAACGCGTCCGGATCGGTGAGTATGACGGCCGACGACGTCGTCGGCACGGCCGGGAACGTCCAGGTCGGCGTTCTGCGGTCCTTCGGTGAAGTGCAAGCGCGCATTCAAGCTCTGGCTACCGACAACAAGGCCGATATCATCTCCACGCCGCGGATCACCACGGTCAATAACCGTATGGCGCGGATTCTGGTGGGCAAAGAGGTACCGGTCATCACCATGGACGAGGCCGGCAACGCCATCACCGAGTACAAGCAGGTCGGGATCGCCTTGGAGGTGACGCCGCATGTCAACTCCGACAACGAGATCACGCTGGACATCCATCCGGAAATCAGTGACCTATCGCAGGAAGCCACCGTTCAGGGCGGCGTGGTCTTCAACACAACCGAAGCCGACACGCGGGTCATGGTCAGCAATGGCCAGACAGCCGTGATCGGCGGATTGCTCAACACGCGCAAGACGAAATTTCAGCGCGGGGTGCCGATACTGAAGAGTGTGCCGGTGCTGGGATACCTCTTCCGGTCCACTGATGAACAAGACGACAAACGAGAGCTCTTGATCTTCGTGACACCGCGCATCGTCGCCGCTGAGAAGCACTAGGAGCCGGGCAGAGACCGGCAAGCGAACGGCCGTGGGCCGGGGAGTGTTCCCGGGCCCACGGCCGTTGCGCGTCTCCTCCGTCAACTGCCTGTCTACAGCTGCCTGTCTACTGCTGCCTATCTACAGCTGCGGGTCTACAGCTGTGGAAATGCGTGGACTCGGAAGTCGTCGTAGTAGGCCTTCGTCGCGTATGTCCGGAAGCCGATCTGTCCGCTGGGCTCCATGTTCTGATCGGTGATGCTCAGGACGTGCTGGCAGTCCAGGTAGGCATCGATCGTCTGCCCGGAAACCTCCACCTTCAGATGGTACCAGACGTTGTTCGAGAGCGAGACGCTGGTCTCGGCCGTGGTGGTGTAGTATCCGTTGGTGAAGCGGCCGAGACGAACGATATTGTTGCTGGTTTTGAGGCCGAGCATGTACCAGTCGCCCGAGCCGACATCGCCGCGGAAGAGGATGTACGGCGTCTGGCTGTAGACGCACTTGACCTTGGTTTCGAAGACGAAGTCCGTATAGGTGCCCGGAGACAGGATGATACAAGACGAGCTCGTCGAACTCTGGTACAGCTCCCCACCGTCAACCCACCAGCTTCCGCTGACAATGTTCCAGTCGCTGATGCTGCCGTCGTCGAAGTCGTCGAAGCCGAGACCGTTCTGAACCGTCCGCGGGTCGGTGCTGCAGATGCCGCCCGTGCTGCCCCGCACGTCGAGGGTGAGTGACGTGCCCACCATCGAGCCGTCAAAGCGGAAGGCGATCGGTAAGCCATCTTCTTCATCGGCACTGGTGGGGATGTCGAAGTCGCTGACGTCGATTTCGATCCCGCTGGGCTGTTCCCCGGCCGGACCACCGCCACAGGAACCGTCGGAGTGCCAGACACAGACCAAGGGACGACCGGCCCAGATCTGACTGAGCCAGCCGTCATCGCTCCAATTGGGAATCATGCTCTGGACCGTCTCGCCACCGCCGCTCAAGGTGTAGAGTTCCAGGCGGACGTCTGAATTGTAGGCCGGTGTGTTCATCACCGCCGGGCAGGCCACTTCGACGTCGCAGGCCATGCACTCGGTCGTGGCCACATCCTCGGGTGACAGGTCGCTTTCGTTGAAGGGCGCGCAGGTGTCGATGGCCGATACCTTCACCGCATACCCCTGGCAGGCGGAGAGCCCGGTCAAGGAGACACGGCAGGAGTCCCCCTGGGTCACCTCGGCTGCGCTGAACTCGATCGGGCTCGTGCCCTCCACGGCGGCGGTGCCATTGTAGGGCCCGCCGGGTGTCGTGCCGTAGTAGAGCCGGTAACCGTAGAGGTCGCAGTCGACGGTATTGGTCGGCCAGGCGATGTCGACCCGCTCATCCATGCCGATGGCGCTGACCGACGGGGGCATCATCGGAGGTTCGGGATCGCAGGGTTCGGCCGTATCGACGGTGACCTGATTGTAGGCGCAAAGCTCGCCGAGTTGGGGACACAGATCAAAGGCGGCCACATTGATGTAGTAGGTGGTGCAGGTCGCCAGTTCCGTGAGGTAGTACTCGGTCATGTCGCCGCCATAGTCGATGTAGGTGCCGGTCCCATAAGGCTCGGTGCTGTAGTAGATGCGGTAGCCGCTGATCTCATCGGTCGGCAAGGCGCTTCCGTCCTGGCGAGTGGTGGGCTGCATCCACATGACGTGGAGTTCTCCGTTGTTTTCGGTGGGGTAGGCCATCAAGCCCCCGATGCAGGCCGGAGCGGCCGGGCTGGTGAGGGAGATCTCGGCGCTCGGCGCACCCTCGTTCGAGCAGACCGTGGCCGTGATCACGAAGTAGTAGGTCGTGCAGTCGGCCATCGAGGAGTCGGCGAACCAGGTTTGCGCCTGCACGGTGCCCACGCGCAGGGCCGGATCCGGTGTGACGCCGGGGCTCGTGTCGCGGTAGAGGTGGTAGAAGACCGGAGTCGTTATGAGCTCGCCGCCGGTGAATTCGGTGACCGAGTTCCACTCGAGCCGCGCGCCGGCGCCGTAGGGATTGGCTCCGCCGGTGAAGCCTTCGGGGGCCTTGGGCGCCAGGGGACTGTTCAGGTCGATGTTGTCCATGCCCATATGGCTCTCGACACCCGATCGGCTGGTGCAGGTCACCCCCAGGTAGTAGGTGTGGCCGCCGATCAGGTTCGAGACCGTCCACTCGTTGATCGTTCGCGCCACGCGCGAGTAGAGCGACATCGAGTCGACGTGGGTGCCGAAGTAGATGGTGAAGTGGCTGATGTCACTGAGCTCCAGCGGAGTCCCATCGGTATTGGTCGTGGGCGTACTCCACGGCACCGTCACGCTCTGGCAGTCGGGCAAACTCAACGGCCCCACCGCGGGGGTCGAAGGCCGGCTGCGCGCCGGGGTCAGGGGCAGGTTCCGGGGGTAGATCGTGGTCGAGAGCGTCTGCTCCATGTACTCGCCCGTGCGCCGGTGGGCGCGCGGTTCCACGGCCACCACCTCGATCATCACCTCACCGACGAGTTCGGGTTGGGCAACCGGGTTGTTGGCCATTTCCACCCCCGCGCCGTTGAAGTAGCGCAGATTCAGGCCATCCGGGGCTCTGATGCCGTAGGATTGCGGTTCGGACCAGAGCAGAACGCCTCCGGAGTCCGAGACGGTCTTCATCAACACCGTGTCGTTGGGATTGGGCGTATCGGGGTCGCCGTCGGAGCTCAGGAAGTACTTGATCATCTCCGCCCCGGGGGTATCCGGGTCCACGTCGGCGACGAAGGTGATCGAATCCTCACAAGCCTGTTGGATCGACGGCTGGGTGGGGTCCTTGCCGTAGCTCACATGCCGGAAATCGTCGGACAGCTTCTCGAGCGCGGCACGGGCATTCTGCTGCATTTCGATCGTAATCTTCTGCTGATCGTACGACTCGCGGCTCGTAATGAGCACCTGAACAAGGCCGATCGTGACCATCCCCAGGATCACGAGCACGACCATCATCTCGACGAGGGTAAACCCCCGTCGGCACGAATCTAGTGGCCTGGCCCGCATCATAGTATCCCCCTTCTGCTGGTTCCCCCAGGGCGGCGGCGCGCACGCGGTCGGTGACCGGGCGCGCGGCACCGCTAGAGCAAAACTCGTATCCGCCCGGTGCGCACCAGGCTCACCCGGGCGGTATCGCCGTGGGCGTTGGTAAAGGTCAGTCGAACGGGCGAATCCGCGGCGGCCACGGTGCCCTGCGGCTCGAGCACGATGTCCACGTTCGACGCGTTGCCGCCACACTCGGAGACGAGGTTCACGGCGGCGTCCCAGGTCTTCGGGTCGGCTGGGTCATTGACCCAGCTTCCCGAATCGCGCCGCTGTACCACGAAGCTGTGACCGGACGGGTTCAGCGTCACCTTGTACTGGGTCCGCTTCGCCAGCGCCTTCTGACGCGCCAGGGCAAAGGCGCGGTGGAAGTCGTAGGCCACCGACTCGACCTTGTCGCGCCGGCCCATACGCGTGAAGTTCGGCACGGCGATCGTCATCATGATGCCCATGACGACCAGAACGATCATGAGCTCGGTCAGGCTGAAGCCGCGCGCGCCGACCGGGCGTGCTCTCAGCCTTCGGGTTACCTGAGGAACGTGTCGCGTGTCGAGCATGGGCTGCATGGGTGGCTCCTCTACAGTTAGTTGGGCAGGTAGTAGGCCAAGGCGTGTTCGGTTTCGAAGATCTCGGTCCAGCTCACGTCCTTCCACAAGTTCAGTGGCACCGGGAAGCAGGGCGGCGGGAACTCGGTGACATCGAGGTCGTAGTTGTAGCGCCGCGTCGGGCCATCGGCATTGGCCAAGACGCCGGAGTTGTTCCACGGTGCGGCGTTGCCGCCGTTGTAAGTAATGATGGGACCGTTGATGTTCAGCACCCAGGTGTCGGAGGTGATGTTGAGCTCGTCCCAGCCCGCGCCCGGAGTCGGGTCGTTGTTGTAGGGCGTCTCGCCGCTGATCCCATCCAGATCGAGGTCGAGCGGCCCGGGACCGCCGGTCGGATGGTAGCTCTCGGATGTGGATGTGCATCGCCAGTTCTTGTTGCAGGACATGAGCGCCGCGTCGATCTGCAGTACCCGGGGCGTGTAGCGATCGAGATAGACGTAGTCGTAGGCGATCAGCCCGACGTTGACGGGGTCGCCGGATCCGTCGGGCTGCTCGGTCACCGGGTCGAATCCCGTGTGGCCGGTGCGGATGTTGTTGGTGACCAGGATATCGTCGCTGGCAAACACCGACAGACTGCGGGCACTCTTGCCGTCGAGGGCGCCCTCGATGGGGGCGTCGCCGTCGAAGAAAATGATGCCATTGAACTCCGAGGCACGCAGCATGGCGCCGGTGACGCCGTGATCGACGGCCACCTGGTCGTAGGTGATCACCGTGTCGCCGGGCGCCAGCGTGGTGTTGCAGAAGTCGAACTGGCCGAAGTCGAGCGCGCCCGATCCGATTCCCAAGGGATCCACGCCGCCGCCAATGTTGAAGTAGATGCCCACCTCGCCGGTGTCTTCGCAGTCGCATTCGGCAGCGAGTCCCTTGGCCATGTTGCGGGTCAACGCGAAGTCGGCCGAGTTCTGCAAGTCGATCTGCTCGGCGCCGGTGACATAGCCGCGATAGAAGATGCCGCTGTTGGCGTTGGGAATGTTGCCCACGGCCGCGACGAACTCGAGGAACTGCACGGCGCCGGCGCCGCATCCGGTCGGCACGCCCAGGTCGCCGCCGACGTAGACCTCGCCGGTGAGGACCGCTCCGCAGCTGTAGTTGGTCCCCGCCGCGGCGACGAAGCGAGCGTACTTCAGGAAGCTGTCGTGGACGATCTCCGCCTTGACCCGGCGGACGGTGCCGTTGTACCGACCTTCCGCCACGATGGTGTAGCCGTTGGCCCGGTAGGCGGCAATGCCAAAGCCGGCGATGTCGCTCGCCTCCGCCTTGACCTCGTAGGTGCCGCCCCAGGACAGCGTGTCGGCCAGCGCGAAGTCGGGCCGTCCATCGCCGTCGCTGTCCTCGATCTGGGCGGTCATGTCCTGGACGGTGCGCTTTCCGAAGGCCAGACCCGTTTCGGCCGCGGCCAGGGCGCGCAGGCTGTCACGGTAGTAGCCCGAGGTTCGGCGTTCGGCGACCGAGGTGAGCACCATCGTGGTGCCGATCATCGACAGCGATCCCAGGATCAGAAGCGCCATCAAGAGCGCCGATCCCTTCTGCCCGTTACTGCCCTGCGCAGCCCGAGGGCGCCGCGGGCGGGTTCTCTGGTTCAGCTCCCGAATGCTCATGATATCCCCCGTCAGATGCCCACCTTGGAGACCGCGAAACGCATGTCGATCCACCGGGTTTCCCCGTTCTCTTCCCAGGAGATCGTGATCAGGACGGTCACCATGCCTTCGGTGATGTCTGCGTCTTGGGTGTGGTCGAGAATACTGACCTCGCCGCGACCGCTGGACCCGAGTTGCTGGGTGAGGTGATCGGCCCATAGCTGGCAGGGAAGGGTGATGGAGCCGGGGTTGTCGGTATCGACGCCGTGGAAGATCGTGATGAGGTCGTCGTAGTTATCGCTCATGATCTTCTCCCGAATCTCCTCGGCCAGGGACACCGCCGTGGTCTCGGCGCGCCCGTAGTAGGCGTGACGCTGCGAGAAGATGAACAGGCGGCCGACCGAGAGAATGCCGACCGACAGAATCGTCAGTGCGATCAGCATCTCGGTCATCGTGAATCCGGCGCAGGAGCGCAGGCGCCGCCGGGTGATCGGTACTGGGTTCATGGCTTCGGTCCCCGCTGGTAGCTGTTGCCCCGCCGGCCGGATGCGCCCTCGCGGGGCCGCCCAGCCAAAGTGGCATGGTTCATCACTTCTATTGCCTGCACATCGCATTCCCCTCGGCCCGGTGGTTGGTTGGCTCGAGCCAGTGCGATAACTTGTGGAAAGGCAGTGGCATGCGGTGCTGACTACAGATAGGATTCCCGTGATGCCGCGGCCGCCGGACGGCCGGAGGAGGGTGAGCGACACGCAGTCTGCACGCTGGCGAGTGCAGACTGCCCACGGGCGAGGTGGCCGAAACCGGCCAGTGCCGGCTCGCCAGGCGGGGGGGCGCTGGGGCCGAAGGATGCGCCCGGTTGCGGACCGGGACGGGCGGGAGAATTGGCGCGCGCGACTCGATCTGCTAGATTCGTACGGTTCGGTTGCGGATAGGGGTAGGGAGGACTCGATGTTCGGGGTGGGCACCCAGGAACTGCTGGTCATCTTGCTGGTGGCACTCCTGCTCTTCGGTGGGAAGAGAATTCCGGAGATCGCCCGTTCCCTGGGCAAGGCGATGGGTGATGTTCGCCGCGCGATCAACGAAGTCCAGCGCGAGGTCGATCTCGAAATGCTGAAAGACTCGGTGTCCGCAGACGACCAGCGCCGCCGATCCGAGCCGCCGGATGTACCGGGTACGCCCGATGCGCCGGAGGCATGCGAGAAGCAACCCAGACGAGACGAGCCGGCCGGTGGGCCGGACGAACGGTAGGTCGAGGCGGCATGTCCGGCAAGGTCACAGAACCGCGGTTGCGGATCACGGGGGGCACGTGGCGCGGGAAGCGGTTGCACGTGCCGCCCGGTCTGCATTTGCGCCCCACACAGGGCAAGGTGCGTGAGGCACTCTTCAGCCGGCTGCAGGCATGGATTCCGGAGGCCCGGGTGACCGATCTCTTCGCCGGTAGCGGCGGACTGGGCCTGGAAGCACTCAGCCGGGGTGCCGTCGCGGCCGTGTTCGTCGAGCGCGACGGTGAGGCGCTGCAGGCGTTGCGGGCCAACATCGCCGCCCTCGGCGTGGAGGCCCGCTGCCGGGTGATCGCCGGGGACGTGTTCGCCTTTCTTCGTGGTGAGCTGGGAGCGGCGGCCGGGGCCGACCTCGTGCTGGCGGACCCGCCCTACGGGGGGTTGGCGGTGGAGTTGGCGGGTGCGCTCGACCATGCGGCCGGGATCGAGTGGTCCCAGGAAGCGATCCGCGCGATCGAGTGCCGTACGACCGACCCGGATTGGACGGTCTCGGCCCGATGGCGCCGTTTCCCGGAGCGGTCCTACGGGAAAACACGCCTGGTTGTGGAACAGCGTTGTCTTGAAGAGAAGGAGTGAGCCATGGCCTCCGAGGCGCATTGTAACGTCGGCCTCTTTCCGGGCACGTTTGATCCGGTGACGCGGGGACACCTGGATATCGCCCGGCGCGCTCTCCTGTTGTGCGACCGGCTGTTGATCGCTGTGGCGGATCGCCATCACAAGCAAACGCTCTTCGGCATCGATGACCGGGTTCGCCTGATCGAAGAAGCGCTGCCGGCGCACCTGCGGGAGCGGGTGATCGTCAAGCCGTTCACGGGGCTGCTCGTGGACTTCGCGAAGCAGGAACGCGTTCGGCTGGTGGTGCGGGGTCTACGGGTGATCTCGGACTTCGAGTACGAGTTTCAGATGGCCCTCATGAACAAACGCCTCTGGCCCAATATCGAGACGGTGTTCCTGATGCCGGGTGAAGAGTTCATCTACCTGAACTCGACGCTGGTGAAGGAAGTGGCCCGATGCAACGGCCAGGTCGAGGATTTCGTGACTCCCAACGTCGCTGCCGCGCTCGAGGACCACTTCGACGGGGCGCAGTGAGGGAGGTGTCCCCGGAGCACCGGCATGCAGAATGCTATCGGTCGCTAGGGGTGGGCATCGGAACCGGCAAGCAGCCGGCGGGCACGACGCCCGGAGAGAAGCAGAGAGGAGATCTACCTGGATGCCGACCTACGTCTACGAGTGCCAGCGCTGTCAGCATCGATTCGAAGTGCTGCAGAGCATTACGGATCCACCGCGCAAGCGTTGCCCGAAGTGCCGCGGTGCGGTGCGCCGGGTCGTCATGCCCGGGGGAGGACTGATCTTCCGCGGCAGTGGGTTCTACATCACCGACTACAAGCGCAAGGAAGATGCGGCAAAGACGGCCGCCCAGCGGGGAAGCGCGCGCGCTGACGCCGGTGAGAGAGCGAAAAGTAGCGAGAGCGGCTCGGGCAAAGGCTCGGGGAAGGGCTCCGGCGAGAGCTCCGGCAAATCCTCGGGCGAAGGCTCGGGCAAGGACTCCGGTCTGGGTGGAGGCAAGGATTCCGCTCGGGGCGGAGGCAAGGCTTCCGGGGAAGGCAAGGCTTCCGGGGAAGGCAAGGCTTCCGGGGAAGGCAAGGCCTAGCGGAGTGGGGGATAGCCACCCCGGATAGGTCCCGCCGCCGGCCCCCTTGGCTGCGAGAGGACGCGAAAGGCTCCCAACCATGTTCGTTGACGAGTGTACCATTCGGGTCGTGGCCGGCCGGGGAGGCGCGGGCTGCGTCTCCTTTCGGAGGGAGAAGTTCGTCCCACGCGGAGGACCCGACGGCGGTGATGGAGGTGATGGGGGGTCGGTCTGGCTGCGGGTCAACCCAAACCTGCGCACACTGAGCCACCTGCGGCACACCCCCACGTTCCGAGCAGGAAACGGCAAGCCCGGGATGGGAAAACAGATGTTTGGCGCCCGGGGCGAGTCGATCTGGATCGCGGTCCCACCGGGGACGGTGGTCGTGGATCACGAGTCCGGCGAGCTGTTGGCCGATGCCGTCGAGCCCGAAGCCGAGGTCCTCCTGGCCAGCGGCGGCCGCGGCGGACGAGGCAATGTACACTTCAAGCGACCCACCCGCCGGGTTCCGCGAATCGCCGGCCGCGGGACCGGGGGCGAGAGTCGGGCGCTGCGGCTGACGCTGCGGCTGCTGGCCGATGTGGGCCTGGTGGGGCTGCCCAACGCCGGCAAGTCCACGCTGTTGGCCCGGCTATCGAACGCGCGCCCCAAGGTGGCTGACTATCCGTTCACGACGCTGGAGCCCAAGCTCGGGATCGTGGGACTCGATGCCTACCGAACGCTGCTGATGGCGGATCTTCCCGGGCTGATCGAAGGGGCGTCTGAGGGCAAGGGGCTTGGACAGCGGTTCTTGCGGCACATCGAGCGCACCCGGTTTCTGCTGCTTCTGATCGACGCGCTCGATCCCGATCCAGCCGGCGTGTACGCCGTCTTGCGCCGGGAACTGAGCGAGTGGAGCCCTGAACTGGGCCGCCGGTCGTTCCGGGTCTGCTACAGCAAAATCGATCTCTTGGGCGAGGAGGCGCGGGCTGCACTCCCGCAGCTGGGCGAGGAACCTCCGCTGACCTTCTCGGCCCACACGGGCGAGGGAATCAAGCGGCTCCTGCACGTGTTGGAGGAGCAGGCCCTCGATACCAGCGATGGGAGTCTGCCAGCCCCGGTTCGCTCCGCAGAAGGTGCCGGCGCCACGGCCGGTTCCCTTTGGCGCCCGGCCGAAGCCGGGGCAACGAACGCCGAGTTTCCGGCCGAGGACTCCGGCGATGGTGGGACCGTTGTTCGGCCGCCTGGCGCTGATGCTGATGATGAACCACGGATAGGTGCTGACTACCCCTGGCCCCACGGCTGGGTGATTCCCCGGCGCGAAGGCGCCTGGGTGATGGCGACGCTCGATGAGGAGGACGCGTCTTGAACGATCGCAAGGATCTACCCCTGAAGCCCCCTGGTCGCGCCACCGGGAACGAGGGCGCCCAGCTCGAAAGTGCGCGCAACTACGTCGATCGCTTGTGCGGGGAATCGGCCGAGGTCGCCGTTCCGAAACTCATCGAGGTGCTGGGCGATGAGTCCTGGTATCTGCGCGAGCGCGCGGGCGAGGCCCTGGTTGGGTTCGGCGCCCAGGCGGCCCCCGCCGTGGAGATCGCCGCCCGTTCGGGGCTCTGGTACACGCGGGCGGCCTCGCTGCGGGTGCTCGGGCGGTTGGGCCAACCGCGGGGCCTCGCTCTCGTGATCAGCCATCTGGAGGATTCCAACCAGACGATTGCCGAGGCCGCCCAGCGGGCACTCCTCGACTTCTGCGCGCGGGGCAGGGCGCTGGCGGTGGCCAAGCTTCTGCATGAGCGCGGGGAGGCATTCCGGGAGAAAGTGCTGGCGCAGCTCCGGCGGCGCGAGCCCGACCGCGCCGACCGGCTCCGGCGGCTGATCGAGTCCAGCGAGTGGATGGGTCCCGAGGGCGCGCTCGAGAGCGACGAACGAGAGCGAGTGATAGAGGAGATCGCCGACGAGGCGTTCGGTGTCGCCTGGGAGAAGCTCGGTCCCACCGACGAGTTGCCCGCACCCAAACAGCACCTGGTCCGCTACCTGCGTGGGGACGACGGGGAGTGATTGTCTCGAGCGGAGCCGGCGGTAGCCGTGGTCCCATGGTGGGGGCGTGCGTCCGCGAACGGGCGGGACGACCGGGAGCACCCAGCGATCCGATCTATCGCGTGCGGCCGAAGACGGAGGACTATCCGTCGCGGCTGGCCGATCATTTGGAGACCCATCCGTTGTGGGTTCGGTCGGTCTATCCACCCGGGGAGATCCACCAGGCTTTGTGGAGGCTACCCGCAGTGGCGATCGTGGGGGCGCGGGCGGCGAGCGAATCCGGTCTAGCCATCGCCCGCGAAATCGCGTGGGGGCTGGCGCGACGCGGCGTCGTCGTCGTGAGCGGACTGGCGCTGGGGATCGACAGCGCGGCCCACGACGGTGCACTGCTGGGGGGGGGCAAGACGATCGCCGTGCAGGCACGGGGCCTCGACGGGGTCTACCCGGCCGAGCATGCTTGCCTTGCCGCGCGGATCGAGCGGCGCGGGGCACTCCTCTCGGAGTGGCCGGCCGGCACCCCGCCGGATCCGTGGCGCTTCCCCCGCCGCAATCGGCTGATCAGCGCTCTGGCCGATGCGGTGGTCGTCATCGAGGGAAGCGCCCGCAGCGGCGCGTTGCACACCGTACGGTTCGCAGTTGACCAGGGCGTCGACGTCTTCACCGTCCCCCGGGATCCGGCATTGCCCGGGAGCGTTCTGCCCCTGCGGCTCATCCGCGACGGCGTGCCCACGGTAACCTCGGCCAGTGACGTCCTGGCGTTGATGAACGACGGCCAGGCGGCACGCCAGTTGAGCCTACCCATGCCCGGAAGCGGCTCGGAGGCAGCCGCTGCCGGCGGCGGCCATACGCTCGAGGCTTCTGCTAGAGAGCCGCGGTCCGCCGCATCGGCGGAGCCTTCGCGGCGCGAATGTGTGCAAACCTACCTGCGCCGTCACCGCTCCGGCACACTGGAGGCGATGGCGGCCGCGTTTCCGGTCGTCTCGGCGGCGCAGTTGCTGGGCGTGCTCATCGAGCTCGAGATCGAGGGCGAGGTGTGGTCTGACGGAAAGGGAAGGTGGCGCGGGAACCATCCGTAGCCGGTGTAGCCATGGCGCATTACCGAAGCGATCAGCAAGCGGCCCGCAAGCGGCCGAAGCATTACTTGGAGTACGGGCTCCTGCGCGCGGTCATGATACTGCTCCAGATGCTGCCGCGGGGAGCGAGCATGTGGGTCGCCCGCCGGCTCGGAGACCTCGCCTTCTCCGGACTGCGGATCCGGCGCAACGTGACGCTGGCGAACCTGCGGGACGCCTTCGGGGACCACTACAGCGCCGCCGAGTACGAGGCCATCGCCCACCGCTGTTATCAGAACTTCGCCATGACCTTCATCGAAATCCTCCGATTCGAGCGCCAGACGCTAGCCGATTTGGTCGCTCGCTACGATTTCGTGGGCCGCGAGCATATGCGCGCGGCGCAGGAGAGAGGCAAAGGGATCGTCTATCTCACCGCACACGTCGGCAATTGGGAACAGTTTGGGGCCGTGATTCGGCATCACGACACGGACCTCCACGTCATCTCGGGCGACCAGAAGAATCTCTTCGTCGACCGGCTCATCAAGCGGCTGCGTGATCGCGTCGGCATGCAGCAAATCCCGATCGGATCCTCTCTGAAGACCGTCCTGCGGGTACTGCGCCAGAACGGTCGAGTGGCCCTGGTGGCGGATCAGGATGCCGGGCGCGACGGCGTGTTCATCCCGTTCTACGGCCGTCTCGCGTCGACCTCGGTTGGGCCGGCTCGGTTCGCCGTGCGCACTGGCGCGAGCGTGGTGGTGGGCCTCGATCAACGGAACCCCGACGGCAGCCACCGCGGAACCCTCTATCCACCCATCGTGGCCCGCACCGACGTACCGGCCGCGGAGGAGGAGAAGCGCATTCTCCTCGAGTACGCGCGCCTCCTCGAAGACTACTTGCGCGAACGGCCGGAAGAGTGGTTCTGGATGCACCGCCGCTGGAAGACGAGGCCTCCCGAAGTAGCCGCCGAGAGCGCGGGTAACGAAACCGGCGGAAGCGAGAGCAACCCTGGCGCAACCGACGCAGAGGCCGCCGAGGGGAATCCCACCGTTGCAAACGCTGCCATCGAAGACGGTATCGACCAAGGCGAGATCTCCGGGGGGGGACCCCGTGCACGTGGTTCCCGCGGAACGACGGAAGGAGGGAAGGCATGAAGCTGGTGAGCTTCGGGCCGGCGGGAGCCGAGCGCCCCGGGGTCCTGTTGCCGGACGAGGAGGTCCTGGATCTGGCCTCGGCCTTCCCGCACTGGCCGCGAAGCTGGCGCGGACTGCTGGCTGAGGGATTCCTGCCCGAGATCAGACATGTCGTCGGCGCTGGAGAGTATGGCTCGGACCATCGAATTGGTCTCGGTGCCATGCCGCTGGCCCCGCCGATCCCCGAGCCTAGCAAGATCATCGCCCTTGGGCGCAACTACGCGAGCCACGCCGCCGAACAGAACCGCAAGGTGTCGGAGCGTCCATTGCTGTTCGCAAAAGCCCCCACCTGCCTGCTGCCGCACGGGGGGACCATCGTGGTGCCGCCCCACGAATCGAAGCCAGATGCCGAGGCCGAGATGGCGCTGATCATCGGCCGGCGGGCGAAGAACGTTCCGACCAAGGACGCGCTTGATTGCGTGGCGGGAATCACCGCGTTCAACGACGTCAGCGGACGCGAGGCGCAGTTTGGAGACAAATTGTGGCTGCGGGGGAAGAGCTACGACACCTTCGGTCCAGCCGGTCCCTGGGCGGTGACCTTGGATGAGGCCGGGGATCCGGACCGGCTGGCGATCTCGCTGAAGGTGAACGGCCGGATCTGGCAGCAAGCCTCGACGGCGGAGATGATGGTATCGAGCCGGGAGATCATCGCCTACGTCTCGGCCCAGATGACCCTCTTGCCCGGCGATATGATTGCGACCGGGACACCGTCGGGGGTCGGGGTGTTCCAGGACCCGCCCGTCTTCCTGCAGGACGGCGACCGGGTGGAGGTGAGCCTCGAGAACGTGGGCACCCTGGTGAACCGGGTCGCCCGTTAGCGGCCGCACCGCGATACGATGAGGCACCGTTTTTTGCCCCGGGGCAAAAACGGTGCCTCTCTGCGCGGCTCCCTCCGCGGCTCCCTCCGCGGCTCCCTTCGCCGACGGCGGTGGCTAGTCGTAGTACTCCAGACCCAGATGGGTGATCAGATCCTCGCCCTTCAGGTGACGAAGCGTGTTCTTCAGCTTCATGAGCTGGATGAACAGGTCGTGCTCCGCATAGATCCCGCGCGCGTGGATAGGGCTCTTGAAGTAGAAGGAGAGCCATTCCTGGATGCCGCTCATCCCTGCGCGAGCAGCCATATCGAGGAAGAGCGCCAGGTCGAGGACGATCGGCGCGGCCAGGATCGAGTCGCGACACAGGAAATCGATCTTGATCTGCATCGGGTAGCCCAGCCAGCCGAAGATGTCGATGTTGTCCCAGCCCTCCTTGTTGTCACCGCGGGGCGGATAGTAGTTGATCCGCACCTTGTGGTAGAGGTCCTTGTAGAGCGTGGGGTAGAGCTGCGGCTGCAGGATCGTGTCCAGCACGCCCAGCTTGCTCTCTTCCTTGGTCTTGAAGGACTCGGGATCGTCCAGCACCTCGCCGTCGCGGTTGCCGAGGATGTTGGTTGAAAACCAGCCCGAGAGGCCGATCAAGCGTGCCTTGAAGCCCGGTGCGAGGATCGTCTTCATGAGCGTCTGCCCGGTCTTGAAGTCCTTGCCGCCCAGCGGCGAACCGGTCTGTTTCGCCAGGTGCTCGAGGGCGGGAATGTCGGCCGAGAGGTTGGGGGCGCCGTTCGCATACGGAATGCCCTCCTTGATGGCCGCGTAGGCGTAGACCATGCTGGGCGCAATCGCCGGGTCGTTGTTCTTGAGACCTTCCTCGAATGCCTCGATCGACTCGTGAACCACAGCCTCCTTCAAGAAGGTCTCCGTGCTCGCGCACCAGATCATGACGAGGCGTTCGCAGCCGTGCTTCTCCTTGAACGCGCGGATGTCCTCGCGGAGCGCTTCTGCCAAGTCGTAGAGCGTCTTGCCCTGCTTGACGTGGGGACCATCGAGCTTCTTGACGTAGCGTTGGTCGAAGACGGCTTTCATGGGGCGGATCTTCTCGAGCTCGGGCCGGATTCGGTCGAGCAGCGCCGTGTCGAGCACGCCAGCCTTCACGGCGGATTCATAGGCGTCGTCGGGAAAGATGTCCCAGGCGCCGAAGACCAGATCGTCCATGGGAGTGAGGGGCACGAACTCCTTGATCTTGGGGGAACGGTCCTCCGTACGCTTGCCCAGGCGAATCGTGCCCATCTGGGTCAGCGTTCCAATCGGTTCGGCGATGCCTTTCTGCATCGCGATGACCCCGGCCATGAAGGTGGTGCTGACGGCGCCGAGCCCCGGCGTCAGGATTCCTAGTTTGCCCGTAGCGGGGGCGATCTCGACCGGCTTGGACATGTTGCCTCCTTGCATCCATGGTCTGCTTTGCAGGCCGGATCTCCCGGCCCCAACCTCGGCCGGTACCGTAGCCGGTTGCCAGCGATTGAGAAACCATATAGTCTTTATTGCTTCCATAAAGAAAAACTATGACGAGGAGGAGGGGATGGACCTCGACGAGTTGCGTAGCTTCGTCTGGACAGTGCGACTGGGCAGCATCACCGCTGCCGCCCGACGGCTCTATCGCACGCAGCCGGCCCTGAGCGTGCAGATCCAGGCGCTCGAGCGGGAAGCCGGCGACCGGCTGCTCGTGCGCGGGGCGCGGGGGGTACGGGCCACCGCCGCTGGAGAGCTGCTCTACCGGCGGGCTCAACTGCTGCTGCGCGAGGCCGATGATATCCTCGAAGAGCTGCAAGCCGGTGGGTCCTTGCGGCGGGGACGGCTCCGCGTGGGCGCGACTGACCTGATGGCCATCCACCTCCTGCCGCGAGTGCTCGAGCGTTACCGGCGCCGCTATCCGGGCGTTCAGGTGGCCGTAGAGGTCGAAGGCTCCCGTGGGCTGCGCGAGCGCGTACTGCGGGGCGATTTGGATCTGGCTTTCGTCACCCTGCCGCAGGAACACGCCGACCTCGTGGTGCGCGAGCTTCACCGGGACGAGATGATCTGGATCACCGCTCCCGACCATCCCCTGGCCGGCCGGCGACGGGTACCCGCGGACCGCCTCGCAGGGGAGATGGTCATCCAACACGGAGGCGACTCGGTGAGCCGCCGGGAGATCGAAGGGGCCCTCCAGCGCGAGGGGCTGGTCGTGGGTGTCGCCATGGAGGTCAGCTCACCCGAGGCGATCCGGGAACTCGTGGCCCTGGGGCTGGGGATCGCGCCGCTTACACGCTCGCAGGTTCAGGGCGACTTGCGCAGCGGCCGGCTGGGCAGCTTCCGCGTGGCAGGGCTACGGATCTTCCGCCGCAGCGGTCTGATCCACCGCCGCGACGCACCCGACCTGCGGGCGGCCGCGGCCCTGCTGGCCCTGTTACCGAAGGGTTCGGCCTAGCAGCCTGCGAGCCCGGGAAGCCCGGGAAGCCGGGGTAGCCCGGGAAGCCGGGGTAGCCGGGTGAGCCCAGGCAGCCCGGGCCGCCGGACGCTCCCGGCTGGCGTGACTAGCCGCGCGCAACGGGGGCGGTGGTACGAGGCTCGAAGACCTTCAGGCCCTCAGAAACCACATGCATGGCAGCCCGCAAATCGCTGTCATTCAAAACGTAAGCTATCCGGACCTCACTTGCGCCCGCACCCGGAGTCGCGTAGAAACCGTTGCCGGGGGCCATCATGGTCGTGGCGCCGTCCACAGAGAAATCTGTCAAGAGCCAGCTGACGAACTCCTCGGCGTCGGGGACCGGTAGCTTGGCCATGATGTAGAACGCCCCTTGGGGCAAATGGCAAACGACTCCGGGCATCTTCTGCAGTTCGGCGAAGACGACATCGCGGCGCCGCCGGTACTCGTCAATGGCCTCATCGAAATAGCTCTGCGGCAGGCCGAGGGCGGCGGTCCCCATGACCTGGCCGAGGGTCGGCGGAGACAGGCGCGCCTGGGCGAACTTCATGGCGGCCGCCACGATCTGGGTGTTGCGGGACACCAGGCAGCCAATCCGGGCCCCGCAGGCGCTGAATCGCTTCGAGAGCGAGTCGACCATGACAGCCTGATCGGCAATCTCCGGATAGCTCAAGATCGAAATCGGGGTTTCGTCCGCGTAGCAGAACTCCCGGTAAACCTCATCGGAGATGACGGCCAGGCCGTGGCGTTTCGCCAGGGCTACCAGACGGTCCATCTCGTCGCGCAGATAGACCCGCCCAGTGGGGTTGTTCGGGTTGCAGGTGATGATCGCCCGGGTGCGCTCGGTGATCTTCGCCTCGAGCGCCTCGGTGGGCGGCAGCGCGTAGCCGTCCTCCGGTCTTGCCGTTACGGGCACGACCTCCACGCCGAGGAGGGCCGCGTAGCCGTTGTAATTGGCGTAGAACGGCTCGGAAATCAGGACCTGGTCGCCGGGGTCGCACAGCACGCCCATGGCGAAGAGGATCCCCTCGCTCCCGGCGGTGGTGACGAGCAATTGCTCGGGAGCGATGGACAGGCCGGCGCGGTCATAGTAGTCGATCAGGGCCTTCCGGAACGGTGCCATCCCCCCCGAGGGGCTGTACTCGAGAACCTTGATGTCGGCCTTCGGGATGGCCTCCCACATGACGGGTGGGGTGGGGATATCCGGCTGACCGATGTTCAGGTGGTAGACATGAAGACCCCGCGTCTTGGCCTGGTCGGCCAGAGGCACCAGCTTCCGAATGGGTGAGGCAGGGGCAAGCGCAGAGCGTTTCGATAGATCCATCACTCCTCCGGGCTCAAGAAGTCCTATTTGAAGCCGATCTCCCTAGATGATTCCTGGGTCGACGACGCCTGGATCTTGCCATGGCGCTTCTCGAAGTTCTCGATGTTGCGGTCGAGCACCGAACGCAATGACTTTGCGTTTTGCGGCGTCATGATGATGCGAGAATAGACCTTGGCTTTGGCGGTTCCGGGAACCATGCGAGCGAAGTCGAAGACGAACTCGGAGGCCGAATGGGTGATCAGCACGAGATTTGCATAGACCCCTTCCGCCTCCGTCTCACCGAGCTGCACCTGCACCTGCTTGGGCGGGCCAGCTCCGGGGCTAGTGGCGTGAGGCTCACTGGGATTCGTTCCCATGGACGATCCTCCTCCTTGCTGCGGACACCGCCGCGGGGCGGGTCCGATCCAAGGCGCCGGGCCCACGGCCGAGAGGGGAGGAATCACGAGCATGACACCTCGTCCTGGCGAACCGCGTGGTCACGAGCCTGGCGACCTGTCGATTCCTGTGGGGAGCGAGTATAACAGAGCTGCATCCGGAGAGGACATCGATTTGTCGGCGGCCGATCGGTGCGCGCTCGCTATCCACACGGCATCGGAAGCCAGCGAGGCAATCGCTGCGGCCTTGCGCGGCATGCTGAGCGCGCCGCAGATCGCCTGTCCACTCGCACTCTTCCTGGCGTACGAACGGGCTGGCGACCAGCTCCGCGGTGCGGCCTGGCAGGCCCTGGAGGGCGATGGGTCGAGCAGGGCGGGCAGCCGGCTCGATACCGCCGTGCAAGGGGTGGTCGTCTCCCTCGATGCCGATCCGAATCCCTGGGCGCGTGTGTGCCGCGAGCGGGACCTCATCGTCGTGCCCGCGAAAACCCAGCCGGGATTGTGCGACTTGCTTCCCACCCTGCGGGAACAGGCCTCCGATCTGGCGTTCGTGCCGGTGGCGACCGAAGCCTATCTGGGCGGGGTCTTGGTGCTCCAGCTTCCGCACGCGGCCGCGCGACCCGGCGACGGCGCGTTTCGCGCCGCCCTGGCGATCGCCGGCCACCTGGCACAGAGACTCTATCGGCTCGAGCTGGCGGGCGCCGACCGGCAAGAGATCGAAGCCTTCCGGGTGGTGGAGGAAGCCGCCGAGGAGGTCATTGGAGCGAGCAGTCTTCCCGACGTCTTCTCCATCCTCGCCCGTGCAGCCTCCCGGGCCTTGCGGGCGCAGCGCACGATCATCTGGAGTTTCGACCAGGTCACCCAGCGACTGGACCTGGCGGCCCAGCACGTGGCGGTGAGTTCGGAGGCGATGGACACGCTGCTGCCGCGCTTGCGAGACCTGGCCGCGCGGTGCGCGCAAGGGGGGGCGGGTTTCCTCTACCCCGATCTGCGTGCCGACCAGGAGATGGATCTGGCCGCCTGGCCGGACGCCCTGCCCGTCTCGGTCATCCCCATGAAGGCCTTCGGAGAGACCCTCGGCGTGGCCGCGTCTGTGGCGCGTCTCGAGGGCTGGGAGGAACAGCCATTCGACGAGCGCGACGAACGAATCTTCAAACTCCTGGTGCACCAGGGGGCGGTAGCCGTCAAGGTGGCCCGGCAAGCCGATGATCGGAAGGCGTCCGAGCAGCGCCTCAAGGAGATGCAGAAGATGCTCATCTCCGCCGAGAAGCTCGCTTCGATCGGGGAACTCAGCGCGCGGCTGGCCGAGGACATCCGGGGACCGATCAGCGCCGTGGCTGGATTCGCGCGCCAGCTCGAGAAGACCCTGCCCGAGGAGGAATCGACACGCGACGACGCCCGGATCCTGGCCCAGGAAGCCGCGCGGATCGAGGACATCCTGGTCGAGCAGATCCAACTCGTGAAGGAAAGCACGCCGAAGATGGGCGTTCATCAGATCAACCGCATCGTGCACGAGTCGGTGACTCTGCTGCGGGAGGAGATGACCGGCCGCGGCATCTTCGTCGAGGAAACCTACGCCGACCATCTCCCTGATCTGCTGCTGGACGAAGCGCGCATCAAGCACATGTTGATCAACATCCTGCGCAACGCGCTCGAACGCACCCGAGACGGCGATACCATTCGTCTCGAAACACTGCGGGAAGGTGATCGGCTGTTGCTCGAGATTGCCCACACGGGCGACAGCCTGCCGGGCGATATTCTGGAGAGTCTCTTCGTGCCCTTCTCGACCGACCGGCCCGCAGGGGCCGGGCTCGGGCTGGCAGTCGCCAATCAGGCGGTCAAGGAACACGGGGGAGAGATCAGCGTGCGCGCGGAGGGCGAGTGGGGTTCGATCTACACGATCAGCCTGCCGATCCAGGCGAATCGGGAACGGCGGATCCCGGCGCCCCGGCGATCCGGCCGGGACCGGCGCAAGGGACGCGCGGCCTGAGCCCCTGGGGGCGCAGCAAACCGAACCGAACCGAACCGCGACGACGAGAGCGCGAGAGCGAGGGAGGCAGCCAGTGCTTGGGGGCAAGATTCTGCTGGTGGACCGGGATCCGAAGTCGAGGGCGCATTTCGCGGCCGGTCTCAAGCGGGCCGGCTACGCGGTGCACGGGGTCGGCACGGGCCGGGGTGCCCTGAGAGCGATGGAGCGGGGCCGGCGGCCGGTGGCGGTCGTGCTGGATTCGAGCTTGCCGGACATGCGTGGCGTCGATCTTCTGGGCCGGATCTTGTCGCTGGATGCCGACCTGCCGGTCGTGATCCACACCGCGGCCTGGGACTGTTGCGACGACTTCGGTTGCTGGGGTGCGCGGGCGGTGTTGACCAAGTCATCCGACCCCTTGGCGCTGGCGCGCTGCGTGGAACGGGTGATCGCCGAACCGACACGCCGGCATGAAAATGTGGGTTGACCTTGCGAGGGAGGTTATCTTAATCTCCGCTCTTGCATTATGTGGTGCCCTAGCTCAGTTGGTAGAGCACTAGACTGAAAATCTGGGGGTCCCCAGTTCGACTCTGGGGGGCACCACAGGATCTGGATGCCCCTCGGGCTCGAGAGAGTCCGGGGGGCTCCCTGCCGATGTAGCTCAGCTGGTAGAGCAGCTCATTCGTAATGAGCAGGTCCGCGGTTCGAGTCCGCGCATCGGCTCCGTGAGGGCGGCGTCAGAAGTGGCGTCGCCCTTTGCTATTGCGCTGACCTGCAATGAGTTGCGCGGGCGCAAAGGGAGCAGGCAAGCAGGCGGCGGTGTCGCCCTGGTTCCTCGTGATTCAACGTGATTTCCCTTGGTTCTGTCAGCAAACTGGTAGCAAACTGGTAGCAGAATGGCAGCACGTGGAGCAGGTGGACTGCGGTGCATTCCGGCTATGAACATTGCGCAGCGGTCAGAGGTATTTTCTATCGGGAGGGGCCGCGGGGCGACCGAAGAAGATATTGGTTGCTCCCCTGCAGGTCCAGGCCATTGTGCTATGCTTCGCTTTGATGGAGAGCTATGCGTAACAAGAATGTCGATGTTGGTAGCAGCAAGGGGCGTCTGCGCCGTCCAAGGCTAGGGGGCAGCACAGTGGGACGAATGTCCAACAAGGTGAACCTCAATTTGCGTGTGCTTGGGTATAAGCAAGGTCGCAAATGGACTGCTCACTGCCTGGAGATGGATCTAATCGGAGAAGGACGGAGTTTCGAGGCTGCTCTTGACGAGCTGAAGGATGCCATTGCTCTTCAGGTTAGCTTTGCGTATCGTCAGGATCAGTCGGAGCTGCTGAGCCATCCAGCTCCACCCGAGTTGTTCGCCATATTCGAGCAGATCTCAAGGGAGATCCTTGCTTCATTCCCACACACGCACCAGGAGGCAGGTTTCCAGCTGGCCAACATCCCAGTGCCGCAGCCGCGGAAACTCAACTTCGCAGAGGCAAATGCCTAAGAGCTACACTTTCAGGCAGCTGCAAAAGAAACTCGCAAAGCACGATCAACGCTTCGAGTTTTGGGCTAATCGTGGAAAAGGGAGCCACGTGGTGGTATACCACCCAGACATTCATGGGAGGGCCGCGTCGATTCCCATTCCAGTCCATGGGCGCAAGGCAGTAATCTCTGTTGGCATCATCTCGGCTCTGGTCCGCCGCTTCAATCTTCCAAAGGGAGTGCTGTAACGTCTCTGCTCCTGTCGGCTTCGCTCTGCGCCTCGAGTTCGGTTGCGGGCTTCTCCTTATGCCAGAGCCAGATGCCAGAGCCAGGCTGCCCTATGAACACCGGTGGACACTAGTGAACCCGATTGACCATAGTACGGTAGCAGAAGCGGTAGCAACCGGAGCCGGCCGCTACGTTGCTCACACGTATCACGCCACCGGCGTGGTTTCTTGAGGCAGCTTCGTCCCTCGTCCCACCACGAATGCTCCCTGCCCGAAGCCATCACGCAGGGATAGAGGGGCTTGGCGCGGCATCAATGTTTGCTTGAAACGCACCTCACCGAATCCCGCATCTCGGAACAGCCGCGCAACAGCTCTTCCCGAGACGAAGCGCGCGTCGCGGTAGAAGTCGCTGGTCCGAGCGCTCGCCTGGTAGGCCTGTCCCAGCTCGCTGTTGCGATCGATGAATCCCACGAGCAAATCGCCTCCCGGGCGCAGCGTGCGGTAGGCTTCCCGTAGGGACTGGAGTGGGTTATCCACGAAGCAGATGACCGTGACCATGAGCACAAGGGCGAAGCTGTTGTTTGCGAAAGGAAGGCCTTCGGCAACGCCCCGGCACACTCGGATCCCGCGCGCCCGGGCCAGGGCCGCCATGGCCGCCGAGGGCTCGATGCCCGTCCCGATCGAGAGCGGGGCGGCGAACTGGCCCGTCCCGACACCGACTTCCACGCTCATGCCCGGCGCAGTGGGCATGAGCGCCCGGACGGCCGCCAGCTCGGCTTGATGGAGGCTTCGGTTACGTTCGAACCATGTGTCGTAGCGATCCACGTGGCGCTCGAAGGATTCCGTCCTGGGCATGGGTTCCTCACCTGCTCGGATGTGAGCGCAAGAATCGGCACCGCTCACGAGATTTACCCCCCACACGAGACTAGCCCCCCCTGTGCGAGGAAGGAACCGGCGAATGGCGGTCCAGCCATCACGCGCCCTGCTTCTTGCGCTGCGGCAGGGCGCGTGATTGGATAGGGGATTCCGAGAGCAATCTGGACGGAGAGAAACCGGTTCTGCGTGATGAGGAGGCTGACATCGTGCCAACGCTGGTGCTGAGCGTCTCGGGCGCTCGTGGGATCGTGGGGGACGGGCTGGATGAATCGGTGGCGCGGCGCTTGGCCGCGGCGTTTGCGAGCGTGGTCGGTTGCGGGACGGTCGTGCTGGGCCGCGACTCCCGGCCCAGCGGGCCCCTTTTCGCGACGGCTGCCCGAAGAGTTCTCGAAGAGCGGGGCTGTCAGGTGACGGACCTGGGGATCGTGCCGACCCCGACCGTCCAGGTGGCCGTTGAACACGGAGACGCGGTCGGCGGCATCATCATCACCGCCAGCCACAATCCCCCGGCCTGGAACGCGCTCAAGTTCGTGGGGCCCGATGGGCGCTTTCTGGACCGGACACGGATGCGGCCCCTGCTGGACCATTTCCTTGCCGGCGACACCGCAGAGGCGAATGCCTCAGAGTCGAATGCCTCAGAGTCGAATGCCTCAGCGGCGAGTGCCGCGGCGGTGAATGTCTCGACCGCGAGTGCCGCGGCGGTGAACACTTCGGCTTCGTCAGGTACGGCGACCCCATCCGATGAATCGGCTCCAACCACGCCCGCGGGCGCCGAAGCCATCGCGCGCCATATCGATCTGATCACCGCCACGATCGACACCGAGCGCATCCGCGCATCGAAGCTGAAGGTGGTCGCCGACATGGTCCACGGTGCCGGGCAGGTGTTGATCGCGCCCCTGCTCGAGGAACTGGGAGTCCAAAGCATTTGGATCCACGGTGAACCGAATGGGGCGCTGCCCGCCCATCCGGAACCACGGCGGGAGATGCTCGAGCCGCTGCGCGAGCGCGTACGGGCCGAAGGCGCCGACTTTGGATTCGCATCGGACCCCGATGGCGATCGTTGCGCTTTCGTCCTTCCGGAGGACACGGTTGGCGAAGAGGGCACGCTGCCGCTGTGCGCGATGGCGCGGCTCGAGGGCGGTATGCGTGGCACGCTAGTGACGAATCTCTCGACCTCGGCGTGGCTCGAGATCGTCGCCTCCCGCTACGACTGCACGGTACGCCGTGCTCCGGTGGGAGAAGCCAATGTCGTCTCGTGCATGCTGGTCGAGGAGGCGCGTTTCGGAGGCGAAGGCAACGGTGGCGTGATCGACCCGGCCGTACACCTGGGACGGGATGCCGGTGTCGCGGCCGCGCTGCTGCTGCAGCTCGAGACCAGCTACGGTTCGGCCGGCCGGAAGGGCCGCGGTGGACTGCGAGATGCCTGGAAGACGCTCCCGGCACGGGCCATGGTGAAGGAGAAGCTCACCCTCGGCGACGCCGAACGCGAGCATCTGTGGGAGGAACTGCTCGGCGCCTTCGGAGTCCCTGAGAATACCGAAGACGGTTTGCGCTGGTCGTGGGAGGACGAGTGGATCCACATTCGCCCGTCGGGCACCGAACCCATTGTACGCCTGATCGCCGAAGCCACGACAGCGCAACGGGCGCGCGCGCGGGTGCGCAAGGTCGCCGATCTCCTGGAACATCCGGGAGGCTGAAGCGAGGGGGAATCGAGCCTGCTTCGAGACATGGCGAGGGCCGATCCGAGACCGCAGCCGGGCCGGATCCGAGACGCCGCCAGGACCGACCCGAGGCACAGCCACGGGTGATTCCTGACGGCGCCCAGACCGTTCGGGGAGGTGCGCCGGGGCGCGAAGGGTGGTAGGGTAGTTCGGTTTCGGGAATGGCGTCGCGTCGGTTCTCGAATCGGTGAGGTGCACGGATAGCGCAAGGCGACACGGACAACATGGAGGATGAATGCGATGAAACAGGCCATCTCGACGGACAAGGCACCCGCGGCCATCGGTCCCTACAGCCAGGGCGTGACGGCCGAAGTGGGCAAGCTACTATTCACCGCCGGTCAGCTCGGCATGGATCCGGCCACCGGTGCCCTCGTGCCCGGCGGCATCGGGCCCGAGTGCGAACGCGCCTTACAGAACCTCAGGAACGTGCTGGAAGCCGGCGGTTCGAGTATGGATCAGGTCCTCAAAGTCACGGTCTTCTTGGCTTCGATGGAAGAGTTCGCGGCGATGAATGAGATCTACCAGAGCTATTTTCAATCGCCCTATCCGGCACGGAGCGCGTTCCAGGTCGCTCAGCTGCCCAAGGGCGGCCGTGTCGAGATCGAAGCCATTTCGGTCGTGGGCTAGCGTCGTGGGCTAGAAGGCCCTGGAACCACAGGGAGTGTCATGAGCTGGATCAGTCAGCAGGTCGAGCGGATCGTCGGCTATGAGCCGGTCGGACCGTGGCGAATCTATCGCCTCGATCCCGCGCGGCGCCGCGGCGGTAGCCTACCCGAGAGGATTCCGGTGCCGAAGCAGGCGTGGAAGCAATGGGGGCGCAGGCACCGGCCCGATCGGCTCACCCACGCCCAGGTGGCGGCCTACGCGCGGCAGTTCGTTACCGAACATGCCGACCATCCGCTGGCTGGTGAGCTGGCCACGCTCGTGAAGAAGGCCCCACTGGCAGCGAAGGTGGAGGAAGCGCTCGCGCTCAAGGCTTGGGAGGATGCCGAGACGCTCCTGCACGAAGTCCACGACATCGATCCGACCGACCAGCGGGCCCGTCTGCTGACCGGGCTGTGCCTGCTCGAGCGCGGGCAGGTGGAGAAGGCCGAGGCCGTCCTGGCCGAACTCGAGACGTCGCTTCGCGAGGAGGCGGACCTGCATCTGTTGCGCGGCCGGCTGGCCGAGCGGAAGGGAGAACTCGAGCGAGCCAAGGCTTGTTACCGAGATGCGCTGGCCATCCAGGATGACCACCCCGTCGTGCTCGAGCGCATGGCTTTCCTGGGGGAGATGGTCGAAATCTTCCTGGGCGATCTGGATGACCTGCAGAAGGCCTTCGTCCCGCGGGAAGCCTACGAGAAGGTCATCGTCGATTCCTGGAAGAGCGAGCCGCGCGATCTGGACTTCTACCTCGAGCGCTCCGAGTTCCATTTGCGCAACGGACAGCCCAGCCTGGCTCTGGAAGCGGCCGATCGCGCTCTGGAGAAGATGGCGAACCGGCCCGGTGGCGACGCCGCGGAGGGGAGGGAGGCCGCAGAACGAGAGGCAGAGACTGGGACTCGGACTACGGAAGCCGGGGAGGACGAGCCGGCTCGGGTTGCGGAAGGCGGGGAGGTCGCGCCGGATGCGGCTGCGGAAGGCGAGAATGACGCGCCGGCTCGGGCAGGGGAGGGCCGTGCGGCCGAGGCCGAGGTCCGGGCCGCCCGGTGCCGCGCCCTCATCGCGCTCGAACGGTTCGCCGATGCCGAGGCGGCGCTCTCCCGCCTCGAGAAGCTCGATCCAGAGGGCGAGGCCACGCTGGCCTGCCGCGGACAGCTGCTGTGGTTCACCGGGCACCATGAAAAGGCCGGGGAGGTGATCCGCGCGGCCATCGCGGCGAACCCGAACCGGATGGAGAACCTGAATCTGTTCCTGGACGGTGACTTCCCGAGACAGGGGGTCACCCGGGTCGACGAGCTCAAGTCCCTTGCGAAGACGTACCCGCAATCCTGGGCCGTAAAGGGGATTACCGCGACGCTTGCGATGGCGCAAGGCGACTGGCAGAAGGGAGCCGCCCTGGCGGTGGAAGCCGCCTCCCTGGGGGCGGCCGACGACCTCTTGATCGAGCTCACCGGCCGCATGGGTCGCCAGGGCCTTCACGATGAGATCGGTAAGCTGATCGCCTGGGCCGGGGGATGGAAGCGATTTCAGGGATCTCATCCGATGCTGCGCTGCAACGTTGCCGCCACGCTGGCTGTGGGCGGCAAGCAGGCGGACGCCCGCACCCTATACGAGTCGGTGATCGAGGACGCTGATGCCCATCCGGAAGTTCGCCTGCGGGCCCAGCGTGCCCTGGCCGAGCCGGAGAGATCGGAAACGCCCTGATCGTGCAGGTTCATCGCGCGGGCGCGTTGACACCCAGGGCCGAATTCCTTATGCTGTTGCGCGTATTCGAGTTACGAATCAGGGAGCGAATGGGTCCTGGTGGGCTCCCGGGCCTTCAAAGCCTGTGTTGGGCGTCGTGCACGTCCAGGGTGGGTTCGATTCCCACACGTTCCCGCCAGCTTATCGAGGGGTGACTCGCGTGACGCCCGGATTGGCGCCGAGTCACCCCTCACGATTGAGGGCGAAGATTTGCCCAGGTGGATCACCATCCTGTTCCTGCCGGCGCTACTGCTCGTAGGCGCCGGGTCGGTGCATGGCCAGGAGGATCAAGCAGACCCAGAACCGGTCATGCGCCCGGAACAGACCGACCCCGGCCCTGATGCGCAGACCCAGCAGCCGGGGCCGCGGTCCCCTGCGGGCGAAGAGGCAGCAGAGCCCCACCCTGACGCCTCGTCCCAGGGGACATTTGATGCGCCTACGTGGGTGGCGTTGCGCTCTTTGGTGATTCCGGGCTGGGGGCAGGCCAAGAACGGCATGTGGTGGAAAGCGATTCTGGTTGCGGGCATCGAGGGAGCGATGATCGAGCGGCTCCACTTCGAGGACCGCATGGTGCACGAGTATCGCGACAAGCAGCGGGACTACCCGGAGCAGGCCGACTTTTACGAGCGCAAAGAAGACCGGCACAAGGGCCACCGACGCGACTTCATCTGGTGGACGAGCCTCTTCGTCCTGCTCTCGATGGGGGATGCCTTCGTCGACGCGCACCTGCAGAGCTTCGACGTGACACTGGACGGGATCCCCGCGCCGGTCGAAGGCGCCGACACGCACGCACAGGGACTGTCCATGCGCCTGGGTGTAGGGTGGCGCTGGTAGTCGGGAGGGGCAACCGAGGAGTATATGAGCACGGCTCGCGAGCGAATCCGCAATTTCTGCATCATCGCCCACGTCGACCACGGGAAGTCGACGCTGGCCGACCGCATCCTGGAACAGAGCGGCGCCATTCCCAAGACGAAGATGCGCGAACAGATCTTGGACGACATGGATCTCGAACGCGAACGTGGCATCACGATCAAGGCCCACGCGATCACCTTCGACTTCGCCTCGGCCGACGGCCAGCGCTACCGGCTCAACCTGATCGATACCCCCGGACACGTGGATTTCAGCTACGAGGTGTCGCGCTCCCTGGCCGCCTGTGAGGGAGCCATTCTGCTGGTCGACGCGACGCAGGGCGTCGAGGCCCAGACGGTCTCGAACCTCTACATGGCCATCGAGAACGACCTCGAGGTCATCGCGGTCGTCAACAAGATCGACATGGCTACCGCGCGCACGCTGGACGTCTGCGCGGAGGTGGGCGATCTGCTTGGGTGTCCGCTCGACGAGGTGCTACCGGTGAGCGCGAAGACCGGCGAGGGCGTCGGCCGCGTGCTCGAGTTCTTGATCGAAAAGATCCCGCCCCCGCCCGACACGGCCGATCTGCCGGCACGAGCGCTCATCTTCGATTCGCAGTTCGACATCTTCCGCGGGGTCGTGGCGCATGTTCGCGTCAAGGACGGGGCGATCAAAGCGGGCGATCGAATCCGATTCCTGGCGACGCAGAAGCTGCACGAGGTGCAGGAGGTCGGCGTCTTCCGGCTGAAGCATGAGCCGGTGAGGCAACTCTCGGCGGGGGACGTGGGCTACATCATCGCCGGTGTCAAGGATGTCGCCGACGCGCAGGTCGGCGATACGATCGCTGCGGCGAGTGCCCCCGATATCGAGCCGCTCCCGGGCTATGCGCCCCTGAAGTCGATGGTCTACAGCGGTCTGTTCCCGGTCTCTTCGGATGACTACGCGGACCTGAAGGACGCCCTCGCCAAATTCAAGCTCAACGATGCGGCCTTGAGCTACGAACCGGTGACCTCGGTGGCGCTGGGGTTCGGCTTCCATTGCGGCTTCTTGGGACCCCTGCATCTGGAAGTGGTGCAGGAACGGATGCAGCGAGAGTACAACCTGCCAATCATTGCCACGACCCCGAACGTTTCCTACCGGGTTCGCCCGAAGGACCACGACGAGTTTGTGGTGGTGGACAACCCGGCGAACATGCCCGATGTGGGCGCGTACGACGCGGTGGAGGAACCGTTCGTGCGCTTGTACCTCATGATTCCGCCCGAGAGCGTGGGGCAGGTCATGAAGTTGGTGCTCGACCGCCGCGGTGTGCAGCGCAATATGGAGCACGTCGATGATCGGCGTATGCGCCTCGAGTACCTGGCTCCCTTGGGCGAGATTCTCTACGGGTTCTTCGACCGGCTCAAGACCGTCACGCGCGGTTACGGCACGATGGACTACGAGTTTCACGGTTATCTGCCCTCGGACATGGTGCGGGTCGATGTCCTCCTGAACGCAGAGAAGGTCGACGCCCTCTCGATGGTGGTTCACGAGGAAAAAGCCTACGGGTGGGGACGGACGTTGGTCGACCGCCTGAAGGACCTCATTCCACGCCAGATGTTCAAGATCGCGATCCAGGCTGCCATCGGAGGCCGCGTGATCGCGCGTTCGACGGTCAGCGCCCTGCGCAAGGATGTCACGGCCAAGTGCTACGGCGGCGACATCACGCGCAAGCGCAAGCTGCTCGAGAAGCAGAAAGAGGGCAAGAAGCGGATGAAGCAGATCGGCACGGTGCACGTGCCGCAGGAAGCGTTCCTCGCGCTGCTGCGCAGCAGCGATGACGAATCGGGGAGCGGGCGATGACACCGGCCGATGGCCAGACGCTTCCGAACCAGAGCCCGAAGTCTGCCCCCGGCGCACCCGGCAAACGTGGGGCGCGCGCCGAAGTCCACGGAGACGCCGGCGAAGGCTCCGGCCCGATGATCGAACCGTCGGGCCGGGGGATCCGTCGCCTCCATCCGCTGCGGGAAGTTGCCGAGAGTCTATTGATCGCGCTGCTGCTCTTCGGTTTCTTGAGAGCATTCGTGGTGCAGGCCTTTCGGATCCCCTCGCCGTCGATGGAGCAAACGCTTCTGGTGGGCGACTACCTGTTCATCACGAAGTTCGAGTACGGGGCCCTGGTGCCGATCGTGGGCGGCCGGTTGCCGGGCCTGCGCGAGATCGCACCGGGAGACGTCATCGTCTTCGAACGCTCCTCCGGCCCGGAGGGTGAGGACGGCGCGATGATCGATTACATCAAGCGGGTCGTCGCGGTGGGCGGCCAGACAGTGGAGGTGCGCGACAAGGCCCTGCTCGTCGACGGCGTTGCGGTCGAGGAGGCTTTCGTGCAGCATACGGACGCGGGACGCCTGGCGGTACGCGACAATTTCGGACCGGTCGAGGTGCCGCGGGGAGAGGTCTTCGTCATGGGTGACAATCGCGACAACAGCCGTGACAGCCGGTTCTGGGGAACGGTGCCGGTCGAGCGTGTGCTCGGCCGGGCGTTCCTGCGGTACTTCTCCTGGGACGCCGATCGGAGCACGCCGCGATGGGAACGGATCTTGACCATCGTTCGATGAACGGGAGCAGGTGATGAGCAAGGGGGGCGAAGGCGAATCGCGCGAGGGGCTGTCCCTGTATGCCCATGTGCCGTTTTGCCGCAGCAAGTGCCACTATTGCGGATTCTACAGCCTGTGCGACCGTCTGAGCGAGCAGGATCCCTTCCTACGCGCCATGCAAGCCGAAGCCGTCGTGCTGCGCGAGGATCTGGAGAAGGCCGCGACACTGCCCTCGATCGAGACCGTCTACGTGGGGGGAGGCACCCCTTCGCTCCTGGGTGCGGAGAGACTCGGTCGCTTGCTGGCGGTGCTGGCGGGGATCGCGCCGTGGACGCCCGACTGCGAGGTCACCACGGAGGTCAATCCCGAGGATGTGGACGGCGCGTTCGTCGAAAGCTCGCTCCAACACGGTGTCACCCGGATCAGCGTGGGGGTGCAATCATTCCACGATGGCGAATTGACGTTCCTCGGGCGGCGCGCGACGGCCGACCGGGTGCGGCTGGCCCTCACCGAGCTGCGTGAGTTCGGCTGTCAGAACATCAGCATCGATCTGATCTATGGATTGCCGGGGCAGTCGCTGGAGCGCTGGATCGCCAACGTGGAGGAGACCCTCCGTTTCGGGCCCGACCACATTTCCTGCTACTTGCTTACCCCGGAAGTCAACACGGTCCTCGAGGATCTCTTGCGCGGCGGCTACGCCGAATCGCCGCTGGAGGAGACGCTCCTGCTGCAGTACCAGCGGACCCGGGAGTTGCTGCTCGGCGCGGGCTACGAGCAGTACGAGATTTCCAACTTCGCCCGTCCCGGTAAGCGGGCTCGCCACAACGTGGCCACCTGGGGTCGCAAGCCGTACCAGGGTCTGGGTCCGGCCGCACACTCGTTCGACGGCGAGGTCCGCTGGCGCAACAGCGCCGATCTGGATGAGTACCTGACCTGCCTGCTCGAGCGCGGCCGGCGGCCGGTCGAGGAACGTCTGCGGCTGACGAAGCTGGATGCAGCCAAGGAGATGATCTACCTGGGGCTGCGCTTGGCCGAGGGCATCACCTGGGATGCGCTCGAGGCCGCCCTGGGACAGCCCTTGCCCGATCGGTTCAAGCAACGGGTGCGTTTCCTGACGAACAGCGGTTTCCTCGAGGCCGACCGCGAGGGCCTGAAGCTCTCGCCGGAGGCCTACTTCGTCTCGAACAGCGTTTTCGTGGAGGTGATCCGCGCGCTGGAGGAGGGGATCTCGTGAGGGTAGCGCTGGTCCACGACTGGCTGACCGGCATGCGGGGCGGCGAGAAGTGCCTCGAGGTCTTCTGCGAGATGTTTCCCGAGGCGCCGATCTACACGCTCGTCCACCGTCCCGGTTCGGTCAGCGGCGCCATCGCGAGCCACCCGATCCACACCTCCTTCTTGCAGCGGGCTCCCTGGGGCCCGAAGAAGTATCAGCACTACCTTCCGCTCTACCCGGCGGCGATCGAGCGCTTCGACTTGCGCGGCTACGACCTGGTGCTCTCGAGCAGCCATGCGGCCGCCAAGGGGGTGGTTATCCACCCTGGCACGGTCCACGTGTGTTACTGCCACACACCCATGCGCTACGTCTGGCTCCTCTACGAGCACTACTTCGGCGGGAAGCGCTACGGCTTCCCCTTCTCATGGCTCCTGCCTCCAATGGCGACCTGGTTGCGTAACTGGGACGTGGTGACCTCCCTGCGGGTGGATCACTTCGTTGCAAACTCGCACAACGTAGCCGCGCGGATCCTGCGCTACTACGCCCGGGAGGCCAGCGTGGTCCATCCCTGGGTGGATCTCGAGGCGTTTCGGTTCGACCCACAGCGGCCGCGGGGCGACTACTTGCTGGTCATCTCCGCGCTGGTGCCCTACAAACGGGTGGATCTGGCCATCGACGCCGCTCGTCAGCTCGGCAAGCGCCTGGTGGTCGTGGGCAGCGGCGTCGAACGTAGGCGACTCGAGAGGCGAGCCGGGGCAAACACCGAATTCCTCGGATGGGTGGAATTCGAGCAGTTGCACGGGTTGCTCCAGGGCGCGCAGGCGCTGCTCTTCCCGGGTGAGGAGGATTTCGGTATCGTGCCGCTCGAGGCCATGGCCTGCGGAACGCCGGTGGTGGCGTACGGAACCGGCGGCGTGCTCGAGACCGTTCAACCGGGGCGCACGGGCATCTTCTTCCAGGAGCAGACGGTCGAGGCGATGGCCGAGGCGATCGAGAAGCTCGAACAGGTGGGCCTGGCTCCGGCCGACGCGCGCCGCCGCGCGGAGAACTTCTCGCGCGCGGGCTTCCGCGTGCGCATGGAAGAGGAAGTGGCCATGGCGCTCGAATAGCCGCCAGAGGTAGCTGATGGGACACGTCGAACGTAGAAAGAGAGAGACGCTGCTCCAGTTTCTCTGGCACGTCAGCGACCTGCTCGCGATCGGGCTCGCCTTTCTGATCGGTTATTGGCTCCGTTTTCACTCGCTGCTGGTCGGCCGGCTGTGGGACGTTTCAAAGGGCATCCCGGACCTGGCCAACTATGCGGTCGCCGCGGTCGTTACGGCCGGCGTGTGGATCGTCGTCTTCCACGCCTTCGGCCTCTATCGCCGGCGGTTGCAGTGGGGCAGCGCGCAGGCGCCGCGCATGCTGCAAGCATCGTTGCTGGGCATGGTGCTCACCGCGGCGGTCGCCTTCTTCTACCGCGACTTCACCTACTCGCGCATCGCGGTCCCGCTCATCTGGATGCTGGCGATCCCCCTGCTCTACCTCGGACGCACGGCCATGCTGCACCTGGCCGCTTGGATCCAGCGCGACCGCCCGCTGAAGTTCGTCGTCGTGGGACGGACACCGCAGGGCCGGCGGATCGCTCGTGCGCTGGTTCGCGACGGCTTGGGGCTCCACCAGCCGGTCGGCCTGCTGGCTGGCCCCGGTGAGGACACCGAGCCGCACGACGATGACCCCTTGCCGGTCCTCGGGCGCTACGATGAGGTCGGCCGTCTGGTCGCCGAAGGTGAGATCGACCGGGTGATCGTGGCATTGCCCTTCACCGGCCAGGAAGGGATCATCGAGATCCTGCGCCAATGCAATCCGCATCAGGTCGACGTCGAGTTCGTGCCCGACCTGTTCTCGCTGATCTCGCACGAGATGCATTTCGAGGAGATCGACGGCATCCCCATCGCGGGCTTGTGCGAGATCCCGCTGGCAGGTTGGAACGGGGTGCTGAAACGGACGCTGGATCTGTTCATTACGGTGCCGCTGCTGATCGTGCTCGCGCCCTTGCTGACCGTGATCGCTCTGGCGGTCAGGCTGGAATCGCGAGGTCCGGTCTTCTACTACCAACAGCGGGTTGGGCGCGACCGGCGCGTCTTTCACATGATCAAGTTCCGCTCGATGCGAGTCGATGCCGAAGATGGGACCGGTCCGGTTTGGGCGGAGAACGCCGATCCGCGCCGGACGCGCGTGGGGACGTTTCTGCGCACGTGGAGCCTGGACGAGTTGCCGCAGCTCTTCAATGTGCTCAGGGGAGAGATGAGCCTGGTGGGGCCGCGTCCGGAGCGGCCGTTCTTCGTGGATCGCTTCGAGGAGGTGGTGCCGGGCTATTTCGACCGCCACCGCGTCAAGAGCGGCATCACCGGCTGGGCTCAGGTCAACGGCCTGCGGGGCAACGTCCCGATCGAGGAACGGACGCGGTATGATCTGTACTATATTGAGAACTGGTCGCTGGGATTCGATCTGCGGATCTTGCTTCTGACGCTGCGCTCGATCGTGGCGCAGCGCGGACAATAGCGGCCAGAACCAAACGCACGCAGCAAACGCGGGCAGTTGTAGCCGCAGAGGATGCGGCAATGCTGGCGGCAGCGGATGCGGGCAAGAAACGGAGGAGCCCGAGAGGGGGGTATGGGCAAGAGAGATTACTACGAGGTTCTCGGCATCGAGCGTGACGCGAGCCCGGAGGTCATCAAGAAGGCCTACCACGGGCTGGCCGTCAAGTATCACCCGGACAAGAATCCGGGGGACGAGGAGGCCGAAGATCGCTTCAAGGAAGTGTCGGAGGCCTATCAGGTCCTCAGTGATGTGCAGAAGAAGGCGCAGTACGACCGCTTCGGCCACGAAGGCGTTTCCGGGGGAGGGTTCGGCGGCGCGGCACCGGATTTCGATCCGATGGAGATCTTTCGCGAGTTCGCCCGGCGTCATTCCGGCGGGGGCTTCGGCTTCGAGGACCTGTTCAGCAGCTTCATGGGTGGCGGGTTCGAAGGCGGCGGCCGGCGCAGCAGCCGGGGTCGCCACGGCGAGGATCTGGGGCTGTCGCTATCACTTTCGCTCGAGGAGATCGCCAAGGGAGTCGAGAAAACCGTCCGCCTCAAGCGCAAGGTGATGTGTGAAACCTGCGGCGGCAACGGCGCGCGTCCGGGGTCGCGGGCAGCGACCTGCTCGCAGTGCAACGGCACGGGCCAGGTGCGCGTGGTGCAAAGGGCCCTGTGGGGACAGGTGGTGCACACGGTGGCCTGCACGCGTTGCGGCGGTGAGGGCAGCATGGTCGAGGATCCCTGCCCATCGTGTGGGGGAGAAGGCCGAGTCGAAACCAGCGAAGAACTCAAGATTCAGGTGCCCCCGGGGATCGCTGACGGGCAGCGACTGGTCAAGCGCGGGGGCGGCAACGTGGGGCGGCGCGGCAGCCCGGCTGGAGATCTCGTGATCGCGATCCATGAGACGCCTCACGAGCTCTTCGAGCGCCAGGGCGATGACTTGCTGTTGCGGCTGCCGATCAGCATTGCGCAGGCGGCACTGGGCGACAAGATGCAGATCCCCACGCTGGAGGGGCCGGTCGAGATCAAGGTGCCTGCCGGCATCCAGTCGGGAAAGATCTTGCGCTTGCGCGGGCGCGGGGTCGGCCGCGGGCGGGCGCAGGGTGACCTCTACGTGGAGGTCACCGTCTGGACACCGCAGAAGTTGAGCGCGGCGGAGAAGAAGCTGCTCGAGAAGCTGGCCGGGATGCCCGGTGTCCGCCCTCCGAAACCGGGCAAGGGATTCTTCGAGAAGATCAAGGATGCCTTCCGTAGCTGACAACGGCGCCCACGCGGCGTCACACCGGTGGTTCTACCTGCCCTCGCCCTGGCCGGATCCCGGCGCGGTCGTACGCCTGCCGGAAGAGGAAGGCCATCATGCCGCCCGGGTCTTGCGCGTCACGCGGGGCGCCGAGGTGGTGCTGGTCGACGGCGAGGGCCGCCAGTGCCGGGCCGTAGTGGAGCAGGTCACCGGAAGCCACATGGACGTGCGGTTGGGCCGGCTCGAGACGGCCTGCGGTGAACGGGCGCAGGCCGGCCGACTGGGCCTGGCCTGGATCCGGACATCGGTACGGCTCGAATGGGCGATCGAGAAGGCGGTCGAGCTGGGTGTTGTGGGGATCGACCTGTTCGGCGCCGAGCGTTCGGTGGGATGGAGCCTGGCCCGCGCAGAGGGCAAGTGCGATCGGTGGAGCCGGGTGGCGAGGGCCGCCATGAAGCAGGCCGGCCGGGCCCTGTGCCCGCCGGTGGCCCTTCACGGAGACTTGATAGAATTGCAGGCTGCGCGCGAGGGCGCACGGCTGATCTGTGCCGATCCGGCGGGTGAGACGCTGACGGCCCGTACGCTGGCCGGCTTCGCGCCGGCGGAGACGCTTCTTCTCGTGGGTCCCGAAGGGGGCTGGTCGGATGGCGAGCGTACGCGGCTGCATCAGGCGGGGGCCACCTGTGTTACCCTTGGTCCCCGGCGCCTGCGGGCCGAAACGGCCGCGGCGCTGCTCTGTGGTGAGGCCGCGCGGGTCCGCGCGAGCACACATTCGCAATCGGGGTGAGGAGGATCCATGCGCCTTTTTTCTCGCGAGCAGTTCTTGATCCTGAAGGGACTCGAAGGCCTCGATGAGCCAGTCGAGATCCCGGCCTTGGCCGGCACGTTGCAGGTCGACCAGGCGCTGGTCGCGGCCGGGGCCCAGCTCCTGGCGAATCAAGGTCTGGTCGAGATCGAAGAGTCGCCCTTCGAGGAGATCGTGCTCAAGGAGGGCGGGGAGGCCGCCGTGCAGGGCAAGTTGCCCGAGCGGCGCGTTCTCGAGGCCCTGAGCGTGGCAGGGCGAGGTCTCACGATGCAGGAGTTGCCCGAGCGATCGGGGCTGGAGACCCGGCAGGTGGGCGCCTCGCTCA
This sequence comes from uncultured bacterium, assembly GCA_964573295.1. Classification (GTDB taxonomy): domain Bacteria; phylum Eisenbacteria; class RBG-16-71-46; order CAIMUX01; family WJJG01; genus CAYQJL01. Next base: position 9,054 of record CAZNJE010000022.1, on the reverse strand, counting down.
AACTCTTGACCGCCAAGGGATGGGCCATCAAGAAGGGTCCCGAACTCGTTCTGGGAGAGAAGGCCGGTGAGGGTCTGGCGGGCGCGGGGCCCGACGAGGCCCTGCTCGAGGCGCTCAGCCGGCGGCCGGGGCAACGTGCCGGCACCCCTGATCTGGCCGCAGAAGGACTCGACGTCGCCGCCGCCCTCGAGCTGCTCAAGGGCCGCCGGGAGCTGATCGAGGTGAAGCAGAAGCGCCGGCGGTACGTGCGTCTCTCGCCGGCGGGCGGCGAGACGGTCGCGGAAGGAATCGAGGAAGCACGCGAGGTCGCGCAACTCACCCCCGAACTGATCGCCACGGGGGAGTGGCGCGAGGTCACCTACAAGAACTACGACATCGATCTGGGCGTATCGGCCATCGCGCCGGGCAAGCCCCATCCGATGCAGCGGGTGCTCGACACCACCCGGCGCATCTTCGTCGAGATGGGCTTCGAGGAAGTGCGTACGCCCTGGGTCGAGTCGGCCTTCTGGAACTTCGACGCCCTGTTCCAACCGCAGGATCACCCGGCGCGCGAGATGCAGGACACCTTCTATCTGAAGAGGCCCTCCGAAGTCCCCTTGCCGGATGACACGGGGCTCGTCGAGCGGGTGGCGGCCACCCACGAGGATGGGGGCGCGACCGGCTCGCAGGGTTGGCAGTACCGCTGGGATCCAAAGCGGGCGATGACGGCGGTGCTGCGCACGCACAACACGGCAGCCAGCGCTCGGTCGGTGGCCGCCAATCCGGCCTCTCCGCGCAAGGTCTTCTGCATGGGCCGGGTCTTCCGGCGCGAAGCGATCGACTACAAGCACCTGCCCGTCTTTCAACAGGTCGACGGCATCATCATCGACCAACAGGCGAGCTTCGCGCATCTGCTCGGCACCCTGGGCGCCTTCTACACCAAGATGGGCTTCGAGAAGTTCGAGTTCCGGCCCGGCTTCTTTCCCTACACCGAGCCCAGCGTGGAGGTCTTCATCTGGCTTCCGGAGAAGCAGGACTGGTTCGAGATGGGTGGCGCCGGAATCTTCCGTCCGGAGGTCACCGAACCCCTGGGCTGCACGAGTCCCGTGCTGGCCTGGGGACTAGGCCTCGAACGATTGGCCATGCTGCAGTACAACATCCTGGATATGCGCTCGCTGTATCTGACGGACCTGGAGTGGTTGAAGGAGGTGCCCGTATGCCGGTGATCGGCATCCCGCTCGAACGATTGCAGACGCTCATGCGCGCCGAGCCCAGTCCGGACGACCTCTTGGCTCAGCTGGGTCACCTGGGATGCGACGTGGAGGGGTTCACCACGCTCAAGCGTGTTCGCTGCGAGACCTGCGGCAGCGCGATCGAGATGACCGAGACCGAGGATGTGCCTCCGCTGTGCGAGAACTGCGGCGGCAACCTCAGGGAACACCACTCGGAACTGCCCCCCCTGGATGTGATCCGAATGGAACTGCTGGCCGTTCGTCCGGACATGTTCGATCCGGGTGGATTGGCACGCGTGCTACGCGGCTATAGCGGAACCGAAACGGGCGCCCCGCGCTACGAAATCGGGCCGCCTGCGCTGCGGCTCACGGTGGATCCGATCGTGCGGGAAGCCGACTCCTACCGGCCCTGGATCGCGTGCGCCGTGATCGAGAACGCGCATCTCGATCTCGACAGCCTGAAGATCATCATGAAGCTGCAGGAGAACCTGCACTGGGCCGTGGGGCGTAATCGCAAGCACGCCTCGATCGGGGTCTACGATCTCAGTACCCTGGAAGGCGAGATCACCTACACGGCCGAGGATCCGGCCAGCTTCCGCTTCACGCCCTTGGGTGCGCCCGGTCCTGGCGCCGAGCACGCCGTGACGATGCAAGCGATCCTCGAAGATCACCCCAAGGGCACCGCCTACGCCCAGCTGCTCAAGGGCCTGGCGCGCTACCCGGTCCTCAAGGATGCGCGCGGACAGGTGCTTTCGATGCCGCCGATCATCAATTCGGAGGGCACGAAGGTGACGGTCGCATCCACCCGGCTCTTCATCGATGTTACCGGATTGGGGCAGCGGGTCGTCGAGCGTACCCTGAACATCATGGTGAGCAGCCTTCTGGAGAACCTGCCGGGAGCCACCGCCCACGCGGTCGAGATCGTGGGACCGGGAGAGGACCAGCGCCGGGTGACGCCGGATTTTGAGCTGCAAACCATGAAGGTTTCCCCGGCGAGGGCGACGCGAGTGATCGGCGTCGGGCTCGATCCGGAGCGGGCGGCCGGGCTGCTACGCCGAATGCGCCACGACGCCGAGGTAACCGGCGAGGACGAGGTGACCGTGGGCGTACCCGCCTACCGCAATGACATCCTCCATCAGATCGATCTGATCGAGGACCTGGCGATCGCCTACGGCTATCACAATATCCCGCAATCTCTTGTGCCCACCTTCACCGTGGGCCGGGCTCATCCGATCGAGGAGCTCTCGAACCGCCTGCGGGTGGCCTTCCAGGGGCTGGGTTTCCTGGAGGTCATGACACTCGTGCTCACCAACCACGAGATGCATGACGATGCTCTGGGGCGGGCGCGAGATCAGGGCGTGGTGGAGGTGGCCCATCCGATCAGCAGCGAGCAGACGATGCTTCGCGCCTCTCTCCTGCCTGGCTTGCTGGCCACGCTGGAGCACAACGTAACCCAGCCGCTGCCGCAACGGATCTTCGAGGTAGGTGACGTCACGTTGCTGGACGACGCCGCCGAGACCGGAGCCCGAGAGCGCCGCCGGTTCGCGTGCGGCATGATTGCCACGCGATGCGGGTTCGAAGACATCAAGGCGGTGGCCGAGGCGATCTTGAGGGAGCTGGGTGCAACCTGGGAGCTGCGGCCGGTGCAGGCGCCTCCTTTCCTGGCGGGCCGGGTAGCCGAAGCGGTCTGGACCGGATCCGCCAGCGTTCCCCAGGGAACCAGCATCCTTACATTTGGTGAGATTCATCCAGAGGTGCTCACTCGCTTCCACCTGCAGAATCCCGCGGTTCTGCTCGAGGGCGATCTCGAGATGTTTTCAGCCGAAAGGGAGAAACTGTAATGCTGCACTCGATGCTCCGGCCACTCCGGCGGCCGGCCATTCTTGCCGTGCTGGCAGTGCTGGCCGTGCTGGACCTTCTGGTGGGGTTGGCTCTTGCCGCGCCGGCCCCGGCCGAGATGACCGGTACGGCGGTCTTGAGCTGGTCCCCCGATGAGGTGCTGAGCCACATCGAATGGCCGGTCGAATCCGGGGAAGAGAACGCGCAGGCTCTGCTGGAGCTGTATCTCGCGATCGAGGTCGAGAGCGCGATCGACTCGGTGGGGTTCGACCTGCGGTGGGCTGCTGAGCGTCCGGAGGGCTCACTGCGACTCCTGCGTCTGGCCTCGCCAGACGGGGAGGTCACGGCGGACCTGATGACCACCGCGCCTGGACCGGTACCCGATACGCGCCGCCGCACGATCGTGCCGACGGTCAGTGTGGCTGAGCTGCTCGAGCGCATCGCCGTCCAGCAGCCCGATGGCTCGTTGCGCTATACGCTGCGGCTGGAGCTGGCTTCCGATGCCGGTCCCATGCTGCGCTTGCAAGCGCACGGGGTGACGGTGCGAGGCATCGACGGGGACCTCACGCAGCTCGGCAGTCCCAGCATCAGCACATCCCGCGGTTGGCGATTGCGGATGCCGCCCCAGCTCGTGACCATCGAGAACCTGCTCAACCGCCGCTTTCTGGTCAGCGACTTGACGATGACGGGCATCGATCTCGACCAAGTGGCCGGTGTCATGATCGAGGATCAGTTTGGCAACCGGGTGCCGCCCAATCTGCTCAAGAGCCGCGTGAGTGACATGATGGTCGTAACGGTTCCCAACAAGATGGTCAAGGCAGGGCCATGCACGATCGAGATCGTGAGCGGCAACTGCTTCACTCAACGCATCGACGGCATCCTGGAGGCCACGGTGCTCGAAGAGCGCCAGCCGGGAGATGACAATCTGGGCGCGGTGCCCTATACGCCGACGAAGGAGGAGCTGGAATGAAATCTCGCCCTTCCATGGAAACGAGCGGGTCGGACAAGCATCGGATCGCGCTAGGGGCACGGCGGGGTGCGCGGGAAGCGCGGCGAGATCCGCAGCACGGGCGGCGCTTTCATCTGCGCGCAAGTCTGGCCGGGGGGCTCTTGCTGGCAGCCGTATGGCTGGCCTTGTTCGTGACCGCGGATCCAGTGTCCGCCCTGGGCGAGAACGCCGGCATTCGGCTGCTCGTGCACGTGGACGACCAGTTTATTCCTCCGGCAGGGGAGGTGACGGAGAATCCATGCGAACAGCTGCCAGGGGTCAGTCGCGCCGATGATTTGCAGGTGAGTTACGACGCCGACCAGGACACGGTCTGGGCGTGGGTCTATCTGCATCGTCCTCAGGGCATGGCCGTCAAGGGCGTGGGCTTCGGCATCCAGTTCGAAGGGGTTGACGTGATCACCTCGGGCACCTGCGCGGACCTCGTCTTCCAGGAGCCGGTGACGATGGGGACCTGGGCCGAATCCGGCAGCGAGATTGCCTTCGCCTGGTCGGGGCAGTCCTATGTCGACAAGCCGCTCGAGCCGGTCGCCTGGTTCCTCCTCGAGCGGCTGGATCGGGATGGTTTCTTCTCGCTCTATCCGGGCGGCAGTGAAATGTCCGGGGCCGTGGGAGACACCAATCACCCGCCGAAACGCGACGAGATCTGGGCCTATGGCGGCATCGGGTTCGGCGGGACGGAGGGTGAGTTACCCCTGACCGATCCGGACGGCAATCCGGGATCGTCGGGCGCGATTCGGGTCGAGATCGAGTAGAACAGGATCAAGTCCACGAAACCGGCGAGGCCACGGGCTGGAAGCCCACGAGTTGCACCTCGAGGGCGAGCTCCAGGCCGAATGTTTCGCGTACGCGCTCGCGCACCTCACGGATCAACTGCAGCACATCCTCTGCCCGCGCATGGCCCCGGTTGACGATGAAGTTGGCGTGCTGCCTCGACACCTCCGCGTCGCCGGCACGCAGACCGCACAGACCCGCCTCTTCGATCAACCGTCCAGCGACCTGACCCTCTGGATTGCGGAATACGCAACCACAGCTGGGTAGACTGGGCAGCTTTCGGTGACGACGCCGGCGGATCTCGTCGATCGCCTCAATCAGCTCCTGGGACGATGCGCGCTCTAGACGAAACGCACCCGATAGCAGAAACGCCCGGGTGGGCTCGTTCCCCTTCAGAGCGCTGCTGCGATAGGTGAGCGTGAGACGTTCGGCCGGCCAGACCTCCTCGGTGCCGTCGGGCCGCATCACGCGTACCGACTCCAGCCGGTCGGCGATCTGGCCTCCGTAGGCGCCGGCATTGTTGATGATGCCCCCCCCGACGGTGCCCGGGATGCTCTCGGCCCAGTGCAGACCCGCCCACCCGCGCTCGGCCAACCGGCGAACGGTGGTCGCCAGCGAATCGGCGGCCGCCAGCTCGGCGATCCCAGCCCCGCGGCAGGGCATCCTGCCACCGGTGGCATCGAGATGGGGCGATTCGCCAGCGAGCCCGCCGAGATCGGACGTCTCGCCAGACCGTGCACTGAGATCGGACGGCCGAAACCGTGGTAGCTGAAGGATCAGACCGTCGTAGCCGCGATCCGAGAAGAGCAGATTACTTCCGCCCCCGACGGCCAGCACCGGGAGCTGCTCCTCGGCCGCCAAGCGCAGATCCGCCCGCAGCTGGGCTACAGATGCCGGGGCGGCATGGTAGCGAGCTGGTCCGCCGATGCGCCAGGTGGAGAGGCGCGCCAGCGGGTAGTCCGGTTGCCAGTGCGGCGGGAGATGCACCCTCAATCCTCGTGTCGGAACTCTTGTCGGAAAAGCCCGCCGGCTCCCGGTGGGAGCGGGCGGGCGATGCATGGGATACCGGGCCACGTCGGGCTCGGCCATGGTCTTGCGGGAGGTCGGACTCGAACCGACACGGGGTCGCCCCCACGGAATTTTGAGTCCCGCGCGTCTACCAATTTCACCACTCCCGCGCAGGAATCCGGCGTCACGATCGCGACGGCCGGATCCGGACACCACATCCTAGTCAATCCGCCTGGACGGATCAACAGATCAATAGATCAGTGGATCACGAGCCGGCGTCGCGGGCACGCCGGAGTCTGCCCAGCGGACCCTGGGCATGCGCATCGCTACCCCTCTTACCTAGCGAGCCTCCAAACGCTCCAGGTTTTGACGGATGCCCACCACCAGTTCCGGATCCGGTCGCTGTGCCAGTGCCTCTTCCCACAGCTTGCGCGCGCGCTCCGGCCGGTCCTGCAGGATCTGGAGGACCCCGAAGTTGCTGAGGAAGCGGGGCTCCCGATACCCCCGCTCGTAGGCGGCCGCGTAGTGCTCGGCCGCCGAATCGTACTGCCGGGTCTGACGGTACAGGTTGCCCAGAGCTACGTGCAGGGCGGGATCGTTGGCCCGACGCTCCAGAAGCCGTTCGTAGCTGGCAATGGCGGCCCCCGTCTCGCCGCCGGCGGCGGCGAGCGCTGCCAGGCGTTCTGCGGCGATCGGCTCGCCGGGGTCGATCTCGAGGGCGTGGCGGTAGTATGCCTCGGCCTGCTCCCGGCGTGCCGCGGCCTGGTCGACTTCACCGCGCCGGGCGTGCTCCCCGGCCTCGCGAAGAAGGGCCTCTCCGCGGAGCGCCCAGGCTGGAGCCTGTCTCTCGTGGAGCTCCAGCGCCTCCTCGGCCAGGGCGACCGCCCGTTCGGTATTTCCCCGATTCCACTCGAAGATCGCCAGCTCGGTGAGTGGTTCGGCCACGCCCGGGAAGCGGGCCACTGTATCCTCTAGAATGCTCCGGGCTTCCTCGGTGCGGCCCCGCCGGGTGAGGAGAACGGCGTAGTGGGTGCGCGTGAACAGGTCATCCGGGTCGGCAGCCAGCACGCCCGACAGGAGACTCTCGGCCTCGACCTCGTGTCCGCGCATCATCTGCGACAATCCCAGAACGCTTTGCATCTCGAGGTCGCCCGGCATCTGCGCGAGCAGCGCCCCGCACGCCTCGCTCGCGGACTGCCAGTCGCGCACGCGGATGCAGGCTCTCGCGAGCAGGCGGAGCGCCATGGGATTGCCGGGATCGGCGCGGAGCACCGAGCGCAGCAGATCGATGGCCGCCTCGGGATCCTGGTCGAGCAGGCCGTTGGCGCTCATCGTGCGCGTCAGCAGCCCCATGCGGTGCTTCGGGTCCTTGTCATCCGGGAAGGCCGCGGAGGACACCGCCGGGGCCCCCACGTAGCCCAGACTGCGCAGGCGCTCCACACTCTCCGCTGACGGTGTCTGAGTCTGGTACCCTTGGTCCAAGGCCGCGTAGTAATCGCACCATGCGGCGAGTTGACCCGCAACAGCCGGACGCCTCTCATGCAGATTGCGCGCTTCGACCGGGTCGGACCGCAGGTCGTAGAGTTCAGGTTCCGGGGCGCGGATGTAGCTCCAGCGCTCGGTTCGGACACCACGCAGCGGTGTCCACCCCAGATCCAGGAAGGGTGCCAGGGTCTCGGTGTAGACGACCTGGGGCGTGGATTTCTCTCCGGCGACGAGCGGCAACAGGCTCCGGCCGTCGCCTAGACGCACCTGAGACCAGCCCAGCGCGTTGAGGACCGTGGTTCCCAGGTCCCGCAGGCTCACGATTTCGGCGACCCGTCGTCCACGGACCGCTTCGTCGTGCAAGCCATCGTGCTGGATTCCTGCACCCATACCCTTCGGTGGGACGAGCAGACAGGGCACGCGCTGGGTGGCGCCATAGATCAGGTAGGCATGCGTTTCTTCGCCGTGTTCGCCAAGAGATTCGCCATGATCGGCGACACACAGGACCCAGGTTCGTCCCATGAGATCGAGCTCATCGAGGCCGGTGATCAGGCGCCCGACCTGATCATCCATGTAGGCGATTTCGCCATCGTAGGCAAGGCGGTGTCGCGTGTCGAAGGGTGGGGGAGGCTCGTAGGGGTGGTGCGGATCGAAGTAGTGCAGCCAGTGGAAGAAGGGCTCTGTGGCGTGTTCGGCGATCCAGGCGAGTCCGGCGGTCGTGACCTCGGTGGCTCGCCGCTCCGGACGCTTGCCCGTACGCAGGGTGGTTTTGACGGGGAAGGCATCGTCGTAGTGATCGAAGCCCTGTTCGAGCCCAAATCCGGCCTCCACCGGCGCCGCGCCCAGAGTGGCCCCGGTAGCGTACCCATCCTCGCGCAGAAACTCCGCCAGCGTCCGAGCTTCCTCAGGCAGACGAAAGGTGGTGTTGTTGCGGACCCCGTGGACCTGGGGATTCTGCCCGATGAAGAGCGTGGCGTGGGCCGGTAGCGTGATCGGGACCGGTGTCACCGCTTCCTCGAATAGAATGCCGCGCTTGGCCAGCATGTCGAGGTTCGGGGTCAGGCCGCCGCTGTGCCCATAGCAGCCGAGGCGGTCCCGGCGGGTGGTATCGAGCGTGATGACCACCAGATTCCAGGGCCGCTCGGGCAGGGGCATCTGTATCCATTCAGACGTCAATGGACCTGGATCGGGGATGGCCGGATCCGGCTGATTGCCACAACCGCCACCGAGACCAGCGGCGGCCGCAACGACCAGCAGGATCCCGCCGCGAATTGGACACATAGATCAAGCTCCTCCCGCGGGGCCGCCCAGCTCCGGGACGTCGCCGGCTTCCTCCCAAGGCGATTCGATGGTCCCCCTCGCCGACGGCAAGTGAACGGTCCCTCGCCTACGGCAATTCGGTGGTCCTGGTGATCCTTACATCGCCTGCGGTACCGGCTCAACCGCCGAAGACCGCACAGATCGCGCGCAGATCGCCTGAACCTTTCGCTTGAGTTTCGGGGCCAAATCCCCGATAGTTGTGTGTTCGCGGGGCCATAGCTCAGCTGGGAGAGCGCATGACTGGCAGTCATGAGGTCAGGGGTTCGATCCCCCTTGGCTCCAATTCAGAGGGCTGATCGCAAGCCCTACGAAAAGCAGCTACATACAAGCGCCCTCGTAGGTTGCGGCCTACGGGGGGTCTCGCGTCAGGATTTGGTTGGATTCTTCTAATCGTTTGATCTGCTTGAGGAT
>CAZNJE010000021.1:0-72028 GCA_964573295.1 uncultured bacterium | reverse complement strand
GCGAGTGGGACATGTTTCGGACCTGTTATCCGGACAGATGTGGCGGTCTGCGACAAGTAAGATCCAAGGAGGGTTTGCATCGATGTCTCGTTGTGTTTGATATCCTATTATCCCGATAGGATTGACTCCAAATCAAGGTGTCACGCGGGAGGTCCATCATGAACTCGCACACGGTCCTTCGGTTCTTCTGGACGGTTTCGTTGATTGCGCTGGGCGTGATGCTCGTCTATCTAGCTGTTGATCGAGATTTCGATCTCGAGCAACGGCTTCCGGCCGGCCTGCCGATCGTGGGGATTCTCCTGCTGGCCTTCTTCGCCGAGTACGTGGATTCATCACTGGGGATGGGCTACGGCACGACCTTGACGCCACTGCTCATCTTGGTGGGTTACTCCCCGCTTCAGATCGTCCCCGCGGTCCTGCTCTCCGAGTTCATCTCTGGATTGAGTTCGGGGCTCATGCACCATCGCATCGGGAATGTGGATCTGGGACGGGGAACGCAGGCGCGTAGAAGCACCGCCGTGCTCGCGGCCTGTTCGGTGGTCGGCACCATCGGGGCCGTGTTGCTGGCGGTGAGCCTTCCAGGGTTCTGGGTGAAGGGTTACATTAGTGTGATGATCCTGGTCATGGGGCTCTACATCCTGCTTTCACGCGGTACGGGCCGCTTCTCATGGGGGCGCCTCGTGGGGGTGGGCTGCGTTGCTGCGTTCAACAAGGGGATCTCAGGGGGCGGGTACGGACCGATTGTGACCGGTGGCCAGATCATCGCCGGGGTCGACGGCAAGCAGGCGGTTGGGATCACCTCCATGGCCGAAGGCCTGGTGTGCGCGGTGGGCCTGATCATCTACGCCGCATGCGGCCAAGCCATCCACTGGCCGCTGGCCATTCCATTGACGATAGGCGCCCTGCTGTCTGTGCCGGCTGCCGCTTTCACGGTCAAGACCCTCCCTTCCCACATGATGAGGCGGGCGATTGGCTTCGCGAACTTGTTTCTCGGAACCCTGACCTTGATAAAGCTCTTTTCCTGATCCAGCATGGTTCGCATGGGGACGTCGAGGAGATCAGCGCCGACAGATAGGACCAACAAGGGTCCGATTGCCGGTAAGCCGGAAGATGCCGTCGCCGGCCGGCACAAGCGCGACAGTGGGAACGACCGGGACAGCGGGCACAGTCGAGGCAGCCGGGACAGCCGGGACAGCGGGCGCAATCGGGACAACCGGGACACCGAACGCAAGCGGGATCGCCGAGACAGCCGCGCTGGGATCGACCGGGAGGTCGTCCATTGCCGTTTGTGTCCACGGCTCGTCACCCATCGCGAAGAGGTGGCTCGGGTGAAGCGGCGCGCGTATCGGGACCAGATCTACTGGGGCCGGCCCGTGCCGGGGTTCGGGCCGATACGGGCTCGGCTCGTGCTGGTCGGCTTGGCGCCGGGCGCGCACGGGTCGAATCGCACCGGCCGCATGTTCACCGGTGATAGCTCAGGCGATACCTTGTACCGCGCACTCTACGAGCACGGATTCGCCAGCCAGCCGGTGGCCACGAGCCGGCGGGACGGCTTGCGCCTGATCGAGACCTTCATCACCGCGGCCGTGCGGTGCGCCCCGCCCGGCAACAAGCCAACCCGTGAGGAGTTCGAGAACTGTCGGCCCTACCTGCTGCGTGAACTGCGCCTGCTTACGCGCGCTCGCATCTATCTGGCGTTGGGCAAGCTGGCATTCGACACTCTCATGAGCGCGTTGCCCGAGATCGGGCTCGTGCCTGGGGCGGAAGCAGCAGCCCACTCGCCGTCAGCGCGTGGGGGCGGGGCTGACGCTCCTCAGGAGAAGCCGCGCTTCGCGCATGGAGCTGCCTATCTCTTGATTCCGATCACCGAAGTCTCTCCCGGGACACCGTTTTCTCCCTCGGGCGCCTCGACCCGGCCGACCGCTCGACCCCACCCGGCTGCCTCGATCCCGTGCGCAGGGCGCTCGTGCTCGGCGGCCCCCACCCGGCCCGCGGAGCACTCGCGCTCGGCGGCCCCCACCCGGCCCGCGGAGCGCTCGCGCTCGGCAGCCCCCACCCGGCCCGCGGAGCGCTCGCGCACCACAGCCTCCGCCGGCCGGTCAGCGCCACGGCTTCTCTTGTGTTCCTATCACCCCAGCCGTCAGAATACGCAGACAGGGCGTCTGACGCCCGAGATGTTCTCAGCGATCTTTGCCCGCGCCCGCGACGAGCTTGCTGGTATTGCCGGCTCGCGTATTGCCGGCTCGCGGCGGCACGCCTAGGCTGTGCATACGACAACCTGACCTGCTTCGCGATCCAACCAAAGCCCGGCGTGGCGCGAGCACGATGTTTCCCTCCTTCGGAGGACCTATGCGAGTTGCCCTGCTCTTCTGCACGGGGATCGTCGCCGGGCTTGGTTCCGGTTTCCTTACGGATTCCTGCCGAGCCGACGCGCTTACCGTTGCTCCCGACGGCTCGGGAGACTATCCCACCATCGCCGCCGCCATCACCGCCGCCAGTGACGGCGACGAGATCCTGCTCTTGCCGGGAGTCTTCTCCGGTGAAGGCAACCACAGCCTGAGCTTTCAAGGCAAAGCCATCCACGTGCGTTCTTCACTGGATGATCCCGCGTCCTGCACCATCGACTGCAGCGGTGCCGCCGAGGCGCGCGCCTTCGAGTTCTTCTCGGGCGAATCGGGGGAGACCCAGCTCTCGAGCGTCACCATCGCAGGGGGCAGCATGAGCGACGGCGGCGCCCTCTTGGTTTCTCTGGGAGCCAGCCCGACCATTTCGCGATGTGTCTTCCGCGACTGTTCGGCCGACCGGTTCGGCGGCGCGGTCTACTGCCAGGGCGCCTGTGCGCCGGTGTTCGAGGAGTGCCTCTTCCTGGAGAACGCGGCAGTGCTCTTCGGCGGGGCGTGCTATGCAGACGTGAATGCCGAGCCCAGCTTCAGCCTGTGCACCTTCGCCGGAAACCTCGCCGGTAGCGGGGGCGCGATCTTCGCCAGAGGCGCGATGTTCACGATCATCGGGTCCACGCTGGAGGGCAATACGGCGACGGTGGCCGGCAGTGGACTCTACTGCGACGGCTCCGGCTCGGTGGCCCTGGATCGCACACTCATCACAGGCGGCGTGGGAGGAGAGGCGATCTTCTGCGACGATACCTACGCCGCCATCCTGACCGCCTGTGACCTCTTCGGCAATGAGGGAGGCGACTGGACCGCCCCGATCGCCGGACAACTGGGCATGGACGGCAACATCAGCCTGGATCCACAGTTCTGTGAAGTCGATCCACTGGGTCACGTGAGCTGGGTTCTTCAATCGGACTCGCCTTGTGCCCCAACCCAGGCCGGGGAGCTGATCGGCGCCTGGCCCGTGGGTTGCGACGATACTCCCGCCCGGCGTGCAAGCTGGGGCGGGATCAAGGCGCTCTTCGGCGCCGCTGCACGGGAGGAGAAAAGATGACGTGTCGCTGGTTCTGGCGGGTCACCACATTGAGTGTGATGCTGATCACTGTCCACGCTCAGGCCGGCGCAGACGCTCAGGCCGGCGCGGATGCCGTGGTCGGCGCGGATGCCATGGCTGGCACAGATGCCGCGGCCGGCGCTGATCCTACCGATGCCGCCGATCGTGCCGTGCTTGAAGCGATCGAGCAGGAGATTGCCGCGTTTCATCTCCTGGAATACGGGACGGTGCTCGATCCCGAACTAGTCGCCTACCACGCTCGTGAGCTTGCGCGGGTGCGCGCTCGCAATGAGGCCGTCGGGGCGAGCTGGACGGCGGGCCCGACCGGTCTCGTGCGCTACAATGAGGAGGAACTCGCCGGGATGCTGGGTCTGCGCTTCTCGGAGCCCGAGCAGCGTAGGGCGGCCCAACTGCGGGGCCAGGCGCGGACCGGAACGCAGCTGCGGGGCCAGGCGCGGATCGGATCGCAGCTACGAGGCGAAGCGCGGGTGGGAGAGCACGACAGCGGATCGCTTCGGCCGCTGCGGGAGGATCTGCCCGAGACCTTCTCCTGGTATCCCGGGGGCGTGACCGGCATCCGGGACCAAGGGAACTGTGGCAGTTGCTGGGACTTCGCGGCGCTGGCGGCCTTGGAGGCGGTGATCCGCATCTACGGCGGCGAGATCTTCCACCTCTCCGAGCAGCAGATTCTCTCCTGCGCCACCCCCGGATGGGGTTGCTACGGCGGCAACGCTGCCATCGCGTGGGGCCATGTGCGCGATCACGGCTCGGTCAGTAATGCATGCATGTTCTACCGCGCCGATCACGACTACCCGTGCGAGGAAGACGAGTGCGAGCCCATTGCCGCGGTCAAGGAGTGGATCGACATCCCCAACAACGTCGATGCCATCAAGGCCGCCGTCTACGAGTACGGCCCGGTGACGACCGGCTTCACGGTCTATAGCGACTTCTATCAATACACCGACGGATGCTATGAGCGCGAAGGCACGGCGCCAGTCAACCATCTGATCGCGATCATTGGCTGGGACGACACCGCCTGTGAGGGCGCAGGCGCCTGGGAGATCAAGAACAGCTGGGGGATGGGCTGGGGCATCAACGGACGCGGCTTCATCAAGTATGGTGCCTGCAACATCGGCCAGCACACCCAGCAGGTCTTCTACTACCCGGCGACCGATCTGGAGTGGGTCGCCACCGACGTCGAGGATGATGTGACCGGCGACGGCGACGCCTGGCTCGACCCGGACGAGACGGCCGGGCTCTCGGTGCAGATACGCAACGGGATCCTGGCCGATGCCAAGACCGGGATCGCGGGCGTCCTATCCTCGCCGTCGCCCTTCGTGGACATCACCGGCAGCGAGGCCGTCTGCACGGATCTGGAGCCGCATCAGGGCGCAACGCTCACGCCGCCCTTTGAACTCGCGATCGATGCGGACACTCCAGTGGGCGAGACGATCTGGTTCTACCTGGACCTGGCGGCCGACGGAACCGAGACGGTCACCGACTCCTTCTCGCTCGTGATCGGCGACGTGCCCGTGCTCTTGGTCGATGACGATGCCGGCTCGGTGGCCGATCCGTTCTTCCGCGCATCGCTGGAGGCAAACGACCTGGGCTACCGGGTCTGGGATACGGCCGCCTTCGGCGCGCCCCCGTCGGAGGTTCTGGTGCGCTATCCGGTCGTCCTCTGGGTGACCGGACTCGACGGTTCCATTTCCGATGCCGAGCAATCGGCCCTGATCGACTACACGACAGGCGGTGGGAGCCTGCTGGCCTCCGGACAGGACATCGGGTGGTTCATGAACGAGTATCAGGAGGCCGATCCGCAAGACCAGGCCTTCTACGAGAACATCTTGCGCGCCACCTACCTGGTCGACGATGCCGGATACCGGCATCTGGAGGGCTTGCCCGGCGATCCGATCACCGAAGGGCTGGCCTTCGACCTCGGCGGTGGCAGCGGGTCCTGCGCGCAGGACTACCCCAGCGCGGTGGCCCCTCGCGCCGGGGCCCAGCCGATGCTGGCCTATGCCGACGATTGGTACGGCGCCGTGCGCTACGACGACGAGTACCGGCTCGCCTACTTCGCCTTCGGTCTCGAGGCCATCAACGACGAGGCCACGCGCGACGAATTGCTCCTGCGTACGATTCGCTGGCTGGCGCCGGAGGTCTTCGACAACCAGGCGCCCGAGATCGCGGTCCTTCATCCGAACGGTGGTGAAGTGTGGTGGGAAGGCGAGGAGGTCACCATCGAGTGGATCGCCACCGACGATACCCTCGTCGAGTGGGTTTCGCTGCTGCTCTCGCGCGACGGCGGGGACTCCTTCGCCGAAACCCTGGCCGATCGGATGCCCAACCACGGCAGCCTGAGCTGGACGGTGGAGGGCGAGACCTCGCAGCAATGCCTGGTTTGGGCCGAAGCGTGCGACGATCGCGGCTGGACGAGCAGTGATGTTTCCGATGGATTGTTCACGATCGTGGGATCCACGGTAGGCATCAACGATGCGCCCCCCGGGACCCCCGGGACCCCCGGGAGCCCCGGAAGCCCCACGCTCCCGGCGACCTTCGCCTTCCGCCCCGGCGAACCGAATCCCTTCATGACCGCCACGCGGATTGAACTGGCCTTGCCCCTCGCGGAGGAGATCCGTCTGGGGATCTACGATCTCTCCGGACGGCGCGTGCGACTGCTCTCGAACGGCCAGCTTCCGGCCGGCGTCCATCGCTTCGCCTGGGACGGCGCTGATCACCGCGGTCATCCCGCCGCCGGAGGCGTGTACTTCATCCGGCTTGACCGACCCTCCGAGACCCGCCATGCTCGCTTGCTGTTGTTGCGCTGACATTGGCTGCTGCAGGTGATACTCACTGCTGCTGACATCGGTTGTTGCTGACAGCGCAAGTGCTGCTTCGACCCAGCGGGCGGACCTGATGGGACTGGCGGGAGGATGAGGACCGGCGGATGACCTATTGGGGTGAGCTGGCCGCGCTGGGCACGGCCTGCTGCTGGACAGTCACGTCGATGTCGTTCGAGTCGGCGGGCCGACGGGTGGGATCGCTGCCGGTGAACCTGATCCGCCTGGTCATGGCCGCGGTGGTTCTGTCCCTTTTCGGCTGGATTGCCCGGGGGTTCGTCCTTCCCACGGATGCCAATGGTCACCAGTGGCTGTGGCTGGCGCTTTCGGGGCTCGTGGGGTTCTGTATTGGAGACCTGTGCCTGTTCCGGGCGTTTGTCGTGCTCGGGTCCCGCCTGGCGATGCTGGTGTTCTCGCTGACCCCGCTCATCACCGCCCTCACCGGGTGGGCGTTCTTGGGGGAGAGGCTCTCGGGCACCGACTGGCTCGGCATGGCAATGACGATCTCCGGCGTCGCCTGGGTCGTCACCGAACGGTCGTCCCGCCGCCGACCGGTGGTCGATGGGCTGTCGGCGCAAGCCGGTAGATCGGGACTGCAGGAGAGCGCGCCGGTGCCACCAGCCGGCGGATCGCCGCCACCGGCCGGCGCGCTGGCGACCCCAGCCGGCCGACCGGCACCACGAGCCGGCGCACCAGCGCCCCCAGGCGATCACCCCGGCTCGTCCCGCCAGACACCCGCGCAGCTAGATGGTCTCACGATCGTGAAGGGCATACTCCTGGGCTTGGGAGGATGCTTCGGCCAAGGTGTGGGGCTCGTCATGAGCAAGCACGGCATGGGTTCCTATGACGCATTTGCCGCCAACCAGATTCGTGTGATTGCCGGCGTGGTGGGGTTCGCCCTGATCTTCACGGTCATCGGTTGGTGGCCCAAGTTCTTCACCGCCCTGCGACACGGAACCGCCATGGCCCGCACCGGTGTGGGCGCCTTCTTCGGTCCCGTCTTGGGCGTCTCCCTCTCCCTCATCGCCGTGCGTCACACCCCAACAGGAGTAGCGGCGACGATCTTCTCCCTCGTGCCGGTACTCATCATCGTTCCCACGATCCTCATCTTCAAAGAGCGCGTGAGCGTGCGCGCGATCCTCGGGGCCGTGATCGCCGTCGTCGGCGTGGCGCTGCTCTTCCTGGGGTAGCAGGCGTAGCTGGTGTGGTTGGTGTAGCTGATGTAGCTGGGGTAGCTGGTGTGGTTGGTGCTGATGTAGCTGGGGTAGCTGGCGTACATGGATGTTTCAGACACGACCACATGCTACGTACTCACATGCTACGTGCTGAACGCAGATCTTGACGGGAACGGTGAGGTTGACTTCGTATGGCATCCGGGCGAGCAGAGTACGGTCGGGGTCAATGAGCATCCAGGCGAGGCAAACCGGTCAAAGATCACCAATCTTGCTCAGTGTTGTCCCATGTTTCTGGCCTCACCCTTGTGTGGTGACGTTAGTGTGGGGACGTTAGTGTGGTGGCGTTAGGGAGTTTGCGTCGTAGGGCGGGGTGATCCTCGTCGGCCGAGATTCGGGTGTAGAAGGAGACCCGGTTCGGGGCGGCCCGGCGCTCGCGCGTCGCCGCGCCCAGGGCCCCTGCGGTTTCCTCCGAGTGAAGTGCGCGTCAAGATGCGCGTCAAGCGTAACCTCCTGACAGCATGCAGGTTGCGTGCGTGTCTGCGCAGCCAGTCCTACCTCTGGACGCCACCTGCATCAAGGCATTCCCGCCGCTCGGGGGCCGGCACCCTCCATATGCAAAAAAGGGGGGGCGAGCGGCACGGATGGGGACATCCTGATTTGCGAAAACCACCATATTACGCTAAGTGTAAAATAGGTTATTGACAGATTGAGATCCGGGGGCTACCTTCCCTACATGGAAATCCGCTTTCGGGATGCCTCGCTGGATAGCCTGGAGACCAAACCCGGGGATGCCGGATGGCCCCCAGGGGTGGTGAAGGCGTATCGCAAGCGGGTCGCGATGATCCGTGCGGCTGACGACGAACGCGTGTTTTACGGCCTCAAGTCACTGCATTACGAGAAGTTGAAAGGGGACCGCAAACACCAATGGTCTATGAAGCTAAACGATCAGTGGAGGCTGGTTTTGGAATTTGAGGGAGATGGACCTGACAAATTCGTCTGGATCGTCGCCATCGAGGACTACCACTAAGACTACCACTAAGACTACCACTAGGACTACCACCAGCCAGGAGGGAATGCCATGAGCCAGAGAAAGCCTGTCGAGGTCTTCCCGCCCGGCGACTTCATCCGCGAGGAGCTGGAGGAGCGTGGCTGGACTCAGGAAGTCCTGGCGGAGGTGCTCGGCACCTCTCTCCGCCTTGTGAATGAGATCATCACCGGGAGACGGACCATCACGCCCGCAACGGCGCGGGCACTTGGGGAGGCCTTCGACACCGGCCCGACCGTCTGGATGAATCTTGAGAGCGCGTACCGCCTTTCGCAGGTGAAGCCACGAGACGACATGATTGCCCGTCGCGCGAAGCTGTACGGCATGGCCCCTATCAAAGAGATGATCAAGCGTCGTTGGATTGAGCACTCGCCCAACATCGACGTTCTCGAGGACCGGGTGAAGAGATTCTTTGAGATCGAGAGCCTGGACGACACACCATCTATCTTTCCCCATGCTGCGCGTAAGTCCACGTCTTACGAGGCGACTACTATCGCGCAGTGCGCCTGGCTCATCCGTGCGCGGGCTCTCGCGAAGGCGGTACACGCTGTGCCCTACACCGACCGTAGGCTGCGCGACGGTCTGGCTCACCTCCGCGGTCTTCTGAAGGACAAAGAAGAGGCTCGCCATGTCCCGAGGGTGCTCGCAGAGGCAGGTATTCGTCTGGTTCTTGTTGAGGCTCTTTCGGGAAGCAAGATCGACGGGGCTGCCTTCTGGCTTGATGCGAAGTCCCCAGTGATTGCTCTGTCCCTACGCTACGATCGAGTAGATGGTTTTTGGCATACGCTGCTCCACGACCTGATGCACATAGTCCACAAGGATGTGACATCGAGTGACCAGCCGCTCGTCGATGTTGATTTGATCGGCGAGGGCTCTGCAGGCACGCAACATCGACCCGAATTCGAGCAGCGCGCAGATCGAGAGACTGCTGACTTTCTAGTGCCAGAGGCAAAACTGCAGAACTTCATTGCCTGCGTACGACCGCTCTATTCGAAGAAGAAGATCCGGGCGTTTGCAGCCTCGCTTGATGTTCATCCTGGCATCGTCGTGGGTCAGTTGCAGCATCGTGGTGAGATCCCCTTCTCGCATAGCCGCGACATGCTGGAGAAGATCCGGGACGTTCTTTGCGACGCCGCGCTCGCTGATGGGTGGGGGCACACTCCCCCGTAGTCCGCAAAAAGTCGATTTCGAGGTGGGACGAGTGCTTCGGTGGTGAGTTGAGACCGCATTCGCCAATCCTGCGGACGTCAGGGACGAGGCGAGAGTCGGCAGGTTGCCAGATCTGGGATAGGAAGACAGTGGTTTCCGGTTAGCAGGCACACCAGTGTCCCGGTCCGTCATCACATCAACGAGGGGTTACGCGACGAGTCGGTAATCGTGCTCGATGCCCCTTCCTGGAAGGCGCTCATGGAGTTCATGATGCGTGGACTGGAGATCGGCCTTTACGAGGTCAAATGAGCCGCCCCCCCAGGGGCGAACGATGCCCAGGCGACTTGCTCACAGCTATTGGGCCTTCGCGACTGCGAAACGGCAGTCGCAACCGCGCAACCGCGCAACCGCGCTAACGCAGGCTTTGCTGGGGTAGTTGGCACAGTTGCCCAGGCCGGCTGCGATATACCGGCTGTTTTTGTCCAATGCGCTTCGATGCCACCCCGTGGCGGCATCCGCCGCGGCTGTGCTAGAGTCGGCTCTTCGCGCGCTTGTCGTCGAGAGGAAGGAGGAACGCGTGAGGCCGACTGCGGCCGCCGGCCGTGACATGACTACCGGACCCCTGGCCCGGAATCTCTTCGCCGTGGCTTGGCCGGTCATGCTTTCTTTCCTGTTTCAAACACTGTACAACCTCGTCGATGCCTTCTGGTTGGGCAAGCTGGGGAAGACGGCCATCGTCGCCCCGACGGTCACGATCAACGTGCTCTTCATCGGCTTCTCGATCGCGATGGGCTTGGGCATGGGGGGAACGACGCTCGTCTCGCAGTACCGGGGCGCCAAGCGGTTTGCCGACATGCGCCGCGCTGGGGGCCAGACGCTTCTCCTGCTTTCCTTCGTCGGCGTAGGGCTTGCGATCCTGGGACTGCTCTTCTCGGCCCCGATCGTACGCTTGCTTCAGACCCCGCCCGACGCCTTCGAGCAAACCCTCCTCTACATGCGTTGGATCCTGATCGGCGTGCCCTTCATGTTCGCCTTCTTCGTGTATCAGGGAATCTACACCGGAATGGGTGACACGGTGGGCCCAATGCAGGTCAACGGCATCTCGATGTTGCTGAACGTGGTCCTCGATCCACTGCTCATTTTCGGCTGGGGGCCTTTCCCGGCGCTGGGTGTGGCCGGGGCGGCCATCGCGACCGTCATTGCGCGAGCCCTGGCGTCGACACTGGGATTGATCCGGCTCTTCCGCGGGGATCGCGGCTTCCGTCTATACCGAAGTGATATCGTGTGGGACAATCGCATCGCGCTCAAGATCCTGCGGATCGGGCTGCCTCTCTCCCTCGGCCAGGCCACGACCTCGCTCGGGTTCACGCTCTTGATCGGGATCGTCAACACCTTCGGCTCGGCCGTGACGGCCGCCTTCGGTATCGGTCACCGGATCATTCACATGGCACTGGTGCCGATGATGGGGTTCTCGCAGGCGAACGCCACTGCCGTCGGACAGTGCCTGGGGGCCGACGATACCGAGCGCGCCTCACGGTCGGTGATGACCTCCGCCCTGATGGTTGGCGCCATCCTGCTGCCGGTGACGACGCTCATGTTCTTTTTCGGCGATTCGATCTCGAAGATTTTCGTCGACGATCCCGAGGTGATCCGCTATGGCCGGGACCTGTTCCGCATCACGTCGTATTCCGTATTCGCCTTCGGCTTCGTGATGGTGCTGCTGGCCTCATTCCAGGGATCGGGCCACACGGTGCCGGCCATGGTGCTGAATGTCATTCGGCTGTGGGGACTGCGCATTCCGGCCGCCTATCTGCTGGCGATCACGCTGGGGTTGGGCCCATCGGGGCTCTGGTGGGGGATGTTCATCTCGAACACGGTCACGGCCATCGCCGCGGCCATCTGGTTCTCCACCGGCTCATGGAAGCGCAAGGTGATCGAGGACGTCTCACCCGTGCCACCGCCGGGCGAGCCACCCGAATAGCGGCGTAGGTGGGCTTACGCCCAGCGGGCGCCGACAATGAAAAGGGACGGCCACCGCGTGGATGACCGCCCCTCGAGACGAGTGTCCCCGACTGGACCCCCGACTGGATCTCCGACTGGACCCCCGACTGGATCTCCGACTGGACCCCCGACTGGACCCCCAACTGGATTCGGTTGGGGGAGCCTACCTGGTGAACGTGAAGGTCTCGGTGCCGCCTCCATAGAGGGTGAAGTTGATCCGATACGTCTGCCCTTCCGCCAGGGGCGCGGGTGTGCCGTCACTGAGGGGCCACAGCTGCGATGTGCCGCCCGGCTTGGTGCCATAGGTGATCGGCGACTGGATGCCGGGTGAGGTCAAGGAGCCGATCGACCAGGCCACGATGTCGCTTCCCTGCCCAACCGAGTAGACAACAATGCCGGTAGCTGTGGACGACGACGGCCAGCTGATCTGAGGATACTCGCCCTCGCCGAACGTCACCAGGAATTGCTCGCTCAAGGTGTAGTCGAGCGGGTCGCTGTCGGTGTCCTGATAGGTGGCCGTGACGGTGGCCGTCCCCGCGATGAACTCCGCTGTCACCGTGACGTGGCACTCGAAGGACCCCTCGGGCGCCGAGCACGGATTGGGGCTGATGGTGAGCGCGTCTTCGGGCTCGACGTTGAAGGTGACGGTTGGAGCTTGGACGGCCGCACCTAGGGTTTCATTCCAGACCGTCGCTACCAGGGTTGTGTTGCTCATGCCATCGGCGACCAGGCTCGTCGAGTAGGGATCGAGTGCCACGGAGAAGGTGTTCGGCTGTGCCGGGACGAGTTCGATCGCATCTCCAGGCAGGACCGTCACCACATTGCTGCCCGTGTAGGCCAGATCGCCTTCGAACGGGAAAGCGATCTCGCCTCCATCGACCGTGATGAGGATCGAGGTGTACTTGAGACGGCCCCTGGGTCGCGGTCATACGAACCTGCGTCCCGAAACCCCCGCTTTGACCTCGATCCGTCCCTGGAGGGGGAAGTGGCTGGAAAAGGGATATTGGAAGCCTTTCGAGCTGCCCGATGCCGCAAACTTGAGTTTGTGGCGAGCCTGATGCGGATGTTGCCCCGTAGGACCGCCTGTGAAGCACAGTGTCACCCGCTACGAAACGTCCCATCCCGCGGCGTCATCCGCCCGGCGGCGTCATCCGTCCGGCGGCGTCATCCGCCCCGCGGCGGCTGCAGGTGATCGAGGCGCAGGCGATGGCGTGAATCAAACAGGCGCTTGCCGGCGATCCAGATCGCGGCCATCGATCCGAAGCCCGCCCCGCATGCGATCAAGAACATGATCAGAATCTGATACTTGACCGCCTCGATGGGCGAGGCGCCCGCCAGGATCTGTCCGGTCATCATGCCCGGGAGGCTTACGATCCCGGCGGCGGCCATGGCATTGATCGTCGGCGTCAGCGCCGAGCGCATGCTGTCGCGCATGATGCCGCCCATCGCCTCCTGGCGGGTCTGGCCGAGCATGAGGCGGCTTTCGATGGCGGCCCGCTGCTGCCAGGTGGACTGGGTCAAGCGATCGAGCGAAAGGGCGATGCCGTTCATCGTGTTGCCCAAGAGCATGCCGAGCAGCGGGATCGCGTATTGGGGTTGATACCAGGGCTCGGGCGCGACGATGACGGTCAGTGACAGGATGGCAACGGCGAACGATGAGACGAACATCGACAGCGCGCCCATGCCATAGCCCCACCAGCCCGCGAATCGGCGTCTCTGGCGGGCCATGACCTCCCGGCCGGCGACGGCGAGCATGATCAGGGCCATCAAGCCGATCCAGTGCAGCTTCGTGTGTCCGAAGATGACGTCGAGCACGAGACCGATCAGCAAGAGCTGGATCGTCATGCGAATGCCGTTGACCACGAGTTGGCGGCTAACGCCCAGCCGAAGCCGCGTGGCAAGGACGGCCAGCAGGAGCACGAGCCCGGCGGCCAGGAGGAGATCCCACGGGCTGAGAGCGATCACGTTCATGGGTGGACCTGTTCGGCGAGGCGTCCCTGGCCGTCGATCCGATAGCCGCGATCGGCGATTCGGGCGATCTGCGCGGCGTCGTGGGTCACCCACAAGACCGGCATTCGCGTGGCGTGACGCAATTCGGTGATCAGTCGCTCGACGCGGTCGACGTTCTCGGGGTCCAGGCTGGCGGTGGGCTCATCGAGCAGCAGCGCGTGCGGGCGATTGCGCAGCAGCCGCACCAGGGCGAGACGTTGTTTCTCGCCCGTCGAGAGCCGGCTCGTGTCCCAGTCCATGACCCCATCGGTGAATCCCAGCTCCTCCAGCCAGTTCCGGCCACCAAGGGCCTGTCCGGCCTGCCCGGGCTGTCCGGCCCGCTCCGCCTGTCCGGCCTGCCCGGTCGTCGTGGTCTCACCGGGCACCGGGGCGAAGTGATCGCCGACCCGATCATGCCACCACTGGCTTTCGGCCGGCAGCAGACCGACCCGGTGGCGCCAGAGGGGTGCCGGGAGCTGCTGGGCTTCGTCCTCGCCCAGGTACACCCGGCCTTCGTGGGGATCCAGATCCGCGATGGCCCGCAACATGAGCGTCTTGCCCGAACCGGAGGGGCCGGCCAGGGCAACGCACTCACCGGGTTCGATCGTGAGGTCGATCGGACCGCGGTTCATGAAGCCAAGCCGATCCAAGCGCAATGCCGCCATGCCATCGCCCGTCTCTGGTTACAGGTTCCTGCGGAAGCCCGGCGGGGAGTATCTCGCGGGGCGCCGGAAGAGGCAACCAGGACTTCGCCGCCTAGACTTCGCCTCCCGGACTTCGCCTCCCGGACTTCTCCGCCCGGACTTCTCCGTCATCAACTTGGCCTCTTGCGATTGGGAGGCGACTATATAATGGTACTACCATGTGTGGACGAAGGGCCTTACATGTCGGCGTCGCCGGCGCCACCGGAATGGTGGGAGGGGAGTTTCTCGAACTGCTCGCGAAGCGCGCTTTTCCGATGGCCTCGCTGCGCCTGTTCGCGAGTGAGCGATCGGCAGGACGGGAGATCCCCGTGAGGCTTCGTCCGGATGGGCCCGCGACGCCCGTGGTGGTCGAGAACCTCGCGAAGGCCGATCCCGGCGGGCTCGATCTCATCTTCTTCTCGGCGGGGGGCGCCACCGCGCGTGAGCACGCGCCGAGGTTCGCCGCGGCCGGGGCCGTGGTGGTGGACAATTCGTCCGCCTTCAGGGAAGACCCGGACGTGCCCCTGGTGGTCCCGGAAATCAACCCCGGTGCTTTGGCGAGTCCAGGGCGCGATGCGGGCAACATCATCGCCAATCCCAACTGCTCGACCATTATCATGCTTCTTCCGCTGGCGTCCCTGCATCGCACCTTCGGAATCGGCGAGGTCATTGTCTCGACCTACCAGGCCGTCTCCGGAGCGGGCCGCGCGGCGCTCGATGATCTCGTGGGGCAGGCCCGTAGCTTCGCCCGCGGCGAGCCCGAAGAGTGCCGCTTCTACGATGAGCCGATCTTCATGAACCTCCTGCCCTTCATCGGGGAACCGGCGGCGGACGGCGATTGCACCGAAGAGCGCAAGATGCGTATCGAGACACGCCGGATTCTCGCGGACGATTCGATCGGCATCTATGCGACCACCGTGCGCGTGCCGGTCGAGCGCTGTCACAGCGAGTCGGTCTTTGTCCGCCTGCGGCGCGAGACGACGGCCGAGGAGGTGCGGGCGCTGCTGGCCGACACGCCCGGTGTCGTGCTGGCCGACCGGCCGACCCCGCGCGCGTTGGCGCGCCGCGAGGAGGTCTTCGTCGGACGGGTGCGCGTGGACGACGCCGATCGCCGCCTGGTGCGATTCTGGGTGGTGTCGGATCAGCTCTGGAAGGGCGCGGCCTTGAACGCGATTCAGATCGGTGAGGTGCTACTGGAACAGGGGAGGTGGGCGTGATGAACCGGCCACCGTCCGTTCCGCCGCCGGGGGCACCGCCGCCCGACCCGCCGCCCACGCCACCGCCGGGGGCACCGCCGCCCGATCCGCCGCCCACGTCGCCGCCGGGGCCGCCGTCTCCCGGAGACTTGTGTTCGTCCCCCGCCGGGACCGGGCCACGGGGACTGATCGTCATGAAGTTCGGCGGCACCTGTCTGGGCAGCGAGGAGGCGCGCGATCGTGCGGCCGAGTGTGTCCGTTGCCGGTTTCTGGATGGGAAGCGGATCGTGGTGGTCGTCTCGGCGATGGGACGGCGAGGGGATGCGTACGCCACCGACACGCTCAAGGATCTCATCGGGAAGTACACGCAGACGACGCCTCGGGAGCAGGATGCCCTGCTCTCCTGCGGTGAGGACCTGAGCGCGGCGGTCTTTGCCGCCCAGCTCGAGGCTTGCGGGATGCCGGCCGTCTCACTACGAGGATACCAGGCGGGCATCATCACCGACGACCGTCACGGTGAGGCGGCGATTCGCGAGATCCGGCCCGTGCGCATTCGCGAGCATCTGGATGAGGGCCGGGTGGTCGTGGTGGCGGGCTTCCAGGGCGTCTCGCTCACGGGAGAGGTGACGACGCTGGGACGTGGGGGGAGCGATACGACCGCCATTGCACTGGCGGCGGCCCTGGACGCCGAGCGTGCTGAGATCATCACCGATGTCGACGGCGTCATGACGGCTGATCCGCGGCGGGTCTCCGGCGCGCGCGCCGTCGAAGCGATGACCCACCGCGAAGCCGCCGAGCTGGCCTGCCGCGGGGCGAAGGTGCTTCACCCGCGCGCAGCCGACCTCGCGCGGATCGCCCATACGCCGGTGCAGATCCGAGGGTTGGACGAGAGCACGGTAGGTACCTGGCTGGTGGCCGAGGAGGGACGCTGGCAGCCGGCGCCGATGGCCGCTTCGCGTACCACATCGGTGACCTCGATGAGTGGAATCGCACAGATTCTGGTGCACGGCCGCGAAGCGGGTCTAAGTCCTTCGGTGCTCGAGCGCATCCTAGGTTCGATCGCGGAGGCGGGAATCAGCCTCGACATGTTCTCGATCGCACCGGACCGCATCGCGTTCACACTGGATGGGGAACGGCTGGCGGATGCCGAGGTGGCGCTGGCGCCGCTCGAGCTGGATCTGCAACTGCGCCGCAACTGCGCGAAGATCACGCTAGTCGGCGGCGGCATTCACGGGATCCCCGGCATCATGCACCGGGTGGTCGCGACCCTGGCCTGCAAGGGGATCGCGATTCTGCAGAGCGTGGACTCGAATACGATCATCAGCGTGCTGATCGACGGCGCCCGGGAAGAGGACGCCGTCCACGCCCTGCACGAGGAGTTCTTCGGATAGACCCGAGTGGCGGGGAACCTACCGGCTACGGCTTCACCTGCGCCTTGTAGCCCACGTCTTCGACGATTCCGATCAGCTCCTCGGCCGTCAAGCTGCCCGGTTCGAGCGAGACCACGGCGACGCTGTCGGCGAAGCTCAGCGAACAACTCCGGACGCCAGGAGCCTTGGCGAGGGCCGCCTGGATACCGTCGGCGCATCCCTGGCAGTACATGCCCCCGATGGCGAGCTGGACGGTCTCGACCCCGCCGGCGCCGCCCGCCGCCGCCTCAGTCTCGGCCCCGCCGGCACCGCCCGCCGCCGCCTCGGTCTCGGCCCCGCCGGCACCGCCCGCCGCCGCCTCGGTCTCGACCCCGCCGGCACCGGCCGCCGCGCCCCTGTCGCCGTTCGCGCTCCCGCCATCACCGTCGCCCCCCCCGCAGCCGGCCGTGAGGAGTAGCACCAGTCCGAGCATCAACGCTGCGGCCAGCCCGCCCAGCGTGCCGTTCGATCCATCTCGGTGCGAAGTCGCCTTTGTCCTTGCCAACGTGCTCGCTATTGTCAGCCTCATGGCCGTTCCCTCCTTGCCCGTGAATCGACTGAACCCTGGCAGGGTGTGAGGATAACAGGGCCTCAGGGTGAGGGGCCGGTCCGCGGCGGTCAAGCTTCTTGGAATCGGACTCTGGGGTCGGACTCTGGGGTCGGACTCTGGGGTCGGACTCTGGGGTCGGACTCTGGAATCGGACTCTGGGATCGGACTCTGGGATCGAACTGTGGGATCGGACTCTGGGATCGAACTCCTTGGCGTGAAGCTCTTTGTACGGCCCTTGGCTGCAACACTTTTACTTGTAAGCAAGTAGCGCGAATGAGCGGGCCGGGTCAGGAGGCCGGGTGAACGGTCCGGATTGACCTTTTCGGCTGCCTGCTTTCCGGCTATGATGCTCGGCGTACGACCTGCCAGGGAGGAGTGCAGGTTGCTCGCGCGTCGCGGTACAGGAGTGTATCCGGCGACGCGCATTCGCTTGCCCACCTCACACCGACACACATCCAGCGAATGACCTCCTCGGCTGGTAGGAAACCCAGTTGCAGCGTCAGCGGAGTCAGGCTGCCAGGTTGTGGTCACGGTGAAAGGAGTCGCGCATGACGCGAATCGAATTCGACGGTCAGGACATCAACATCCCACAGGTGAAGATGCCCAATCTCGGCGGCCGGCTGCCCAGGATCATCATTGGGATCATTCTCCTGCTCATCATCGCCTTCACGAGCTTCTACACCGTGGATCCGGAGGAGGTGGGGATCGTCCTGCGCTTCGGCGAGTTCGTTCGAACCGCCCAGCCGGGACTGAACGTCAAGATGCCCTTCGGCATCGAATCGGTGACCAAGGTACCGGTGCAACGCCAGCTAAAGGCCGAGTTCGGGTTTCGCACCGTTTCATCCGCGGTACGCTCGCAGTACGCCACTCGTGGGTTGGAAGATGAGGCCCATATGTTGACCGGTGACCTCAACGCCGCCGTGGTCGAATGGGTCGTGCAGTTCCGGATTGTCGATCCCTACAAGTTTCTCTTCCGGGTGCGCAATGTCCTCGAAACCTTCCGTGCCATGAGTGAGGCGACGATGCGCAAGGTCGTCGGTGACCGTACGGTCAACGAGGTCCTCACAGTCGGACGCCAGGAGGTGGCCGCGGAGGTCGAGCGCCGTTTGCAGGAGCTGTGCGACCAGTATGAGACGGGCATCCAGGTGGACCAGGTGGTGCTCCAGGACGTCAATCCTCCCGACGAGGTGAAAGCCTCTTTCAATGAGGTCAACGAGGCACAACAGGAACGCGAGAAGCTGATCAATCAGGCTCAAGCCGAGTACAACCAGGTGATCCCGCGCGCGAAGGGCGAGGCCCTGCAGACGATCGAGCAGGCTGAAGGCTATGCGCTCAACCGCGTCAATCGCGCCGAAGGCGATTCGGCGCGGTTCGTGGCCCTCTTCGATGACTACCGGCGGGCACCGGAGGTGACCCGGCGGCGGCTTTATCTGGAAACGATGACCCAGATCCTGCCCAAGGTGCAGACCAAGTACATCGTCGATGATGAGCTGAGCGGCATCTTGCCCTTGCTCAATCTCAACAACGCGGCGAGCGGGAAGTAATCGCGGTTGACGTTGCGGTACGGAAGACACCTACGGGAGAACGCCCACGAACCACGTGAGGAGATAGAGATATGAAATGGGGTTGGATCATCGTAGCAATCATCGCACTGATCGTGCTCAACAGCACCTTCTACATCGTGAAGGAGCCCGAGCAGTGCATCATTACCCAGTTCGGCAAGCCGGTGGGCGATCCGGTCTTCAGCCCGGGGCTCAAGATCAAAACACCGTTCGTCCAGAAGGTGCACCGATTCGACAAGCGCTTCCTGGAATGGGATGGCGATGCCAACGAGCTGCCGACGAAGGACAAGCGCTTCATCTGGGTGGACACCTACGCCCGTTGGCGGATTACCGATCCGCTGCTGTTCTTCCAGCGTTTGAATAATGAGCTAGGTGCACAGACCCGGCTCGATGACATTCTGGACGGCGAGACGCGCAACGCGATCGCGAATCACCCGCTCGTGGAGGTGATTCGCAGCACGAATCGCACGCCCGAGTTCGGCGAGCTGTTGCCCGAGGACGAGACCCTTCTGGATGAGATCGGCATGGGTCGCGAGGATATTCGCCGGATCGTTCTCGAAAGGGCCCAGGAACGTACGTCGGACCTGGGCATCGAGATCCTGGACGTTCAGTTCAAGCGCATCAATTACGTCGAGGAAGTGCGTCGCAAAGTCTACGAACGCATGGTCGCCGAACGGAAGCGGATTGCCGACCGGTTCCGTTCGGAAGGTCAGGGCCAGGCTTCTCGCATTCGCGGTGAGAGGGAACGCGAGCTCAAGCGCATTCAGTCCGAGGCCTATCGGGAAGCCCAGGGAATCAAGGGGCGAGCCGATGGGCGGGCAACGCGCACCTACGCGAATGCCTACGACCGGTCCGCAGAGTCGCGGGCCTTCTACGAGTTCCTGCGAACCATGGAGGCCTATGAGACCACGATCGACGACAAGAGCACGCTCATTCTCTCAACCGATGGAGACTTCTACCGCTGGCTCAAGCGGCCGACCCTGGAGGCCCGGTAGGCGACGAGCTGGTGAGCTTGGTAGGCCGGCCCGCCCTTTCGTCTGGTGGGCCGGCAAACCGGCGACCCGACAAGCCGGCGAGCCGACAAACCAGCGAAAGCGGTCGGGCGCGAAACATGCCAGGTCGCCCGGGAGGTGCCATGGCTACGCCGAGACCCGTAACCCGTTTGGTCACGCCGCAGCCGGTGCTCGAAGGAGCGGGCGTCAAGCTGAAGCGCAGCATCGCGACGAGGGAGTTGGACGCGGTGGATCCCTTCCTGCTGTTTGACGACTTCAGCTCGACGGATCCGGCCGATCACATCCGCGGTTTCCCCTGGCACCCGCATCGCGGGATAGAGACGGTGACCTACGTCTTGAGCGGCGAGGTCCGCCACCGTGACAGCCTCGGCAACGAGGGCACGATCGGCGCTGATCAGGTGCAGTGGATGACCGCCGGCAGCGGGATCATGCACGAGGAGATGCCCCAGGAAACCCCCGGTGGGCTCGTGGGCTTTCAGCTGTGGGTCAATCTCCCGGCCAAGGAGAAGATGAGCACCCCCCGTTACCGTGACATCCGGGCCGAGGAGATGGCGCAGCTTTCGCCGGCAGAAGGCGTTGCCTTGCGAATCATCGCAGGTTCCTTCGGCGATACCCCGGGCGCGGTGACCGAGATGGCGGCCGATCCCACCTACTTCGACCTCGAGCTTGCGCCGGAGGCCTCGGTGGTCCTGCCGTTGTCGGCGGAGAAGAACGCCTGCGCCTATCTCTTCCGCGGAACCGTCGTGTTCGGACCGGGAGCGAAGGCGAGCGATGGGGCGAAGGCGAGCGATGGGACAAAGGGGAGCGATGGGACAAAGGGGAGCGGTGGAGAGAGGCAGAGAGGAGGCGAGACGGGACACGGCGGAGGAGAAGGCAGCGGCGAAGAGACGGGACCGGACCGGGGAGGTTCAGTGCCGGCTACACGTGGTGGTTTGCCAGGTGACAGCATCGCGCCGATTGGGTCGCCCCACCTCGTGGTTTTTGGCGAAGGCGATCAGGTGTGGATTCGGGCCGGCGGCGAAGGGGCGCGCCTGCTGCTGATGGCCGGCAAGCCGCTGAACGAGCCCATCGCGCGCTACGGCCCCTTCGTCATGAACACGCGCGCGGAGATCGAGGAAGCCCTCCATGATCTGCGCAACGACAACTTCATCCGCGAGAAGCCGGCCGGAATCGAATGAACCCGGCCCAGGAAGCCGGCCCGAAATGCCAGATGTCCCCGGGTGACTGTCGGCCTCCGTCGTCCATGGCCGATCGTCAGCTTTCCTCCTTCCGTGGACAGCACTCGTGGGAGAAGCCGATCTTGGCAAGGTCTTGGCACGGTCGGGTCCTATAACCCATTCGATATCAGTAAGTTAAGTTTTTTGCCCCGGGGCAAAACTGGCGAGACAATATTGCAACGCGGGCTGCAACACAGGCGACTAGGGTCGGGTCACAGTGCCTGCATGTGGCGTGAGTTTCTGTCTAGAAATCAAGCTTCAGGCTGGCCGCATTGCCCCGGAAGAGATAGACGTCCTGCGGTTGCTCGAAGTAGATGAAGCCCATCTGTAGGAACGGTTCGAGACCCACGTGTTTTGGCACCATGGCGTGGATGAGCGTCCGGCCACGCCGCCGTGCTTCGTCCACGGCGAAGGCCAAGCAGGCCCGGCCGTTCTCGCCCCCCACCTGCTCCATCCAACCCATGTCGAGCACATGCGGATACTTGGCGTTGTCGGCCAAGAGCATCCGGCAGGCGCCCCGGCCGATCGTGATCGGCTCGGGCACATGCTTCTCGCGGCTGGGTACGTCGGCCGGCAGGAAGAGCCAGTCGTTCCAGATCATGTCGCCGGTTTCCGGAAGACCGGCAGTGACGGATACGCCGGCTGCCGCTGAGGTGGTCTCACTGGCTGCCGCTGAGGTGGTCTCACTAGCTTCCGCTGAGGTGGCCTCACTGGAAGCCGCTGAGGTGGTGTCGTTGTCGGCGGTGCGAGCCGCGCCGTCGAGCCCGGCCGCGGCAGCGATACCGGCCGCCTTCTCGAGGTCGAACTCGAGATTCGTGCAGGTGCCGAGCAGCTCGAAACCCGCGATCTCGTTGATCCGGATCGAGCCGGCGTTGCCGAAGTAGGTCGAGAAGAGCAGTTCTTCGTAGCCGCGCTCCCGGCCGGTCTGCATGACGTGCAGCGCCATTCGCTTGCCGTACCCGCGTCCGTGGAGATCGGGGTTGAGCCGCAGCCCCTCGAGCCATCCCCGGCGTTCGTCCATGTGCATGAGCCGTCCGCAACCGACGACCTCGCCGTCGAGCTCCATGGCCGCGAAGTAGCCGTCCGGGTCGGCCACCCACTTGTCGAAGACGTGGCGAAGATAATCATGCCCCTCCCAGATCCTTTCCGAGAAGCCCAGAAGGGTCTGGCGATCTTCAGGGCGCATGGGCCTGAAAGAGCATGCGCCCGTAGCTGCCGGTTTCGCCAAAGATTTGCGTTCACTCATTCCCTATTCCTCCGCACCTGCGCAGTTCTCCGCACCTGATTCCTCCGCACCTGCGCAGTTCCTTCGCACCGTCGCGTCGACGGCTTGCAGGCGGTCCTGTTTGCGGAGCGTGCCCGATGCCTTCACCCTGCGCCTCCGATCAGGGCCTCCGATCAGGGCCTCCGATCTGGGCCGGTCGCTCTCCCGGCACGCCCCGGGCACGGCCGGCAGAGACTCCACGGCCGGCGGTGATCTCACAGCCGACGGTCATCCCACGGCCGCCAACGATCATAGACGGTATGTTCCCCGCTTGGTACCCCGGGAACCCCCCAGAGGTTGTCGGGTGAGCCCGGGGAGTTCCCGCGTGGCACGCGGCCGGCGGCAATCGCCCGGTGTCCTCTGGCTGGCGGGGCAATCGCCCGGTGTCCTCTGGCTGGCGGGGCATTCGGCCGGTGCTCTCTGGCCGGTGCGGCATTCGGCCGGGATTGTGCGTCCAGCATTGTGCGTCCAGCATTGTGCGTCCAGTGTCATGCGTCTAACAATGTCTCCAGGAGGGAGCGTGATGAATATCGATCTCAAAGGAAAGACGGCCCTGGTTACCGGAGGGTCGCGTGGTATTGGGCGGGCGGTGGCGATCCGCTTGGGGGAGTGCGGCGCTCGCGTGGCCATCAACTACGTTCGCAATACCGCGGCGGCCGAGGAGACGGTCAAACGTATCCGCGCCGTCGGGGGTGAGGCGTTGGCGATCAAGGCCAATGTCGGCCGCGACGACCACATCGAGCGCATGTTCGCCCAGATCGCGGAAGAGTGGGGAGGCCGCATGGACATCCTGGTCAGCAATGCGGCCTCGGGCGTGATCAAGCCCGCGATGGAGCTGACCTGGCGTCACTGGGACTGGACGATGGGCATCAATGCCGCCACGTTGCTGCCCCTGACCCAGCGCGCGAAGCCGCTCATGCGGCAGGGCGGATCGATCGTGGCGATCAGCTCCCTGGGCGCACTGCGCGCGATTCCCATGTACGCGGCGGTGGGTGCGAGCAAGGCCGCGCTCGAATCCCTGGTGCGCCACCTGGCGGTGGAGTTGGCGGGTGACGGGATCCGGGTCAACGCGGTCAGCGCCGGCGTCGTCGACACCGATGCGCTCGCGCACTTCCCGCACCGGGATGACATCATGGGCAATTCCCAGCTGAAGACGCCCGCCGGGCGGCTCACCGAGCCGAACGACGTGGCCGACGTCGTGCTCTTCCTGGTCAGTCCGCTGGCGAAGATGGTGATCGGCCAGACGGTGACCGTCGACGGGGGCTATAGCGTGCTCGCCTAGGCCTTGGTGGCATAGGCCCGCAGGAGTTCGGTCTCCCGCTCGGGGCTCAGACCGCAGCGCCGTTCGATCCCGCAGTTGGCCACGCGGCGTTCGATGTCCCAGCGGAGCGTATCCTGAATCGTCTCTTCCACTAGACGGAAGGACAGGCCGGCGGTCATGGCGCGCCGGCAGTTCACCGTGTCGTGCTCCCCGGGAATCCACAGTGGGATCTCGGTATAGGGTGCGACGCCCTTCTCGACCAGGAAGTCGTCGTCTACCCAGACCAGGTCCCGTTCGTCCTCGGCACTGCCCACCGTGTGGCGGCAGGTCTCGAGGAATCCGAGCATGGTCAGGGGCTCCTCGGGACCGGTGGCATTGAACACGCCCGTCTGGGCGCCTTCGATTGCCCGCAGGATCCAGTCGGCCAGATCCCGGACGTCGATGAACTGGATCTCCCGAGCCGGGCTGCCCGGCGCCAGAATGTCTCCGCCCCGCGCGACCCGGTCGGGCCAGTAGGTGAACCGGTCGGATGGGTCGTGGGGCCCCACGATCAGGCCCGGTCGCACATTGAGCACCCGGCCGGGCATGGTCTCCTCGGCGGCCTGTTCGCAGAGAGCCTTTAGAGGCCCGTAGTTTTCGTTCGTGATCGTCGTGGCTTCGAGATCGTCGGTGGTCGCTACGGGGGTGGACTCGTCGATGCCGAGCTGGTTGATGTCACCGTAGACCGAGATGCTCGAGATGAACGTGTAGTGGTCGGCGCGGTCGGCCAGCGCGCCCGCCGACGCGCGGACCTGGCGGGGGAAGTAGCCGCAGGTGTCGATGACGGCATCCCAGCGACGCTTGGCGGGAAAGGACAGCTTCTGGTCGCGATCCCCGCGCAGATGCTCGACCTCGGGGAAGAGGTCGGGATTGTGCCGTCCGCGGTTGAAGAGCGTGACCTCGTGTCCCGCCGCCAGCGCGGACGCGACGAGATGGCGACCGAGAAAGATCGTGCCGCCCAAGACGAGGAGTTTCATGATGGCCTCCTTGCACCTGCGCCCCTAACCGACCGGGTCCGCGACCCAGCACGGCCGGCTGACCACCCATCATGCGCCGCTGGGTGCTTCTTTCCCTTCGTTCTCTTCCGTTCTCTTTCGGCGCACTCCTAGCCTAACGCGAAACCGAAACCAGGGAAAGTGTAGGCCGCTACTCCTGCCGAAGGGCCTCGACCGGATCGACACGCGCGGCACGTGCAGCGGGGTACAAACCGGAAAGCAAGCTGACGACCAGGCCGAACCCAATCGCGCCCAGCGCCAGGGCGGGCGGCACGTGGAACATCTCCATGGTGGGGCCGCCTTGGGATTCCATGATCTGCCTGGCCACATAGGACGCAATCCGCGAAATTACCCAACCCAGCACCAGTCCGCCCAACGAGCCGAGAAGCCCGATCAGCGCGGATTCGACCAGGAAGAGCAAGCGGATCTGCCCACCCTGTGCGCCCAGCGATTTCAGAATGCCGATCTCGCGCGTACGTTCCATGATCGACATCATCATTGTGTTCACGATTCCCAGCGCCGCCACCACGATCGCGATGAGGGCCAAGACCGCAACGATGAGATCGAAGATCAGAAACGCCTTGCGCATCTCGGTGAAACGTTCCAGGAAATCGACCGTGGTCAAACCCATCGCATCGATCTGCGCGCGGACGGCATCGTAGTTGGCATCCGGGTCCAGGGTCACCACCGCCAGACCGTAGCCTTCCTCGATCTCGCCACCCATGCGCGCGATGAGTTCGACCGGATCACTGAAGCCCACCCGGTCGAGCCGGGCGGCGGTCGCGGTGGGTAGCAGCAGGTTGTAGATGCGGAAGCCCCAGCCGTCCTCGAGACGCGCTACGCCCGAGACCGTCACCCGCAGCTCGTTCTCGCCAAAGCGGTCCAGGAACATCCCTGCCATGGTGCGAGCGGTTTGGCCCAGTGCCTCCGGGATGTCGTAGGCGACGAGAGCCTCGTCGATCAGAACATCCATCAGTGCCGCTCGTCCGGCGGTGCGGATCAGGAGGGTATCGCCCACGATCGACTCGGGCGATACGTCCCAGAGGCGCAGCACCTGTTCACTGACCACCGCCTCTGAGGCGTCGTCGGAAGCGAAGAAGCGGCCGGCCACCATCTCGCCGAACTCGCGTTTCTCGCCGAAGCTGGCGGGCAGCGCCTGGGCGGTCAGGGCCCGGTCGTAATCCCGCCAGAAGATGTGGGCATCGAAGGTGTCCTGCGGATAGGCGAGGGTGACGCCTTCGATGCGCTCGATCGCTTCGATCGCGGCCATGTCGAGAACGCGAGCGGGCGGCGTCGTCTCCTCGGCGTCAGCACCATTAGCACCGTCAGCGGCCGCGGGTTTCGCCGTCGCGGCCGCGGTCGTCTTCGTGGAATCGGCTTCGGCGTTGACGTGGTCCTCGGGCGCCCGTTTCGGCATCACGTGGATCGTGTGGAAGAGACCCAGATCACGGAACTGCTCCGAGGCGGTCTTCTGGACGCCGAAGGCGAAGGAGAGCATGGCCACCAGCGCGCCGATTCCGATGATGACCCCCGAGGTGGTCAACCCGGCCCGCAGCTTCTGCCGCCACAGGTTGCCTGCGGCGATGCTCAGGAACTCACGCGGGATCATGACGTCCCCCCGCTCGATGTGGCGCCCTCGCCACCTCGCCGGGGGGACGGTGGGGCCTGGGCGTGCGCAAACGGCCGGTGGCGGGTTTCCTGTTCGATGACCCCGTAGCTCATGCGCAGCGTCCGGTGAGCGTCGTCTTCGGCGAGGGCGAGGTCGTGGGTGACGAGCACGATCGTCAGCCCGTCGGTATTCAGCTTCGTGAGCAGCTGCGCGATCTCGCGCGAGGTCGCTTGGTCCAGGTTGCCGGTGGGCTCGTCGGCCAGCAGCAACGCCGGCTCCTTGACGAGCGCGCGGGCCAGAACCACCCGCTGCTGCTCGCCGCCCGAGAGGTCGCCCGGACGGTGGTCGAGCCGATCGCCGAGCCCCAGGCGCTCCAGGATCGTCCGCGCTCGACGATCTCGCTCCTTCGCGCTCACGTTGAGGAAGAGCATCCCGAGGGCCACGTTCTGCAGCGCGCTGCGATAGGCGATCAAGTTGAACGACTGGAAGACCATCCCCACATGACGCGCGCGGTAATCGGCCAGCTCATTCGGCCGCATGCTGGAGAGCCGGCCGTAGGGCGAGTCGATCTCACCGCGCGTGGGTGTGTCCAATCCAGCCAGTAGATTCAGCAAAGTTGATTTTCCGGAGCCTGACGCGCCAACCACGCGCAGGTATTCGCCTTGGTGGATTCGCAGGTCCACATTGTCGAGGGCGCGGATTTCCTGGCCTCCGAGGCGGTAGATCTTGCTGAGCTTGCTTGCGTTGAGCATCATGGGCTCTCTATCAGCTGGGTTCCCGGCGACGATATCGGCGATTTCGGCTGCGACCTGCCAACCTCCTACGCGGGAACCAGGTTGCAGTTGCAAGGGTGAGTCCAGCCGAAGTGGGAGATCACCCGGCGCTTGACCGCATTCGGACCAACTTCCAGTCCTCCCGCTTCGGATCTGCATCGACCAAGACCATCACCTACGGGCTGCGCGCGTTGTGCCGTGCATGAGGTGCACGAGCTGCATGAGGTGCACGAGCTGCACGAGGTGCACAAGGTGCACAAGGTGCATAAGAAGGAGTGAATGACCATGGCCGAGTACATCCCCCCCATCAACAAGGATCCCGGGCCCAGCGGCACGAGTGACGCTGGAGCGATTCACGAAGTGACCTGCACGAGTTGCCACGGCTGCGGCCTCGAGAACAAGATCATGCGCGATGAACTCGAGGGCTTCGTCGTCCGTGTGCTCGAAGCCTACCGGGTTCCCCGCCATGAAGCCGAGATCGTCTCACGCAACCTGGTCTCGGCCGACATGCGCGGCATCGCCAGCCACGGCGTGGCGCGCTTGCGGCGCTACCTGAACGGCATTCGTGACGGCTACATCGTGCCCGATATCGAATTCGGTGTCGAGGACGCCGGTGTCGCCATCGCGACGATCGATGCGCGCAACGGTCTGGGCCAGGTCGTCTCCGAACAGGCGATGGACCTGGCGATCGAGAAGGCCGCAGGTTGCGGGGTCGGGATCGTCACGGTCAAGAACAGCAATCACTACGGCATCGCTGGGTACTACGTCTTGAAGGCGCTCGAGAAGCGCTTCATCGGCATCTCGATGACCAACGCCGCGCCGCTCGTCATTCCCACCTTCGGCGTCGACGCCATTCTCGGCACGAATCCCATCGCGTTCGGCATGCCGTCATCGGATGGCGACGACTTCCTCCTGGACATGGCCACCAGCGTGGTGCCGCGCGGCAAGCTGGAAGTCTACGACCGCAATGGCAACGAGATGCCCATTGGCTGGGCGGCCGATGAAACCGGGTCCGATTGCCAGAACCCCGGCCGGGTGCTTGCCAACCTGCTGGAGCGCGCGGGCGGCGGTATCCTCCCCCTGGGAGGCCGAGGTGAGGAATTCAGCGGGCACAAGGGATTCGGCCTGGCGATGATGGTCGATATGCTTTGCGGTGTGCTGTCGGGGTCGGCCTACGGCAGTGACGTCAACAACCTGAAGCGGGACGTGGGACCGGGCGAGGTGGCCGCTCCGCGTGTGGGTCACTTCTTCATGGCGCTCGATCCGGCGCGGTTCATGCCGCCCGAAGCACTCCAGGCGCGCGTGACCGCTTTCTCGGCCATGCTGCGCGAATCCCCCAAGGCCAGGGGTGAGAAACGCATCTACATCCACGGCGAGAAGGAGAGCATCAAGAGCCAGGTGCACGGGGAAGACGGCATTCCCGTGGCCGAGAATGTGCTCGGTGCCTTGCGTGCGATCGCCGAGGAAGCCAGTGTTGCGCCGCCGCGGACGTTGGCGGATCAATAACGGGCTGGATTCACGGACCGGGCACCGACCAGGGGAGGACGAGACGGTGAACGAGCAGAGGCCATTCGATGTGGCGATCATTGGCGGAGGGATCATCGGGACCGCGACGGCGATGGCGCTGTCGAGGAAACACGGTGCGCGTGTCGTGATTCTGGAGGCCGAGGACAAGCTGGCCGCTCATCAGACGGGCCACAACAGCGGGGTGATCCATTCGGGGCTCTACTACAAGCCCGGGTCGCTGAAGGCGGTCAACTGCACGCGCGGGCGCGAGGCGCTCTATGCGTTCTGCGAGAAGCATGGCATCGCCCACGATCGCTGCGGCAAGGTGGTCGTGGCCACCCGGCCCGAAGAGATCCCCGCGCTCGATGATCTCGAGCGCCGCGGCCGGGCCAACGGGCTCGACGGCCTCCGCCGGATCACCGCCGAGGAGATCCGCGAACACGAACCGCACATCACCGGCATCGACGGCCTGCACGTGCCGCAGACCGGCATCGTCGACTACTCGGAGGTGACCGCCGCCTATGCCCGGATCGTTCAGGAGCACGGCGGCGAGATTCGTCTGAGCCACCGCGTGACGGGCATCGTGCGCGAGAGTCAGGGGATGGTCGTCGAAACCCGCCGGGGGGAGATCCGTGCCCGCCACCTCGTCAACTGCGCTGGACTGCAGTGCGACCGGATCGCTCTCAAGTGCGGTGTCCAGCCCGGGCTGCAGATCGTGCCCTTCCGGGGCGAGTACTACGAACTGGTGCCCGAGAAGCAGTACCTGGTCAAGCACCTGGTCTATCCGGTGCCCGACCCGCGCTTTCCTTTCCTGGGCGTTCACTTCACACGCATGATCGGAGGAGGCGTCGAGGCGGGACCCAATGCCGTACTGGCCTTGAAGCGTGAGGGCTACGGCTGGTCGCGCGTCTCACTGGGCGACATGGCCGAGTACGTGACCTACGGCGGCTTCTGGCGGATGAGCGCGAAGTACTGGAAAACCGGCATTGGAGAAGTTCAGCGCTCGCTGAGCAAGTCAGCCTTCGTGAAGGCCTTGCGGCGCCTGTTGCCCGAGCTTCAGATCGAGGACATCCATCCGGGCGGCGCCGGTGTGCGCGCCCAGGCGCTCGAGCCCTCGGGCAAGCTCGTGGACGACTTCCGCATCGTGGAAGCGCCGGGCCAGATTCACGTCCTCAACGCGCCCTCGCCGGCGGCGACGGCCTCGATGAGCATCGGGGAGGCCGTCGCGGAGATGGCGGCAAAGAACTTCGACCTGGCGCGCCCAGCTGCAACCCAGGCGCAGTTAGTCACGTAAACCTCGGAAGCAACCGACCATACCTGCCGTACTGGTCGGCGGGATGACTCTAGACGGGGGCGGTGGCGCGCCCCCGCATTGTTGGATCTCAAGGGGGAGGATTGGACATGGATTTGCGATTGCACGACCACCCGCGTAGCCGCCTGCGTAGCCGCCCGCGCGGCGGATTGACCGGCTCGCTGATGGGCTCGTTCCTGGCGCTGCTTCTGCTGTGGAGCGCTGCCCCGCTGGCGGATGCCAAGCCGGGCTATCTGAGTGCGCCCGACGTTCACGGGGACCAGGTGGTCTTCGTCGCCGAAGGTGACCTCTGGCTCACCAAGACCGACGGCACCGGCACCCGGCGCCTGACCTCCCACGTCGGCAACGAATCCCGCCCCTGCTTCTCCCCCGACGGGCGCTGGATCGCCTTCTCCGGCATCTATGACGGCAACACCGACGTCTATGTCGTGCCGACGACCGGCGGCGAGCCTCGCCGGCTGACCTGGCACCCGATCCCCGATTTCCCGGTGGGCTGGACGCCCGAGGGTGACCGGATCATCTTCGTCAGCTTCCGTCACCACGCTCACTGGAGCCCCGAGCTCTTCACCGTTCCGCCCGAGGGCGGCGACGTCGTCAACGTGCCTCTGGGGCGCGCGAACTGGCTCGACATCGACCCGATCAGTGGCCGCTACGCGTTCACGCGCAACTGGGGCGGTGGGACCTGGAAGCGCTACCGGGGAGGCACCGCGCCCGATGTCTGGGTCGGCGATCCCACGCGTGAGGACTACCGGCGTGTCACCGAGTTCGATGGTCTCGATGTCAATCCGATGTGGCACGGCGGTCGCATCTACTTCCTGAGCGATCAGGGCGGCACGGGCAACATCTGGTCGATGAAACCCGACGGCTCCGACCGCAAGCGCCACACCACCTTCGACACCTGGGATGCCCGGCAGGCTGCGATGGGTCCCGACGGACAGATCGTCTTCACCCTGGCCGGCGATGTCCACCTCTACAACGTCAAGACCGGTGAGGAACGCGAGATCGAACTCGACCTGCCGAGCGAGCGCACCCTGACGCGCAAGCGCTATCCGGATCCGGGTCAGTATGTGGACGAGTTCGCCCTCTCGCCCGACGGCGAGCGCGCCGTGGTTGTCGCCCGTGGGGAGGTCTTCTCCGTTCCGACCGAAGAGGGCGTGACCCTCCCGATCACGCGGGGCAGCGGCGCCCGCGAGAATCGGGTCATCTTCGATCCCGAAGGCGAACGACTGCTCTACGTCACCGATCGTAGCGGCGAGGAAGAGCTCGTCAGCGCCGACTCCTGGGGACGGGGCAAGGTCGAGGTGATCGAGGGCCCAGGCGTGGCGGGCCGCCGCTTCCAGCCGCGCTATTCGACCGACGGCAAGTGGATCGCCTACGCGGACCAGACCCACACCCTGTATGTGATGCCCGCCGAGGGCGGCGAGCGGCGGGAGATCGACTACTGCGAGCAGTCGGAGATCACCGACTACACGTGGAGCCCCGACGGCCGCTGGCTGGCCTACTCGAAGAACAATGAGCAGTACTTCGCCTCGATCTACATCTATGACACGCAAGAGGACCAGGTCCACCGCCTTGGCGATGACTACACCGATGACTACGACCCGGCCTGGGATCCCGACGGCCGGTATCTCTACTTCGTCAGCAACCGGACCATCAACCCGATGATCGGCGGCTTCGATTTCGAGACGATCAATGTCAAACCCAGCCGGCCTTACATGTACCTGCTGCGCGAGGACGTGGAGAACCCGTTCGCCGAGACCGCCGGCGTGCCGCCCATCGAAGATGAGGACGCCGATGACGCGGACGGCGCGGAGGCCGGCGACGCGGACGCCGAGACCGACGCCGAGGGTGCGGACGCTGATGACGGCGACGAAGCCGACGCCGACGCCGAGGCAGATGCTGAAGCCGACGCCGGGGGCGACGCCGAGGCCGATGCTGAAGCCGACGCCGGGGGCGACGCCGACACCGACTCCGATGCCGACTCCGATGCCGACGACGACACCGACGACGAGGAGGAACTCACTCCGGTCGAGATCGACTTCGAGGGGCTTGCCGGCCGGTATCTGGAGCTTCCGGTGGAGGCCGGCACCTACTTCGGTCTCGCGGCGACCTCGGGCAAACTGTTCTATCTCTCCCGGCCCATGCAGGGGATGAACGAGCCGGGTCCCGGCGAGGGGGGCGGACCCTCGAACGACCTCATGGCATTCGATCTCGAAGAGGAAGAGGCCAGCACCTTCGTCAGCGGCGTGGCCGGCTATGATCTGTCGACCGAGGCGGACAAACTCATCGTGTCGAAAGGCCGCGGCCAGCTCTTCGTGGTTGGTGCGGCGGCCCCGCCCGGGGATTTGTCCGAATCGGCTCTGGACTTGAGCGATCTTATCATCGAGCTCGATCCGCAGGAGGAATGGCGCCAGATCTACTTCGAGTCCTGGCGTCACATGCGGGATCACTACTGGGACCCGGGCATGCACGGCATCGACTGGGAAGCGGTACGGGACCAGTACGCCCAGCTCCTGCCGCGCCTGGCCACCCGCCAGGACTTGGCCGACCTGCTTGCCGAGATGATCGGCGAACTCTCGACCGGCCATACCTACGTCGGCGGTGGAGACACCGGCACCGATGTGCCGCGCCGATCCACGGGCCTATTGGGTGGACGCTTCGCGCGCGAGGGCGGCGCGTTCCGCGTCACGCGCATCTATCGCGGCCACGAAGCCGATCGCGTGCGGTCTCCGCTCAAAGAACCAGGGGTGAACCTTAAGGAAGGCGATTACATCTTCGAGGTCAACCTGCAGCCCTTCTCCTTGGACCGTTCTTTCGAGGCCCATTTCGAGAATCTGGCCGGCCGGCCGGTCATGCTGACGGTGAACGATACGCTCGACATCGAGTCGGCCCGCCACGTCGTGGTAACGCCGCTGGGGAGCGATCACCGCCTGCGTTATGTCGACTGGGTGCGCCAGAATCGCCAAGAGGTGCTCGAGAAGACCGACGGCAAGATCGGCTACGTTCACATTCCCGACATGGGCACCCAGGGTCTGGTCGAGTTCGATCGCTGGTACTATCCACAGCTCGACAAGGAAGGGATGATCGTGGATGCTCGCTGGAACGGAGGAGGGTTCGTTTCCCAGCTGATCCTCTCGCGCTTGCAGCGTACGATCATCAGTTGGGATCGTCGGCGCAGCGGGGCTGCGACCACCTATCCGAGCCGGGTTCTCAACGGCCCCTTCGTGGTGCTCACCAACGAGGGCGCCGGTTCCGACGGCGACATCTTCCCGGCGGCGGTGCAGCTGCTGGACCTGGCGCCGGTCATCGGGACCCGGTCCTGGGGCGGCGTGGTCGGCATCCGGGGGTTCCGTCCGTCGATCGATAAGGGGTACATGACCTTCCCCGAGTTCGCCTGGTGGGACGAGGAGCGGGGCTGGGGCCTCGAGGGCCGGGGCGTGGAGCCCGACATCGTGGTCGAGAACCTGCCGCAGGAGTTGGCCAAGGGTATCGACAGCCAGCTCGAGCGGGGCATCGAGAAGGTTCTGGATCTCCGCAAGAAATACGACCGGGCCGAGCCGGACTTTGGTCCCGCACCGGATCGCAGTCGGGAGGCGTACCGGAACGAGCTCTAGGATGGGTGAAAGCGGCGGGCCGCCG
This sequence comes from uncultured bacterium, assembly GCA_964573295.1. Classification (GTDB taxonomy): domain Bacteria; phylum Eisenbacteria; class RBG-16-71-46; order CAIMUX01; family WJJG01; genus CAYQJL01. The sequence goes on along the minus strand of CAZNJE010000021.1, from coordinate 38,357 downwards.
CCGGTGGCGAGCGGCCCGCGGTTGGCGCTGCGTGGCCCGCCAGGGGGGATGAGGATCTGTCATGAAGTCCGTGCCGATTCGTTATCGCCGGTGCCGCAAGAAGGACTTGCTGCCGGCGGTCAGATTGATCCTCAAGTCGATGAATCACCTGCGGGAGAAGACCGGCAAGGCGCCGTTCCGCCGCCGGGCGACGCGCGTGCCCACGTTGTTCACGCACCTGTTGGCCACCGATCCCGAGCTTTTCTACTGCGCCTGGCGCGGGGAGACGATCGTGGGTTTTGCCGGCGCTCTGCAGCGCGGCAAGCAGTGGTACCTGGCCTGGTTGTTCGTCCATCCGCGCTTCCAGGACCGAGGCATCGGCCGCCGGTTGATCGAGAAGGTCTGGGTGGATCGGCCCGGGATGGTGCACTCACTGGCCACCATGTCCTACAACCAGCAAGCGGTAGGCCTCTACAGCAGCTTCGGCATGGTGCCCGAGTCACTCATGACCCTGATGACGGCGGAGCTGGATCGGCTCTATGCGCCCACGCCCCATGGTTTCGAGGTGATCGAGAAGCCTACCCAGCGAGACCTGGCATGGATTCGCCGATTCGAGGGGGAAGTTCGGGGCTTTCCGCGGGCGAAGGAGTGGACCTACTGGGGAAGTAGCGAGCTCTTCCAACCACAGGTCATGCGCCACCGCGGCCGGCCAGTGGGGTACGGCCTCGTCAACAAGATGGGTGAGCTCGGGCCGGCGGCCGGGACCACTCACCGCAACCTGGTCGCAACCGTCGGCGAGATGGTGCGGTGGTGCAGCGAGCATCGGGAACAGATGAAGGCGGACCGCATCATGCTCGCCTGCCCCCACCAGAACGACGAGCTCTACAGCTATCTGCTCAGCATGGGATTCCGCAACAGCGAGATGCTGGTATTCATGTCCGAGCGGCCCTACGCCGACCACCGGCGCTACCTGCCGGCCAGTTTGGCGCTCTTCTGATTCATCCCCGCCTGGACGCGCAGCTCGAGGCTTGGCTTGAAATCCCACCCCCGGCGGGTGCAGACTGTTAGGCTATCATTTGGGATTGCCTTGAACTCGAGGAGCCAGGTCATGGCCATTGCCTATCGCACAGCCGATGAGACCTACGCGTTCTTGAAGGAGCGCCTGGGCACGATGTTTGATGATGAGGAGCTGCGCCAGAAGGCCGAGCTCGCCACCGAGGTCAACCGGCTCAAGGACGAGCGCGGCGCGGTCGTCCTGGGCCACAATTATATGGGCCCAGCGCTCTTCCTCACCGTTCCGGACTTCAAAGGGGACTCGTTCGAGCTCTGCCGCCGGGCGGCCGAGACCGACAAGGATCCGATCGTCTTCTGCGGCGTCAAGTTCATGGCCGAGACGGCCAAGATCATCAACCCGGACCGCACGGTGCTGTTGCCCTCGCTGGAGGCCGGCTGTTCCTTGGCCGAGAGCATCACCGGGGAAGACGTCCGCAAGCTTCGCGAGCAGTATCCGGGCGTCCCGGTCGTGACCTACATCAACACCTACGCCGATGTGAAAGCCGAGAGCGACGTTTGCTGCACATCGGGCAACGCCGCCCGGATCGTCGAGGCGATGGACTCCGATACGGTCATCTTTCTGCCCGACGAATACCTCGCCCGCAACGTGGCCCAGGAGACCGGCCGGCATATCATCTTTCCCACGAAGGCCATTCCCCCGCGCGGTGCGGATACCGAGATCGAGAAGGTCATGATCGGCTGGACCGGCAAGTGCGAGGTGCACGAGCAATTCAAGGTCGAGGACATCGAAAACGTCCGCAAGCAGTATCCGGATGTGGTGATCCTGGCGCATCCCGAGTGCAGTCCGGAGGTCGTGAATGCTTCGGACTTCTCCGGCAGCACCAAGAAGATGATCGACTACGTCCGCGAGAAGAGCGCTCCCCGCTATCTCCTTCTGACCGAGTGCAGCATGGGCGACAACATCGCCGCCGAGAATCCTGAGAAAGACCTGCTGCGCTTGTGCAGCGTCCGCTGCCCGCACATGAAGGAGATCACCTTGCAGGACACCCTCCTATCGCTACAGCGTAATCAGCACGTCATCGAAGTGCCGGAACCGATCAGGGTACGGGCGCGCCGCGCGGTCGACCGGATGCTCGAGCTGGGGTAGCTGCCCTCCCACACCGATCCGCCGCATGGACGCCGGCGGGTGCTTGCGGGTGCTTGGGGGTACTTGCAGGTGCTTACGTCATCCCGCTGCGGCGCCTATCTGTGGCGCTGCGCCCTGTCTGCCCCCAGTCTCCGGATTCCCGTTTCAATGGAACCCTCTCTTTCCCGTTCCCGTAGTTTGCGCCAGAGGGGAGTTCCAGGCCGGCCCGGTGATTCTCGATCAGACCGGCGGGCATCCAGCGTGGGGGGGGATTCATGCTTCGGGGTAACTCGAGAACCACAGGTTCCCATCGTGATGCGCGCTCCGGGCACGGTGAGTGCTCCGAGCGCAGCGCGTGCTCCGAGCGCGGTGCGCGCCTTGACCGTAGCCCGCAGCGCGCGTGTAGTCCTCAGCCCGCGTGTAGCCCTCAGCCCGCGTGTAGCCCGCGCTCCCAGCGACTCGCAGGTTCCAAGCCTATCGCCGTCTTCTGTGCCACGTGGGGTTGGGGCGCCCTGCTCGCGGTACTTTTCTTGGTCAGCGCGATCCTCTTCGGCGGCTGCAGTCAGGCCGGAGACGGCGCCGGCGGCTCTTCCACCGACGAGTCCGCCGCGGCGCAGGCCGAATCAGTCGATGCCTCCGGATCGTCGGATGCCTCCGGATCATCGGATGCCTCCGCGTCGCCGGATGCCTCCGCCTCGACCGAGACCGGTGAGACCTCTTCCGCCCAGGCCGACAGCACGGCACAGACTCCGAAGAAGAAGAGCTTCCTTGCCAATCTCTTCGGAGGTGGCGGCGACGAAGAGGCCCAGGAGCAAGAGGAGGTCGTGCCGGTCGAGATAGCCACGGTCACTGTCAAGGACATGCCCGCCTATCTCGGCACGACCGCCACACTGGAGCCCGAGAAGGCCGCCGAGGTGTTGACCAAGATCAGCGGCGAGGTTCAGGCCATCCTCGTCGAGGAAGGCGACTGGGTGGCGCAGGATCAGGTTCTCGCACGCCTCGACGGCAGGGCTCAGCGGGTCAGTCTCCAGGAGACGAAGGCCCGCTGCCGGGCGATCGAGCTCGATCTCGAGCGGATCCGCAAGCTGTTCGACCAGGACCTGGCCAGCGAGAAAGGTCTGCACGATGCGCGCTACGCCTTCGAAGAAGCCGAGGCACAGAAGCAGGCCGCCGAACTGCAGGTCGAGTACACCGAGATCAGGGCCCCGTTTGCCGGGGTCATCGCGGAACGATTCGTCGACCCCGGCCAGACGGTTGCCGTGGGCACCGAGCTCTTCAGCATCGTGGATCAAGCGCCCCTGCTTGTGCGCATCCACCTGCCCGAGCGACAGGCGCAGCGGATCGCCCCGGGACAGACGGTGGTGATCAGTCCCGACACGGATCCCGACGCGCAAGTGCCCGGCCAGGTCGTGCGCATCGCGCCGATTGTGGATGCCCGGACCGGTACGGTCAAAGTGACCTGCGAGGTCGATGCCAATGACTACCGCCTTCGCCCCGGATCCTTCGTGCGCGTCAACGTGCAAACCGATCTGCGCGAAGGGGTCATGGTCATTCCCAAACGCGCCCTCGTGTCCGAAGGCGCCGAGACGTTCGTCTTCCGGGCCGTGGCCGACACGGTGAGCCAGGTCCCGGTGACCACCGGCCTGACCAACCACACGCACATTCAGGTCACCGCCGGACTGGAAGCCGGCGACCGCGTCGTCACGGTGGGCCACGGGGTCCTGAAGACCGGCGCGCGCATCCGTGAGGTCGTCGAGCCGCCCGCCGCGGTGGCGGACTCCGCACCGGGCTACTAACGGCGAGGGCACAGACACCCATGAAACTCGTGGAAGGATCGATGCGACGGCCGGTGACGGTGATGATGATCACCGTGGCGGCCGTGCTCTTTGGGTTGGTGTCGCTGTCGCGTCTGCCACTGAACCTTTTGCCCGAGATCTCCTATCCCACCCTGACCTTGCGGACCGAGTACGAGGATGCCGCCCCGGCCGAGGTCGAGAAGCTGATCACCGAACCCATGGAGGAAGCGATATCGGTCGTTCCAGGTCTGCGCAGCCTGCGTTCGGACTCCCGGCCGGGTGTCTCGGAGATCACTCTCGAGTTCACCTGGAAGACCGACATGGACTACGCCGCGCTGGATGTGCGGGAGAAGATCGACCTGGTCAACCTGCCCGACGATGCCGGCATGCCGATCCTGCTTCGCTACGATCCCTCGCTCGACCCGATTCTGCGCGTCGGCGTGTTCGGCCAGGACAATCTGGTCTCGCTTCGCTACCTGGCCGACCGGGTTCTGAAGAAGGATCTCGAGTCGCTGGAAGGCGTGGCCTCGGTGCGTGTGAGGGGCGGACTGGAAGAGGAGATTCACGTCGAGGTCGACGAGGGCAAGCTGGCGGCGCTGGGTATCCCGATCGACGCGGTGTCTCGTTTCCTGGACGGCCAGAACGTCAACGCCGCCGGCGGCCGCCTACGCGACCGCAGTGCCGAGTATCTGGTACGCACCGTCAACGAATTCGCGGGGCTGGGCGAGGTCGGTGAAGCGATCCTCTTCGAGGAGGACGGACGGCAGGTGCGCCTGCGCGACGTGGCCACGATCACCCGCGGCTACAAGGATCGGGAGATGGTCGCGCACGTGGCGGCCAAGGCGGCTGTGGAGCTGGCTCTCTACAAAGAGGGCAGTGCCAACACGGTGCAGGTGGCCCGCACGATCAAGGACCGGCTCGAGCAGCTCGAGCGCGAGTTGCCTGTTGGCACGCGCACGGAGGTCCTCTTCGATCAGTCTACCTTCATCGAGCAATCGCTGGGGGAGGTACGTTCCAACGCGCTGATCGGTGGTCTCCTGGCCGTCTTCATGATCTACCTGTTCCTGCGCGAGCGTCGCAGCACCGCGATCATCGGGCTGGTGATTCCCGTCTCGATCATGGCGACCTTCTTCGTCATGCAGCAGATGGGCGTTTCCCTCAACATCATGTCCCTTGGAGGTCTGGCGCTGGGCGTCGGCATGCTGGTCGACAACGCCATCGTCGTTCTGGAGGCGATCGGCCGCCACCGGGATCAAGACAAAGCCCTGTGGGAGGCGGTTCGCGACGGCGCCTCTGAAGTCTCGCGGGCGGTCATCGCCTCGACACTGACCACGGTCGCGGTCTTCCTGCCGATCATCTTCGTCGAGGGCATGGCCGGACAGATCTTCCGGGATCAGGCCCTCACGGTGACATCGTCCCTAATGGTATCCCTTCTGGCCGCACTCACACTGATTCCTGTGCTGGCGAGCCTGGGGCAGAGGAGAACGGGTGACCGTCTCGCGACGTCTGGATCCCCACGATCCCCCTCTCCGTCAACAGAGTCTCCCGCCTCCGCCTCTGCCTCAGGCTCGGCCCAGGATGCGTTTGGTGTGGGCGGCCACCAGGGGGAGGTTCCCGAGGAAGAGGTTGCCGAGGGGGACGTTCCCGTGGCGCCGCGCGAAGGCGCGTCCGCAGGTGCTCCCGCCGAAGCCGGCGAACCCGACCCCGCGCGCCGCCCGAACACCGTTGTGCGAGCTCTGCGTGCCGTCTGGCGCGCTGTCGCGGCCGTGGTGCTGGCGGTGAGGCGATCGGTTCTCTTCGTGCTGCGCTGGGTGCTGCGGACCCTCGCTGTCCTGCTACCCGGCCTGGCGATCCGTGGCGTGAGCTTCCTGTTGCGCTGGATCGGGCGGGGCCTGGGTGTGGTGGTGGAGCCGGTCCACCGCGGATTCGACCGTCTCTGGCGGGTCGCAGATGGCGCCTATCCGAGGCTGCTGCAGAATGCCCTGGACCACCGCGGCCGCACCGTCGGACTCGCCGTAGGCAGTGCGGCGCTGGCCGCATTGCTGGTGCCCACGCTGGGTGTGGAACTGGTGCCGCCCTTCTCCCAGGGCGAGTTTGCCTTCCGGCTCGAGTTGCCCCCGGGCACATCGCTGGCGAACTGTGAACGGGCCGTCGGGCGCATTGAAGCTGACCTGGTCGGCGACTCGCGGATCGGGCGCCTCTTTGCGAGCGTGGGCGAGAGTCCGGAGCTGGGGGGCGCGGCCATCGAGCGTCGTGAGAACGTGGCGCAGATCAACATCGCCATCGCCGATCCGGGCAACCGTCAACAAGAGGAGGCGGTGATCGAGCTCGTCCGCGAGCGGCTCGAACGGGAGGAGACGGTCCGCTACACCTTCAAGCGGCCCACCTACTTCAGCTTCCGCACGCCGATCGAGGTCCATGTCTACGGCAACGATCTGACCGTGCTCGGAGGATACGCTACGGAGCTGGCCCGGGCGATGACCGAGATCCCTGGATTGCGGGACGTGCGCAGTGATCTCGAAGCCGGGAGTCCCGAGGTACAGGTCAAGTTCCGCCGGGACCGGATGGCAGCACTCGATCTGGATCTGGAAGGAGTTTCCAGCACGCTGCGCAACAAGATCCGTGGCGAGGTGGCGACGCGGTTCAAGGAGCAAGACCGCCAGATCGACATCCTGGTACGCACGGCGCGGGCACGACAGATCGAGGTGGGGCAGGTCGAGAACCTGGTCGTCAGCCAGGTGGAAGGGGTGCCGATTCCGCTCTCGACCGTGGCCGAGATCGAATACGGCCGCGGGCCCTCGCAGATCACCCACATCGGCCAACAACGAGCCGCCGTGGTACGCGCCAATTTGGTGGGCCGCGACCTGGGCAGCGCCACCCGCGACCTGCGCCGGCTTCTGTTCACCCAGCCGCCGCCGGTCACCCTGCACGCCGAACTCGGCGGACAGAACGAGGAGGTCTCGACCTCCTTCCGCAGCCTCGCACTGGCCGCCTTCCTGGCGCTCTTCATGGTCTACCTGGTGATGGCGAGCCAGTTCGAGTCGTTCCTGCACCCGCTGGTCATCCTCTTCTCGGTGCCCTTGGGCGGCATCGGGGTCGTGCTGGCGCTCGCGGTCACCGGCACGGCCGTCAGCGTGGTGGTTCTGATCGGTGTGGTGATGCTGACCGGTATCGTGGTCAACAACGCGATCGTATTGATCGACTTCATCAACCAGCGCCGCCGGGCCGGCCTGGCCAAGCTGGAGGCGATCATCGATGCCGCCCGAGCGCGTCTCCGCCCGATCCTGATGACGACCCTGACCACGATCCTCGCCCTGCTACCCATGGCGCTGGGGCTGGGCCAGGGGGCGGAGCTGCGAGCCCCCATGGCCATCGCGGTGATCGGTGGGCTGGCGCTGGGCACGCTGCTGACGCTCTTCGTGATCCCGGTGCTCTACGCCACGATGGATCGGAAGGTGTGAGGCGGCGCGGGGGATGGGACCGGGTGAGCAGACGACGGGGGCGGATCGTGAGACGGTGTCAGGGGATGTGCCTCGAGCAGGCGACGGGCCGAGACCCAGGGAGGCAACGATGAGCCTGTCCGATCACGCGCTGCAAAAGCCCGTGACCGTGCTGGTCATCACCCTGGCCGTGCTGGTCCTGGGCGCGGTGAGTCTGACGCGCCTCAAGATGGATTTCCTGCCGATGGTGGACTTCCCCTTCATCGGGGTCTACGTGCCCTATCCGAACGCCGTCCCGGCCCAGGCCGAGAAGGAGATTGCGCGGCCGATTGAAGAGATCATGGCCACGCTGGGGGACGTCAATCACATCTTCTCGAACACCGACGAGGACGACGTGTTCGTGGGCGTTTTCTTCGACTTCGGCCGCAGCGTCGACGTCTTGCGCATGGAGGTGAAGGAGAAGCTCGAACAGGTCCGGCCCCTCTTGCCCGACGACGTGGACGACACCTACATCTTCAGTTTCAACTCGAATGACATCCCGATCATGGTGGGCCGCATCAGCGCCCCGGGCCGTGACCTGGCCAATTCCTACGACCTGCTCGAGCGGCGCGTGATCAACCCGATGCGCAGGGTCGAGGGCGTCGGCCGCGTCGAGGTCGGCGGAATCAACCCGAAGAGCATTCGCATCTACCTGCATCTGGACAGCATCATCGCCCACGGCATCGACATCGAACGCCTCTTCGAACTCCTGAACGCGAACAACATCGACATGTCGGTGGGCCGGGTGGTCGACGGCGACCAGCGCGTGACGGTGCGCACGCTCGGGCAGTTTCGGTCACTCGATGAGCTCGAGGATCTGCAGGTCTCTCCCAGCGGGCTGCGGCTGCGTGACATCGCTACGGTCGATTACAGTGAGCCCTCCTACGGCTATCTGCGCCGCCTCAATGGGGAATCGGCGATCGCGATCGAGGTTCAGAAGGCCTCGGGCGCCAACATCGTGGAGGTCTCGGAAGGCATCCACGAGGTGCTCGAGGAGATCCGCCGCGATCCGGTGCTCGAAGGCATCAACGTGATCTTCTTCTTCGATCAAGCCGAGCAGATTCGCAATTCATTACGAAGCGTGTTTCAGGCCGGGCTGATCGGATCGCTGCTGGCGGTGGTGGTGATCTACCTGTTTCTGCGGCGCATGAGGAACACGCTGATCGCCTCGGTGGCGATGCCCTTCTGCGTGATCTCGGCCTGTGTGTTCCTGTATCTGACGGATCGCTCGCTCAACGTGCTCACCATGATGGGGCTCATGCTCGCGGTCGGAATGCTGGTCGATAACGCCATCGTTGTCCTGGAGTCGATTTTCCGCAAGCAGGAGCAGGGTCTCTCCGCACCGGAGGCCGCCAGGCTGGGCGCCCGCGAGGTGGGCATGGCGGTGACCGCCTCGACCCTGACCTCGATCATCGTCTTCGCGCCGATCGTGCTCTCGAACACGAACGAGATCATGGTCTGGATGAGCGAGGTCGGCATCACGATCTCGGTCACCCTGGTCTTCTCGCTGCTGATCTGCTTGACGCTGGTGCCCATGCTGGCGGCCCGCACCCCGCTCGAGGGGCAGGGCAGTCAAGGCACGGCGGGTATCCGGGCCAAGAAGAACGCGTCGCCGGCTGCGGCCCCGGCAGTGGCCCCGACTGCGGCCCCGGCTGCGGCTGCCGCCCCGAATGAAGGTCGCTGGTTGACCGCTCTTCGGAGTGGATACTTGCGCATGCTCCGCTGGACGGCGATCGCGCACCCCATGCGGACCGGGCTCGTATTCATCCCCTTGTTCATCGTGGTCACCATCGTGGCCATGCAGGTGACCGGTTTCGAACCCGAGGTCATGGGTGACCGAGGCGTCAAGCGCAGTGAAGTCGAGTTCTGGCTCGAGTTCAGCGACAACACGAACCTCTACGCCGTTCACGATCGTGTTCTCGAGCTCGAGGAGTTTCTGCTGCCTCTGCGGGATAGCCACGGGGTCGAGTCGGTCTATTGCTGGTACTACGACAACAATGCGTCTTTCTCGCTCATCTATCCGAAGGAAGACCCGCTGTCGGTAGACCAGGTCAAGCAGATGCGGGAGTTCCTTCGCGAGAGCCTGCCCGAGATCGCTGGGGTGACCTACCGTTTTGGGACCGAGGAGGAGTCGGGTCAGGGAGCCAAGACCATGGCGGTGACCCTGTTCGGCGAAGACACCGAACTACTGACCGAGATCTCCGAGGAAGCGCACCGGCGCTTGAGCTCGATCGATGATCTAGAGGATGTGCGGACCGACATCCAGGAGGGCGCCGACGAGGTGCGGGTGGTTCTCGATCGGGAACAAGGCGGCCGTTTCGGTGTCGATTCGCGTACCCTGGCGAGCATCCTGGGCCTGACATTCCGCGGGATCCCGTTACGGGAGTTTCAAGGAGAGACCCGCGAGGTCGACATGGACATCGTGCTCGAGCCCTCCGACCGGCGCAATATCGACAATCTCGCGCGTCTGCCGATCAGCTATCGCGACGGCCGTCCGATTCTCCTGGGCCAGATTGCCCGGTTTGAGATGGGCAAGGGGGCGCAGCGCATCCACCGGGAGCAGCAGAAGACGGCCATCACCGTTCGGGGAGCTTACGAAGGCGACAACTACAGTGGGCTCCAGGACCGTGTGGAGCGTGTGATGAATACGCTGGATCTGCCCTCGGGCTACAGCTGGTCTTTCAGCCGACAGCTGCAGGAGGAGGCCGCCGAGCAGAACGAGATGCTCATCAACATTCTCCTGGCTCTCTGCTGTGTGTATCTGCTGATGGCGGCGCTGTTCGAATCCCTGCTGCATCCGTTGGTGATCATGTTGTGCATCCCATTCGCGGCGCTGGGTGTGATCTGGACGCTCATGGTGTCGAACACGCCGTTCAACATCATGGCGATGATCGGGATCGTGATTCTGGTCGGTCTCGTGGTGAACAATGGGATCGTTCTGGTCGACCACATCAACAACCTGCGTCGCAAGGGGCGCAGCCGCGAGGATGCCATTCTCGAGGGCTGCCGCGACCGTTTCCGTCCGATCCTGATGGCGGCCTCCACGACGATTCTGGGCCTGACTCCGCTGGCCCTCGGTCGCGCAGACATGGCTGGGGGCTACTACTACCCGCTGGCCAGGGCCATCATGGGCGGCCTGGCCACCAGCACGGTCTTGACCTTGATCGTGCTGCCCACATTCTATGTTCTCGCTGAACGCGCCATCGTTTTCATCCGTCAGACGATCACCTGGGGCCGCGGCAGCGGGCCATTGCCGTGGGAGGTCGCACCGGCGGCGGCCCGCGGCGCGGGAACTGCGGTCAGGAACTGAGCACGCGGCGGCGGTGCTCGGGGAACTGGTCCCTGCCGCAGGCCATGAGCATGGTCAGAGGGAGTGCCTTGCGCGCGAGGCCGATCATCTCCTCGGACAGATGACGGATGTCCCATTGAGCATGGGCGTCCAGACGAAGCCGCGCAAGATGATAGAGCTCGCGGGCATTGGCCTTGAAGATCACGCGCCGGCGGTGGCCGTTGGTCAGAATGTAGGCGGCCGCATCGCGATGGCGGGAGCGGATCTGCTCGGCCAGGCTTTCGGCGTGCGCGCAGACATCGCGGTACTCACCGAGCAAGCTGGCCTCTCGGAACGCGGGCGGGATCGTCACGCCCAGCGCCGGCTCGTAGGGCTGGGGGAGAAGCGTTGCCAGCCGGTGACGTTTGAGTTGAGCGAAGCAAGAGGCGCTCGCGATGAGTTCGAAGATGAACTCGGGAATCTCGAACTGGCGCAGGATCGTGGCATGCTCATCCAGACGGCGCAGGCTCTCGAGCACGAGTTCACGCCGGCCGTCCTGGTCGAGTGAGGCAACCCAGCCTTCGGCGTCGGCCCAACTGCGTCCACAGCTTCCGGCCACCAGGGCCGTCAGGAGCATGTCGTCACCGTTCGGTGTTGAGAAGACCAAACGCGCGGCCGGCGGGCTTTCGGAATTCGATTCTTTCCCGGAGGGGCCATCGGCGGGCCATCGGTGGCACACCCAGTGTTCGATGGCCGGAGGTGTTTCCCGCCGGTATTCGGTGGCTTCGACGTAGCGGACCAGGGATGGGGCCGCCTCGATGACGGCGGCGTGAATGGCCTCGGCCAGGTGGCGGCACTCCTGGAGGGGATCGGCTGCCAGACGGCGCACCGTCGCTTCCAAGGTTCGGGCATTCATCGTCACCCCCACCTGCGCGGTGGTCGCCAGAGAAAGGAAATAGCGGGCGTCTTCTTTGGCGGCGCCTTCGAGGGCGCGCCGCCCGCTGCGCTTCTCCCACTGGTCGGGGTGCTTCTGCTGGTAGAGTGCCAGGAGCCGCTCGTGCGCCGTTTGATAGTGGTCCTGTTGCTTGCGGATCAGCTCGCGAAACTGGCGCTCCAAGCCGGCGGCGGCGACTTCCTCTGGAACTACGTAGTCACGATCCAGCGTGATGTAGCGCTGCGATTTCTCAGTGTAGGACGCCAGACGAGAACTCTCGAGCGCTTCCATCGCAATACGCGAGATGTCCAGAATATCGAGGTTGAACACGGCGTGTTCGGCCACACTCGCGTGGCCGAAGCCGAAGATGATACGTTGGTTCGACTTCCTGGCGGCGGTCACGTCGGCGATGGCTTGCGCGCGCAGATCGGGAATCGGATGTGGATCACGACTGATGCGCGCATAGGCAGCCGATAGGGTCTCGGGCGAGAGGCTCTGCGGATCCAGGCCGCGCAAGGATCGGTGTTCTGACGACGAGACGCCGCCGCCGGCGTGGCCGGTGGAAGCCTGGGGGGCTGGGGAGTCCGCAGAAGCCGAACCCGGCGAAGGCGACACAGCCCGCTGCTCGAGGTAAGCGCGAAAGCGCGCGACGATGGATTGGTCGAGATTCTGCCCGGCCAGAATGACCTTCATCCACGCATCCCTTCGTCACGCAGTCCTGCCGCGCATTCCTGTCGTGCTGCTCTCTCTCTCTCTTGCGCTCTCACACGCACGCAGGCACGCAGGCACGCACGCACGCTCGCTAGCTCGCTAGCTAGCTAGCCCAGGGCTTGTCCCGACTCGGCGATCAGATTCTCCGACAGAACTCGGAATTCGTAGATGCGGCCATCCATCTCGAACTCCTCCTTGTCGCGATCGAGGGCCTTGAGGATGTCCTGGAACAGTTCGTCGTAGTCGCGGATCTCGCCGTTTCGCCTCACGGCCTCCTCGGGTGGGTCTTCGATGTCGACATAGTCGGTGATGATGACGCGGTCCAGTCCGGGGGTGGCCAGCTCCCCGTCGCGGTTGCCGTCGTAGAGGTCTTCACGACGGAAGCCGACCTCCCACTGCGTGCGGCCAATGTAGGTCTGGATCGACAAATGGGCCCGGTCGGGAGCAACCGAGATGAAGTGGTCGTAGTGATACCGGTCGACGGGGTCACCGCGCTCGTGCTCGTAGCAACCGGCCGTGAGTATCGCGGTCGCAAAGAGGGCCAGCCCACAGGTGGCCAGCAACAGGCCCTTCGCCGACTTGCGGCCGCCGTACCCCCTCAGCTCAGCGGCGGCAAAAGTGCGTGACATCGTAACGCCTCCCCAACCGGATCCCTTGGTACCAGCCCCGCTTGCGGTTGCAGGGCACACCAGCCTCCGAAATCCAAGAATGTAGAGCCTAACCCCAAACCGCGTCCATGTTCAAGTCCCCTCAAGACCCCTCGAACCCGGTTGGGTCGCCTCGAGCCCCGTTGAGACCTTTCGAACCTCTTGGTACCTCGCGTGCCTCGCGAGCCTCTGGAGACCTCTCGAACCTGCCAACCCGGCGAGCCCTGCCAACCCGGCCAACCTTCCCAGCCTTCCCATGACCTCAGCCCTTCAGGTTGCGCTTGCCGCGGATGCTCAGGAGCCGTATACGGCCAAGGGACGCACCGACGCGCCAGTCCGACCAGACCGAGGGGGTCCCCGATCTCGGAGGAGCCCGACCGGACCGAGGGGGCCCCGATCTCGGAGGAGCCCGGCCAGACGGCGAAGGCCCGATCTTAGAGGAGTCTGTCATGAACGCCTATGTCTTCCTGAGTATAGCGCTCCTGCTGAATGCGGCAGCCAATCTCCTCATCAAGTACTCGGCGAACCGCGCCGAACTGGCCGCATCCGCCGGCATCCTGCCTCCCGGACTGCCGGGGGTTGTTCAGACCTACCTAAACCCCTTCTTCATAGCAGGTTTAGCCTGTTTCGGCCTCAACGTGCTCGTCTACAGCCAGGCGCTCAAGAAGATACCGATCTCGGTGGCCTATCCACTCATGGTCTCACTGGGCTATCTGATCATCCTGGCCGTCTCCTTCTTCCTCTTTGAAGAGCGTCTGACCGCCCCGCGGTACGTAGGGGCTGGGCTGATGCTGTTCGGGCTCTGGCTCCTGGTGCGTTGAGACTCCGCGGATGCCCGATCTGGCGCCGCATCCGTTGGTTCGGCGTCGGGCATCGGTTCTGAGGTCTGCCCAACCGCGGTTTGGTTCGGCGTCGGGCATCGGTTCTTGAGGAGGCTCCGCCCTTCTGCTTGGCACCCCACCTGCTATTTCCCCTGGCAGCTCGTCGTCGGGGAATGCAGGAGGGGAGATGCTGGCCACCGTCCACACCTATGCCCTGGTTGGAATCGAGGCCCTGCCGGTCCGGGTAGAGGTCGATCAGGTCGCGACATCGTTCCCGCGGCTGGTTCTGGTGGGGCTGCCCGATCCGGTGGTGCGGGAAAGCCGCGAGCGAATCATGGCGGCCTTGCGAAACCAGGGATTCCGGTTTCCGGACAAGAAGATCACGGTCAACCTGGCGCCGGCGACCTTGCCGAAGGCCGGTGGGTCCTTCGATCTGCCGATCGCGATTGGGATCCTGGTCGCCTCCGGGCAGGCTCCCGAAGCAGCGCTGAACACCTTCTCCTGGGCGGGCGAGCTCGGTCTCGACGGCCGGCTGCAGCCGATTCGCGGGGCGCTGTCGATGGCCCTGCGTGAGCGCAGGCGAGGGGCACGGTCGCGGACCTTCGTCGTGCCGGTCGGCAACGGAGGTGAGGCCGCCGAGGCTTCGGGCGTGACGGTGGCAGAGGCCGCGACGCTTCGTGAGATCTGGGACCTCCTGGAGCAGGGACCGGATCGGCTGCGTCCGGTGACTCCTCCCGATCACGGCCCGTTCGGACCGGCCGAAGAGGCCACCGTGGATCTCGCCGATGTACGCGGGCAGATCGTGGCCCGGCGCGCTCTGGAAATCGCCGCGGCCGGCGGTCACAACCTCCTCTTCCTGGGGTCGCCCGGAACCGGCAAGTCGATGCTGGCCGAGCGTCTGCCCACGATCCTGCCGCCCCTTTCGCGGAATGAGCAGCTCGAGGTGACGCAGATCCACAGCGTGGCAGGGCTGCGAGGAAGCGGGCAGGGACTGGTCTTGCACCGGCCGTTCCGGGCACCACACCATACCGTTAGCGATTTGGGTCTTATTGGGGGCGGCCGGCCCCCACAGCCGGGTGAGGTGAGCCTGGCTCATCGCGGCGTACTCTTCCTGGATGAGTTGGCCGAGTTTCGGCGGCGTCCCCTCGAGTCCTTGCGGCAACCCCTGGAGAACGGGGTGGTGACGGTGATCCGCAGCGGTTTTCAGGCCCGGTTCCCGAGCCGCTTCCAGCTCGTGGCCGCCATGAATCCTTGCCCATGCGGCCACCGGCTGGATCCGCGGGGCGGGTGCCGGTGCACCGAGGCCATGGTCCAGCGCTACCTGAGCCGGGTTTCGGGCCCACTCATGGATCGCATCGATCTGCAGGTGGAGATGACCAACGTGGATTTCCGGCAGCTGGCCCAGCTACCGCCGTCCGAGCCAAGCAACGTGGTTCGCCGACGGGTGCTCGCGGCCTGGAAGCGGCAGCAGGCCCGCTTCGGCGTAGCTGGTACGGCGCTGTTGCCGAACTCAGCCCGAGTAGGGGCGGCCGCGGCCTCGGCCGGGGCCGCCGCATCGCCCCGACTCGAGGCACGATCCCCCCAGGCCGAGGAGCGATGGCCCCAAGCCGAGGAGCGATTGCTCCAAGCCGAGGCGGCTACGACCATATGGGCCTCGGGTGCCGTCACCCGCAATGCCGACATGCGGGTGGGCGACCTGCATCGGTTCTGCAAGCTCGAGGAACGCTCTCTCGGGCTCCTACGCATCGCGATGACGCGCTTGCGACTGAGCCCGCGCGCATTTCATCGCATTCAGCGGATTGCGCGCACCATCGCCGACCTGGCCGGAAGCGAGTCGGTGCGTGAAGGGCATGTGAGTGAGGCGATCAGCTACCGGGGTCTGGACAGGGCGCGGGGTTGAAGACGGGGTTGAAGACGGGGGGGTGAAGAGGGGATTGAAGACGAGCTCTTCCTGTGTCACCCGTCGAGGCACAGCAGACCTGCGCTGACCTATCCTCGCGGTGTTTGCCGAAGCTTGCCGGGGCTGCGTCCTGATCGTGTTGCGACAATGAAACATCTTGGGCGATGGTTCCGTATCCTTTTGTAATCTAGCAAGATGCGAGATCGAATCTCCATGTGACATCGTGCCGTCCTCCTCAGGCGTATACATTCCCGACACGCCCATCCACTAATGAACTAGACTTTTCGGGAGCCCGGCGCACCGTGGATCTGTGCTATAATTGATGAGTCCAAGCTGGCGCGATTACGTCAGGGCGACCACATGAGGACGACCGCATGAGGGCGACTACGTCAGCGCGATCGCGCCGGGCTGGTAGCTGACGGACAGCATAGGACATGGACGACCAACATCGGCGGTCTCGTCTGGATCTTCAGGCCCGCACCGCCAGGGAGTGTGTCATGAGATCAAGAGCTCTAGCCCTTTTCGCCATTCTGGGAGTGCTCTTCACCAGCGCCGCCGGTGCGGGGACCTTCGTTTCCCTGACCGCGGGCGCGGATGAATCGGCTGAAGCGGTTGATGTCCAGGTGGTGAATCAGAACCTGCAGACGATCACGCTGGACTACCGTCTGGCGGGCTTCGAGCTCGAGGAAGTGACGATTGGCGGGGCGACCTTCCATTCCGTGACGCTAGGAGAAGAGAGCAATCTTCTCGAAGCGGGCTTTCCCGAGCTGCCTACGATCAACCGCAGTGTGATCATTCCTGACGATATGGAGATGCAGATTCGGGTGATCCGCTCGAGCTATCAAGAATTCAGCGGCATCGACGTGGTGCCATCGAAGGGCAGTCTGACGCGCGATATGGATCCGGCCAGCGTGCCCTACACCTTCGGCGATCTCTACGAGCAGGCCGGGTTCTTCCCGTCCGAGCTGGCTGAGATCGGCGAGCCCTATATCCTGCGCGACTACCGCGGTGCGGTGGTGACGATCAACCCGGTGCAATACGATCCCTCCGCGCACACCCTGCGTGTGTACGACTATGTGGAGATCGAACTGGTGCCGGTGGGTCCCGGCGCCGTCAATGTGATCCAGCGTGCCGGCGGCGTGCCCGCCGATGTCCATCCGGAGTTCGACAAGCTCTACACCAATCACTTCATCAACTACGCCATGGGCGGCTTCGGTCGCTATGCCCCGATCGACGAAGTGGGCGAGATGATCGTGATCGCGTATGACTCCTACGCCTCGGCGGTGGAACCGCTGGTGGAGTGGAAGAATCAGATGGGCGTACCGACGACCCTCCTCCTGCTCTCGGAAGTGGGAAGTTCGGCCAACCAGATCAAGAGCTACGTCCAGAACTACTACGACACCCACGATCTGGCCTTCGTCCTGCTCGTTGGTGACTTGCCGCAGATTCCGTCGCTCTCGAACGCTGGCGCTCCGGCCGATCCGATGTACGCGCTGGTGGCCGGCAGCGACAACTACCCGGATATCTTCATCGGCCGCATCAGCGCCCAGGACCTGGGGGCCGTGGCCCTGCAGGTCACGAAGTTTGTCGAGTACGAGTCGCTGCCGCAGGCGGCCGGCTGGTACCAGAAAGGTGTTGGGATCGGTTCGGCGGAGGGCGCCGGCATCGGCGATGACGGCGAGGCCGACTGGGTACATATCGACAACATCCGCGACGACCTGCTGGGCTTCACCTACGACGAGGTGGATCGCCTCTATGCGATCTATGGCGCCAACGCTTCCGACGTGGCCGCGGCCGTCAACGCCGGCCGCTCGATCATCAACTACTGCGGTCACGGCAGTTCGACCTCCTGGTCGACGACCGGCTTCAACAACAACCACGTGAACGCGCTCACCAACGACAACATGTTGCCGGTGATCGTGTCGGTGGCTTGCGTCAACGGCGCCTTCCAGTACAGCAGCACCTGCTTCGCCGAGGCCTGGATGCAGGCGAGCCACTCCGGCGAACCGACCGGGGCGGTGGGCATCTACGCCTCGACGGTCAACATGCAATGGGCGCCGCCGATGTCGGCGCAGGACGAGACGGCCGATCTCCTGGTCGCCGAGGCGAAGTACACCTGGGGCGCGCTCTGCTTCAGCGGCTCCTGTCAGATGATCGATGAGTACGGCTACAACGGTATCAGCGAGTTCAAGAACTGGACGATCTTCGGCGATCCGTCTCTGCGCGTGCGCACCGCCACGCCGATCGATCTCACCGTCGAGTACGAGGACACGATCGACCCGGACGCGACCACCTATGGCCTGACCGTCCCGGGCGTGGAAGGCGCGCTGTGCGGCCTGAGCAAGGACGGCATCTACCTGGGCTCGGCCGTCACCAACGCCTCCGGCTACGCCGAGATCCCCGTGGTGGGCACCCTGCCCGAGGAGACGGTGACCCTTACCGTGACCCACTTCAACCGCAACGTCTTCGCGGTCGAGCTCTCGGTGGGCGAGCCGCTCGTGCCGGCGCTCTTCGCCGAGCCGGGCGAGTTCACCTTCTACGTACCGATGGGTGAGCAGCAGACCGATTTCTTGACGATCTCGAATGTGGGCATGGAGGGCTCGGTGTTGGAGGCCCGCCTCTCGATGAGTCCCCCCATGCTCAATCCGTGGATGAGCTTCGACCCCAGCTACCTCGAGGTTCCCTATGGAGAGAGCGTCGAGGTTCAGGTCACCGTCGATACCGAAGGGCTCGCTTTCGGCACGCACGAGGCCGGCATCGCCGTCCAGTCGAACGGTGGCCGGGCGATGGTTCCCGTGACGCTCATCACGGCCGACTACTCGGATGTCAACGACCGCACGGGTGTGCCCAGTCGCCTGCAACTGGCGCCGGCGACGCCGAACCCGCTGCACAGCGCGAGCACGATCAGCTTCGGATTGCCGCAGACGGGCGCGGCGCATCTGGGCGTCTACGACATGAGTGGTCGCCTGGTGCGCACCCTGGTCTCCGGTCAGGTGGAAGCCGGCTATCACACCCTGAGCTGGGACGGACGGGACGAGGCCGGCCAGCCGACCTCGGGCGGTGTGTACTTCTACCGTCTGGATGCCAGCAGCGAGTCGCTCTCGGGCAAGGTGATGGTCCTGCGGTAGTATCGTCGGCTAGACCAACGGGCTAGACCGGCGGCTGGTAGCTGCGCGGGGCTGACCCGGGCAGGAGAGCAGGACCGATCGAGAGCGGACGGGTCCTGTGATCGCACAACATCGACAACCCGACGGGCCGGGCGTTCACGCGCCTGGCCCGTTTTGCAGGCTGGGGCGATTTCGCCGGATGGTGCCATCGCATCGGACAGTCCCATCCTACTGGGCAGCCCCATCCTACTGGGCAGCCCCATCTCGCCAGGTTGGCTCATTGTGCAGCTTTGGACTGCGCGGCTGGATTGACCTGTTCGGCAGCGCTTCGGACTGGGTGAAATCCACCATCCTCCCCGCACCGCTGCGGGCGATTTCAAGCCGTCCTGCCGCGATGCCGATTTGGGGAACTGGGATGACATGCTTGGACCGGCTGGCTGTCGCGAGCTGGTCATTCGCACTCCACGAAAGGGGATCGGCATGGCCGATTGCCGAGACGGCTTTGAGTCACATCTGGCGGGGTACGATCTCGATGAGCTCGACACCCATTCGGGCTCGATTTACGCGCTCGATTCGGACCTGACGCTGGCCTACTACAACGAAGGCTACCGGAGCTTCGCACAGCAGAATGGCGCCCTCAGGTTGATCGAGCGCCGGTGGGGTTTGGGAAGCAACTGGCTGGAGGTGCTTCCCGGTTGTTTGCGGGCGTTCTATGAAGACGCCCTGCGGCAGTGCATGAGCGGCGGCTCGGTCTGGGAACACGAGTACGAGTGCTCGAGCGCGGAGACGTTTCGCCGATTCCATCAGCGGGCCTATCCGCTGGGCGAACAGGGCGGTGTCCTGATCGTCAACTCGCTCGTGGTCGAGACGCCGCACGATCCCCTTCTGCGCCGTTCGCATGCGCCCGATTCCCCGAGCTACGCCGACGAAGACGGGTTCATCCACCAGTGCGCCCACTGCCGGCGCATCAGCGTTCCTCGGGATGCGAACCGTTGGGATTGGATTCCCGCCTGGGTAGCCAAGGCGCCCGCGCCGGTCAGTCATGGCCTGTGTCCGGTTTGCTTGGATTACTACTATCCGGCAGAGGCAAGCGATGAAGGTGAGGAGGTTGCCTAGGAGCAGAGACCGAAGGCACTCACGGCACGGCCTCCGCCATACCAGCCACATACGGCGGGCGGGCAGTGCACGCCGAACGCGCTACAAGCACCCCTCGCGCCGGTACCAGTCGTAGGCCCGGCCGATGGCCTCATCAAGGGAGCTCGGCTCGTAGCCGAGCTCTTCGCGTGTGGTGCGGATGTCGACCGCCTGCCCGTGCTTGATCATGCGGATGCCGGTCATGGGAAAGAGCGGCCGCGTTCCCGTTGCATAGGCAACCACCTCGGTCACCATGCTCAGAGCCTCGGCCAGCGGGATCGGCATCGTTCGCCGGGGTGCGGGTACCCCGGCCACGCGTGCGCAGCGCTCGAGGAGCGCACCGCTGGTGAGGTTCTCGCCCCCCAAGACATAGCGTGATCCCGAATGTCCGTGCTCGGCGGCGAGCGCCACGCCTACGCCCACGTCGCGCGTGGCCACCGCGTTGAGCCGGCCGGGCAGGTAGGCCGGCAACTGACGCCGCGCGAGGGGCAGGAGGAGTTGAGCGGTCGTCAGATTCGTATCGAACTCGTCGATGCAGAATGTGGGGTTGACGACCACGATGTCTTTGCCGGCCTCGGAGCCGGCCTTGGCACGGGCCTCCGAGCGGGCCTCGGAGCGGGGCTCGGAGCGGGCCTCGGAGCGGGGCTCGGAGCGGGCCTCGGAGCGGGCCTCGGAGCGGGCCTCCGAGCCGGCCTCGGAGCTGGCTTTGGCACGGGCCTTGGTGCCCACCTCGGTGCCGCCCCTTGCACCGGTCCTACCTGGATCTGCGGCTTCCATCGCCAGCGTTTCCAGCATCTGCTTGAGCTCGAAGTAGGGCGCACTGTCGCGCACCGGATTCAGGGTCGTCACGCTACTCACGTAGACCATTCGCCCGCGTCCCAGAACGCGGCAATGAGCCGCCCAGGTGGCGAGCAGGTTCTGCATCGATTCGCGGGCCGAGGCGATCAGCGCGGCTTTGCCGAAATGCCTTCGCGGATACGGGGCCGCAGCGTGCAGCAAGAGATCGCAGTTCTCCAGGGCGCGAGCGATCGAGGCGGGATCGCGCAGATCCCCCTCGGCAATCTGGACCGGAAGAGCATCCAAGTTGCGCCGGTCGCTCGTGGCGCGGACGAGGGCGCGCGTAGCCCAGCCGCGCTCGAGACAGGCGCGCACGATGTGGGCTCCGATCATACCGGTTGCCCCGAGAACGAGCACACGTCCGAAAGCGCGACTTTGTTGAGGTTGTGGCATTGGGTTCGTCATGACGGCACCAGCCTACTCCGGCGCTGGGACCAAGGGAAGAGCGGAGCATTGCCGGACCCGAAAGGCGCCGGGAGTGGTAGATGGATTTCAGGTGCGTTATCATGCGGCGTCAGAGCAAGAGAGCAAGAGAGCAAGACGAACCGAAGGAGGAGTGGATGAAGGTTTCGATCGAATACTGCATGGAATGAAACTACGAACCCCGCGCCGTCAGTTTGGCGGACGCTATCCGGAAGGAACTGGGCATCGATTCGCAACTCATCCCCAGCTCGGGCGGTGTCTTTGAGGTCCTCGCCGATGGGAAACTCATTTTCTCCAAGCGTAGTCTGGGACGTTTCCCCATGGAAGATGGTGAGGTGATCGACCAGTTGAGGTAGACCAACTGAGGTCAACCAGGCGCGATCGAGAAGTTGAGATCAACCTGTTGAGATCGAGCAGTTGACCAGTTGAGATCAGCAAGTTGAGGTATGGGCGCTCAGCCGTCCCGTCCGGCTGCGGGGGACGCCCCTAACTCGATGGATCCAGCACGCTCCCTAGCCGCTCTCGCAAGGCGGTGGTGGTCTCGACCAGGTGGGTCGGGCGGACTTGGCGCAATTGCTCGGGTGGCTGGATCCCCCAGCCTACGGCGATAGAAGGCAGCTGGGCGGCCAGCGCCGCCCGGATGTCCAGATCGCTGTCGCCCACCATCGCGCACCGTTTGCGGTCGATAGTCAGTGTGTCGATGACGTGGAGCAGTGGTGCCGGGTGCGGCTTCAGTGTGGGGAGGGAGTCGCCGCCCAGAACCAAGGCAAACGGGTCGGCGAGGCCGAGCGCGGCCATGATGTACCGGACGAAACGCTCGGGTTTGTTGCTGACCACCGCCAGGGCCACGCCGCTCCCGGCCAGCTCGTCGCACAGATCGGGGATGCCCTCATAGGCGTGCGTTTCGTGCATCTGGCATTGCTGGTACTCGGCACGAAACAGCTCGACGGTCTCCAGCAGCAGTGCTTCCTCCAGCGGCAGCGGCGAGCCGTCGGCGGGAAGCTCATCGGGACGAAGTGCGTCCAACCGGGGATGGCACTGGCCGACGAGGTTCTTGATGCCCCAGCCGATGTGGCGCTTGGCTTCCCCGAACGGCAGCGGGCCGGCCTCCAACCGGGCCCGCATACGCTGAACACCCTCGACGATACCGCCGAAGGTGTCCACCAGAGTACCGTCGAAGTCGAAGAGTACGCCTGGACGACGGTCCAACATCACTCCCTTCTTGCAGATTCACCGGCACGGACGCCTGCGCGGACGCCGGCGCTCACGCGGGCGCGGGCGCAGGCGCAGGCGCAGGCGCTTACGCGGGCGTGGGCGCGGGCGTTTACGTGGGCGTCCTACGCCTTCCCCGCCGAGTGCTCTTCCGGCAAGCGTTTCTCAGTGGCCACGATCTCAACCTGATACGGCCCCTGATCGCTCTCGAGTTCGATCGTATCGCCCACACGGTGGCCCAGCAGCTTCTTTGCGGCTGGGGCCGTGCAGGAGATCACCTCTTCGCTGTCGCCGGAGTCGCCCTCGCCCAGGAGCCAATAGCGTAGGCTCTTGATGCCGTTGGGGCCGGCGCTCGAGACGACCTTCAGGTCGACCAACGATCCGGGACCGACGACCCCGTCGGGCACATCGACCGTTTCGATGAGGTTGGCGCGGCTCAGCTGGGCGTCGATCTGATGGATCCGCGCGTGGTAGTTTGCCTGCTTCTCCTTGGCCGCATCGTACTCGGCGTTCTCGCTGAGGTCGCCGTGTTCGCGTGCCTTCTGAATGGCCTGCGCCACGCTGGTCTTCAGCTCGAAGGCGAGCTGGTTGCGTTCTTCCTCCAGCCGGTGGTAGGTGGCGCGTGTCAGGTAATAGCCATCGAACGCATGTCCCTCATGCTGCTGTTGCATGAGCAAGCGATTGGTGGCCAGCGAGCGGCTGTCACGAACGGCACTCACCGTTTCTTCGAGCCCCGCACTTTCGAAGAAATCGAGGATGGGGAAGAGGTAGTTCTCCGATTGGCGCCAGCGCTTCAGCGCATCCTCGAGCAAGAACGGGATGTCGTCGGGAACCGGCGCATCGCGAAGCGCATCGGCGAGCTGGCTGTTCGGCTTGAACAGACGCATGATCTGCTCGCGGAACGAATCGCGTCCGGTGCGCTCGACGAGACGGGCGAGCGAGAGCGCCCCCCGCCAGACCGATGGGAAGAATGGCTCGCGCTCGGACTCGTCGGCCATGACGTTCTGGATGATCGACTGCGCCGTATTCGGCCGCTCCTCGGGCCGGGCGAGCAGCTCGGTCAGCAGCCGGTTGCCTTCCTCGGGCTGCGCGCGAAGCTTGGTCAGTGCAACCTCACGGATGGAACCGTATCGCGATCCCATCGCGAAGTAGATGGCGTCGCGCTCATAGCCCTCGAGTTCCATCGCGCGGGTGGCCAGCAGGCGCTGACTGTCTTCGTCGGCGAAGGAGCTGGCTTCCGCCCCGGATTCCAGGAGGCGCTTCAGGCTGCGGTCGAGGTCCGCGACATCTAGACGCTTCCAGCGATCCAGCGTGAGGCAGACAGCCACAGCCGCCTCGGGATGTGTGCGCTCCTCGCGCATCCAACGGATCAGGACCGGCGTGTACATGCGCACGGCCGTCTCGGTGTGCTGCGGGTGTTGATCCAGAAAGCGGCGGAGCAGGTTCAGGTTGGCGCGGATGCCGCGTCGCCGGTCCAGCCGCGGCAGCTCGAATTCGTGATCGTCGGCGCCCGGGAGGCGGATGCCGTAGGTTTGCTTGAAGCTCTCGCTGAAGTCGAAGCGGTCGTCCTCCTCCATCAGCGTGCGGGCGTCCTTCCACCACGTGCTCCAGCTCGAGGTGCTGATGATGTCGGGGGTCAGGCGCCGGCGCAGCTCTTGGGTGGTGGTCTTGCCCCCGAGCTCGCGGATGGCCAGATAGGCCAAACCGGTCTTGTCCGACCGCGCCATGGCCTTGACCTTCTCCGGTTCGTTGGCCCACAGGACGCGCAAGTCGTCGGCCGGGATGACCTGCAGAGCATTGCGCGCGATCTTCATCGACATGCGATGCCCAGGCTTGTCGGGAAAGTCTATGATCAGGGCGTCGTCCTCGCGCACCTGGATGTGGCCGGGGCCAAAGCTGCTGTGCAGCACGTAGTAGCCGGGCGCGAACTCCAAGAGCTGATTGAGCTTCTTGAGCGCCTGGTCGACTTTGACCGACGGATCAAGCAAGCCGCTACGGGTGAGCAGATCGGCCACGCCGTCCACGCCGGGGAAAGCATCGGGCGCGACCGCGAGCAGGTGCTTGCGCAGGTTGTTCTCCGGGGCCGCTTTCGGGAGCAGTTTGGTCAGCATGCGCCAGGCCTCGCCGGCCAAACCGACGGACTTGATCTTTGGAAGTAGCGGTTCCAGGTAGGAGTCGCCGAGTTTGTATTCCTTGACCCCGAAGAGCCGCATGCAGGCGTGCATCATCGTCTGGAGGGTCTCGCTGTCCTCACAATCTTCCAGACGGAGGAAGACCTCCTCGACCTTCTCGCGCTCACGGGCGTCGATCAGGGCTGGGAGACAGCCAGTGAAGAGACCCAGGGCCTTCTCGGTCTCGCCCGCATCCTCGAGCTTCTCGGCCACCAGCCAGCAGAGGCGATGCTCGTCGGGGAACAGGTCCAGCGCATGCTCGAGGGTTTCCTCGGGTACCTCACCAACGCCGCCTTCCTCGGCCGCCTTGGCCAGGTAGCGGGCTAGTTCGATGTGGGGTTGCAACGCCAGCGCCTCGGAGGCCAGCGCGTTCAGCACGGCCCACTTCCCCTCCTGCTCGATCTTCTCGCACAGCGGCAGCAACGTGAGCAATGCTTCCTCGCTGCGATCGAGCCGCATCATGAGGTGACTTCGCAGGTAGGCCGGCAGGGGCTGTAGATGTCCCTGCTGGCTGCGGAGCGGATACCTCGTATCGAGCTCTTGCAGTAAGGCCTCCGTTTCGTTAGAAGCGGAGGCCTCATCGAGGATATCTTGGGCGGCTGTGCGCGCCTCGGCGTCCGGACTGGACGCCGAGGCGTTTTCCGGATTCAGCAGCTCCTCCAAGTGGGCTTTCCAGTCTGACATGCCCCCCCCTTGTCCCCAAAAACGGGGATGAAGTCGATTTCAAGATAGAACCGTCCCATCATAGCGCTCTTGGCGGTGGGTTTCAACGGTGGGTTGGGCGCTTCCTGCAAGGCAGACGATCCGGTTGAGGGTCCGGTCGAGGGTTCGGTCGAGGGTTCGGTCGAGAATTCGGCCTTCCCCTCCAGCGCTCGCCGAGAGCCTCTGGGTAGCGCGCCCGCCGCGAGCCCTCTCGGTAGTCGAAACGTCCAAGTGGTTGGGGGAGAGTCAGTTCGAAAGGCAACCCTTGCCGCCACGCAGCGGTGGATCTGGCAACGGCGGCGTGCGCACAAGAAGCTGCGATGGCGGGGGAGACCGGCGTCCGGTCTCCCCGCGACCCTCCCAGGAGAGGGTGACCTAGAAGAGGTAGGAGATCGTGGCGCCGGCGCTCAGCAGGGCGAAGCGGGTGGCGTCGCCTCCGCTCGCGATCTGGAATGGGTAGATTCGCGCGCTCACGCTCATATTCGGGGCCACCTCGACCATGCCTTCCGCGAAGCCTCCGAAGCCGAAGATGGCGTCCTTCTCGATCTTGCCCTGGGCATTCTGGCTGACGATGCCGTCGGTCATGAGGTGCATCTGGCCGCCGAAGTTGATGCTCCCCGACCGGTGCTTGATCGCCTTGGCCGCGAAATCGAATTCCAGGATGAAGTTCGTGAGATCCTCCCCCGAGTGCAGCTGGAATCCGCCCCCGGCGGTAAACACGTCGGACTGAAACACGAACTTGGGCATGTGGAATGTGATGTCGAAGGTGGGGTCATAGTGCGTGACCGCATAGCCCACGCCGAACCGCGACTTGCTTTGTGCTTCAGCCGAGCCAGCAATGAGCAGCATGGCTGCGGCCAACAGACAGATCACCACCCCCTGGGAGCCTCTCATTGAAACCTCCTTCGTAGATGTCCACGACCAAGACACATCATCCCGGTCATCGCCCCGGTCATCGCCCCGGTCATCGCCCCGGTCATCATCCCGGTCATCGCCCCGGTCATCATCCCGGTCATCATCCCGGTTACTCCGGGCCCCATTTTTGGGCTCCCAGGAGATTCTGTCTAGCGGAATGTGAAGGTCGCCGGGAATCGGCTACCCCCGCCCGCTCTGCCCCCGGAACTGATCGTCCCGGTACTGGAAGAGGATGTTGAATGTCGTGAGCGACCCGTAGATGCGAGTGATGAACTGCTGCAGTTCCACCTTGTCACTGTCGCTGAGCTTGCTGTTGCTGTTGATCTTCTGCTCCAGAACCCGCAACCGATCGCGGAGCATCACGATCTTGTGAAAGAAGCTATCGATGGGGATGACCTTCTCCTGGAGGTCCGGGCGGTTGGGCCGAACGATGAGTTCGCCACCGTCGAAACGCCCGGCGAGTTCGACGTCGATCTCTTCGTCGTCTCGCACGACGCGGGCGACCAGGTCCTTGAACTCCTCGACGGTGAGGGAGAGTACCGGAGAGCTATCGTTGTATTGCGCACTGGGGGATGATTCCATGAGACACCTCCTAAGAAATGAGCTCCCTTGTTGACCCGGCTTGATCGGCCGGACGGCCGTCGGCAAGCGCCCGTCGGCCCGGCGCCCTTCGGCCGGACACCCCTCGACCCGGCGCCCGTCGGCCCGGCGTCCTTCGGCCCGGCGCCTATCGGCCGAAGGAGATCTCGTCGATGACCCAGGGGTGATCCTGGCGGCTTCGAGACTCGATTAGCAGAACCATGAGGACCAACGCAAGCGCTGAGATGACGATGGTCACCGGTGCGTCCCACCAGCTCTCGGATGCGGCACGGATCGATTCGAGTGTGGGCGGCCCATCGATGAGCGTCTTGGTCTGGATGACCGCCAGAGCATTGTAAGATGCGTGCAGGATGATCGCTGGCCACACGCTGCCGGACCGCAGCACGAGCCACCCCAGCACCCACCCGACGATGAAGTAGCCGGCGAAAGCCCAAGGATTCAGGTGAACGAGCGCGAATAGCAGCGAGGTCAGCGCCAGCGCTGGCGTGGCTCCGTATCGCAGCAGGAAGCCGCGCAAGAGCAGCCCGCGGAAGAGCAGCTCTTCCCCTACCGGCACCAGCAAGGCCGTCGGGAGGAGGATCAGCACCCAGTCGAGCGTCGTCTCGGGATAGAGCAGGGTGACCAGCTCGAGCAGGAGTTCCTCGGGGATCGGCATCACGTTGCGTACCGGTGCCTCCAGGGCCGAGTTGACGGTGCCCACGGCCATTGCCAGCGGTACCGCGATAAGGCACAGCCAGAGCGGGACGGCCCGCAATCCCAGAACCCGTGTGGTCGGCAACCCGACGCGGCGCACACCAACCAGCAGCACGAGAGTGATGGCCAAGACCTCGAGAATGCCCATGAGCAGCATGTCGAGATCCCGTTGCTCGTCGCCCAGGAAGAGGGCCGTGACCGCGATCATGGTTGTGATGCCCATCAAGAGCAGCAGCAACACGGCTTCGCCCAGCCCCGGCCGTGTGGCGGGGGAGGGAGGTGGTGGCCACGACGAAGGCGAAGGCGGGGGACCGGCTTGGTGATCGCGACCTTCGACCATCAATGCGACTCACGATTTGGAATCAGACAGATGAAGAGCAAGGGCGCCTCGCCAGGGTTGCGGAACTGGTGGAGAAGATTGGGTTGGACGAGTGCGGTGCTCCCCGGTTCGATGTCATGGACCTGCTCGCCGAGCGTGACCTCTCCCTGGCCGGCCAGCACGAAGATCTCGTGCTCGTAGTCGTGCTGGTGCAGGGGGGTGTGGCCACCGGGCGCCACATCGAAGATGCGCAGCTGGAAGGTGGGGGTGCCGTCTCGTTCGGTGAAGACCTCACGGATGGTGACGTCAGCGGCTCCTTCCATGGCCACTGGCTTGGAGGGCACGTCCGTGAACTGTTTGTAGAACATCGTGGTGCCTCCCTTGCGTTGAGGGTGAATCGATCCTCTGCCCGCCACTCTACTCCAGCCTGTCTTCGACCGCCAGAGGCCAGTCACCCGGTGACGATTCGACCACCGGCGACTCGACCACCAGGCCGCGGCTCGAGCGACCTGGCGGCGGGGGTGGTCCCGGTTCACGCTAGGGCGCGGCGTGACCCACCGGCACGACCAGCAGCGGCTCCCAGCCCGGAGGTAGCTGCAACAAACCGGAAACTTCCTCGTCCCGAAAGGCCCCGATCGGAGTGCCTCCCAGTTCCAGCTCGGTCGCGGTCAGCAACAGGTTCTGTAGCACGCAACCGGCTTCGATCCGCACGTAGTGTTCTCCCCGGTCCCCGTACTTGGTGGTGGTCCGCTCGGGTACACCCGCCACGACGATGATGGCGGGGGCATCGGCGGCCCACATCTGCTGGAGGCAGGCGCGAGCCAGGTTGCTGCGCTGATCGTCCCGCGTTTGCCAGACCAAAGCATGGTCGGCCTGGTGGTAGCGAGCTACCCCGCGGCTGTCGAGGAGAAACAGCTCGATCGGGTAGAGGGCTCCCGCCGAAGGGATCGTATGATGGGTGAACCGGTCGGTGCCGGTCGTGCCGTGCCCGGCCCACAGCAGCTGCCCGATCTCGCCGGGCGTGAGGCGTTCGTCGGTGAAGCTACGAAGCGAGCGGCGCGATTGGAGGAGGCCGAAGAGGCCCTCCCCGCCGACACGCTCGGGGCCGGGTAGGGTTTCGATGGTCGAGCTCGAGACCTCCTCTTCGGTCTGCGCCGCGGCAGTGGGCGTCAGCGCGGCAGTGGGCGTCGCCGCGGCAATAGGCGCCAGCGCGGCGGCTGCGGTCAGCAGCACGATCGCTGCGACGACACACATGGCCCGCCCACGCGCCAGTGATCTGGCACGGATGTGGATGTGCATGATTCGCTCCTTTCCGATGTTCCCACAGCCGGCCTCTTGCTGTCGCGCCGTATCCTTCTACGTGACAGCCGCCCGTTCTACACACGGACATAGGGCCGGCGTCGGGCGATCGCCGCGGCCAACGCCAGGAGTCCCCACAGCATGACGCCGCCCAGGTGTGCCAGATCGATCGCGAACACGATGTTCGCTCCCAGGTAGACGTCGGGCCGGCTCTTGAGCACGCGGAGGATTCCGGTGACCGCGATAATAGTCACCGCGCCGGCGCGCAGGGCCCCCGATTGCGTGATCCTGACGCCCACTGTACGGCTGCGCAAGTAGACGACGACCATGTAGGCCAGCAGCCCGAGAAAGATGATTGCCCCGACATAGTGGATCGTATGCGTAACATAGTAGGCGGCCAACCATGCCATTCCCGGGATGTCGGCCACGTAGTAGCGCTTGAAGATCGGCATCTGGCCGAACCCGCTGAGCGCCAGCGCGCCGACCACGAGGCCCATCGCAACAGTCAGCCAGCGGGGGAAGAGTCTAGCGATCATCGCGGGCCTCCTGCTCGGCGGTCGTGCCTGTTTCCTGCTCGGCGGTCGTGCCTGTCTCCTGCTCGGCGGTCGTGCCCGCCTGCTCGCCGCCTGGGCTCTCCGAGGCCTTCAGCAGGCGCGTGCCGGTCTTCAGTAGCCCGGCGGCGGCGCCGGCCAGCGGGGCCACCAGCAATACCCACGAGAGATTTTCCGCTGTTCCCATTTGGTTTTCGACCGGGGCCATGTGCGGCTTGCCGGGTCCCTTCTCGATCGCCTCGTTGATCAGGTCGAACGGGACCGGAGAGACGTAGAGGGTATTCGTGCCGCCGTTCTCAATCTCGCCATAGAGGAAGCCGTTCGTCTGCGCGCAGAGTTCGTGTGCGTAGGCGACCATCTCGCGGCGCGGGCCAATACGCTGCGCGCCTACCGGGCAGGCCTCGATGCAGGCGGGGACGACGCCGCGCTCGACGCGATCGTAACAGCGGTCGCACTTGTACATGACGCCGTTGCCGGCGAAGGAGGGCAGCAGGTCGAGGTAGAGGCCCACCCCGGTCTGTCGTTTGGGGATGTCCCAGGGGCACACGTCCGCGCACTTGGCGCCGCCGAGGCAGATCTCCTCGTCGATGCGGACGATGCCATTGCGTTGCTTGCGCGCGGCACCCCAGGGGCAGAGATTGGCGCAGGGCGGGTTGGTGCAGTGCAGGCAGCGTCGCGGGATTGAGAGTTCGTAGGTCTTGTCCTGATACTCTACCTCGGCATGCTGGAGGAAGAGCCAGTTGTAGGGTGTCAGCCGGTCGATGATGTCGCGTTTGTCCGACCACTCGGCCACCTTGACCCGGCTCGGGTACATCTTGGGGTAGGGCTTCCGCGGGTCGGGATACTTGCCCGCGTTAGCCTCGTGGCAGGCCTCGACGCAGGCACCGCACCCGATGCACGTACCGATGTCGAGTACGGTGACGAGCTCATTCTCGGACGAAGACGCCTTCGCTTCGGGCATCGAGGCGACGGCGCCCGCGGCGCCCGCCAGCCCCAGGGTTCTCAGGAATGCCCGCCGGGATGTGGACATGGCTCTCTCCTCGGCAGCCATGAAATCCTCCTTCTATCTACGACTTTCTGACCGGCCGGCTCCGCGAGCCGGACGCCGGACGCCGCATGCCGGACGCCGCATGCCGGACGCCGGTTGCCGGGCGCCGGTTGCCGGGCGCCCGTTGCGGACAGCCGGTTGCCGGTCGCCGGAGGGCGACATGGCGTCGGCAACGGTTCCGGTCTCACATACGTGTTCGACCGTAACGCCATTCAGAACAGACAATTACAAAGAAGGCCCGCCCAGTCCTCACATTCAGGAGAATCCTGGGCCGCCGCGGAAGGACGGGACCGGAATAGCAGTCCCAGCAATTGTTTCTCCGAATGCAGCTTACAGACTTCGATCAAATGGAGCCCCGAAATATGCCACCGGCACGGTTTCTGCTCTTTAGCAGCCTAGGGGGGGACGTGCGTCACCCCGGCACCCGAATCAGCTGATGGTGCTGGGTGAACGCAGGCTACCGTGCAATCGCGTGCCGTTCGATCGACTGTGATCCCCTCACTCCCCTCACTCCCCTCACACCCCGGTTCCGTCTCGGTAGGCGTCCGGGTCGATCCCGTACTCCTTGGCCCAGCGGTACAGCGTTCCGATGGCGACCCCGCTGATGCGGCCGGCCTCTTGCACGTTCCCGCGGGCTTCGGCGAGGAGTTCGTGAAGATACCGGCGCTGGAGCGATCGGACGGTTCGCTGTTTCATCTCCTCGTACGGCAGCACCGGTTCGCCAGCCGGCGGGTAGAGTCCGGTCAGATGCCAGGGTTCGATCGTGGTGCCCGTGACGCACTCGGTCACCGCCGCCTCGACGACATTGCCGAGTTCGCGCACATTGCCCGGCCACTCGTGCTGCAACAGCGCCTCGGCGGTGGCTGGAGCGAACGTCTTCGGGTCCAGATCGGCCTTCATACACGCGGTCTCCAGAAAGGACCGGGCGAGGGGGAGGATGTCATCCGGACGATTGCGCAAGGGCGGGATATGAATCCAGAACCCAGCCACGCGGTTGTACAGATCATCCCGCAGCAGGCCTTGTTGCCGCATGCGCGTGACATTGCGGCTGGTGGCCGCGACCAGGCGAAAGTCGGACTCGAATCGCGTGCCCCCGACGCGTTCGTAACCGTGCGGACTGTCCGGGTTGGCGCTCAGGAGCATCTCCTGTAGCCGGGGAGGGCACTCGCCTAGTTCGTTCAGAAACAGCGTACCGGCGTTTGCCTTCTCGAGGGCGCCCTGCCGTCGCTGGACGGCCCCCGTGAATGAACCTTGTTCGTAGCCGAACAGCTCACTGAGGGCCAGGCTCTCGTTCTGGCGATTGCAGCTGAAGGGAACGAACTCGCCGGCCTTGCGGCGGCTTCGCGCGTGGATCTGATACGCCATCAGGTCCTTACCCGTCCCGGTCTCTCCGGTGAGGATGACCGGGACATCGGTTCGCGCGGCCTTCTCGACACGTTTCAGAACCTCTTGCATGCGGGGAGCGCGGGCGATGATGGCTTGCCGCGCCAGGGCGGGAAGCCGCTCGGACTGCAGCGCCAGTTCCATCCGCAGGCGTCGGTTCTCGATCCCGCGTTCGATGGCCTGGCGCAGCGTCTTCCGGCGAGGCGGCTTGGTCACGTACTCGACCGCGCCGCCCTGCATGGAGCTGACGATCGTGCTCACGTCGTCGTGCTCGGTGATCATGACCACCGCCGGTGGCGTGGGCAGTGTCCGAATCTTCCGGAGCAAGCCGAGGCCGGCGTCCTTGGTCTCCATCCCGACGTCGAGGAGAACGACATCGGGATTGATCTGCAGGACTCTCTGCCAGCCCTCCGCAGCCGAGTGGGCCTCGTCGAGATGATGATCGGCATCCACCTCGAGGCGCATCATCTGGCAGAACTGCTCATCGTCGTCGACGATCAGCAGTCGCGGTTTGGGCTCGCGGGTCGGAGACGCCGAATCCCCACCGGCGGGTCTGAGGGTTCTCATGGCATCTCCTCCACCTCACCGGAGTGGTACCGTCCTGGGTGTCCCATGGAGCCGTTCACACGATCCGTGCGGGTCTCCTCCGCGGACGGCTCGAACGGGTCGGGCGGCGCCGACACCAGGGGCAGGAACAGCGCGAACGTGGTACCCTCGCCCACCTCGCTGCCGAGGAGCTCGAGGTTGCCGTGCAGATCCCGGACCATACGGCGGGAGGCGACCAGTCCCGTACCGTGGCCGTCGCCGCGGGGGCGTTTGTGCGCGAAGATCTGTTCGTGAGCCTCGGGCGCAATACCGCAACCGTCATCTTCCACCTCGACGACCAGGAAGGCGTTCAGCGGAAAGGCCCGCACGGTGACGCGCCCGGGCCCGTTCTCGAGCGCACGGTAGGCGTTGGCCACCAGGTTCTCAACCATGAAGTGCACGTCGCCCGGCACGGCCCGGATCCACAGCCGGTCGGCTTCGGGGGCAATCTCGACGACCAAGGGCTGGTCACCGGTAGCCACGTTCTGCTCGAGCGCGCGCAGCGTCGCGCGCAGCTCGTGCGTTGCGCGCTGGTGCAAGTCGTGCTGGGTCCAGAGGCGGAACGACTCGAGATCGGCGGCCAGGGTCTCGAGGGCCGGGCTGAGCACCTTGCGGGCGGCCGCTACGGTGCCGGCATCCCAGGTTCGTTCGAGCAGCGCGGGCCATTCGCGGGCGATCACCTCGGCGCTCTCTTCGATGCGCGCGCACCGGTCGGGAGCGACCCCGAGCGCTCGGGCCAACGAAAGCGCTTCGTCAATCTGCATCCAACCCACCCAGTCGAGCTGTTCCCAGTTTGCCAGGAGGTGGCTGCGATAGAGGGCCTGAGGGCGTTCATCCTCCGCCGCGTTCTCCAGATTGCCCCAGGCCATCTTGAGGATGGTGATCGCACAGGAGGACCCATGGTGCATCTTGTGCATGTGACGCTCGAACTCGACCCGCAGCACGCGGGTGCGGACGGGCGTCGGACTCGTTTGCTGCCGCCGTGACCACGTCTCCAGCAGCTGCCGCCATTTGACGCGCAGACGCCGCGCGGCCGAAAGCGCCGCCATCCCAGCACCCGCCAGCAAGGCGCCCCCTGGCCACCAGATGCCCGGCAGTGCCAGGAACGCACTGGCGAGCCGGTAGGTCTGCCCGCGGACGACTCGCGGGGCGAAGGTGATCGTATAGGGGCCGGCCCCCACCAGCAGCAGCGGCGGCGTCTCGTGGCGCGCTTGCAGGAACGAGAGTCGCGCGCCGCCGTAGCTCATCGTCTCGAGCTGCTTGCGTCCCCGCAGGCGAAGCTCTTGATCGACCAGGAGCAGTTCCACGCCATCGGGGCCGCGCCCCAGGGCGGCGATCTCACACCGGCCGTCGCCGTCGAGATCAGAGGCACTGAGCCGTTCGGCGCCCACCACGAAGGAGTCGGCAGCGGTACGTGCAAGCTGTCCGTCGGCTCCGACCGCATACGTTTCAAAGGTGCCGTCGTAGTGGGTCAGCAGCAGATGAGTGTTCGAGAAGCGCGCCAGACCACAGGGCTGGCGGTCGAGCGGCCGGTAGGCAGTCGGGCTACCCTTGTCGGCAGCGACGACGAACAAGGTGTCGGCCGCAAGGATCTGATCTGTGTCCCCGGAATGAAAGCGTTTCGCGACCGCCGCCACGTAGCTGGTTTCGGGTGCCGGTGTCACGGCCTCCGCCCAGGCCGGCGATCCGTAGGCACCGCTCAGGCGGTGGGCCCACAGCTCCTGGCCATCCGGTTCGAGCGCGACGACCCAGGAGTGGCGATCATCGGTGGATCCGGCACTGCGGCCCTGCATCGACGTGGGTAGACAGAAGAGAATCTCGTGCTCGCCATCGTGGTCGAGGTCCTCGAATCGGAACGACCACTGGTAGGGATTCGGACCGGTGGGATAGAACCAGGCCGGTTCCAAACGGTCCAGATCGATGGCCTGGATGCCGCGGCGACCCGCGTCGGCGCCCGCGTTCCAGGCAATCAGCAGGAGGGGGGGATGGGTCTCGTTCTCCAGAATGCCCAGGGGGACGAGGCGGCGTTCGATGCGACCATCCCCGCTCGTGTCCCGGTAGCCGGCACCGGCGATGTCGACGTGTCCCTCGTTGCCGAAAAGCCGTACCAGCAGCGTATCGGCCTGTGTCACCGGTACGGCGAGCTCGAAGGATCCGGGCTCGATCCGATCCCGGATGCCGACGGGCCGACCCCAGTCGTGGGTGACCCAGCCGCCGCCCACGTGCCACTGACGGACCCGCCAGGTGTTCTCATGCATCCACCGGGCCTGGTACTCACCGGGACCGATGCGAGAGGCGTGCAGGCCGGGGCGATTGCCCCGCGCGTCCTCTATGCCCCAGGTGTGATTGGTGGAACCGCGCTCCTCCTGGTGGATCATGTCGAAGACGACGTGCCACTGCTCGGCAGCCCAGTTCCGCACACCGAACGCGATCAGACCCAGGAGGCCAGCCAGGAGAAGTGACAGCCCTGCCCAGCGCAGGATTGCCTTGCGCGTGATGCGGCGATGGCGCCCGCGGCGCCCAGAAAGCGGCATCTTCGTCAACGCGAATTCTCCGACCAAACGTGGATCGACTAACGGGAACGCCTAGTAGGTCAAACAGTGTACAACATCAACAGCGGGAAGGGCAATGGTGCGATCCATCGGATTGTCCTGCATTTTCGACGGTTAGTCCCTAACACTCCGCAAATGAATACTAAGGACAGATCCCCGCCTGTCCGATTCCCCATCGAAGAGAGGAAGCCGAATCGCGCTTCAGTGCAAACCAACCGAAAGCGAGGTGGGGTATTGTCCATGCCGCCGATCCGTCGCGCGATGCGTCGCGCGATCCAGGACACTGACAGAGGAAGCCATCCGAAACGCATGCTGGTCGCTCTCTTGGGAGCAGCGGCGCTCATGGCGGCCACAGCTTTGGTGCTACCACCGTGGGCAGGCGGCTATATGCCGCAGGCACTCCGCGACGAGTCCATCGAGCCCATGGCGCCCATGGAGCCCATGGAACCCATCGAGCCCATGGAGCCCATGGAACCCATCGAGTCCATCGAACTGGTGTGGCTACCGGTCTGTGTGGATCCGCCCCCTCCGGGGATCCCGGATCCGGAGGTTTTCGAAGAACTGGAACCCACCTGGGAGCTTCCCGCCGGCCGCGCGGGTCTGGTGCCGTGCATCTCTCTACTCAATCCGCGGCCGCTTCCCCCGGTCGGCAGCCGGGGCGACCGGCCGCTCCCCGAGCAGCCGCCGGTCTTGATCGAGCGGGTCGAACCGAGCTATCCGCCTCAGGCGTTGTTCTCAGGCCGGGAAGGTCCCATCGACGTCCTGGTCCACATCGATACTCGCGGCGAGGTCGTGGAGGCGGCGATTGTTCGAAGCGAGGCCGACCGCCTGCTCGAGCAGGCGGCGCTGACCGCCTCGCTCCGGTTCCGGTTCCGGCCGGCGATGCAGGGGAATCTGCCCGTGGCGACCTCGATGGTGATCCCGTTCCGTTTCGCGGTGGACTGAGTGTTCCGCGCGCAAGGAACCTCTCCCTGGCGCCGATCCCTGAAGTATGCGGCCACGGCTGGAGACGCGCTCTATGTGGCCTACCCACTGGGCAGTCGGGCAATCCGGACGTGCGGCAATCCGGATGTATGGCATCCCGAGCGTATGGCATTCCGGACGGCGGGCAGCCCGGATGTCGGGCAGCCCGGACGTCGGGCAGCCCGGACGTCGGGAAGTCGGGACGTCGGATGTCAAGACGTCGGGAAATCGGACGCAACCGGGAGCACAGGTGAGTACCACACTGCAAATCGCGGGTTTGCTCGGTTTCGGCCTGTTGGCCTTGATTCTCTACGCCGTCTACCGTCACGCTCAGGCGGGATCCGAATCGGAGGGATCTGCGCGAAGACCACCCCAGTCCCCGGCCCACGGCAGTTCACGGCGGCCACCGAGATCGCCAGAGCAGGTTAGTTCACGGCGGCCATCGGGATCGCCCGAGCAGGTTAGTTCGCGGCGGTCATCGGGATCGCCCGAGCAGGTTAGTTCGCGGCGGTCATCCCCATTGCCCGCGCGGGGCAGCTCTCGCGCACCGTTCTCACCACGACCGGCGATTCCGCTGCCGAGGATTACCCAGTTCACGATCAAGAAGCGCGTGGACTGGGAAGCTGTTCCGTACGTGCCGGCGGGGCTTCACCTGTCCGAGCCGTCTACCGATTCCGCTCACGCCCTGGGCGGAGTGCTAGAGGAGGCGAGCGGGGTCATCGAGACCCTCACCGCTCGTAAGGGCATCATCGAGAGTTTCCACGGGGGCGAGAGTGATCCGCGCAAGCTGAGTGAGCTGGTCTTGCGCGACCCCGTGTTGGCCGCCCATGTCCTGAAGGCGGTCAATTCGCCCTACTACAGCCTCCCGAATCCGGTGGGGTCGGTGTTCCGGGCCATCCTGTTGATGGGGCACGTTGAGGTTCGGAACCTGATCTGGAGGGTCTGTCTCACCGATGCGACCGGCAGCCTCGACGACGACACCCAGGCGCGCATGACCATGATCTGGGACCACTCGTTCAACGTCTCGCGCACGGCCTACGCCATCGCCAAGTCGTTCTCGCTGCCCAATCCGGACGAGATCTCCACGGCCGCGTTGCTGCACGACGTCGGCAAGCTGATTGCCCTCTCCGCGTGGCCGGATCCGGCCAAGACCCTCTACTCGGACGCCCGATTCAGCGATCACGGGGTTCTGGAGCAAGAGATCAAAGCATTCCAGCTCGGCCACGCCCACATCGGGGCACGGCTCATATCGTCCTGGTCACTGCCGCAGGCGATCTGCGATGCAATCCGCTATCATCATCACCCCAGCTACCTGCCGCCTTCGGAGGTCGAGGGCGACCCGGTGACGATCGCCGTCGTTCACGCAGCCGACCTGCTCTGTCACATCCATCGCCATGAGGATTCACCCGAGAGTCTGAATATCTACAAGCCGCGCGATGGATGGATCCAGAGACTAGGCGTGCGCAACAGCCTCGCGAAGCTGCTCGATGAATGGGTGGTGCTGGCCCTGGATCACCAGGCACGCGAGAAGCGTGCCGCCAGGGGCCAGGCGGCGCAGACGGCGACCGGAGAGATGCAGCCGGAGACCGCAACGCCGCGGCCGGAGACCGGAACGCAGCTGGAGACCGCAACGCCGCAGCCGAAGACCGGAGCGGAGAAGCGCGCCGCCTAAGAGGTTGCTGGCGTGGCCAGCACACTGGGCAGGTCCTGCACGAAAGACCGGATCTGGTCTCTCACCATTCGATACTGCTCGAGAGCATCTTCTTCCCCAAGGCCTTCCGCCAGGGCGGGGGGATCGGGGAACCCGCGGTGGATCACCTTGGCCTGACCGGGAAACACGGGGCAGGTCTCGCGCGCATGGTCGCAGACGGTCACCACACAATCGAGTGGCTCGATCTCGTGCAGCTCAAGGATTTCCGAGACGTGCTTCGAGCGTTGCTCCGAGATGTCGACGCCGGCCTCGGCCATGACGCGCACCGCGCGGGGGTCGAGACCATGGGGGGTGATCCCCGCCGAGAAGGCTGCGATCCGCCCGTCATGCAAGGCCCGGCTCCATCCCTCGGCCATCTGGCTACGGCAGGAGTTACCGCTGCAGAGGAACAGCACACGCATTCGAATACCCTCCCTGAGTCAACCCCAACGTTGCATTGCAACGCCACGTTTTCGCGGTCTAGGCTGCTGAAAGATG